>CP047917.1:0-600000 GCA_010202115.1 Candidatus Saccharibacteria bacterium oral taxon 488
GTGAATAGTCAGGCTATTTGGCAGGGAGTGCTGGGTGAAATTGAGGTTTCAATTCCGCCATCGTCATTTTCGACCTGGTTTAAGTCGACCGAGCTTGACATTATATCTGCTAATGAGGTGGCCGTCCTATCACCCAACCCCTTCGTGTTGACACAGCTGGAAAAACGCTACTATCAGCGCATCGCTGACGGCTTGAAGCGAAGCGGCCTTGCGGTCTCGACGATTCATTTTCGACCCAAAAAAACAGCTGCTCGAAAGCAGCGCCTCAGCCGTGATGAACCAAATTCAGCGGCCGCCACCCAACCGATCATCAAGCAGTCTAAAAAATCAGCAACCAACCTCAACCCGCGCTATACCTTTGACAACTTCATCGTTGGCTCGAGTAATGACTTGGCGCACGCCGCCTGTCAAGCAATTGCCGCTAGTCCTGGCACCAAATATAACCCGCTTTATCTCTATGGCGGTTCGGGGCTTGGCAAGACCCATTTAATGCAGGCCGTTGGTAACGAGATTATTAAGCGCCAACCCTCCGCCCGCGTACTATATACCACCACCGAGACCTTTGTGAGTGAATTTCTCGACTCGATTCGCTTCAAGAAAAAAGGATTTTCCGATAAATATCGTAACGTCGATGTCCTGATCGTTGACGATATGCAGTTTATCGCCAATAAGGAAAAAACTCAGGACGAGTTCTTTCACACCTTTAACGACCTACACCAAAACGACAAGCAAATTATCATCAGCTCTGACAAGCCGCCCAAAAGCATCCCTACCCTGACCGACCGCCTGCGCAGTCGCTTTGAGTGGGGCATGACGATTGACGTGCAGATGCCCGATTATGAAACTCGCTGCGCTATCGTTACTGCCAAGGCCGGCCTGAGCAATGTCGAATTATCCGCTGATGTCGTTGAATATCTCGCCACCAATTTCAAGACCAATATTCGCGAACTTGAGGGGGCGCTCAATCAACTCCTCGCCTACGCCGAGATGCAGAACATCACGCCCGATGCCGAAACCGCCGAGGGGCTGCTCGGTAATATCAAGCGCTCTCGCCCGCAACATATCACCGCCAAGCAAATTATCGACAAAACTGCTCGCCACTTTGGCGTTGAGGTCAAGGATGTGTGTTCACCAAAGCGCGATAAATACATCATGCAGCCACGCCAAATTGCCATGTACCTGCTGCGCAGCGAGCTCAAGATGAGCTTTCCAAAAATTGCCCAAGAGCTTGGCCGCAAAGACCACACCACCGCCATTCATTCGGTTGACAAAATTAGCAAGGAGATGCTCATTAGCGTCAATGTTCGTGAACAAATTAACGACATCCGGGACAAGCTCTATGTGTAAAACCTGGGTAAAACGTGCGCGTAACCAGCGACAAACTTGTGAACGACTATCCACTAATCTGGTTATCATCAAATGGGCTAAGCAGCATCACGTGGATAATCGGCGTCTTGTCCACGACACCATACCCAGCAAATCCACTATCTTTTCCACTGACACAATACCACTACTACCCCTGTCCGAATACGATCTTTACCCAGTTTCCACAGTACCTATTATTACTAACTACTGAATAAAAATAAGAAAAAGGATTATAATAAGAATATGAAGCTCACCGTCACCCAAGAAAACCTCGCCAGAGCCCTCGCTAATGTCGGGCGCATCGCCGCTAGTCGTAACGAACTGGCGATACTGAATAACATTTTATTACGAACCGATGGCTCTCGGCTGGTCGTAGCGGCGACGAATCTGGAGATCGCCTCTACCCAGTATGTTGGCGCCAAGGTCGAGAGGCCCGGCTCGATAACTATCCCAGCCCGACTAGTGAGCGAGTTTGTCGCCAGCCTGCCAAGTGGTACGGTCGAGTTGGAGGTTAAGGACGAGCATCTACATCTGACCGCAGACAAGTTTTCATCCGTTATTAATGGTGTCGTGGCGGATGAGTTTCCGGAGCTACCGACAGTGGATGAGCAGACGGCGGTGCGACTGGATATGAGTGCCGATGAGCTAAAAAAGGCAGTTTCGCAAACCATTATCGCGACGTCTAGTGATGCCACGCGGGCGGTGTTAACTGGTGTGTACTGGCATACCTATAATGGTGAGTTGTATCTAGCGGCCACGGACGGTTATCGGTTGGCGGAGAAACGGCTGATGAGATTTGACGGTGAAATTACCGCCATCGTGCCAGCATCGACACTCCAGGAGGTGCTGCGGAGTCTCGATACCGAAACAAGTGACGTAAGTTTGTTTTTTGATGAAACACAGGTCGGGTTTCGGACGGATCATCTAGAGATCGTGAGTCGGCTGATCGATGGCAAATTTCCCGACTATCGTCAACTGATTCCTAAACTCGCCGAGACCGAGGTGGTAATTAGAAAAGCCGATTTCCTGCGCATCACCAAGGTTGCCAGTCTCTTTGCGCGCGAATCGGGTGGCGGCATTACCCTCAAGGCTAGTCACGAGCAAGCGCTACTATCAATCCATTCAATTGCTTCGGAGCTCGGTGAGAATACCTCTGAGGCTAGTGCCGAGGTGTCGAGCGACGGCGAGATTACGCTCAATTCTCGTTATCTGATCGAGTCACTTGGCGCCACTGATGGCGAGACTGTCACCTTCTCGTTTAACGGCAAACTGTCGCCATGCGTCATCCGCGAGCAGACCCCCACGCCAGATTGTATGCATATTGTTATGCCGTTGAAGCGCTAGGTTAGTTAAGTGATCGACCGTCTTGAGTAATGGCAATTCGTCGATTATTATTGTAATCAATAGTGATATTGTAGGCTAATTTATCCTCAACAGTAACAGTAAATGATAGCGTATTTTTCCCTGTCGATGTATTACGTGTAATATGTTTAATTTTTGTTTGTGTGGCGATGCGTGATAGTTTATGGTCATAAGAATAATCACTCATGATTAGCTTTTCAATGTAGTCAGTGTCATTGCCGGTTAGCTGGTCGGACAAAGAGTTGTCATACTGGTCTTTTTCACCACCCCAGTTTATGACTAAGTATGGGCTTCGTAGTCCGCGCATTCGTGAAAAGTCATCATTACAGCCAAAATAACCGTATATTAGCTGATCGGTTGGTAGACACGAAACGGTTGTGCCATATTGATACTGAGCATCCTCGTCAAGATTGGTTTTTTGTGACCACGTATATTCAACGAGATACGACTGCTGTAAGCTTTTAATATCAACAATGAAGTTAACGGTGTGGATGTCTTTCGCTTGATCGTGAGTCTGCTTAAATGACCCATCACGAATAAGGATGTCTTTAATGGAATTGTCCGGCAAATTGCCAGCGTAATTGTTACGGATGGCAGTATATAATGCGTGACGGATTGTTTCGAGGGTTTTAGCGTCGGTCGGTTTACCATTTGTATATGTACTGAGATTTTCGATATGCATTTCTCCACCAAGAGGGTTGCGTAGCAGTAGTATATAGGCAACCGTAGTGATAATAACAACACCAATAAATCCTAAGGTGATGAAAATTAGCTTTTTATTATAGTGCAACATTGCCACCACCTCCACCTGTGCTTGCTCCAACATAACTAGCTACTGCCGTCATATCAACCTCTGGATAGGCAAACTCGTCCGGAAGATGTCCGAGCCAAGTTTTTGGATCGTTAACCTTGCCCGTAAGAATAAAGCCAGATCCACCACCTCTTTGTGTGCCATCACCACGGCCCCTACCTGAATTACCACAACTTGCATGGCCGACAATAACGTTGTCGCCCTGAATGCCGAGGACGACTCCGGTATGACCATAGCGTCCACCAGACCAACTAAACACGGCGCCGACCTTTGGTGTTTTGCCGGTCGGTAGCTTTCGAGCGTTCCTTAAGTGTTTAACGACGTGTTCGCCATTACCCGTGGTGCCGAGGTTTTTAGTTGAAGTAAATTTCTCAAGGAAGAATACAGAGAACGACACACAGTTTGACCCCCCGCCATTACAAGTATTCCATAAGTAGTCACCCATAGCCTTGCGGCTCTCATTGTTTTTATTTTCGCCATAATTCATCATGAACTTCTTTGCCTGCTCTTCGTTGAGACCACCTTCAGAAATAGTACCGCCTCCGCCCCCATTACCATCACTACAGTTAGTAGCGGCACCAGAAGCCGCTGCTGCTGCGATAGAAGGATCTGGCTCCCAGCTCATGGCCTTGTTAGCATAAGCTGCGCGAATATCGGTTCGTGGGATACCAGCACCAAAGAACTTCTTTACCATAATAGAGGTTGCCTCGTTTACGTTGCCCGAGGCTGTCATTTCGGCAAGAACGTTTTTACGCGAGGTCGGTGCAAGGTTCTGAAGCTGCCACCAGACGATAGCTAGTTGCACCTCGAGGCTAGTAACGTCACCCTGGACGCCAGCCTGCTGTTGCCAGTAAAGAACAGCTACGCCCGGGTCCCATTGGGCGATTCCCCAGGCGTCGCCCATACCAGCCGGTTTACTCGGGTTCCATGGGTGATACTTACCGCCGGCCTTGAGCGGATTTGGCTCGGAGCCTTTATTTTGACGAAGAATTGGATTACCTTTTGACTCCTGATATAAATTACCAACGATTGCTGCTGCAACAAACTTTGGCGCACCTTTGGATATAAAGTAATTAAATGCTTTCTTTAGATTATCTTCACCGACCAACTCTCCTGCGGCATCGCCCGCCCGCTGTGCAGCATTTGGTGAACAGTTTGTATCTTCAGAATTATTACTAAAAAGGATACTATTGTCTTCAAATGTCGCGCGCAGTTGATCGGTATTTAGTTCGGCAAATACCGGTGAGCTCCCAAAAAGCAGCGAAATAATTGATATAATAATAGCGACTCTTTGCAAGGCTAATTTTCGTTCCATAATTTCCTCGCTCGCTCTCTCGCGTTATCCGGTAGTATGTTACCACCAGCTTCCCGCCACGCCTCCCTGCCGGTTGAATATGCGATGAGCTGTAAATTGCCGTGATCATCTTTCTTTAATATGACATATAATGTGCGCGATGGATTGGTAGTTGCAACATTGGCAGCAATTGCTTTCAGAAAAATCCACTCATTTTCGAAGTCAATTTTTTCGAGAAATGTTTGTCGCGGTGTTGTCGTAACTTGTAGGTTGGTAAAAGCAGCGGAAGTCGATTCACGCAATGTTTTTTCTGGGATTGTAAGATTTTTAGTTGGTCCTGGATTTAATGGAGTGTTGTTGCGGATAACAACTAGAATAATGACGATTATCAGTGCGATCGCTGCAATACATAGCCCAGCCATAATCGTCAACGACCGCCTATCGTCACGTGGCTGCTGGGAGTAATAACTCATGTTATCTATCATAACGCTACTGGCTCCCCACTTGCGGTTCGAATGGTGATGGCGTTATCCGCGATAGTGAACTGCACGACATACGCGGTGGTGTTGTTAACAGTCACGGTGAATGATATTACCCTTTCGTCAAAAACTGCATTAGTAATCGCTCCAGACACAAGGGTGTCAGAGGTCGCATGTTTACTTACGTAGTGGCGAAGAATTGCTACAACGAGTGAATTTTGGGTGTCATCATTGATGAATGCGGCCAGTGTTTTGTTGGCACTATTCTTTGTATCCCACCCGCTGAGGATCAGCTGCTGCGCTGTTGGCTGGCCACTGCCGCCGGTTGGTCCCTCGTACTGTTTACCCTCTGATTGGTTGTTACTAGGCGATTGCGGTGGGGTCGATGGGTTGGCGGGTGGTAGCAGCAGAATGACGACAACGACTGAGGCGGAGAGTATGATGAATGATAACGTAGCAATAATTGCTGTTTTGTGTGCTAAAAGAAACTCTCTCACGATGACCGTCCTCCAACTTTTTTCGGTCCAGTGATCACCCACATACCTGTTGTGCCATCATTCTCTTCATTTTTACCCTTGTCTGCCTTTTCACCAAAGTGAAATTCGCTCGCCGCAAAGCCGGCTTTATTTTCGGTGTTGGAGCGCTTATTCGGGTCACCAACGAGGAACTTACCGTCAGCAGTTTTTCCGCGAATAAACATAATGTGACCACCCTGGATAAACGGTGTTTTCCCGCCAACTGATATAAGAACTAGGCCACCTTCGGACAGACCTCTTGAGGCATTCTCGGCGCTTGGCTGTACTTTCTTGATCGTAATACCGAACTTATCCTTAAATAGCTGAGCTTTACTTTCCCATATCCAATTCGAACCACAATGCTCACCACCCCTCTGGCCATCGTTTTGATAGAAAAACTCAGCCATTTTTTCTGGATCAACGGTTGTATTGCCGACAGTCGAGACGATAGCAGCCATAGAGGTTGGCGCGCAGCCACAATCACCAATATTACCAATGCCGTATTTTTTATTCTTCCATGGCTCTTCTGACTGATAGTACATCTTAATTTGGTCGAGATTTTCGCCGGTTTGGGAGTTTGAGGCGCTATTAGACTGGTTGCTGCCGACAAGCTCTTCGTCGTCTTCGCCGTTAATGGAATTTTGGATCTGATAATCCATCAAGAAGACGGAGATGGCAGCAAGGGCTTTGCCGTCAGCAGTATCAACGGAGCCAAAGTCGGTGTCAGCGCTTGTCTTGCCATTTTCACCTTCGACAACAGGGCGATAGCCGCCACTGGAGATCTTGCCAGTACTTTGCCTGGTACTAGATTCATCAAGGACGCAGCCGGCCATATTGGTTGAGTATTCTGCCGAACTGACATCGCTACAAGACTCAATAAACGACTTTAGTGGGGTATTGTCTTTTATATATCCTTTACTGACCAATGCCTCAATGTCGTCTTCTTTTTCTATATCAACACTTTCATCGATCCACCCAGCCTTTGCCAGGATCTCTCGTGCCTCCTCAACACCCATATCATCCTGCTGTTTGGTGAAGCCTGTACACCCAGCGCCGGCAAAGTTCACTGCCGGGGTAACGTCGCGGCCATTAACCTCGGACTTTAAGCCAAAGTCTTCGGCGTAACCACAGTAATTTGCCGAGTAGTTATCGCTCGCATTGGCGGTGGCTCCAAATGAAAGCGCCATTGCTGGGAGGTGGATGATATTAGAGAAGATTGATGCGAATGAATTATTGTAACTGCCAGATTGGAGCATCATCTGACGTAGGTTAAAGGTAAGGCTACCAAGGAATGTGTGGCGACTAGAGGTGTCGAATGGGCTGAGTGAAGCGAGGTCATATTCACGTTGTTGTCGCTCGTTAGCGAGACGAACTTGATTAAAACTAGAGAGGCCTTTTTTAGACAATACCGGCAGATGTTTTGCTGAGTTTGCTGCTGCAAAAAATGCACCAGCCGATGTTCCGAGCATATCACCAAACTCCTTACCCTTAGCATTCGCAATGTCATTATCGCCAACAATGGCTTTGAATATCGCCTGAACAGCTGCACTTGTGGCCGCTTTGGTTATTTCGCCTATAATGACAGAGGTAATTTGAGAGATTGCAAAATCACCTACTGCCTTGACAATACCGCCGATAAGTGTCGGCGCTGCTATGGCCGTCGCTGCTGCATCGACGGCCATAGCAGAATACATAGCCTGGTCGCTCATGATGACGTTGCAGGCGCCCTTAGTGGCATCTTTATATTGATACATCGCTTGGATGGCTGGATGACGACGAACTTTAAGTCCGGGTGCAAATTTTTCAGATAGTGGAACTTTATTTTTATTGACGCCCATAGCAGAGAGCAGGAGTGGTGAATCAAGGGCTGACTCGGCTTTACCATTACTGCCTTTGTGGCGAGAGGTTAACATTGTGCCAACAAACTCCATACCAGCAGCAGTCATTGCGAAGCGCGGATCAAGGCCTGAAGCCTTTTGTTGTGATCCTGGTGAGAGAACGATATTAGCTATCGGTGGGATAAGTGCCGCCATTTGCGCTCCAGCGACACCGCCAACGATAAAGTCGGGCACATGTCCAGCGATACAGGCACCTGTTGCGAGGGTATAGGCCGAGCCGGCACGCCGCGCACGCTTCAGTTTTTTGTCGGCATGCGCCTTGGCTTTGTTGCCCGACTCTTCAATGTCCGATTGGTTTACTTTATCGTCAGCACGATATTCTTCGGATGGGGTCTTCTTTTTTTCACCGTCAGAACCGGTTGGGCCTTGATTTTGTCGGTTATTCTTTTTGTTTTCTTCGGCCCACGTGGCCGCTCCCCCGTTTCGCTTTATGCGCTTAAACTTACTAAAGAACTTTTTGGCGAGATATTTACTTGACCAAACGCGAAATCGCATGTTAAATGCACCGGATCGACCAAGGACTTTGGCGGCAAGACCGCGGTTTTCTTTGGCACTTAAAAAACCTGGCAGATCCTGGGCCTTGATATGTTTACCGTCAACGATGAACTTTTCTGGGTTACCACTGGGGTAGCCAAGCCTTTTTAGATTAAGCGGATTGCCTTTAGCATCGGCCGCTACAACGCCGTGCTTTGCGAGACGTCGTAGGCCTTTGTTCGAAATCGTGCCGGCCTTGCACTTCATCTTTTTACTGTTACAGACACCAGGCTTTGTTATCATGTTCGCCAAGTTTTTTGCGAGACGCCGTTCAGAGACAACTGAACTAGAATCGTTGCCAAGGGTTAGGTTTTCCATGAGGTTGATGAGCATTGATGTCGGACCAAACACCGAAGCCAGCAGACCACCGCCAACACCAAATAATATCATTAAACCAACAATACCGCCGCGTTTTTTAGCAAGAGCAATGAGCTTGGCACCTCGACCCTTAGGCTTGTTCCGCTTGGAGCCTCCCGGCTGATAAAAACCACGTTGTGGTCCTTGATTTGCAGCACTGTTCTCTTCGTCTGTTATTTTTTGCGCGGCAGCTTCAATGTTGGTATCTCGATTCGCCTGGTAGCCGAACGGGTCATTTTCAAGGCCATCATCTCGTAGACCAGCCTCTATCTGGTCAAGCGCTGCCTGTTCACTAGCATTCAGTCGCTCCGATGAATCATCGTGTAGCTCAAACGGATTTGCTCGCCCATCAGCATCGGGATCGGTCGTGGTGTCAAATCGCGGCGGTTTTGTTGCTGTTGCCATATGCCTCCAATTATACTACACTGCTCCGTACCCGCCGAGTGGTGTTTCTGATGGTAGTTGGTGTCGAGAGATCGGCGAGGTGTTGATCAGTTCGTATTCGGTGTCGCTAGCCTGGATCTGAATGTGAACGTGGTTTTGCCCGGCAAAGAATAGCCCTTGGCCCACGGGGAAATTGGCGAGGCGTTTTTGCTCTTCCTCGGTTAGCTTGAAGACGCTAGAAAGGACATCAACGGCGCTGGTTGACTGCTTGAGCAGCAGCTGCATCGACGAGTTGGCGACGATGGCCCGACCCATCTTGCTACCCATAAAGTCCTCGACGTCCTGGGTGATGGTCGTGAGACCCAGCTGGTATTTGCGGGCGCGCTTGGCGAGAGAAAACAGGAAGTTAGCTGAGTCGTCGTAGCGCATCAGCTGCCAGGCCTCATCGACGATGAGCATGCGCCGTTTCTGGTCGGTACGCGTAATGTTCCAGATGTGATTCAGTACAATATACATAGCGATCGGCCGCAGCTCGTCCTCAAGGTCGCGGATATTAAAGACCACCATGGTGTTATTGATATCAATATTTGATTGCTGACTAAAGATACCAGCGAAAGTACCGGAGGTAAATTTGCGCAGCCGCTGAGCGAGGCTCGGCCCGGTGCCGCCCATATGAAGCAATGTATCGTAGAGGTCGGCGATAGTTGGCGGTGTCGAGTGATGTGTCAACGGGTCAGCGGTGATGCCGACGCGGGCGTACGTATCAATCAGCGCTTGGTCAATATCAGCCTCCTCGGCGGCCGTCAGTCCAGCGATAATCTGTCCGCCCGCTGTTGTCTGTGAGCCGCCCAGCATCTGTCGTAACAACCCGTGCAGCGTCACCAAATTCGCCCTCAGCGCATCGTCCGCCTCATCGGTATCAATCACTCGCGGTAGATCAAACGGATTGATGCGGGTATCGCTGTTGAGGCTCAGTCGAATGTAGCTACCGCCGACGGCGTCGGATAATTTCTGGTATTCGTTTTCTGGGTCGATAATCACGATGTCTGAACCAAGCATCATGCTGCGCAGCGCCTCCAGCTTGACTGTGAACGACTTACCGGCACCAGATTTCGCGAACACCACCATATTGGCATTCTCGAGGGAGAAGCGGTCAAAAATCACCAGGCCGTTGTTATGCATATTGATACCATAGAGCACGCCCTCGCCGTCGGTCAGGTCAGCCGAGGTAAACGGAAAGCTGGTGGAAATAGCGCCAGTATTCATGTTGCGGCGAACCTGGAGCTGGTCGGTCAGTTGCGGAATGGTGCTGTTGAGACCCTGCTCTTGTTGGGCCGAGGCAACCTTAGAGAATACTAGCTGCTGGCCAAAAATTGTCTCAATCTTGTGCTGGATAAAGTTGAGCTCATCAATACTGTCGGCATAAATCGTAATGTAAAGGCCAAAGCGGAAGAACTTTTCCGAGCCGATCTGTAACTGGTTACGCAGCTCCTCGGCGTCCTGTAATGCCGCTTCCATCGCTGGGTCGCGCACCTTGCCCTTCTCAGAGTTGATGCTGAGGCTGGCCTCAAGCTGCGTCACTTTCTTGCGCAGGTTGTTGAGCACCACCTGGGTGTCAACTGGATAGATGAACATGCTGATATCCAGCACCTCGTCGATATTGATCACCGAGCTGAGCCAACCGGTGTATAACTCGCGCGGATAGCCATAGACGTACATGGTGCGACCGTACTTTGAGCCGAGACGGAAGTGGTCAGACTTGAGCTCGAGGCTGCTTGGGGCGATGAAGTCGCGTAGGGTTCTCACGCCAGTGAGAAAGGCCTGCTCAACCTCGGCCTGCTCGCGGGCCCGCTGTTGGGCGGCGATATCAATGGCGTCCAGCTTCTTTTTCCTAGCCATGTCGTGCTCCTCCATATCCATGTGGCGATTCGCCCTGTCCCTTGCGAACATAGGTCGTTGCTAGTTCATCGGCACCAACACTGAGTGGCTGCTGTGGCGCCACGTCAGGGTTGTATGAGCTGTAGAATAATTCGCCCAGCTGTTTGGTATTAAGCTGCGCGCTCTTTACGCCCATCTGAAACAGCCCGCTCATTACCGAATCAACTCGGTTCTTAATTTCATCCTTGGCCTTTTCGTAGGCGGTTTGTTCAATCTTGGTGACGGTGTTGTCTTTCTTGCCGCCGAAGAAGCTATCGAACAGACCCTTGGCCTGCTGTTTAATAACTTGCATGTCGCCACTCTGATAATACGGCACAACGATATAAAAATCCTTATCCATAATATTGGCTTCTTGGGCGAGGACATCGATGAAGTTGATGTAGTCATCCATCAGCACGTTCAGGAGCATATTGTCTTGGTTGCGGCGAATGTCAATCAGCCGGTCGATGTACGGCCCGATGTCAACGCGCCGTGAGCGAATGAGCACTTGAACCGGAAAATATAACGAATTAAGGAAGTTTTGGTAGCTAAACTCAATTCCCTCACGCTCACGGCCACTCATCAGGTCAAAGTTAATTGATTGACACTGAACAATCGCCCGAAAGCTGCCGTCGTTCATGATGATCATGTTCTCGCGCATCTCAGAAAATAGCAGCGTATTCTGGGTGCTGGTCGGGCCTTTTTGTTGAGGTTTTGCCTGGTTAGTCGGCTGCTTGGCGGGTTGTTGTGGGGCTGGCTGTGGTTGGTTGGGCTCGGGTGTGGACGGTGGGTTGGGGGCTGGTTGTGCCGCGGGTTGTGCGCTTGGCATCGGTTGTGGCTGGGCTGGCGCCTGTGGTAATTGCTGTGGCAGCGGGCTGAATTGATCGGGGTACTGAGCGTACGGTGAGGTTGGTTCCGTAGAGACTGGGTCAGGCCCAGAGGCGATAACCCCCGGCATGGTTGGCGGATTTGATGGTGCACCAAACTGTGGTGCAGCGGCTGCATCTGGTGGATAGTGATATGGTTGCTGTTGCTGATTTGGTTGCATAGACATCCCACCTAGTGAAGCGAAATCACGACTTCCTTATCATGTTCTTTTTGGATGCGACCGGCCTCTCGTTGCAGTGAGGCGACCGACAGATCGCTGTGATTACGCGCTAGATCCATTATAGCAGGCGAGACGGGTGCTGTGCTAGGGGGCGCCTGGTCGGTGTGAGTCGTCGCGGTCGTCTGCTCGCTGATGGGCGTGATGATAGACTGCTGCATAGTTGGATAGGGGTTGAAGGTCGAGGTTTGTAGCGAGTAGGCTTGGTCGTCTTGGCTGTCTTGGGTGGTCTGGGTGGTTGGGGTAGTTTGGGCTCGCTGCATTTGCTGGACAATTTTATCATGGCGTCTTTCGTCGGCTCGCTCAATGAGTGTTTCAAAGGCGCGGGCTGTCTTGCTACTTGGGTCGAGCGGGTCTTGGGCGGTTTGGGCCTCGTTGTACCAATCCGCCTGCATCGAACTATTCATCACCGAGCTGTTTGGATTATCGACACCGCGCACCGACCAACCGTGCGTGTCCACCAGCGTCGCCAGATACGACAGCCGGCGATTGACCTCGGCCTGGTCATACCCCTTGCCGTATTGCTTTTCCTCAACCCGCGGGGCGATCACCTCGACCATTCGCTCAATACCATCGGCTCGCCACAGTCGCTGCTTGGGCTTGAGGATGAACGAAATAACCGCCGCGAGGTACACCTCCATCGGTTGATCCTTGCGCAGCGGCAAGGCTAACGCCCCGAAAAACAGTGCAACCGGCACCGGGATAATCGCCAGCGGCGGCAGCACCGAGAATAGCCCCCACGCCAGCGCAATCATGCCGATCGCGACGATCAAGAAAATAAACTGCTTGAAACTAAACGGCCCGAGCAGCTTGTCTTCAGCTTCCACATCCTGGGGAACTTTGTAGACAGCCATTGGGTACTATTATAGCAGATTTTGAATGCCTTTGAGGGCGTCTCCCTGCTCACGACTATATCGGCCCCTGTATAGCTTATCAGTTAAAACAGTTGTAATGCTCTTGTTAAGGAATTTCTTCGCCTCTGGTGTCAGTTGTGCGGCAATATTATGCTTCTGCATCATATCAAGCGTATCCTCAAGGAACACCGCGTCACTTGCCAGGGCTTTGTCAGCACTCAACTTACCCTTCTCAAAAGCCTTTATCATATTGCGCACCTTGAAGGCGTCACCAGTATCCTTGATGGCATTGGCCTGTATATCAACACACTCCGATCCACCTAGCCACCATGGTCGTGCACTATTGTTTTTCAGCGCAACACCAAGCTCCTGAGCGAGGTCGTCTGTCAAATTGTTCATCTGTACCTTGCTGAGCATATCAAGCAGTGGTTTAGCACCACGACTGCTTGCGATCTTGCGACCAGCCGCATTCCTGATATCGTCAGTTGCTGGGATATTGCCAACAGCATTGCCGCCGATGAGGCTTACTGTATCGGCATCGCTCACATTGCTGCCGTTAAGGATAGCAGTGGCGTTCTTGACCGATTCTTCATAGGCGGCACTCACCGTTTGAGCGGCAGCAGCGGCGGCGCGCCGCGACCCAAGGTCATCACTCATACCTGGAATTGATGCATAGTAAGCGTCCTCGATACCACCAGCGGCCGATCGAAGTGCTGCGCCGGTATTGTCATCACGCATGGCGCGGGCGAACTGATCATTAAGGACGCGATCGATACCACTCTTGCGCAAACCTTGAACCGCTAGAGTTTGATGTGAATCACGTGCTCGTTGTACAGCCTCTTGGACTGCGGTGTTATCGGCAACATTTTCTGGCAATTCCCCGTGTCCAGTCTGAAGTGCCGTAAAGCGATTGTCGAGCACCTGCTTCTCGGCATCAACCATCTGACGAATGGACCGTGATTGGAAATCCTGAACGATAGCCGCCTTGTCAGTACTTTGATGCGCATTCCATGCTGACTGCAGCTTCCCTTCGGCGATATTTTTATCTTCTTCAACAGAGCGCCTAAACTGGTCAAGCTTTCTGTAGCTGGCGGTTTCGGTGCGCTGTACGTTTGACTGATTACGCAGCCCCTCTAGCCTATCCTTACGGTTTTGTGATGACTGCGCCAGTCTGCGTCGCCATGCCGTTGGGGTAAATTTGCTATTTGGACGTTTGTTGAGTTTTTTATGTTTCGTAATCTCGCTCTGCTCTTTTGCCCAGTTCTTAGATCGGTCGAATAATCCCTTACTGCGGTCATTGACGAGACCGGTGAATTTACCGAGGAGTCCGCCGCCCAACTTAATCATCAACGGTGTTAGGGCGAGTGGCGCGATCTGGACTGCCATACCGAGGATATACATCACTGCCCCGTTCGGTCCCGCGGCGTTTTGCATAATGACTGAGCCCGCCAGCTGTGCCCCACCGAAGGCAGCCGCAAACCCCGGGAAGAATATTAGCATCGTCAAGAAGACGTCCTTCCACTTGTCAAACCACTTCTCCGTACCCGGTAACAAATAAGCCACAAAAGCCAACGGCGAAATGATAATCAAAATAACGATCAACGCCTGACGGGCGGCCATAATGATAACAACGAGAAGAATAACAAGTCCAATACCACACAAAAGCGGCACAACAAAAGGAAGTAGCTCGGCTCGCATATGGAGCCCCGCAGCCAACGCCGCACCGCCAGCGGCACCTCCCAAAATCTGGAAGGTAACCTCTTGCCAAGTCATTGGTTCAGATGCTGGTGCCGATCCGCCCAGGGTGGCGACTGTGTTACGAATATTCATGAACATGTCCTGGAGCGCACTTCCGGCGATGTTTGACAGGTCGAGGAGGATGGCGCAGACGTGGAACGACAAATTGACTAGTATCGCCGCGACAATCAACCGAGGCAACATCTTTTTGATGCCATAATTGGAGATGCCCATAGAAGTAACTTGTGAATAAATAATGACTATGAACATGACGATAAAGATACCGTTGGCGATATTGCGAACGATATTCCAAGCCAGAAAGATGCCACCGGTCTGATTACCCGTCTGAAGCGGTGGCACCACGAGGAAGCTTTTAAGCACCCCAAACATCCAGTCGATGGAGCTAGCTAACCACGCCGAAACGGGACAAAGGATCCAGCCGATACCGCCAGCAACTTCACACGAAGACGCAGAGTTTTGGCTCGGTGGGTCAATTGATAATGTGGTCGATTCTTTCTTTGTGTAAGTGTTTGGCGCAGTATACGTGAACGTCGTTAGGGACACCGAGGTCATCGATCCGAGGTCACCTGTTGACGGAAAGTGAATTACGCGAACGTCTTGATTATTGGCTACAGTTTTCTTTGACATGTAGACCACTTGGTCAGACCCTAAGTTGAGGACCTTTAGTTTGTCGACGTCGGAAACTCGCTCAAATGTCTCGTTGTCGTAGGATATTTTGCTACTATCCCACTTTGCGTCCGCCGCCAACGCCTGGCCTGAGGTTACGACCGTACTCAAAAAAACACTGACTAGGAGGCCCACCGCCAGCAATATAAACCATTGCAACCATCGCATCGACGATCGCCCTTGTGAACGTAACCACTCCATTACTGGCAATGGTAGCATTTTTATAGAGAAAAGTCAATAGTTTTTAGCTGGTGGCAGGTGGATTATTGTTTCGATTATTGCGATTATTTTGATTATTTGGCGGTGCTGAAGGTGGGGATTGCGGTGGAGCCGGCCCTCTCCCTGTTCCGGCAACGAATGTTCTCCCCGTCGGGGTGTCTGACGAGACCGCCTCGGTGATATTGTTAATTTCTACCGTAGAATTAATCGCATTTTTGACATCATCTGCTGTTACGCCACTCATATCGTGTGGCACTTGTAGCTCCTGAGGTTCGGCTACTCTATCGCTGTTTCGTATATTTTCAAGCTCTTTGCGCGCACTACCTGATATCGAGGTATTGATACGTTTATTGTCAAGCACTGAGGCTGCCCTCTCGGCGGAGACACCGACCATTTTCTGGCCGCCCTTGGTGAATTCAGTTTCACCAGCGACCTTAATTGCACTGGATGTCTGTCGTGCCAATTTTTCATCACTTAATCCGCTGACTCCCTTGGCGGTCAGTTCGGCCATTTGTTGCTGGCTAAAGCTGACCGAGGTTGCCCCGTTCTGTTCCATTTGGTCAATGGCCGTTCTACCCATTTCAAACAGGCCGGCATGGTCATCTTTCATTCTGGTGAGGGTTTCCGCCATGCGGCGGTTGCTGATAGTTCCACCACCCTGGAGATACTCGTACATTTGTTCGGCACCGTGCTTACCAGTTGACTCTAATTTTTTAAAGGCAATGTGTTTAAGTATCTCATTGTCTCCGGCGCCCTTCAGTGCAGCGGCTGCATCGCCGTTGTACCGATAATCAAGCATACGCTCTGCTGTCTTGCGCTCTTCGTCGTCCACGGCATCTTGACCCTCGGCAGCACTGCGAATACCATAATCTCCTCCGAGGAAGCGGTTATTTGCTAAAGCGCTCTCGTTAAATCTTTTGCTGAGCCGAGACTTTCGATTTCTCCAGAGTCTATCTAGGGCTCCGGTGCCCTCCCATGCTCCGGCCCGCATGAGGGCCTTGCGGCGCTGCTGTCGCTGCTTGCGAAACTTTTGCATCTCGCCAAGCCGTGAGTTATCGTATGCACCTTTTGCCCAGTTTTTGGCGCTGCCACCGAGGCCACCGAGGCGACCACCGGCGTTGTTGATGTGCTGGCCGATCGCCCCAGCGACATCAATGGCTTTTTTGAGAACGCTCCACACGGCGATGAGCGGCAGAACTTTGATCAGCTCACCAACGATTTGCATGACCGTATTATCAGCATCTGTAGCTCCCGCTTTAACAATTGATCCCGCCAAGATACCACCACCGAATAGCAACCCAACGATTGGAAAGACCATGAGTAGCCCCACAAAGGTTGAGCGCCATTTACTAAAGAATTTTTCGGTGTTTGGTAGCAAGAAGGCAACAAAAGCCAGCGGTGAGATAACGATAAGGATGACGATGAGAGCCTTGCGGGCGATCAACAGGGCGGCGATAGTCACCATTACGACCAGTCCGGAAACAAGTGCTCCGATTAGAACCGCAAGAGCGAGAACTGCGGCCGTAGCCCCAGCGAGGACGGTTAATGCTATGCCTCCCCAGGTTTCGCCTCCTTGTCCTGACTTTAGGACACTATTAGCAGCACTAATACCGTCACCGATACCACCCAGACCTGCTCGTAGGCCGTAGCCAAGGATATTAGATAAGTCAACGGCAATTTGACAGATGTAAATTGATAAGTTCACCAAGATTGCGGCGATGATGAGCCGTGGCAGCATCTTTTTGATGCCGTAGTTTGAGATGCCAAAGCCAGTGAGCTGTGAGATGATGATTGCTAAGAACATAATGATAAACGCACCATTGGCAATGTTGCGCATGATCCCCCAGGCTGCCTGTACCTCACCTCCAGAAGCAAGGCCCGGCTCAATCTTTAGGAAGTTGTCGGCGATCATGGCGAAAGCCGCGTCTGCTATACGTGCCATAAAATTAATCACCGGGCAGACGAGCCAGCCGAGTTCCTTAACGGCGCAGTCGGGTCTGTCGTCATTACCATTATCGCTTTGACCGGATGGGGTGTCGGCGGTTATATTAGAGAGAGAGCTTTTTATGTCGTCTTCAGAATACCCTGATTGTTTTTTCAGACAATCAACATATTCACTAGAGTTTGCCACGTTGCCATTCGACGGCATCTTATCCTTACAAGCGTTCATCCAGCTGTCAACTTGTTGTTTACATATTTGCTCCGCTGGCCCTCCGACGCCTCCGCCGTTTTTCTCGATACATTTTTTTAGGAGAGCGTCATAAACGGCCTTGCGGGTATTATCGGCGGCTTCGGTTTTTGCTGATTTTGCGGCTGCTTCAGCGTTGTCTGATGCCCACTGTGCAATCTCCGCACATGACATCTCTGTTTTTGCACCACCAGAAGGACCATAAGGCGAGTCAGCTCCATGAAACATACGAACCCTTTTACCTGCATCCGGGAGATAAAAATATCCATAAGCTGCCGTACTGTCAGTTAAAGCAACCGCTGTTTTTTTATTGCGCTGATCGGCCTTTATGTCATTACTTGCGGCGTCATCCCCGCTATCATATCCTCGCCACTCGGCCTTACAACCAGCGTTTTGGGCCGACAAGAGTGCCGCCATCGCCGTGGAATAATTAACCAATGCCGAGTCGAACTTTAGGCTTTTACCAGCCTTTTTTTCAAGAACCTGAATTGCGTACGCGCCCCTGTCCCTTGGTATATTCCACCTACCACCGCTGTACTCACCCTTGGTAATATTGCTAATACAGTCAAGGCCGGCGTTATCTCGCCACTCACCCTTTAGCGCGCAGAACATGTCGGTAAAAGAACTGTAGCCAAATGTGTCTCGTGTGGCGGACACTAGTTCTTTACAGCTAAACTGCCCATCGTCACCGTCGGCAACTGGACCGACGGTAGTAATAGTGGTGAAGCTGCCGCCCCAATCACCGCTGGCAATTCTTGCTGGGGTGAGTCCACTATCAAATCCTTGACGATGACTAATACAGTTGCTCATAGCCAACGCGAGAGAGCGCTGTTTGACTTGAGTGAGGTATGGTGAATAATCAAGGCGCGCCCGAGCTGCACTAGCGGTCGGCGACAGCGCAAAAAACGTCATGAGCATCGGAACGACTAATAGTGCGGCAAGTCCGATTAGAATGGGGCGAATACGTTTATGCGGGGTTTTCTTTTGCGCAAGCATTATGTGTAGTATAGTATCATGCTTATGCTATAATTTCAAAAGAGAAGCCCCGAATGACCTCTCTTTTGAAATGTTATTTATTGTGGTGATGCGGCCATGTCTCTTAATCAATCAAGAGTAGACTTAAGATCGCTAACCTCGTTATCAACGATTCGCCACAATCCATTGTCTATTACAACCCTCCAGGCCATACCAAGAATTGTGCCGGTGGTTTCTGCTTCGGTAAAAATCTGGAGCCCTTCTGTTGGTAGTGCTTCGCCAGTCTTTGTATCCACAACGGGTTTGGCACTACAAAACCTTGGCTTAAGAATCGGAAACATATTTGAGCCGGGCACTTTATGTTTGTAGCCCAATTTTTCTTTCTCGTCTTTAGCCGCTAGAAGCGTCGCTATGGCCTTTTTGCCGTCGTACTCTGGGCCTGGTATCTTTCCATTGCGCAACATATCGTTCAGGACGGATATTCTTAACTCGGGATTGCCATAGATTGCCGCGGATGCTACATATCTTGCAAAGTTAGGGTCCCACGGGCCAACATCAAAAGCCGCGACCACAGGAAGAAATAGCTTGCCCGCGACTTCTTCGGGGGAATCTGTTGGTGATGCGGGTTTTCCGTAAAATTCACCAGGTTTAATCCCCGTTGATGGATTATATAAACTATTGTTTGGGTTATGTATGATTCCCCACGCCTCTGCAAGAAGAAGTTCTTCCCTACACGGTGACAAGCGCCCTTCGTTCGTAAGTCCAGCAAACTCTTTGGGGGTCATGTTTGCATACTTTTCTCTAACCTGCTTATATCTTTTTTCAGCCAAGTCTTTTGGATCAATAGTCTCAGACGGTGATGGTGAGGCGGATGGTGACTCTGATGGTGAGGCGCTCTGTGTAGAGTAATCTGGGGGAACGGCTATTCGATCTCCTTTACCACAACCGGCAAGCAGCATAGCTGCTCCAGCTGCTCCGCCAACCAGTCCGGCCAACACTCCGCGACGAGATAAGTCTTTTGTTTCTAATGAACTACTTGGGTCATAGCTTTCACATGAACGTGCCATAACGCTTGGAGTCCTTTCTCTGGCCGGTGGCCAGTCATAGAGTAGTTTTAATCCACCTCAGAGTAGATAAGTTAAACTCTGAATAGTATCATTGTAACACATTCTGTAAATTTAGCAATACCCTAACGGCAATAAAGTAAATAAAAACAGCCCTTGCTCTACAAAGATGGGCTGCTCGGGTAGTAACATTCTCATTCTGGCGCGCCCGACCGGATTCGAACCGGCGATCTCCTCCGTGACAGGGAGGCGTGATAGGCCAACTTCACTACGGGCGCATAACTTTCCGTATGATAGCAAACTTTTATGGCTTTTTCAAGAAATCGTTTGCATTTTTCCTGCCACTATTTTACAATTTAGGGTAAGAGATCCGTTATGACAAAAAGAAATATTTTCATCACCGCTATCTTTCTCGCAACCATTATCTGCGGCGTCGTGCTGTCTGGTATGCCTGCGTTCGCTGATACTGAATGCGGCGGCGCAAAGACCTCGATCATTAATTGTAGCGGTGCGACTGGTGATGCTGCTATTCTCGGTATCATCAAAATGGTTATCCAGATCATGACTGCTGGTATCGGTATCTTGGCGGTCGGTACGGTGATATATGGCGGTATTCTCTACTCTGCGTCTGGCGGTAGCCCAGACAATATCAAAAAGGCCAAAGAGCTCTGGGTCAACACCGCCATCGGCCTCATCATATTCGCGTTTTTTGTGGCTATCACTAACTTCCTGATCCCGGGAGGGGTGTTCTGATGAAGCATATTGTGATCGCGCTGGGGCTGATGATCGCAGGGTCGCTGATGTTGTCGGTGGTTCAGGCAACGCCGGCCAGCGCGGCCTGTGGCGGCAACATCTTGACGCTCAAGCCGTGGTACGACGGGCTGACCAAGTCGGATTGTAATCTCAAGGCGATCGTCGACAATAACGATAAGCGCGCCCAAAACGACCCGGGTAATTACGCCACGCTCAACGGCTTTATCTGGCGGGCGATATTGAATGTTGTCGAGGATCTGTTGCAGCTGGCGGGCTTTGTGACGGTCGGCTTTGTGATATACGGCGGCTTTTTGTACTTGACGAGCAATGGCGAGCCGGGACAGATGGCCAATGGCATGAAGACGGTGATTAATGCGGCGATCGGCCTAGTGATTGCTATTGCCTCGGTGGCGCTGGTGAATGTCGTGGCTGACGGATTGGGGTTGCCGCGATCATGATGCGATTCGTAGCCGGTGTATTGGGGTCGCCAGATTCGCTGGGCATTCCGACGAACAGTGCTTCAGCGGATGCACTGGGTAACATTCTCAATACGGTGTATTTCTTTGCCGGGGCGATCGCGATTTTGATGTTGGTGCTGGCCGGTATCAATTACGCCAATTCGGGCGGCGACACTAACAAGCTTACCAAGGCGAAAAATACCATCCTCGGTACCGTTATCGGCATCATTATCATCCTCTCCGCATTTCTCATAACTAACTTTGTCATTAGTGGCATGAAAGGATCGGCAATATGAAAAAACTCGTAGTCATTATCGGTGTGATAGCGGCGCTCGTTGCCCCACTAGTGGTGGCATCAAGTGTATCCGCCCAGAGCGTCGACATTTACGGCGCCTGCTCGGGCTCCAGTGGTGAAGTCTGTAAAAACCGTGGCGCAACGGTGCAGCCACTGTTCAAGAACCTCATCAATGCTATCTTGCTCATCCTCGGTGCCATCTCTGTCATCATGATCATCATCGGTGGCTTTCAGTATGTAACCTCGGCCGGCGACTCTAACAAGGTCAAAACCGCCAAATCGACCATTATGTACGCGGTGATCGGTGTCGCCGTCGCGCTTCTATCGTATGCTATCGTTGACTTTGTGTTTGGCAAAATATAAGAAAAAAGGAGAAATGTATGAAACGATATAGAAAAACCCTCGTAGCCGCCGTTTTGTCAGTAGCGGTTGCTGCCGTGGCCGTCGTAATGCCGATCACCCTGCCGTCCGCATCGGCCCAGTTTCAGAGCGGTTTGGATGCAGCTCGAACACAGGAGATGAGCACGAAACCTATCGGTACCACCATTGGCGAGGTGGTTAATATCTTTCTTTACTTTGTCGGTGCGGTGGCGGTTATCGTTGTGATCTGGGGCGGTTTTCAGTACATTACCTCGTCAGGCGATAGCCAGAAAGCGACCACTGCCAAAAACACCATCATGTACGCGGTGATCGGTATCGTTGTGGTGGTCATGTCGTATGCTATTGTTAACTGGGTCTTTGGCTTGTTTAAGTAGCTAAATGATGATAGAATAACAGCTGAAACTATATTAACTGGTAAACAAGGAATCAAGAATGAACAAATTAAAACTCATCGTTGTTGGTATTGTGGCTACGCTAGCGTTGGCGTTCGCGACAGTACCAGTGGCCCAGGCACAATACAACCTGGACAAGGGCATCAGCGACTCAAAGGGTGATCGGGTTGCCGAGAAGGTTGACGATCCACAGCAACTAGTCAAGGGTATTGTCAACGGTATTCTCTACTTCGTCGGTATCTTGTCGGTGATTATGCTCATCTGGGGTGGTATTCTTTACACGACATCATCTGGTGACTCGAATAAGGTGACTACTGCTAAAAATACCATCATGTACGCGGTGATTGGTCTGGTGGTGGCGATCTTTGCTTATGCGATTGTTAACTTTGTTCTCACAACGTCGCGCGGTGTAAGTTCATAAGACCGCGTCCTGTCTATGACAAATTCACCCTCGTTTATGGCGAGGGTGTTTTATTCTGGTTGTCTGGCGGCGTCAAACACTATGACGTCAACGGGTCTGGCGAAGGACTACAAGACTTGGATCTTCTTGGCACGTTCTTGTTTAATTTTCTCAAAAGTGATGGTGAGCACGCCGTCTTTGAGTTCGGCCTTGACGCCTTCTTCGTTGACCGCGACGGGCAGCGCCAGGGTACGGCTAAATTCGCCCCAGTAGCATTCTTGGATATGCCAGTTCTTGACATCGGTCTCGTCGCCGCTTGATAGGGTGCCGCTGATCGTGAGGATGCCGTCCGAGATGCTGACATCTAGGTCGTTACGATCAACACCAGCCGTCCGGGCTTTGATAATAAGTTCGGTTTCTGATTCAAACACATCGACTGCCAGCTGCCCCATCAAATCATCTGCTTCGTCCTCCCAATCATCATCAGGGGTGGGCGCTGCGGTAGCCGGTGCTGCTGCGGGTGCGGCTGGTTGCGGCGCGTCATTAGCCAGATCATCATTCAAGAAAGCTGCAGTTAGCTCATCCTCAATTAACAAATCGTCGTTTTTGCGTGCCATGTTTCCTCCGCCTTTATAGGCTGATTGACAATATCATCTATTAGTATAACGGTTATGTGCGCTATAATCAAGAGTGAAAGGCGAAAAAGCGAAAAATGCCTATTGATACGCTATTATCATATATCGCGCCACATTATTGTTATGGTTGTGGTGCGACTGGCTCGCTTTTGTGTCGGTCGTGTCTTGAGGCGGAGAAGCGGCATCATTGTCAGGTCTGCGTTATTTGTGGACAGCCGTGCGCTAATGGCAATGCCTGTCGGCGACATGCCCTGCCCTACGGGGCGCTAGACTGTGTGCTGTGGCGGCGAGGTGCGGTGGCGCGGCTGATTGATGATTATAAGTTTCACCGCGTACGTGCCGCCAGTGGGGTGTTGACTAGGCTCCTAGACGAATTGCTTCCAGAATACGAGGTCTCGACGGTGGTTGTGCCGGTGCCGACGGCCCCTGCCAATATTCGTAAGCGCGGTTATGATCACATGTTGCTGATCGCTCGGCAGTTTGCTCGGCGGCGGGGATTGAGAGTCGAGCGACCCTTGGTCAGACAGACGAATGTGACGCAGCATTATGCTCGCTCGGCGGCTGAGCGTCGAAAGCAGGCGCAGCAGTTTTTCCGCGCGCGTGGCGTTCGGGCCGATGTTCCCTATCTGATCTTGGATGATATTTTCACCACTGGCTCAACGATTGCAGCGGCGGCCCAAACGCTACAAGCGGCTGGCGCGCGGGACATTCGCGTGGGGATTGTCGCTCGCCAGGGGAACGACAAAAAGGCCACTACAAACGACAAATCGAACCCTAGTCGTGATGATACGAACCGCCTCGAGCGATCTCCTGGGCGCGGTACAGCTGCTCGGCGAGAATGAGCCGTACCAACTGGTGCGGAAACACCAGGCGTGATAGCGACCAAACGATGTCGGCTCGCCGGTGAAGCGTCTCGGTAACGCCATACGCCCCGCCAATGATGATGACGATGTGCTGATCGGTATGGTCAAGGATGAGCCGCGATAGTTCTGGCGAGTTCAGGTTGCGGCCACGTTCATCGAGGAGGATGACGAAGTCGTGCGGCCTGAGACGAGATATCAGGCGCTCTGACTCGTCCTGGCGCGCTCTGTCGCCGATTTGGCCGGAATGTGGGATGATGATCATTTCTGCGGCGAATGGCGCTCTAAGGCGCCCTAAAAAGCGCTTAATGCCTGGCTCTACCCAGGGCTCGTGCCGCTTGCCGATGGTGAGAATAGTAATTTTCACGTGCGGGCTTTCGGTGGGGCGTTATTATCATGCAAGATAGCTTCGGCGGTTGCCTTGGCGATTTGGTGGTGGACATGGGTGGTCGGATGGCCCACGTCGTCACCTCCAGTTACCACACCAAGACCAAACGTGGCGCAAGCATCGACGTTCTTTGGCGGCTCGACCAAGGTGATGCGCGGTTCGCGCATGCTGGCGACAACGTCGCGGATAGCTTGATTGACCGTCTCGATAAAGCTGGCGACAAAGTGATTGGTATCGTTATTGATAATCGTTGGACAGATATCGCGTGGCTGGATGGGCGTGGTATAGAGGTTGATGTATAGCTGGGCGTTGGGAGCATGTTCAAGGATGGCGCGGTAGGCTTGCTCGAGCGACTGACGATATTCGTCTGAGTACAGTCGGCGAAAGACATCGATATACATCTCGCTGCGCGTACCACACCGTTCGTGCAAACAGGCGTCGAACACTACGTTGAGGTCAATCATGTTGGCGCCAAGCGTCAGTGTAACAATATCAGTTTCGGGGCTAAGGGCGTTGATTTGCGGTGGCTGGTCGTCAAACTGCTGGTTAGAGATATGCTCTGGCCCGGCGCCACGGCAGGCTACGAGGGTAATGTTACCCGGGGGAATGCCAAACGCTTCGAGTTGCCGCGCATAAGCTTCTGGTGAGCGCCGGCACTCTGTTGTTGTGTCGTCGTAATTCCCTAGCCCTGCCCCGCTGGCGACTGAATCGCCCATGCCAACGACGTAAGTGTGCTTTGCTTGCTCGGGCGAGATGCTCGGGTGGCTGGACGCTGATAGCGCTAATGAAGCGAGGGCCGCTATCGTAGCGACCCCCCGTTTGGCTAATGTTTCTAATCTTTCTCCCATGATATCGTGTCTGGCGGAAGGGGAGGGATTCGAACCCTCGGTACGTGTTAGCGCACGCCGGTTTTCAAGACCGGTACCTTCAACCACTCGGTCACCCTTCCAATTAATCGTAGCGACTGGATTCTGGCGGAGAGAGAGGGATTCGAACCCTCGATGGGTTGCCCCATACCGCTTTTCGAGAGCGGCCAGTTCAACCACTCCTGCACCTCTCCATAAAGCTAATGTGGTACACCCGGCACGATTCGAACGTACGACCTTTGGCTCCGCAAGCCAACGCTCTATCCAGCTGAGCTACGGGTGCATACAGCCTTTCAGACAAGTCCGATTGGCTATAACAAAAATATAAAGAACTTTCAATGCCAGCGGCAATGAACTTTTGTATTCTAGCACACCTGTTAGCTCGGGGCAAGCTATAGCCTGATGATCCGAATGAGCTTCTCCAGCGCATCTGGTGCGATCTCCTGCATTGGCAGCCGCGCCCCCAGCATGTCGACAATGGCCTCGCCTTCGGCTTCAGAAAAATAGATGGTCAGCGCTGGCGAGAACCGCTTGACCGGCAGTAACACTGCCGAGTGCTGATCGCCGTCTTGACCCAGCCCAAAGGCTCGAAACTCACTAAAATCATACAAGCGGTCGGCGACGTAAACCCCCTTGGGGCTGATGGCGTAATTAACCATCACCGATGGTCGCGACCGCAGCAATATGAGTGCCACCGCCATAATCGGCAGCAAAATCGCGAATGTCCAGCTATTAAAAACAAAGATTGCCAGCGCCATCAGGGCAAGCACTACGAAACCAACAGCGACATACCAGCCAGTCGTGCGGTGAGCCTGTACGCCCTCGGGGGCCTGCCAGGCGATGGGCTGCGATAAGTCAGTCACCGGCTGGGCCGCGTCTTGCTGGGTGTTTTCAGTGTCGGTTACGTGTGGCTGCTCTTCCATATATCTAGTATACCATGAGCGGTATGATCTGCTATACGTCGGTAGAGTTACCACCAAGACCAATTACGGTATTGAGGACAAATTGAATGATGGCGTAAGCAAATAGGGCGACGAGCAGGCCAATGACGGCATAGAGAATGGTGTTTTTTGCTGAGGTGACCGCGTCTTTATTGCCACTGGAGACAACGTAGCGAAAACCACCAAAAATCAGCATTACTACAGCGAGGATACCGATAAAATAGAGCATGATGTTGATAATTTTTTTCACCAACGAGCTGTCACCGTTAGTTAAGTTGGTTGGCACGCCGTCGCCACGCGCATCATTGATGCCACGAGTGACGCCGCTCTCGCCAAGTGCGAACACTGGAGTGCTTAAAACTACCGTGCCGACACCGATGGTCAGCATGATGCTAACGATACCTGCGAAAAACCTCTTCATGCGCGTTATTATCCTCTCTCTTAGGTTTATTGTCAAGTTTTGTGGTCCGCCCGTCAATCGCGGGGCTAGCCAGACCACTGCTTCTATGATACACTATTTTTAGCTCGTGGAGGAGTACCCAAGTGGCTGAAGGGGACGGTTTGCTAAATCGTTAGTACGGGGAGACCTGTAGCGGGAGTTCGAATCTCCCCTCCTCCGCCAGAGTTATGCCGCTCCCGTCTCGGTTTATCCGGGACTTATTTTATTGTTTTGTTTAGTACGCGGAGTGGGTATCGAATAGAATTTTGGGCCGATGGCACCATCTAAATCAGGAAATATTATTGACAAATTAAAAACCTTATGCTATTATCCTAACATTGCTATGGCCAGATCCATACAGATAAACATAAAAAGAATATGAAATATTTATCACACATTATTACTACTACCACGATGGCACTGGGCCTGTCGACCAGCCTCGGCGTGTTTCTACACGATACGAATATTGATAAAGCGATTGTTTCTGCTTGGCAACTCATGAGTGATGCGCGCCAGGTTGATGACGACCATCACAGCAAGCCGCATTCCTCACCGCACACTCACTCTGACCATCATGATTTTTCAGGGGTGCTAAAGGACGGACAAACTCATCCGCGGACGACGCCGCGCAGCGCTGATCGCAAACACCTACACACCAAGCTTGTCAGTCGTGGTGGCGATGGTGACATTGATGGGCATCGACTGATAGTCGATCCGATTAGCGTGAGCTGATGACTTCGAGCTCGCCGATGAAGCGCTGGATGAGCTTTTCTTGCTCGGCCAGCTGCTGGCGAGTTTCCTCGACGAGATGGGCTGGCGCCTTTTCAACATAAGTTGGATTATCCAGCCGTGCTTGGAGGCTTGACAGGGTTCGCCGCGCTTCACTTAGCCGCACTTCCAGATCGGTCTGGTGCTGATAGAGTGTCTCCTCGTCAATATCCAACCACGCTTCCCTGTTTGCCGCCGCCAACCTAAGGCCTCGCGGTTGATCGGTGTGTGCAATTGACTCCAGGCGCATGAGGTGTTTGATGGTGTCTTGATTATCGGCGATGAGGCTGTCATTACCGTATAACAAGCGGTATTTCTTATTGCCCGGCAGTTCGGCGATTACCCAGCGGCCTTCCGCGACCAGCGTCTTCAGCTGTTCAAACTGCTCGGCGGCGATAGGATCAAACTTTTCTGGGGTTGGCCAGTGGTCGCGCATTAAAATGCCATCGGTGTAATTAAGCGTCTGCCAAATCGTCTCAGTGACAAATGGCGCGAACGGATGAGCGATTTTCAGGCTGGTCGCTAGCGCCCATGACAGTAATGGGCGATTGATAGCGGTTTTTGACGATTCGATGTACCAATCAGCCAGATCATCCCAAATAGCGTGATAGACCGTATCCGCGGCTTCAGAAAAGCGGTACTGCTCCAGGCGGACGGCAACGTTATTGGCGGCGTCGTTCAGCTGGCGGATAATCCAGTGGTCGGCCGGCGTCTGCGGCTCTAGGTCAACGATTTGGTGTTCATCGCCAATTTGTGCCTCGACGAAGCGTGCGATATTCCATAGTTTATTGCAGAAGTTGCGAGCAGCGATAACAGCGCCCTTGTTGAAGGCTTGGTGTTGTGCCGGTGCACGGCCAGTGATGATACCCATACGGGTAGCGTCCGAGCCAAATTGTGAAACCAGTTCCATTGGATTGATGACATTACCCTTGGATTTGGACATTTTTTGATTGTGCTCGTCGTTAACCATACCGTGCAGATAAACATCCTTAAACGGTAGTTTGCCAGTGCGGTACAGGCTGAGCATAATCATGCGCGCTACCCATGCCCGCATGATGTCCATACCAGTTTCCATCAAGCTGGTTGGGAAGTATTTGGCTAGTTCCCCACCGTTTAGATAATCGGTAACAATGTATGGCCACTGTCCAGACGAGAACCAAGTGTCAAAGGTATCCTCTTCCCTGATATATGTTGTACCATTTACAACTATCTTTCGTTCGTCAGTACGAATGTTGAATATCCAATCGCGCGGGTCGCTTTCATTGACGAATGCTGGAATCGGGATGCCCCATGGGATCTGCCGAGAAATATTCCAGTCTTTCAATTGCTTGAAATAAGCGATGAGCTCTTTGCGTTTGGCGGCTGGATAAAAGGTAATCTCTTCCCTCTCTAAGGCTTCAATGGCTGGCTGGGCCAGTGGCTGCATTTTAATAAACCACTGCTCTTTAACCATCGGCTCAATGACGCTGCCGCATTTGTAACAATGTCCGACGGCGTGTTCAATGTCTGTTTCGCCGCGGCGCAGCTCCAGCGACTCCAAGGCCGCCAACACGCGAGTGCGGGCTTCTGCCGGCGTCAGACCTAGGAATTGCGGCGGTACGTTGACCATCGTACCCCCCTGGCTGATGATTTGCTTGAGCGGCAGGTTGTGGCGCTGGGCCATCTCGAAGTCATTCGGGTCGTGTGCCGGTGTAATTTTCACCGCGCCAGTACCGTAGTTCATATCGACGTACTCGTCGGCGATAATCGGGATTTCCTCGTCGGTAATTGGTAGTAAAATTCGCGTGCCGATGAGGTGTTTGTAGCGCTCATCGTCCGGGTGGACAGCTACTGCCACGTCGCCCAGCATAGTCTCCGGCCGCGTGGTGGCGACTACGATTTCGCCGATTTTATCCAGCGTCGGGTAAGCGATTTGCCACAACTTCCCTTTTTCATTCTTATGCTCAACTTCAATGTCGGCGAAGCTGGTTTGGTGTTTGGTACAATAATTGACAATCCGCTCACCGCGGTATACTAGCCCGTCGTCCCACATTTTTTTGAACGTCTCGTACACCGTAGCGATGACTTTATCGTCCAGCGTAAAGGTCAAATGCTGCCAAGAAGCGCTGACGCCCAGAGCTCGCAGCTGCAACTCCATATTGCCGCGTTTTTCTTCCACAAACTTCCAAACTTGGTCGTATAGTTGTTCACGTGAAAAGTCGAAGCGGCTTTTTCCCTGTTTGGCTAGCTCTTTTTCATAAACTACCCAGGTCTCAAAGCCAGCATGATCTGCCCCAGGAATAAATACCGCATCATCACCCTTCATGCGGTGATAGCGAATCATAATATCCTTCAAATTCATGTCCAGGGCATGGCCAATGTGCAAGTTGCCATTGGCGTTGGGCGGTGGCATGACGATGGAATACGGTTTACCGACACCGGTCGGCTCTAATGCGCCGCTGGTTTCCCACATGGCGTAAATGTTTGGTTCGTAATCGTTTGGGGTGTATTGTTTGGCTAGTTGCATGAATAATTCCTACTTTTCACGTGAAAAGCGAGCATCGCTACCGTCAATATTTTTCACGTGAAAACTCAGACAATAGGCGTAAATGATCTCTCCACGCGGTTATATTACCAAGCCAATTATACCACAGAAAAAGGGGCGGCAAAACCGCGGACGATGCCTGGCTGGGGGTGTTAACGCAGCGTTTGGTAGGCGCGGTACAACCAGTAGCGACTGCGCTGTAATGGCAAATCCCAAGCTCCGGCAAAGGTGACGTCGTGTCCGCCAAATGAGCGTTTGAACTTGGTGAAGCCAGCCCACGGGTGATTTTTATCGGCGCCGTCGGGGGCGATACCGTAGAGGTCAGCTTTGGTTAATCCGTGCTGCTGAGCGTCAACGATTGCCTCGGCTAGCAGGGCAGTGCCAGCGTTGAGCTTGCGGTGAGCTGGGTCTGATGAGGCGCCAGCGTGGGCGTAATATAGCGTGTCGCTGTTATGATAAAACAGGGCGGCGGCGATGGGTTGATCATCAAGCGCGGCGTAGTACAGTGTGGCTGCACCGAGCGGGAAGAGAGTGGCGGCTTGCTGGCGGAAATAACTATCGGGGTGCGGCGTAATGCCGCGGTGCTGAGCGACTTGGTGGACGAATTTCAGTAAGATATCAATGTCGTGCGGGTTGGTCGAGCGGTGGACAGAGACGCCTTTTTTATGATAATTGCGGTACACATTACGAACTGGCTGTGCCATATGGGCGATCAGCTGGTCTTGCGGCTGGGTCAGGTCGATGACGTGCGAGTGCTCGGGCTGGAGCTTTTGGTAGGTGACCTTTTTCCAGCCGTGAGTTTGCAGATGGGCGGTAAAGTCGAGGTTGGTTGGTTCGACGCGCAGAAAGGTAACATGATGTTTTTTACCAAGTTGAGTTAAGGAATCAAGGGCTGCCGCTAGCGAATGCTCGTCATTGGCAGTAGGACCGTACGGGCAATACAGGCGGGAATTGCCGGTGCTGCGCTCCAAAATAGCCAGATATTCCCAACCTGGGCCGCTATCGCGAAAGGTGGTGCGGCCGAGTGATTCTTGAAAGGCTTGCCAGGCGGTTGATTGTAAAAAATGTTGATTCATGTTGTAATCCTCACAACGTTAGATTGTTGTCATTGATAAACTTGGTTGGACTTCCAGGTCGTACGGGTCGGCGGGCTGGTCGATTTGAGCGCGGAAATAACCGAGCGCGGCGATCATGGCGGCGTTGTCGGTGCAGAGCTGGATCGGTGCATACTCGATGTCGATAGGCAAGGCCCGGCGCAGTTGGCGGCGTAATTCTTGGTTGGCGGCGACGCCACCGGCGATGACGACGGAGGCAGGCTGGAAATTGTCGTAAGCTTTCTTAGTCTTATCGACCAGGGTTTTAACGGCGGTGTACTGGAAACTGGCTGCCATATTATGCCTTAGGCTGTCGTTTACTAGCTCTGGAAGCTCGTGCGACGGAAAGGTGAAGTCTTTGCCCACCTCGCGCTGAACGGTCCTCAGAACGGCTGTCTTGAGGCCAGAGAAGGAAAAATCGTACTTGCCAGTGAGCTTGGCGATGGGCAGGTGAAAGGCGTGGGGATCGCCGAGCTCGGCTGCTTTGGCGATGGCAGGGCCGCCAGGGTAGGGCAGACCAATGATTTTGGCAACCTTATCGAACGCCTCGCCGACGGCGTCGTCTTGGGTCTGGCCGATGAGCTGGTAGTCGCCGTGACCTTGGAAAAGGACGAGTTGCGAATGCCCGCCAGAGACGATGAGGGCGAGGAGGGGGAAGGTGGGTTGATAATGCGGTAAAGACAGCGCCAAATCGCTAGAATTAACAACGGCTTCCGCACGCCGAGATGCTTTCTTGTCAGATTCTTTGGCGACTGCGGGACTTGCTTTGCTCAAACAGTCCTCGTCTCGCAAGGAATCTGACAAGCTCGCCTCTCGGGTTTGTGCAGATGTTGTTAATTCCAGCAATTTGGCATGTTTTGAGCCTCTCTTTTTCTGTTCGGTGATAAAATTAGCATACACATGCGCCTCGACATGGTGTATTTTATAAAGCGGCTTATCGTGAATGATGGCGAGAGTGCGAGCAGCGAGAGTGCCGATGAGCAGCGAACCGATCAGGCCGGGCGCATAGGTGACGGCGATGGCGTCGATATCGTCCCAGGTGCAATCAGCGTCAGACAAAGCTTTTTTAATGACCGGGTTGACAACTTCCAGGTGGCTGCGGGCGGCAATTTCTGGGATGACGCCGCCGTATTCGGCGTGGATGTCGATTTGGGAATTGATCACATTAGAAAGCAGGCGTTCGCCGTCTTCAACGACCGCCGCCGCTGTTTCGTCGCAGCTGGACTCGATTCCCAAAATCCTCATTTGCTTTTATTATAGCAAATATAAGTGGTAAAATAGGGATATGAAAGCCATATTGGTGAAGTTTGTAAGGAAAGTACTGCCGGGCGGGATGCTGCGGCGGTTGGAGAATGGGTATCGGCGGCTGCGTGTCAAACTAGTTAGCGCGCGGTATGGCAATCCGTCAAAGCACCTCAGGGTGATCGCGGTGACTGGGACGAATGGCAAGACGACAACGTCGTGCTATATCAATGAGATTTTGAAAGAAGCTCATTTCACGACCGCGATGTTCACCACAGCGGTGATCGAGGTGGCGGGCAAGCGAAAACTCAATGACCTCAACGCTACGGTGGCGAGCACAGCGCGGATGCAGCGGTTTTTCCGCGACGCTAAGCGGGCGAACGCTGACTACGTGGTGCTGGAGGTGACGAGTCATGCGCTGGATCAGCACAAGCTGGACGGCGTGCCGATCGAGGCAGCGGTGATGACGAATTTGACGCAGGATCACCTCGATTACCACAAGACGATGGAAGAGTACGCAGCGGCCAAGAGCAAGCTGTTTCAGCTGCGTCCGCGGTTTATCGTGCTCAACCGCGATGATGAGTGGTATGACTATTTTAATCAGTTTGTTGCCAGCGAGCAAAAGATGACGTACGGTCGAAGTGCGGAGGCTGAGGCAAAAATTACCCACGTCAAGTTGTATCGTAAGGGCACTGAGGCCGACGTGGTGCTGGATCATCAGACACACTTGGAGTTGGCGACGAATCTGCCGGGCGAGTTCAACGTGATGAATATGACGGCTGCGACGACGCTGGCGTATTTATTGGGCGTCAAGCTGGAGGATATCCAGGAGGGCGTAGCCAATGTCGAGGCCGTGCCAGGGCGGTTTGAGCGAGCGGTCGAGGGCCTGGGCTATGACGTGATCGTTGATTATGCGCATACGCCGGATGCGCTGGAAAAACTGCTGGCTGCGGCCCGCGGTATCACTAAGCAGCGGGTGATTTTGGTGTTCGGGGCGTGTGGCGATCGTGATCAGGGCAAGCGACCGATCATGGGCGAGATCGCGGCGCGTGGGGCGGATCGGATTTTCCTGACTGATGAGGAAAGCTATAACGAAGATCCAGAGCAGATCCGGCGGATGCTAATGGAAGGAATTGAGCGCGGTCGCGGTGACGCGAAAACAACGGAAATTGCCGACCGGCACCAGGCGATTGAGCGGGCGCTTGGCTGTGCCAAGAAGGGCGATATGGTGCTAATCACCGGCATGGGTCACGAGCAATATCGGATCGTCAATGGTCAGCGGCTGCCGTGGAATGATGGCCAGGTGGTGCGCGAGATCGTTGGTCGGGAACGGGCGGCGTGAGGTATGCGGCTACTATTGGTAACCAGAGGGATTCCCGGCTCTGGTAAGTCGACGTTTCTCGCGGAGCAGGGGCTTGATATGTATACCTTGTCGCCGGATGCGATACGGCTGATGCTGGCGTCGCCGCAGTTGACGCTTGACGGGCAAACGACTATGCCGTCGCGTCAGGATGCAATGGTGTGGCGGCTATTACACGAGATGCTGGAGCAGCGGATGACGCGGGGTGAGACGACGGTGGTTGATGCAACGCACACGACGCCGAATTACTTCAAGACGTACGGCGAGCTGTGCCGGAAATATCGCTACCGGCTGGTGGTGATTGATTTTGCTGATGTGCCGCTGGCGGTATGTCAAGAGCGTAATCGAGGGCGGCCGAGCCATAAGGTGGTGCCGAGTAGCGTACTTGAGCGCATGCATCGGCGGCTGCAGCAAAGTTCACTGCCGAAATGGGTGACGGTGGTGCGGACAGCTGAGGAGGTGAATCAACTGCTTACTAATCAGCCAGAGAACGTTGATAGATATCGGGCGATTCATCACATTGGCGATGTCCAGGGGTGTTTTACGCCGCTGAAGGAATATGTCGAGCGGTATCCGCTTCGGGATGATGAGCTGTATATTTTTGTCGGTGACCTGTTGGATCGCGGCACGGAGAATGATGCGGTGATGCGATTTGTTTGTGACGAGCTACTTGACCGACCAAACGTGCGGTTCGTCGAGGGCAATCATGAGCTATATCTCTGGCAGTGGGCGACTGATCAGCCGGTTGCGGCGCGGGTGTTTAGCGAACAAACGCAGCCGCAGCTGGAGGCGGCAGGCATTGATAAGCGCAAGGTAGCGCGGCTGATGCGGCGGATGGATCAATATATTTTGTACCAATTTCGAGACCAAACCGTCTTGGTGACGCATGGTGGACTTAGTACGCTGCCGGAGCGGTTGCCGCTGGTGGCGACCAGCCAGCTGATCCATGGCGTGGGGGTGTATGATGAGGTTGGGGCGGTGGATGATGCATTTATGGCGCAGACTGATGACGCGACGTTTCAGATTCACGGACATCGCAACAGGCAAAATTACCCCACGCGCTACAACGAACGGTGCTATAACTTAGAGGGAAAGGTTGAGTTTGGCGGCGAGCTGCGAACAGTGCGGCTGGACGAGAACGGCATGACGCCAATCACTATTCGAAACCAACAGGCAACAGCGCGGCTGTATCCGGAAAACGCAGCGTTCCTAAGCCAGCTGCGGCAGAATCGTTACATTCGCGAATCAATCCTGCCGGGTGATATCAGCTCGTTTAATTTCAAGCCCGAGGCATTTTATCGTCAAGCATGGACGACGCAAACGATGCGGGCGCGCGGACTGTTTCTCAATACGCTGACAAACGAGATCGTGATTCGGGCCTATGACAAGTTTTTTAACATTGGCGAGCGGCGCGATACTGAGCTAGCGGCGCTGGAGCAGACGATGACCTTTCCGGTGCGGGCGTGGGTGAAAGAGAATGGATTTTTAGGATTAGTCGGGTACAATTCGGCGGCGGGCAGGCTGGTGATGGCGTCAAAGTCAACGACCGAGGGTGACTATGCGGCGGCCTTTCGGCGAGAATTTTTGGAGCAATTTCGAGACAGACTGCCGTATATCACTGATTATCTGCGCCGTCATAACGTGTGTCTATTGTTTGAGGTCATGTTGCCGCGATTTGACCCGCATATTATCGCCTATGAGTCGGATCAGCTGGTGCTGCTCGATATCGTCAAGCGGCAGGTTGCATACGAGGCGGTCGACCGGCAGGAGCGGGAGCGATTTGCGCGCGAGATTGGGGCGAACAGCAAGCGTCTGGCGGCGGAGTTTTCATCATGGAGGGAGTTTATGACGTGGTTTGACCGGCTTCACGGCATGGCGTATCAGTGGCAGGGCGAGTGGATTGAGGGTTTTGTAATTGAAGATGCTGGTGGCTATCAGGTTAAGGTCAAGCTTGATTATTATACCTTTTGGCGGCAGATGCGGACGGCACTGGCGGCGCTGCAGGCTGGTCGGCAGCCATCAACGAGGCCCGATTGTCCCGATCCGGCGCTGGCAGCCCGGGTAATTAAATATATGCGGCAGCTGCCCGTCGAGGAATTGGCGCGGCTGGACATCATCGCGCTGCGGCGACGGTTTGAGTAGGCGAGTGGCTGGTTTCTTGTCGTACGCGGGGGCGGTCTGGTACAATCTTGATATACGCATAACGGAGGGGGTGCTTATGTGGAAGCTTGTCATTAGTATTATTGGGGCTGCGTTAGTGGTGTGCATCGCGGTGCCGGCGACGGCTGGAGCGGCTTCTGAGTATGATGATCTGGTCGAGAAAGTGACGACGAAGACCCTGATTAACTATGTGGATAATTACCACGGTAAGACGTGCGGTTCACCGACGGATGATTATGCGAAGAAGTGGTTTTATTCTTTTAAAAGACAAAAATCTTTTGCAAATCCGCATCACCTTGAAGCTGTTGCAAGTCTTGAAAAAGCCATCAATTCACCAGCTGGTGCGTACGCGGTGATTTATACACAAAAGAATAATCACAATAACAATTCTAGTGCCTCGCTGGCTGCTGTATATTGGACCGAAGATGGTAGGGATGATTTTGAACTTAGTTTTCAGCAAGTCAACAAGGTTCGTCGACTCGTAGTCCAGCGGAAGGCGGGGTCGCACAAACAACTATATTTTGCAAGCATAGCGAGCCCAGCACTGCAGCAAATTAATTCAAATTATTGTATACCCGAATTTTTCTTAGGTTACACTAGCGGCAGTACTAGTCAATTTGCAATAGATGAAATTGGTCACAACAAGCTCCTCTCATCTAATTTTCGGACGGTTTATCCTGAAAACTACAGTGGTCCTCAAATAAATTCGGATGATCCGGGCGCGAAGTGGTATCCTGAGAAGTCCGGATATGAAGATTTATTAGATAAAATAACAACGAAGAAACTGGTCAACTATATTAATAATTATTATGGCAAATCATGTGGCTCTTTTGGAAGTGATTACTCTAGCCAATGGCTAACCTTGTTTGAACGCCAGAGCCGTTACTATGAGCGCCCCTATCATCAAGATGCAGTTGCCAGCCTACGTAGGGCAATGGCTTACGGTGATTATGCGGTCGTTTACGACCAGAAAAATAATACGAAACCGTTATCACCATATTTGATAAGTGTGTATTGGACAGAAACCAAGGGAGCTTTCAGAGGGCTCTTCCTTGGGGAGGACTCTTGGAGGTCATTTAGTATAGTTCGCTCTAAGGGAATTAACATCTCAGAAAGACTACATTCGGCAGTTATTGCTAGTCCGCGACTTATTCAAAATTTTACTAATCAGTGTGACCCCGCTTTTTTATGGGGATATTCACAGTATCAAGTGTCGGAGGTTCATATACGCGAGGATCGGCACAGAAAGCTTTTCACCTCAACCTTTGACGTCGAATATCCAGACGGCTATAAGGGTAAGCCGATTCCTGGCGATCGACGCAATATCAAGTATCTCGCCCTCGGCGACTCCTTCTCCAGCGGCGAAGGCGACATTGATAAAAATCCGGCGACTGACCGGAAGTATTATCGCCAGTGGACGGACGTGAATGAAGATAAGGCGAAGGGCGCGCCGAAGGAAAAGTGCCATGTCAGTACGCGTTCGTATCCGTACAAGCTGGCGAATTGGATGGGGCTGGGTAGCGGCCCGTCGGCGGCGTGGGCGTCGGTTGCGTGTAGTGGGGCGACCGTGTATGACATGAATTGGGACAATTCGGGCGGCTATGAAGGGCAGGACAGTCCGCTCGGGCGGCTGCATGGTTATGACAATAAAGGAGTGTTGCAGAAGATGGCGCTCAACGAGATGATCCCAGGACGCGTCAAGCAAATCGAGTTCGTGAAGAAATACCAGCCAAAGGTGATCACGCTGACGGCGGGCGGGAATGATGTGGATTTTGGAGGGAAATTATTCAGCTGCGTTCCGTTCCCCAATACGTGCACCTGGGCAAAGATAGAGTGGCGCAACAAATTGAAGAGTGACATTGTAAATCAATTCGACAGACTAAAAACTTTGTATGAAGAACTCAGGAAAGCTTCCGGTAATAAAGCAAAAATTTACGTATTTGGCCACAATTCGTAAATGGCGCTCCAGATGCGCCATGTTTTGGGCGCGGTCTTCTCTTTTTAGACGCAAGGGAGCGTGAGATGATTACAAATTCTGTAACTTACCTTAATAACACTATTAAACAGGCTGCGAAAGCAGCTGGTGTCAAATATGTTGATATAGAAAACGCTTTTGGAGATCACTGGCTTTGTGGTAACGGTGACAGACACGTTAACCCACTCTTGCTGAATGAGATGATTGTTAGTAGAATTCCAGATCTTCGACTTCCTTGGGTAGAGTTTCAAGAAAGCTTCCATCCAAACGCCAAAGGCCACGCCGATATTGCTCGTGCTTTTAGGAAAGAGCTAGGTGGCGTTAATCCTGCAGACTATAAAATCTGTAAAAATGACGCGACAACTTGTCCTGACAACTCTGCGACGAAGGATAATATACCAGCACCTCCCTATTTTAACGTTGCTAATGAACAGGAAGACATAAAGTTTACTTATTATAAACTATCCAACGGGACAGCAACAAAAGTTCAAGAAAAATATATAGAGATCAAAACATCCAGACGCCCGTACAAGCCCTGGAAAAAGGTATACGTAAAGATTTACTCTGAGCCAAGAGATTTGGGCGAGATTGAAGCTGATAAGAATGGTGAAATTAATGGATCTGTGGCGCTGCCTGAGGATTTGCCCGCTGGATATCACACGCTGGTGGTGTCTGGCGAGGCTCCAGATGGCAAGAAGCAGGAACTGTACCAAACCATTCTCATTAAAGGTCCAAACCCCGAGGATATTGATGAAAATGGTACGCCGGACAAACTTCAACCCTGCGGGGCTTTCGCTCAAGCTGCTAATAAAGACGAAGACCTTGACGGCATCGACGACGCCTGTGACCCCGAAGTCACCGACCCTATCCTCTACACTGCTCGCAACGGTAAATCGTCGCTTGGCGAGGATGAGGATCGGATTTATCTCTTTCGCAATACGCGAGCAGCTAATCTGACTGGTGTCACAAACGATTACGTTGACAAGTCAAAAAACCAGAACAACACTGATGCGCTGGTTGGACATACTTTAAGCGAAGAGACACGCGGACTTGCATTCAATAAACTGGTCGTTATGAAAGAAGCTGACGGTGATATTAAAAAAGGAACGCCAATTATTCTCGCCAAAGACATAAACGAGAAGTGCTATGCTCTAAAACCAGAAAATTACCTATCGCCAGCACTCAAACCAGGATCAAAAGATTATAAACTACGAGGATTAACAAAACTAAATACACTAGCGAAGGGGGTTGGTTGTGAAGAATAAAGATTTAAAAATGCTATTTATTGTTATGGTTCCTATTGTCATAGTAATTCTATTTTTCTTAATATTACGTCAATTTGCGGCTAAAATCTTTCCCTACGGCAACTCCTACTATGAATTTTTATACTCTAGCTATGCGGTAACTGGAGCTATGCTGCTATTCTTTGGGGTAACTCTATTGGCAAAAACTAAAGGTAGGCGTAAAATGTGGTCTCTGCCTGTGATTTTGTTAGCATTATTCTTGTTGGCTAGTTGGCTTTTGTACGGAGTACTAGACGATATTAGGTTTTAACGCCTTAATTGTGCGATTGCATTGAAATCTGGAGATGATGACTACAAGCTACGAGGATTAATAAAATTAAGTAAACTAGCGAAGGGGGTTGGTTGTGAAGAATAAGAAAGTTATAAAGTATTCAATCATGCTGTATACTGGTATACTGTCGGTTTTAGGATTGTGCCAGTTTCTAGGCATACCAAACCTTGATACAGCTTCAAGACACGACAGGATGTTGCTGGGAGCAACTATATGGTGGTTGGGTGTGGCCGGGGTTATTATAAATGTGATTATTGCAATAAGGCTTAGAACATCGAGGACCCTGGCTATTGTCCTGCTAATGTTGTGTATCGTGTTTGGCTTGGTCGGTGGTTTTCATTATTATCTAGCAGTTAACTGGAAATGGGGTTGATCCGTGAAGAATAGAAGCAGCTTATATGTTTTGTTATCAATATCATTGCCAATATAATCGGGGATTTCATGACCATTCGGCGGCCCATTGCTCATTGTGATAGGTTGATTAACTAACGCAGCCGATTTATCATGAGGGGTAGGTTATGAAAGATGATGTAGCGACGACGGATAAGCCATACTTAAGCGATACGGTCGTGATTTTGCTAGTGGTCGCACCGGTGGCTCTGTGCGGGCTGCTCTTTGTTGTGGCTGGGTGGGATACGTGGTGGATTCGTGAATATCATGTCATCGAGATAGCAGCAATGGCGCTACCGATGCTATTGTCGGCGGCGGGAGTGTGGATGGCGGTGTGGCTGAAGGGTATATATAAACTCTGCGCGTTCAGTAGCCTCGCGGTAGCGGCATTGTTCTGGCTGGCGTTCCTTTATAAGCTATCGCAGTGATTTTTTACGACTCTCGTGGTACTTGGTGCGGTGATTGATAGTCATAAGCACTGTTCCGCAGATGAAAAGTGGCGGTGCGCAGAATAGGTATACAAACTCTCCCAGCCCATCAGCCAGAAAGCAGTTACCTATGGAAAATCCGCTACCGCAGCGTCCAGGAATGCCCCACCCGCCGATCGTCATGTCGAGGAGCAGTATGAGTATTGCGAGGTAAAACAGGATACCTGTTATGACAAGCGGCCAGCGATTGCGTAGGGTCTGATGGTGGGCGGTGATTGACCGGTCCGTTATCCCCATCATCAGCAAGGTGATAAGCATGGCGACAATGAACCACATCGAGTCGTGCAGATAATAATCATAATAATAGTCGGGCGGGCCAAATTGGTCGGAGTTGAGCTTGTGTAGGTGGTCATTATGGGCAGTTGCAAGCACAAAAACGAGGATCGTCAGGCCGTAAACAAGCCAACGCATAATGCGGGTGGCAATTGATTTTTTTGATGGAGTATTTTCAGTCATCAATAGTCGCTTTCAAAAAACTGCCGTTTCTTTTCGAGCCACGCGTCTGATTGGCGGACGAGTTTTTGGCTGTCGGCAGAGTTTTTGAGGAGTGGCTTGATGGCTTCCTCGAGGTAGATGCCGCCCTGGGAGCCTTTGAAGAGGAAGGTGGTGTCTTTATTGGCCAAGCGAGTGAGGAACTCAGTGGCATCAGTGGCTTTAGTAAACGAAGTGACAGTACAGCCATTTTGCCGAGCAACTGGAGCGAGGAATTGCCCGGCCAAGTGGCCAACAGTGATGACGTGATCGAGCTGTTTTGGGTCACACAGCGCGCCGATGGCAGCGTGTTCATCGGCTGCGGTCTGGCCCAGCTCGTTCATGTCGCCGAGGACGGCAATCTTGGTTTTGGCGGGCAGCTGGTAAAGCGTCGTCAGGGCGGATTTTACAGCGAGGGGACTGGCATTATACGAGTCATCGATGATGGTTGCGTCGTTGATACCGGGCAAGATATTCATGCGGCCGCTGACTGGCGTGAAATTCTCGAGCATGGTCATCACGCATTCAATGTCAAGTCCAAGCTCCAACGCCACCGCCGCCGCGCCGCCGGCAACACGGAGTTGATGTACGCCGACAACGGGGATGATGAATAGACGCGAGGTTTGGTCGGCGTGGACGAGCTGGCACTGAAAGCCCTTGCCACTGGTAAATTTACCAATAGCCATCTGGTAGTCAGCGCCCGGCTCGGTGCCATAGGAAATGATTTGGCCGCAATCGGCGAAGTCCACGAACTCGGGGCGGATATCGTCGCGGTTGTAGATCACTTTTTCGCTATATGCAGCGAGGGCAAATTCCTCGCGGGCGACAGTTTCTAATGAGCCGAAAAACTCCATATGCTCAGGTGCGATGGCGGTGACGATGGTAATGTCGGGGCGAATATAGCGGCCAAACGCAGCCATTTCACCGGGGTGATCAATGCCAAATTCTTGGACGACAACATCAATGTCATGCTGGCGGCGGGCAGCACGGCGGGCTCGACCCAAGACCGATAACCAATTCCATACCGAGCGGGGATTCTGCGGTGAGTCAACACCGAGGATTTCTAGTGGCGCGCTAAACTCGGCGTTGAAGTTGCCGCGGTTGGTGCGGACTTTATAACTGGAGTTTAGGACGCTGACGAGGGTTGATTTGGTAGTGGTTTTGCCGACGCTGCCGACGACGGCAACGAGCTTGATGTGTGGATTATGCAGGAAGAATGTAGTGACAGAGCGGGCGAGAATGCGCGAGATGAGGGTTTTGAAGAGTCTCATGAGTATAGTATAGCATCTTTTGAATATGGGTAGTGAATCAGGAACTTGATTTTTTATCAAGTTTATGCTAATATTCACTACAGTTATGCTTAATCATGAACGGACATCAGCACGAAGGTTAGCACCACCTCGTTGGGGCAGGGTGGATGACATATTATATGCTGTCACAAAAACACCAGAATACCAAAAAACAATCAATGAGGTGAAGTCTCAAAGAGCTGAGCGACAGCCAGCACAAGAGAGTAATACCGAAGAGTGGGGTGCACGACTTATCGAAAGCTTGCCTAGTGTGCTGCGCGGAAAAGCGGTCACTCTTCTGGCTGCACAAGCCGTGTCGGAGCGAGTGGGGCGAACCCATAAATATGAGAGCGACCAAACTCGTCAATTAGCGCTTATGGCAGCGATACCAAATTGGCTGTTAGCGAAGCGACAGCTTGACAAACATGGCAAAACAATGGAACGCCCTGAGAAAAAGAAATTACTTGGTCCAATAATAGCATTTAACCATGCCCTTCGTAAGATAATCGACGCGGAACAATGTTCAGGGATGCAGCAGTTGATTAATTTTGTTAATGACATTGTTTTAATGATGAGTGAGAGCGAGGAGGTCGCTCGGTATGCAGAAAATGCAGCACAAATAACCCTCGTTGGTATGAGACAGGAAATTGCGGCAGAGAGCGTGCTAAGTTCAATGCAGGAAGTGCATGGCATCAGGGGTGCAAACGACGAGGAAGAACTGGACGGTATAGATATTGTCGTGAATTATAACGGTATTGAGGTTGGGATTGATATTAAATCAAGCCAAACTGCCGCTGATAAAGCAAATGGAGTCGCTAGAGAACATAGAGATACTAAGTACATGGCAGTGTGGTCTGGGTTTACCGGTTGTGATTTTGGTAGCAATCTCATTTTGGAGGATTGGCAGCTTAGAAATCAACAAGGCTATTATCGCTCCGTTATGGATGTAGTGATTCAGCAAGTTGGACATAATGTTGCATGATATATCAGAATAGTTTATAATACTAAAGATGCCTATACGTTCATATGATATTATCACCCCTGACGATTTAAACTCGGAAGCATTTCTGAGACAACAATATATAGAAGCGCTCAAGCGTAGCACTGAGATACCTGGCAAGGTAGGCGCGGTTGCACTTCGGTTGGTTGTGACTCCTAATTCTGATGGTAATGAGTTGGCGACACGGCGACACAAACAGAACGGTAGTGCTGAGACAATTATGCTAAATGCAACCATGGTGCTTGATGCAACGGGTTTTGATGAGTCCTCTATTCGAGCGACTGGAAATGTTACGGTTGGGACAGAGAAAGCAGTTTGTGGCCCGGGGAGGCTTGAAAAAGATAAGAATGATCAATTAAAACTGCATGTTAATGAAAAGCTGGCGAATCCGGAGGAACCAGGTGAGGCGGCTATGAAGTTCAATTTCTAGCACTCACGCTTGACGAGTGCTAATTTGGTGCGGTACAATGGGTGTATTGTTAACGAAATGGAGGATGATATGGATACACCTATCAAGCCTCTCGGCGACCGCGTGGTAGCGGTGCGCGAGGAGGCGAAGACGCAGACGGCTAGCGGATTATATTTGCCGGACAACGCCAAGGAGAAGCCAGTGGTGGCTGAAGTCAAAGCGGTTGGCGGTGATGTCAAGAGTGTAAAGGTGGGCGACAAGATTGTATATAAGGAATATTCGACCACGGATTTGAAAATTGACGGTACGGAATATTTGATCGTCCGCGAGGAAGATATTTTAGCAACGGTTGTTTGAGAAAAGGGGAGTTTTTATTATGGCAAAAAAAGTTTTTTACGATGATGATGCGCGCGCTCGCGTGTTGGGCGGTGCCGAGGCACTGTATAACGCAGTCAAGGTAACCTACGGGCCAAAGGGCCGCAATGTGGTGATTGCCAAGGGGTTTGGCGGACCAACCGTGACGCATGACGGTGTAACGGTGGCGGAAGGTATTGAGCTGGGTGAGCAAGACGACGAGACACTGGGTTATAAGGTCGGTGCTGATTTGATCAAACAGGCGGCCAAGAACTTGAACAAGCAGGCTGGCGACGGCACCACGACTGTGACGGTACTGACCTATTCGATTTTGAAGGAGGCTAACCGGTTGATCGCAGCGGGCCACAACCCAATGGAGCTGCGCAAGGGCATCGAGCAGGCCGGTGCGGAAATTGTCAAAGAGCTGAACAAATTAGCTGAGCCAATTGAAGGCAAGTCTGAGCGTGTGGCAGAAGTGGCAACCATTTCGGCGGGCGACGCGGAAATTGGCAAATTGATCGCTGGTGTCATCGAGAAAGTTGGTAAAGACGGCGTGGTAACGGTTGAGGCTGGCCAAGGTTTGGAGCTGGAGGCTGAGGTTGTTGAAGGCTTCAGCCTGGACAAAGGCTGGGTCAGTCCGTTCTTTGTCACCGACACCGGTCGGCAAGAGGCGGTTTATGAAAAGCCAGCGATTTTGATCACCGATAAGAAGATTTCCAGCGTGCAAGAGTTCCTACCAATGCTGGAAAAATTGGCACAAAGTGGGAAAAAGGATGTGGTGCTGATCGCTGATGAAGTTGAAGGTGAGGCGCTGAGTATCTTGGTGCTGAACAAGCTCAAGGGCGTGTTTAACACCGTGGCGGTCAAGGCACCAAGCTTTGGCGACCGCCGCAAGGAGATTTTACGCGATATCGCAGCGTTGACTGGCGCAACGGTGATTTCTGAGGATCATGGTTTGACGTTTGAGAATGCTGGCTTAGAGGTGTTGGGTTCGGCGCGCAAGGTGATTGTCGGTAAAGATGAAACCACCATCGTTGAGGGCGCGGGTAAGCCGTCAGCAGTGAAGGAACAAATCGCTCAGATCAAGGCGCTGTCCGACAATGCTTCCAGCGAGTACGAAAAAGAACAATTCGACAAGCGGGCAGCTGCCTTGAGCGGCAAGGTGGCCGTTATTAAAGTCGGCGGCGCGACCGAGACAGAAATTGACGAAAAGAAGTTCCGGGTGGACGACGCAGTGGCAGCGACCAAGGCAGCCTTGGCTGAAGGAATTGTCACCGGTGGTGGCGTCACGCTGGTGAATTTGGCTGGCGGCTTGAAAGTGAGCGGTGCAGATAGCATCGCGGCTGGCCGGCAGATTCTAAAGGATGCCCTGAAGCAGCCGTTCCTACAGATTATGCGTAACGCTGGCTTGAATGCCGACGCGCTGCTAGCGCAAGTCGAGGCGGGCAAGGCTGGCTTTGGCGTTAATGTCATGGATCCGGAAGCAGGCCTGGTGGACGTCAAAAAAGCTGGCGTCATCGACCCAGCGCGCGTCACTAAGGAAGCAGTGCAGAACGCGGTATCTATCGCCTCAACCGCAGCAACCATGGGCGCACTGGTCGTCGACGTACCAGAGCCAGAAGCTCCAGCTGTGCCTGGTGGCATGCCAGGTATGGGGATGATGTAAGACTCTTGCTTCTACCAGTAAAATGTCCCGTATGAAGCGGGACATTTTATATTGCTCGTGAAGTGAATTACCGACCTTGGGCCTGCGCTCTGTTTATGTTTGAGTCTGCAGTCTCAGCTCTGCGACAAGAAATCAATTTCCTTGATAATATCGAGCAGCGCCTGGGCTTTGCGGGTCTCGTCGGGGATGGCGACGGCCGCTTCGTGTGCTGGGGCGATTAGCGAGGTGTCGTCAGTTGAGCGCAGCAATAGGAGGTAGGTGTCGAACTTTTCCTCGGGCGAGACGTTGAGCTTGTTGACCAGTGGTCGAAGCTCATTTAGAGCATTTTGCTTGATATCATCAAGTGACATATCGGTCGGCGTGGTATATGGCCGACTAGTGTTGTCGGTGGTTGGCCGTGGTGCTGGTGCGGCCGACCCGGGTGCGACGCCGGTCTGTGGCTTGGTCGGGCGACTGGTCGTGTTGGCGTCCTGGGCGCCGGTTTCTTCAAATCGTAGATTGTCATCATTGCCGCCAGAGACGCTCGCTAGCACGTTGGCTAGATCTTGATCGCTGTTGACTTGTCCGCTGTCTTGAATTGTCATACCCCACCTCTTTTCACATTACGGTTACGCTTGCTTCCTATGTTATACTGTAACACAGGAAAAGGAGGAATTTCAAGATGCTTGACGATAAAAATCTTTTAGCGCAGCGCGATCCGGGCAGTACACGAACGAGTGCGGTGGCGGTAACGATGCAGACGGACTTTGCAGCTGAAGTGGAGTCACCGGCGACCCCTAGTGAGGTGGCGAATGTGGTGCTGGCGGGTATGGGCGGCTCGGCGCTGGCGGCGGATATGGTCAAGGTGCTGACGGCGGATCGGGTCACGGTGCCGCTTGAGGTAGTGAAAGGCTACCAGCTGCCACATTTTGTGAATGAAAAAACACTGGTTGTTGCTATCAGCCACTCGGGCAACACCGAGGAGACAATGAGCTGTTACCAGCAGGCTCGTGAGCATGGCTGCCAGTTGGCGGTGATGGCGACGGGCGGGAAATTGTTTATGGCGGCCGAGGCCGATAATCTGCCGCGGGTGCGCGTTCCGTCGGGTGGCCAGCCGCGGATGTCAACGATGTATCATTTGCGCGGGCTGCTAAAGCTGCTCAGCCAGTTTGAGGTGATTGACGATAGCCTGTACCACGCGGTTGCAGCCAGTGGTGTGTGGCTGAAAGATCAGCTGAGCCAGTGGGCCGAGGATGTACCGACGGCGGATAATTATGCCAAGCAACTGGCGCTTAAGCTCGTTGGTTCGACCCAAGTGTTTTATGCGGGCGAGCTGACGTGGCCGCTGGCGTATAAGTGGAAGATTAGCTTCAACGAGTCAGCGAAAAACGTGGCGTTTTGGAATCAATATCCGGAGTTCAGCCACAATGAATTCATCGGCTGGTCATCACATCCGGTCGATAAACCATATAAGGTCGTGGATTTTCGGAGCAGCCTTGAGCGTCCGCGAATTCGGGAGCGGATGGAGCTGACCGACCGGTTGCTGTCGGGTATGCGCCCGAAGGCCGAAGTAGTCGAGCTACAGGGCAAGACGCTGCTCGAGCAGCTGCTGTGGGGGCTGGCGCTGGGTGAAATTGTCAGTATCTATGCGGGCATTCTCAACGGTGTTAATCCAGAGCCAGTGGCGCTGGTGGAGCAGCTAAAGAGAGAATTGTCGTAGGCTCATTTGAGCCGGAGAATAAAAAGCGGCGCCCGGGGAGTGGGGCGTCGCTTTTATTTTAGAGCCCATTGAGGGTCGTGGCGGATTTGTGTGAATCAGTGGCGCAGACTCTCGATCGGGTCTTTGCCGGCAGCGCGGCTGGCTGGATAGATGCCAAAGAGCATACCGATGATCAGCGCTCCGCCGATAGTCAGAGCGGCTGCTTGCCATTCGAGAACTGGGGTGAATGGTAGGTACATGCCGAGGAGGAACGACGCGCCGAGGCCGATAACGTAGCCAAGAATACCGCCAAATAGGCCGATGATGGCTGATTCGATGAGGAATTGGGCGACGATGGTGCGGTTGGTGGCGCCAACGGCTTTGCGGATACCGACTTCGCGCTGGCGTTCGGCGACCGAAACCAGCATGATGTTGGTGATGCCGATACCGCCAACCAGTAGCGAGATACCGGCGATGACCGCCATGGCGGTTGAGAGCGCGTTCACTAGGTGTGAATTCGGTGCGGTGATGGCTTGGCCGACCAAGGTGTGGTAGTCGGTATCGCCCTGATGCTGCTGGGCAAGGACTTTTTTGGCGGCATCAATTTTAGTTTGCAGCGCCGCACCATTGTCGGCGGTGATGAGGATTTGCTGGATCTGGGCGGTGTTTTGGGTGAATTTTTTGCTGACGGCCAGCGGCAGGATGATGGAGCGATTAAAATCAACACCGAGGTAACTAGGCGCAGTTTCCGGCTCGTCGAGCACGCCAACGACTGTCAGTGTCTCGCCGCGGAGCTTGAGGACGCTGCCGAGGGATTTTTCAGTGCCGAATAGGTCAATTGATAGCTGCTTACCAATCACGACGCCGTTGGCTTCGTCGATGAATTGTCCCTCGCGTAACTTGAGGCCGGCGAGCTTTGCCAGTTCGCCTGAGCTACCGGTAACAGTGATGTGCTCTAGCTTCGTCTTACCGTCCGGTGTCGATACGTTAGTGCGAAACGTTGCCAGCGGTGCGGCGCTGTTGTTGGTCGCCTTGGCAATTTCCCGGGCGTCCTGCTCGGTCAGGGTGTTCACCATCTGGGCGGCGTGTCCGGAGCTGAGTGACAGCAATGAATCCGGCCGCGCCTCGCTGCCAGACCGGATTAGTGCGGTGGTGTCAGAGATCTTGGCGGATTGATCACCAAATAGGCGGCTCGTGCCGGTCAGCAGCGACAAGATAATAGTAATGCTGGCGATGCCGACCATGATGCCAAAAATCGATAGGTAGGTGCGGACTTTATTTGACTTGAGCGATTCAGTCGCGTTCTCGAAGTGATTATTGAGGAGCATTTTCATGACTTTTTCGTAGCTTTCCGTTCTTTTTTGACTGGTTTCTTGGTTGATTTGGCGGCATCGGTTTTTGCGTCGTCGGCTTTATCGGACTTAGGGGCGGGTTTCTTTTCGGTCGACGGAGCAGCGGTTTTTGCGGCGTCAGAATCTATTGATTTTTTACTATGATCGCTGTCAGCTTTAACAGTCTTTGTGGTTGCTTTGGCTGAAGCAGCGCCAAGCGGCCGCTTTGGTGGGAGATCATCCGGCGATTTCACTGGATCAGCTGGCTTGTTGGGAGTAGCAGATGGGGCTGCCTTCTCGGTCGTTGGTTTTTCAGGAGTGGTTTTGGTTGGCTCGGCTTTCTCTACTTTCTCGCCCTTTTCCTCTGACTCGTCTTTTGTGTCTTTGGCGGCTACTGTGTGCGTCGGCGTTGAACTCACTGGGGTTGCTGGTTGGTCATCGCCGCCCAGCTTTTGCTTAAAGATCTTCTTGATGTGGTGCGTATCGGTATCAATACGCCCATCGAGCATAGAAATCACGCGGCTGGCATAGGACAGCAGCTCTGGATTGTGCGTCACCATAATAATTGTGTTGCCTCGGCGGTGAATGTCGGACAGCTCCTCCATGATGATGTGACTGGACTTGGAGTCGAGGTTGCCGGTCGGCTCGTCAGCTAGGATAATTGATGGGCTATTGACCAGTGCTCGGGCGATCGCCACACGCTGAACCTGGCCGCCGGATAGCTGATGCGGTAGATAATACTCGCGCTCGCCCAGATGGAAATTACGCAAAATTCGGCTGGCTTCTTGGAGGCGCTTGGTCTTGCTGATGCCTTTGTAGGTGAGCGGCAGGGCAACATTATCGATCACTGTCAGGCGCGGGATGAGATTGAAATGTTGAAAAATAAAGCCAATATCGCGAGAACGAATCGTGGCGTGATGGGTCGCCGTCAGATCCTCGACCGGTTTATTATCAAGGTAATATTCGCCCTCTGACGGGTGGTCGAGCAGCCCGAGGATGTTGAGCAGGGTCGTCTTGCCGCATCCAGACGGGCCAACGATGGCGATAAACTCGCCCTTTTTGACCTCGAGATTGACATTGTCCAGCGCCACCTGCTCGGCGTCACCAAAGCCAAATCGTTTGGTTACATTAGTAAGTTTAATTCGCGTTGAAGGATCGTTCATCATTGCCTTTTATTATAGACAAAAAGCCGCTCCGGTTGCAACCGCTAGCGGACTTTCTGTTATAATATGCATCACGGAAGGATGCAGGAGTGGTTGAACTGGCACGCCTGGAAAGTGTGTAGGCTCTTCACGGGGCCTCCGGGGTTCGAATCCCCGTCCTTCCGCCAGAGGGAATCCCTAGTGTGTTTGAATGTATCTAATATTTTGTTCGTGCGGTAAATATTGTTATCTGATGTTGTTAAAAAGATAAGAAGCTAGCTTTTTGATTATCTTAGTCATTTTTATAATTCCAGCCAACAATTTCTATAGACACCTGAAGATATTTAGCGATGTCTTGGACAACTTTTTTCTTAACGTCGTTGGGAATTTCTTTATAAAATAAAGCAAAAGTTCTTTCGATATAGACATCCAACGGCCAATTTGGGCTAAGGAAACTCGTATTGTTGGTTATCAGATTCCGGTAAGCTATTACGATTTCTGCAAACTCATTTAAACAATCAGATATAATACTGGTCTCGACCTTGGATTTACGATTTCTTGTGGTCTTTTTTATAATGGCATAAGGAAGATCTAAGGATTCTTCGTAGACATCATATTTTTCTGGTTGACGGTCCTTGTGAAACTCTAGTGCCTGATACTCGTCAACTATTTTATTGTAGTATCCTTCGCTCTGAAATGTTCGAGCTTTTTCTACTAGATAATTAACTGCTCGCTCGATTTTTATAGGGTTGTTATCTATAAAGTCTACGTCCTTTATAGATTTATTTTTAGCGCGGGTGTTTATCCGGTCATCCAGTAATATGGGCGGTATGCGGATGCTGTCGGGTTTGCTATTTTTATAGAAATCTATAAAATCTTCCACCTTTAGCGCTTGGATATCTTTTATAAATTTTCCGCCAGCACCAGTTTCTTTTGGCGTTAATAGCTGGCGAACGTCCAGCATGAATCCTTTTTCATAGGTTTCAAATATGCTTATTAAGAGACCCGCATTGTCTGGATCAAAATAGCCAAATGATACGCTGCCGTTTTCATGCTCTTCTTCGGTATGTTGTGCTTTTGAAACTTCATTGAGGATATTAAGAAATACTTCGCGCTGAATGGCAGAATGAAGCACATTAGTAAAATCGTCTTTTATATAGGTTTTCTTTTTATCTTCGCCGAAATATTCTTTATTGATATCTGCCACTTTGGACATGTTTACATTATATTATAGATAATGAGTTGGCGACAATATAGAGCCAGCGATGTGGATGGCGGGAATTTGCTTTGCGGACTACCAAGAATTTCCAGAATATGCGCTACATACGCCAGCCGATCGTGCTTTTCGGGCGGATGGGCGATGAGCTCGTCCAGAAAATAAACAATGTCGCGCATTGAGGCAAATTTCATACCGTATCTGATTATAGCAAAAATAGGTTGTAAAATTTACCAAATGTCTTGAAAAACACTATATGTAGCGGCTATAGTTAGTGTTGTACGCTATATATGTAGCGAACCCATAAATAAACAAAAAGGCAAATTATCCAAATGAGCCACCAGATGGGGCACTGGCGGCTGATTTTTAGCAGGGCAAATTAAGGAGGGTACATGCAACAAATTAACGTGGTCAAGCACGATGGTACAAAAGAGCCGTTTGATGCCAATAAAATTAATGCGGCGATTTTGAAGGCCTGCGACGGGCTGCCAGATCAGGTTTCTAAGGTGGTGCAGGTGGCGACCGAGCTGCAGCTGACGCTATTTGACGGGATTACGACCGAGCAGCTGGACCAGGCTGTCATCCAGACGACACTACAGAATGTTAAAGACGATCCAGATTATGACAAGATCGCGGCACGGCTGTTGTTAAAAAATATTTATAAGAACACCCTAGATGATTATGAAACTGCTGATGAACTAAAGAAACTGCACGCAAAGAAATTTCCTCAGTTCGTGAAGGATGCAGTAAAGGTTGGACTACTGGACCAGCGGATGACTGACGGTAGGTTTGATTTGAAAAAGCTTGGTGAAGCACTTGATCCTGCTAAAGACGACCTCAGTAAGTACCTCGGTGTCATCACCAATCGTAACCGCTATGCCCTGCGTAAGCACGGTAGTGAGCCAATTGAACCACCACAGTTTACTCACATGCGTATTGCTATGGGACTGAGCTACAATGAAAAAGATCCGACGGCTGCAGCAATCGATTTTTACAATCACATGAGTAGCCTGGAGTATGTGCCAGGTGGTTCAACCCGCGTCAATGCCGGTGGTTCATTCCCGCAACTCAGTAACTGTTTCTTGCTGAACGTTGATGATGATATGGAATCAATTGCTAAGGCGGTGCGTGACACGATGTGGATCGCCAAAGGTACTGGTGGTATCGGTATCGGCTTTACTAAATTGCGGGCATCAGGCAGTCCAGTCAAGACAACCAATACGGTGAGTACTGGACCAATTCCATTTATCAAGATGATCGATACGGCGCTATTTGCCGTCTCCCGTAAGGGTAAAAAGATGGGTGCAGCAGCAGTATATATGGAAAACTGGCATATTGATTTTAGGGAGTTTATCGACCTACGCTCTAACTCCGGTGACCCGTACATGCGAACGCGTTTTGCTAACACCGCGGTGTTTATCTCTGATGAATTTATGAAGCGGGTGCAAAAAGACCAAGATTGGTACTTGTTTGACCCGGCAGATACGCCAGATCTACCAGAACTGTACGGTGAAGAATTCTCCGCGCGCTACAAAGAGTACATTAAACTAGCCGAGGCTGGTAAAATGCGCGTCTTTGAAAAGACATCAGCTCGCCAGCAATTTAAACAGATTTTGACCAGCTTACAGGCTACCAGTCACCCATGGCTCACCTGGAAAGACACCATTAACGTTCGGGCCTTAAACAATAATACGGGTACGATTCATCTGTCTAACCTCTGTACGGAAATTACCTTGCCGCAGGACAAAGACAACATTGCTACCTGTAACCTGGTGAGTATCAATTTGTCAGCCTTTTTGAATGAAGATAAAACATGGGATTGGGATCGACTCAAAGAAGCGTCGCGAGCAGCAGTGCGCCAACTGGATAACTTGGTGGATATCACCCAGACGCCGATTCCGGAAGCCATGCACTCAAACAACCAAACGCGGGCAATTGGTTTGGGGATAATGGGCTTTACTGATGTGCTCGAAAAGCTTGGCTACTGCTATGAGTCTAAGGAGTCATATAACTTGATCGATACATTGACTGAATTCATCAGCTATCACGCCATCGACCAATCAGCAGACTTGGCACAGGAGCTGGGCAGCTATCCTACCTACAAGGGTAGTGGTTGGAGTAAGGGTATTTTGCCGATTGACACCCTGGAGACGCTGTCTACTGACCGCAAGGTAAAGGTGAAAATTGATCACAAATCGAGCCTCGATTGGGATTCGCTTCGGGTGAAAGTCAAGAAGGGTATGCGCAATGCGACACTGATGGCTATTGCGCCAACGGCTAACATCGGTCACATTGCCGGTACCACGCCGGGTATCGACCCGCAGTTTGCGCAAATCTTTAGTCGCTCGACGTTGAACGGTAAGTTTTTGGAGGTGAACAACAACCTGGTGCGTGACCTCAAGGCGCTGAACTTGTGGGATGACATCAAGGAAGAAGTCTTTGCCAACCAAGGTGATATTCAACACATCGACGCTATCCCACAGAAGCTAAAAGATGTCTACAAAACTAGCTTCCAGCTCAGTCCTTATGCTTTTATCGAGGTAGCAGCACGAGCTCAAAAATGGGTCGACCAGGCGATTAGCCGCAACATGTATCTGGAAACGCGCGATATCGATGAATATGTAGAGATTTATTCTGAAGCCTGGCGGCGTGGTCTGAAAACGACCTACTATCTACACGTTAAACCACGTCATCAATCAGAACAGACCACGGTTTCAGTGGAAAAAATTGCTGAGCAAAAGATTAGAACAGGTGCAGGCAAGGCGCGTGGCTTTGGCTTTGCAAAAATTAATAAATAAAGGGGGTTATCATGTCAGACTATACACATCCAAAAGGTGGAATTTTAGGCTCGGGGCTGCGCGATGGGCTCAGCTTGCACCCAATTCGTTACCCATGGGCATACGATTTATATAACCAAGCAGTGGCCAACACTTGGTTTCCTAACGAAGTTCAGTTAGCACAGGACTTGATAGATTTTGAAAAACTCAGTGACGAAGAAAAGCACGCGCTCAAAACTGTCATCAGCTATCTCAACCCGAACGAGCTATTGATCAACAAGTCGTTAGCCTTTGGCATTTACCCATATGTTAATGCTGCTGAAGCGCAGCTATATCTGTCGAAACAGATGTGGGAAGAAGCCAACCACTTCATGACCTTTGAATACATCATCGAGACCTTTCCGTTTGACCGCGAGGAGATTTACGCGGCGGGCTTTGGCAAAAAATCGCTGGCTGACAAGGCGAACTTCCAGAACAAGCACCTGGATGTCATGCTTGATCCAAATCTCGACATCTATACCTTGGAGGGTAAGAAAAACTTTGTTCGCTCACTGGTGGCGTATAACATCGTACTGGAAGGTATTTGGTTCTACTCGGGCTTTATGGTTGGTATGAGCTTCCGTCAGCGCAACTTGCTGCGTAATGTCGGCACACTGCTAGACTGGATCACTAAGGATGAGAACTTACACCTGACCTTTGGGATCAATTTACTACTGACTATTTTGGACGAAAACCCAGAACTGCAAACCCAGGAGTTTGCTGAGGAAATTCGCAACCTCATCTTGCAGGCGGTTGAGTTGGAGAAAGAATACAACAAGGACATGTTGCCAAAGGGAATCCTTGGCTTGAACGCTGATTATGTTAATCAATACGTTATGCATATGACTGACCGCCGCTTGGTTGAACTTGGATTTGAGCCGGAGTACAACGTAGCCAACCCAGCCAAATGGATGGCTACGGCAAATGACACTTTGGAGTTGGTTAATTTCTTTGAAAGCACAAATACAAGCTATGAAGTGAATACCACGAAATAGGACCAGCGAGGAGTTACGATGAACAAATTAGCAATAAAGATTTTAGATACGGTAGAGGTGGGGGCGCTTGCGACGGTCAATCGTGACCGCACGCCGCTGGTAACGGCGCTGCATTTTGCGCGGCTGGATGACATGATCATTTGGGTGTCAGATCCAACATCACGTCACGCGCACAACGCCTTTCGTACCGGTAAGGCAGAGTTTGTGGTTTGGGATGAGCAGAAAAACGCAGTATTTTTGACGACAACTGTCCGGGAGATTGTTGAGGAAACAGAGCTGGCGGCTGCTTGGAAAGCGTACGCCAAGAAGCTCGGAGGCTTTATGCCCCAAGTCGCTACGCCGCGGTTTTACGCTATGCCGATTGGCCAGCTTGATGAAAAAACCACAACGGAAAATCGGCTGCATTTTATTGCGTAAGCGCTATCACTAGCGTACAATAGCCATAAGGCTATACTAAATATAGGGGAAAATAAGAATGAATGCAGCCCAAATTATTACTGATGACATGTCTCTGGAAGAAAAGCTGAGTGCTATTGATGCGGCGATGCAGGCAGCGCAGGCGGTAGCTGACGAGCAGGCCAAGGCGAATAGTAGTGTTGCTGCGCCCATTGATCCGGCAAGTCTGACGATTTGCGATGGCTGCGAATAAAGCGATCAAAAATATACTTTGTTGTTGATGTGTTATACTTAAGACAACGTAAGGGGGCGTATGGGGTTAACAATCAAAAAGCGACACGGTAATTTGCAAACTATCGGCTTGGTAGCTATGACGGCACTCGTTGGAGTGTCGTTTTTATTGCATCAGGTGACGGCTTCTGCTGCTGGGGCTAATTGGATGGATAGTGATCCGGTGGTAAGGCATGTGCGGCCGCTTGATTCGGCGGTTGATCCAAATGCTAATGTCCGCGGCCATTGTAAGTTGGAAACGGTGACGGTAGCAAAAACGTATGAGGATAAAAATCCGACCATGGAGCTGACACTTTGTCTGAATGAGTTTAACGGTTGGCGGTTTGGGCAGGCAAATGGATTGTATGATGTGTATGCCTCAAATGGCGGTCTCTTTTATAAGGTGAATAATCTCAGTGCAGTTCATTGGTTCAAGGGGACGGATACGGTCATCGGTATGCATCGTGGACATGCGTTTGATTATGATGAAATCTCTCATCTAAAGAAGTATAATAATTTCACCAAGCGCTTCATGATGAGTGGCAGTAAAAAATCATTTGACTTTGACATGTCGAATCCAGCATTTTCGCTTGACTATAAAGGAAAACCTATGTACGCCATCAGTTGGGGAATTTCTAATAATGGGCGGTATCTCGTCTATTCTGGTAACGCAAGACACGTTAATGCCTATGATATATTCTCGCGCATTGATCTAGAGACGGGCGAGCGAAAGGTATTCGGCAGAGGATATTACGATCACACGCACAACGTAGAGCCACAGCCGAGTGTGGCGGTGTCAAATGACGGAACGCAGGTGGTTATCGGCGGCACGGCGATATTTAAAGTATGGCGGATTACGCCTGAGTGCCTCGTTGATCGTGAAAAAATGAAGGATGAATTTCGCGACCCGTGTCCGACGAGGATGATATACCCGAAGTTTTATGGTGATCAATGGAAAAATATTGAGGCATCGCATGAGCGAATATCTGCGAATGATGATTTTACAGAGTTAACGTATCAACATCGGGCGTTACGTGGTCAGGCGATCAATGAAGTGGTGACGATATCTATAGCCAAGGATGAACCTCAAGCCTCTCGGCTCGACTATCTCGCAATGGGTGATTCGTATTCGAGCGGGGAGGGGGATATTCAGAATGGGGTGTCAAGTCATTATATTCGCGAAACTGGAGGTAAGGAGGACTGTCATCTCAGCAGTCGCTCATATCCATTTCTGCTCGCTAAGGCTTGGAACGTTCCGGATGGTAAATTTAATACGATAGCATGTAGCGGCGCAAGGGTAATACACGACTATATTTTTCGGTTAAAGTATTATTCTGGGCAGAATACCGTTACAAAGAATAAGTTTAGTGAGGGAAATAGAGATGAAATTATTAAAAATGCAAAAAGTAACTTCCTGCCAGGCTATATACCGCAGATAGAGTTTGTTAGAGAATACAAACCCAAAGTTATCACGTTGACTGGTGGCGGTAATGATGTGGGCTTTGGCGATATACTAGCGACGTGTAATGATACGGATACCTGCTCATACGCGGCGGATGATCGTGTGAAGCAACTACTGAAAGACAGCATTCATAATCAGTATGGTGTCACGAAGCTATTGGTTAAAAAGTTAAAGGAGGCTTCACCGGGGAGTAAGATTTACGTTGTTGGATACCCGCAGTTTATTGAAAAAGGGGAGCAGAACTGTTTTCTTAATGGCGGTCTTCTTAACCAGCGTGAACGAGCAGCCATATTTGATATGACGAAAGAAATGAACGAAGTACTTTGGAGGGCGGCGACAGATAGCGGAGTGCCCTTTGTTGATATTACAAATGCTCTATCTGGTGGTCGGTTATGTGGTGGTGATAAGTATATGACGGGTCTTCACAATATTTCTTTATCGCGTCTTAATGAGCAAAAGCAAAATCTCTATCACCCGAATCCAAATGGACATCTAAGAATTGCCAGACAAATATCTGAAAAGGTCGGAGGTGTGAAAAAAGCTTTTGGGGGAGACGTGGTTAATGCTGCCAAGGAAGGAAGTTTTTATCAGGCGGCACCGATAACGCGGCGTATCAATAATGCTTCGCCTGTACGTGTAAAGTTAGGCGAGAAGTTGCGCATATCTTCAGTGGACGATCAACTCATGCCGCACAGTACCGTACGCGCGACGCTTTATTCCACGCCTACCGACCTAGGCGCTCATATGGTTAGTGCGAGTGGTCAGTTGGACATGACAATGAATTTGCCTAATGGAGTGCAGCCGGGAAGACATACACTGGTGCTTGTGGGGATGCTTCCTGATGGAAAGAGAGTTACATACTATGATTTTGTTACAGTTGAGCGACAAACCGACAGTGGCGCAGTCCAAAGTAAGACAAACAAGGATAGCTCCAGAGACGGGCTTGAGACAAGGTCACGGGCTGCGGTCATCACGAAGGGCGGTTATCGGGGCGCAGTATATTTCTATGGCTCAATCATAGTGTTGATAATAATGGTAATCGGGGGATTGTTATATGCATTTCAAAATTATCTCAGAAAAAGATAAACAACTATTCAAAAACCTAGCTAAGCACAAGAAAAAGATATGCTTAGGATTTGGTATACTTCTGTTTATCATCTTGCTCGTGGATGCTTCTCCTTTCGGCGCAAACAATGTTCAGTTGTACACGAAATGGGTTCAGTGCGGAAGGCGACCGTACGTAGGACAGTCTTTTTACGTTACCACAAAGGTTGATTATTATACCGTCAGCGGCCCTTTTATCGGGAGTAAATCTCTGTTGAATTCTATTGAATTTTTCTGTACACCCCATGAAGCTGAACTGGCCGGCTATTCGGCGAATCCAAATAAGCCAGATTTTCCGCATTTAACTCCGGAAGAAAAAGCTGATATGTGGCGGCGGCGCCAGCAGCGGTGATGGCTAAATATCTTCTGCTTTATACCAAAAAGTGTTACAATAGGGCCTCATGGAGGCGAATAAAACTGTGAGGAAAAAACAAAAATTTATTTTCGTAACCGGCGGTGTGCTGTCAGGCGTTGGCAAGGGTATCACGGCGGCAAGTATCGGCGCAGTGCTGCAGGCCAAAGGCATCGCCGTGTCGGCACAAAAGTGTGATCCGTATCTGAATGTTGATGCTGGACTATTGAACCCGAAAGAACACGGCGAGTGCTTTGTGACCAAGGACGGTGCCGAGACTGATTTGGATTTGGGCCACTACGAGCGATTTTTAGATTTGGAATTGACGCGAAAAAACACCACGCTGTCGGGCCGGCTGCTGCGTGATTTGATCGCCGATGAGCGGGCCGGCAAATTTGGCGGCCAGACGGTACAGATGGTGCCGCATTTGACTAACTCTATCAAGGCGGCTATCCGCGAGGCGGCCGAGGGCGACGTTCATATTGTGGAAATTGGCGGCACAGTTGGCGACTACGAAGGCCTGAGTTTTATCGAGGCGATTCGCGGTTTTGCGCTGGATGTGGGACGAGACAATTGCCTGTTCGTGCACGTGGTGTACGTGCCGTTTTTGGAGGCGTCGCACGAGTACAAGACCAAGCCGGCTCAGAATGCACTGGCGGATCTTCGCGGTTTTGGTATTATGCCGGACGTGGTGGCGGTGCGGACTGAGGGTCATGACAAGCCGCCGCGCAGTATCGGCGAAAAAATTGCTATTTCGTCTGGCGTGCGCCGCGAGGGAATTATTATGATGCCAAATGTTGACACCGTGTATGAAGTGCCATTGACGGTGTACCGTGATTTGGGTAAGTTATTGGGCGAATTTACCGACAATTCAGTGGAGCCGAATTTGCAGCGATGGAAACGTTTGGCAAAGCGTGATAAAACTGAGTATGACAAGCGGGTAACCGTTGGCTTGGTGGCTAAATACATTGATAATTCTGATACTTACTTGTCGGTAACCGAGGCGCTAAAGTCTGCCGCTTGGGCGAACAAAAGCGAGATTTCTATCAAGTGGATTAACGCTGAGACAGCCAGTGAAGCTGATTTTGCCAGCGTTGACGCTATCGTGGTGCCGGGCGGTTTTGGTACGCGCGGCGTGGAGGGCAAGATCAAGGCGGCTGAATATTGTATAAAAAACAACAAGCCGTATCTAGGAATTTGCCTGGGTTTGCAGGCGGCGGTCATTGCGGCAGCGCGTTTGGGCGGCGTGGCGAATGCTAACAGTGAAGAGTTCGGTGCTGAGCCTGGCGCGAATGTGGTGTACATCATGGACGGCCAGCAGGGCAAGCAGTTGACCGGCGGCACGATGCGCCTCGGTGATTATCCAGCGGTGCTGAAATCTGGTTCGCTTGCGGCTAAAATGTATGGTACAACAGAGGTAATTGAGCGGCATCGCCATCGCTACGAAGTGAATCAAGATTTTGTTCAAGCGATTGAGCGGGGCGGTCTGGTGATTTCTGGCACGTCGCCGAACGGCCAGTTGGTGGAATTTGTCGAAGCACCGCATCATCGGTATTTCGTGGCTACGCAAGCTCATCCTGAATTTAAGTCGCGCCCGTTCCGCCCGCATCCGCTATTTGATGGGTTGATTCGAGCTAGCTTGACAAAGTAAAAAACTTATGCTAACATACGGCCAGATAGTACCTAAAATAAAAAGGAACAAAAATGGCTGAAGAAACAATTGAAATGCAGGATCCGCTTGATGGGACGACACTGAGTCATGACGATGCCTCGGCGCTTGGGTATGTTTTGCGTCACGTCAAGGGTTCGAGTCCGAGCTCGGTGACGCTGCTGCAGCTGGAAGAACTGAGCCAGGACTAAAACCGTTCGCCGTCTGTTATACTGGAAGGTATGGAACAGATTATTTCTCAGGCGGTGAAGCAACTTTTTGATCGAGATGTATCGGTGCAGTTGACGCGTCCCGACCCGAAGTTTGGTGATTTTGCGACGAATGTGGCGCTGCAATTAGCGAAACCCTTAGGTAAGAATCCGCGCGAGATTGCTGAGGCAATCGCTGAAGAGCTACGCGGCCGTCAGGAATTTAGCGAGGTTAGCGTGGCTGGGCCGGGTTTCATCAACATGACGTTAAGTGACCAAGCGGTGCTGGAGTCGTTGAAAGTGCGGCCAGCGACTAATCGTGCAGGACAAACAGTGGTCATTGAAACCAATTGTCCGAATCCATTTAAGGCTATGCACATTGGCCACGCGCTGAATGCGATTTTGGCGGACACTATGGCGAATTTGCTGGCGGTGGATGGTGCCTCAGTACACCGGGTGAGTTATCACGGTGATGTCGGCACGCATGTCGGCAAGAGTATGTGGGCGATTCTTCGCGAGATTGATGGCGATGTCGGTAGATTAGAGGCTATTCCAGCCGATAAACGCAATGAGTTTATGAGCCGCATGTACGTTGAAGGCGCACGGGCAGCCAAGGAATCGCCAGAGGCACGAGCGGAAATTGATGAGCTAGCCAAGCAATCGTTTGTGCTGGACGATCCGCTGTATAAGCAGGTGTATGAGATTTGTAAAGCCTGGAGTTTTGATGAAATTGACGCCAATGTGGCGCGGCTGGGCAATGTGCCGATTGAGCGGCGCTACGTCGAGAGTGAAACCGAAGTGCCAGGCAAGGCCTTGATCAAAGAAAAAACCCCAGAGGTCTTTACCGAATCAGACGGTGCGTATATCTTCAAAGGTAGTCAATATGGTGCGTTTGATAATGTGTTCATCGGCTCGCACGGCAACGGTTTGTACGGCGCACACGATATGGGGCTGATTCAGCTGAAATATCAAGATTATCCGAACTTAGATTTGTCAGTTACGGTTAACGGCGAAGAGCAGGCGGCGTATTTCCGCGGCGTGATCGCCGCTAGTGAACTGGCAATTCCAGAATTGAAAGGTAAATTGTTTAATTATGCGACTGGCCTCGTCAAACTAACGACTGGCAAGATGAGCTCGCGCACTGGCGAAGTGATTACCATCGATTGGTTGTTTAACGAGTTCAAGAAAGCTATCACCCAAGCTGGCGGCGAGCCGACCGACGAGGTGGTGGCGGGTGCGCTGCGCTATCAATTTTTGAAGGTCAAAATTGGTAGCGATGTGGTCTTTGACGTTAATGATGCGGTCAGTCTGACTGGCAATACGGGTAGCTATCTGCAATACTCCCACGCTCGCGCTTGCGGTATTCTCGCTAAATCTTCAGAGTCCGTTGCCTTTCCAAGGGTGATTGAAGGTGAGGATCGAGCGCTTATCCGGAAAATGACTGGATATACGGAAGTTGTTGAGCGGGCAGTTGAGCAACTGGAGCCGCATCATATCTGCACCTATTTGTTTGAATTGGCGCAGGAGTTCAACCGTTATTATGAGAAGAATCAAGTTGTCGGCAGCGACAAAGAAGCGCACCGCGTCGGTATTGTGGCGGTGTATGCTGATATCTTGAAGGCGGGACTCACCATTCTTGGTATCGTCGCCCCTGATAAGTTGTAAAATATTATTAAATATTGTATGATATAGCAGAGATGGACGAGTATCTTTCTGCTAATTTGATGACGCCTAAGCAGCGATTGATCAAGGCCGAGCCAGGACTACGGCGTGAGTTTTTATTAGATTCGCAGCAGCTGAAATTAATTCGTGCGGTGTATGAACAGTCTCCGCAGACGTTTGATGATGCGACGAAGGCAGCGGTTGACATAGCACGGGTGGTACGACAAACGGTGGATTTTGCTCCGACTTTGGCTAACTCACCGCTACTCGATGCAGTTGAAGTTGCCAATCGTGAGGCTACAAACTGTTTTGGCCATGTCATTATTGCCTCAGAATGTCTGGAGCAGCTCGGCATTGAGCATTTTGTCAGTTATGCGAATCAGCACGCCATGGTGACACTATTTGATCGGAGCAGCGAGCGAGCTTTTTGCTGGATGTAGCGACGGAGGAGTTGTGCTGTGATATGACTGGCGTAATTGGTAGCGGCGCGTCCAACCCGCTTGACCAGTTGGCGATGGGTGAGTTGCGGGCAGTGAACACATTTTTTTCAGAGGAACTCTTGAAACGACTACCGCCGTCGGTCGACAGGCAAAAATTTATCTGCTCAAGGCCATGGTTGTCGTTTGATGCTATTGATGCGGTACAATCTCATGAACATAAGCCCCGAAATCGTATATTACAATTCTTGACGCTACCTTCAATACCAGGGCGCATGTTGTTGATTCAGCAGTACAATGCTGCCCGACAAGCGGGGTCGGGCGACATTGAAGCAGCAAGTGAAGAGCTGTCAGAATTATCAGGGATATATCTTGATGTTGATTCGCGAAATGGCCTGAAAGAAGTTGATGAGTTGTGCCGTCGGCTAATATCGGCGGGAAAATATGACGAAGCAATTGATTTGGCGACTATGGCGGACGAGAGCTTGGTTCCAGACGACAAATCGAAAAATAAGCTATTTTTGCCAGATGTCATGCGAAAAATTGCCAAACAGAAGGGCGACAAGAGACTTGCCCAAGAAGCCATTGCACTATATGAGGCGAAACCGCCAAATAGCCTGCGCAACGGCAAGCTTGCTGCAGCCAGAAAACTTTTAAATAATTTGTAAAGTTTTATGCTACAATCAAGACACCACTTAACATAAAGGAGTTTTTATGGCAGAGAAAAAAGTAGCCAAAAAGGCGACTACTAAACAGACGACTGCTAAGAAATCAATTGTGAAAAAACCAAGTGTGGCGGCACTGAAAGAAAAAGCGGCAGCAGTCAAGGGCCATGGCGGCGGTTTTATGACATTTATCCGTGAGCAGGGCGTGGTTGGCTTGGCTGTCGGTCTGGCGATCGGTACAGCGGCTGGCGATACCGTGAAAAAGTTGGTGACAGCGTTTATCGACCCGCTGGTGCAGTTGATTGTCGGCTCGCAGGAAGGTCTGCAAGCGGCATCATTCTCTGTTGAAATTGCCGGTCGTAAGGGTGAGTTTCTGTACGGCGCGTTTGTTAGCTCGCTCATCACTTTGTTAGCGGTGGCCTTTGTGGTGTATGCGATTATTCACTTCTTGAAGCTGGATAAATTAGACAAGAAAAAAGACTAATTGGGCCTTAAAAACAGATCCGCCGGATAAATGACGGCGGATTTTTATATGAAACGGTTTATGCTAGAACAAGGCGTACCGCTCCTAGCGCGAGAGTATGGTGCTTAGTGGGCTAGGAAATTAGCGTGCCGACCGTCTCGCCGCGAGCGGCCCGGGCGATGTTGCCGTCGGTGAGCAGGTCGCAGATGATGACCGGTTTGTTCTCCTCGGCGGCCAGTCCAATGGCGGCCTTGTCCATAACAGTGATGTCAGGATTGGTGAGGATTTGGTCGTAGTTAAGATGGTCAAATTTAACGGCGTCAGGGAATTTAGCTGGGTCTTTGTCGTATACACCGTCGACTTTCGTCGTTTTGATCACAACGTCGCACTGCATCTCGAGGGCGAGGTTGAGAGCGGCGGTGTCGGTAGTCAGGAAGGGCCGGCCAGTGCCGCAGGCAACGATGACGATGCGGCCCTTCTTGATATGACTAAGGGCGCGGCGGAAGGTGTATTGGTCGATGAATTGATTAATCTCGACGGTGGACAGGGCGCGGGTCGGTAGGGCAGCGTCGTTGAACACATCGGCCAGAGCGATGGCGTTCATTAGGGTGGAGAGCATACCGATGTTATGGGCCGAGACGGGCTGGATACCGTGGCCAATGATTTGGTTGCCGCGGACGTAATTGCCGCCGCCGACCATGATGACGACTTCGGCGCCGCTGCTCAAGGCCGGTTTGATTTGTTCGGCGATCCAACGAGCCCGCTTAGGATCGAAGCCGCTGGCAAACTCGCCCTGGAGCTGCTCGCCGGATAATTTGAGAAGGATACGTTTTGCCATAACTTTAGTGTAGCATGCTGCAAGGAAGTGGTAAAATAGAAACATGAAAGCGAAATTCAAGCCGCAACGAATTTTATGGTTGGACATGGAAATGACCGGGCTAGATCCGGTGGAGGATTTTCCGATTGAGGTGGCGATGATTGTGACCGACTGGGGGTTTACGGAAATTGCTCATTTTGAGGGTGCAGCGCACTGGTGTAGCAAGAAAATGCAAGCACGATTTGATAAGAATAAATCATTTTGGTATGGCGATGGTGCGGCTGCGCGAGAGCAGTTGATGGCGCAAAACAAAGCCACCAAGACAACCAAGGCGCAGCTCGAGCGCGATATCTTAGCATTTTTGGATGAGCATTTTGATGACACGCCGATTTTATTGGCGGGCAATTCAATTCATCAAGATCGGCGCTTTATCGACCATTGGTTCAAGAAATTTTCAAAACGCCTCCACTACCGGATGTTGGACGTCAGTGCCTGGAAAGTGGTGTTTGAGGGGAAATATAGCAAAAAATTTGCCAAGCCAGAGGATCATCGGGCGCTGGAGGATATCCGCGGCAGTATTCAAGAATTACAATATTATTTGAAGAAGGTGAAAAGCTAGGTTTACCAGCCAGCACCTTCACGGCTGCTGAGTTATTTGACGAGAGTGTACTTATCTGATAATCTCCTGACAAAAGGAGTTGGAAAGTGCGTGCAGTGAGTTCTGAGTTACAGCAATATATGACCGGGCTAACGAATGAGATTTCGCGCGGTCATTTTGATGAGGCTGTGCAACTTGGTGAGAAAGCGCTGGCAACGGAGGAGTTGCATGGCGAGGGTAACGAGCCGCTGCTAGGGGAGGTGTATCGCAATATGGCCGCCGCGAGCGATCGCTTGGGTCAAACTGACGCGGCGCTCAACTATATTGATCAGGCATATGATATTCACGATACAGCGGTCGATGAGAATTCTGGAGTTGAGACGCTACGCGAGCGGTCGGCCACGGCATCGTATGTTGGTGTGTTTGCTTTAAGGGCGTATCTGTTAGCGGAGGGTCGGGATGAAGCGTTGGCAGACAAGGCGCGGCTCATGACGCGGCAGGCCGAGCAGGACATGGCAAAAGTAAACCAGCTTTCTAAAGAAGAGGACGCTGACCAGTACGAGATAAATATGGCATCCCGCTGGGGTATGATTGAAAGTCTAGTGGGCGATAAGCAGCGAGGCTTGGCGCTGGCGGGCCGGGCAATCCGGTTGGCCTGGCAATCAGAGCGGGATCAACAAAAGGGCTTGACTGGGCGAGATGTTCTCAGGGCGCGAACACGAGCGGCGCTTCGCGGTATGGCGGCCGTGGCGGTAAATGCTACGAGCCGATTTGGCGCGACGCGGGGTATGGCTGAGAAAATTGCTCTTAAGACATTGTGATTGTATAATTAGGTTATGACCCATAAACAATTTGAAGAATTTATCCTGAGTTTGCCCGGTGTGTGGCTGGACTATCCGTTTGGTGATGATGTTGCGGTGTATAAGTTTGGCAAGAGTAATAACGGCGCGGGGAAGATGGTGGCACTAGTGACGGAGGGCTCGAAGCCGCTCAGGGTTAGTCTGAAGTGTGATCCATTGTTGGCTGAGAATTTGCGGGAAAAATACGAGACGGTGCTGCCGGGGTATCATCTGAATAAGAAGCATTGGAATACGATTATCTGCTCGGGGCAACTGAGCGATGAAGAAATTTTTGATTTGGTGCGGCTAAGTTATCAGCTGGTGGCGGAGTGAGTAAAACAGCGTAAACTGAGTGCCGGGAGAAGTGGTGCTGCTCCGACCGACTTGTGCCGCGTCGTGCGCGGTTATGACTTGTCCGAATCACCGGTGATCGCCATGAGCTGTTTGCGCACGTTGGTGAGGTCGGAAATGGTTTTTTCGAGAAAGTCAATTGTGCTTTTGCTGCGCGAGCCCTCTTTGATACGATTCATCATCAACAGCGTGTCGGCCAGTTCGGTATTCATGGTGTAGGCATAGGTGTTGTCGAGGTCGGCGTTGAGATAGGCCTCCTCAAATTTTTCCTCGAGTTTTGTCGGTGGGTCGAGTGCGGTGATGTTTTTGAGGTCTTTTTTGACGTCGATGTTCTGGGCGGCGGCTGGTGTTTCGATGGACTTATTGGCAGTGGTGAGTACGGCCGTGAGCGAGCTATTGGCGTCTTGGAGTTGGCTGGATTTGAGGCGGGAAGTAAATTTCTCGGAGACAGTTTGGAGTTTTTGTAGACGAGCGATGAGGTTATTTAATGAAGGGCCGCGGGAGGCATTTTGGGCGGCGTTGATGATGAATACCAGGCCGAGTAGTCCGACGATACCGAGAACGAGCAAGATAATCTTTGATTTTTTATCAAAGCCTTGCGGCGCTGGTGGTGCAGAAATCTGATTAAGATAATCAATACCGGTTGGCACGTCATAGTCATTGTGTGGCTGCATATACCCATTAAAGCATAAACAACAACAGAGGTAAAGAGTGATATAATAAAAACCATGCATGATGCCAAGGAAGAAGTGCGGGCGCGGCTAAATATTGAGGACGTGATCGGTGAATATGTTCAGCTGAAGCGGGCGGGTCGTAATCTGAAGGGGCTGAGTCCATTCACTGATGAGCGGACGCCAAGTTTTATGGTCAGTCCGGAAAAACAGATTTGGCATGATTTTTCTTCGGGCAAGGGCGGCGATATTTTTACATTCGTGATGCTGGTGGAGGGAATGGATTTTCGCCAGGCGCTGGAGCATTTGGCGCGCAAGGCGGGCGTAGATTTAAGTTTATTTTCTGGCGGCGATGGGAGAACCGCCAAGCGGCGGGTCCGGGCTAGGGAAGCGCTGAAATTGGCCGCGAATTTTTATCAGCAAAATTTGGTGAAAAATTCGGTGGCGCTGGAATATGCAGTGAAAAAACGGCGGCTGAATCGGCAGACGATCGGTGATTTTTTCATCGGCTATGCGCCAGATCAGGGCGATGCGCTGACGAAAGCGCTGGAGAGGCGGGGATTTTTGCGCCGGGAGCTGGCTGACGCGGGGCTGGTGAATCGGTTTGGCGGCGACCTATTTCGGGGGCGGATGATGGTGGCTTTGAGCGATAGCAGCGGCGAGGTGGTCGGCTTTACGGGGCGAATTATTCGTGATGATCCGCGTGCGCCAAAGTATCTGAATACGCCGCAGACACTGCTATTTGATAAATCGCGCCATATTTTTGGGCTGTATCAGGCGAAAGAGGCGATTCGTAAAAGCGACACGGCGGTGATCGTCGAGGGGAATTTGGACGTGGTTAGCAGCCACCAAGCCGGCGTCAAAAATGTGGTGGCGACGGCAGGAACGGCGATGACCCTGCAGCATTTGAAGGCGCTGAGCCGGCTGGCGGGGCGGATTCGTTTGGCGTTTGATGGCGACCGGGCGGGCGTCAGTGCAACCGAGCGGGCGATCAATTTGGCGCAGGAAATTGGCGTGGAACTAGAGGTGGTGAGTCTGCCGGATGGTGTGAAAGATCCGGATGAATTGATCCAAAAGGATGCGGCGTTATGGAAAGCGGCGGTTGAGCGGGCACAGCCAGCCGTCGATTGGGTGATCGCTCGGCACGCCGAAATGGAAGATTTGGCGACGGCCGAGGGCAAACGGCGATTTTCGACAACTGCATTAAGAATTGTGCGCAGCTTGAAAGACCCGGTGGAACAAGAGCATTATTTGGCGGTGATTTCTAAAGAAACTAGCGCTAGCCTCGCGGCCTTGCGGGCAAAGCTGGGCGTTGATGGATCAACGCCGCCCGCTCAGCTTAAAAAACCAAAGATTGAAAAGGCGACTCCGAGTAAACCTCGTGACGAATTAGCGGACATCATCGTCGGTCTGGCGCTTAGTCAGCCGTCGACGCGGCGCTGGGTCGGGGCACTTGAGGTGGCAAGCTTGGACGAGCCAGCTCGAGCAGTGGTGACGGCGCTGCAGGCTGAGCCGCTACTTGACATAGAAAAATTACCCCGTCCCTTGCAAAAATTTGAGCAGTATGTGAAAATAGTACAGTTAAAAAGTGAACGCCGCTACATGGACTGGGAGCCAGAAGCTCTGGACAGTGAAATGGCGCGTTTGGTAAAGCAATTGATACGTAAACACCGCGACACAAAAAAACAACAATTATTAGAAGATTTGCGTGAGGCTGAGGAGCTCAGCGATGAGGCGCGGGCGCGCATCTTGCGGCAGCAGCTGAACGCACTGATTAAGGAGAATGCGTGAACAACGACCAGCAATACACCCCGACCAATGACGATCCACTCGAGCCAGATTTGACGGCGGTACATGATGACGAGGAGATAGAAGATCTAGAGGCGTTGAGCGCTGGTCAGTATCTGGATGACATTTCGGACGATTCGGTGCGGCTGTATCTGCGTGAGATTGGTAAAATCCCGCTGTTAAGTTCGGATGAGGAAATGGAGCTGGCGCGGCGGATCATCGAGGGTGACAAAAAGGCCAAGGACAAGATGGCTGAGGCGAACATGCGTTTGGTGGTGTCAATTGCCAAGCGGTACTCGGGCCGTGGGTTAGATTTTCTGGACTTGATCCAGGAGGGTAATACTGGTCTACTCAGGGCCGTGGAGAAATTCGATCCGGACAAGGGCTTTAAGTTTTCGACCTACGCGACGTGGTGGATTCGCCAGGCGATTACCCGGGCGATCGCTGATCAGGCGCGGACGATTCGCATCCCCGTGCATATGATCGAGACGATTAACAAGCTGGTGCGGACGCAGCGACGGCTTACCCAGGAGCTAAACCGCGAGCCGACAATGGAAGAACTGTCCAAGGAGATGGACATGGAGCCGGAAAAAATTGAGTATATCAACAAAATTCGGCAAGAGACGTCGAGTTTGGATGCTGGCATCGGGCGTGATGGTGACGAGGAAGATTCGGTGCTGGGTGATTTTATCGAGGATGAAGATACGATTTCGCCAGAAGAATCAGCGACCAATCAGCTGCTGAAAGAAAAGGTCGCCGAGGTGCTGTCGAGCCTGTCTGATCGCGAGCAAAAAATTGTGCGCATGCGGTTCGGGCTGGACAATGGCGGCAAAAGCCATACGCTTGAGGAAGTCGGCCAGCAATTTGCTGTGACGCGCGAACGAATTCGCCAGATTGAAGCGAAGGCTTTGGCGAAGCTACGGAAGCACAAAGACGCTAAAAAGTTATATGAGTATTTGAGCTAGATTGACGGGCGATAATAAAAAGGCCAGGCGGATATGTCTGGCCTTTTTGATGCGTTGTGACTCAGCACTGCTCAGGCGCCTTACAAAAATGTTCGTGGTGAGTGACGGCTTCTAACTGCGCGTATAGCTCGTCCAGTCCGTGGTCGTTCATCACAAAATAATCGGCGATGGCAATTGGTCCGCCTTTTTCCAGGTTTTCAATTTCCGACCAATCGCGTTGGTCAACTTCGCGTGGTTGCATCGGTCGCTCAGGGCGTTTGGCCATACGTTGATAACGCAGGTGTTTTGGCGTGACAACGGCGATGACGGACATTTGGCCAGGGAATTCGTGCTTGAGAATTTTATATTCACTCCAGGTATACAAGCCGTCCAGGACGATCAGTTTTTGGCCAGCGTCAATCAAGTCATGCGCGGATTTAACGACGCGCTTGACCACGAAATCTTTGCCTTCGCGTCGGCGAATTTCCTCGCGGAATTTTTGCTGATTGTCCCACGTTGGTTCAATGCCAGCTTCTTCCATGGCCTTGTAGATGATGCCGCCAAAATAGATTTTCGGAATACCCTTTTTGGTGAAATATTCGACCGCCGAACTTTTGCCGCTACCAGCCAGACCGACGAGGGCGATAATGTTTGCATGTGGTTGTGTCATGTTGTTAGTATAGCAAATTTGCTATACTGAGTATATGAAGCGTTTGGCGGTCATCGACGGAAAATCAGTGTTTTACCGAGGGTATTATGCCATGCCAGGTCTCAGTACGGCGGACGGTACGCCGACTGGCGGCGTGTATGGATTTGTGAGTTTGGCAATTGAGCTGATCAAGAAATTGGAGCCGGATTATGTGGCGGTGGCGTGGGACAAGCGCGGCACTAACATCCGTAAGCGGCGGGAATTATACCCAGAGTACAAGGCGGGTCGCAAGCCAGCGCCCGATGATTTTTATCAGCAAATTCCGATTTTGATGGAACTTTTGGATGCCTTTGGCTGGCCGCTGTATGAGTTGGATGACTATGAGGCGGACGATATCATGGGTGCGTTTGCCAGGCAAGCGGAAGCGCGCGGCGTGCAAACCTGTCTGCTGACGTCGGATTTGGATGCGCTGCAATTGGTGTCGCCCCTCACCAAAGTCTACGCCATGAAAAATGGCCTGAGGAATATCGAGGAATTTACCGCGGAATATTTTGAACAAAAATATGGCATTCGGACGGATCAGTTTTTGGATTTGAAGGCGCTGAAGGGCGATTCCAGCGACAATTTGCCGGGCGTGCCGGGCGTTGGTGAAAAGACAGCAGTGAAATTATTGCAAGCGTATGACACGCTGGACGGCGTGTATGCGCATGTGGATGAGCAAACAGGCGCTCTACGGACAAAGCTGGAAAATGGTCGCGAGTCGGCATATTTGACCAAGCAAGTGGCGGAGCTGTGGACGGATGCGCCAGTGGAGCTGGATTGGGAGGTGGCGGATGTTAACGACTGCGACTTTGCGCGGGTGGCGGAGATTTTGCGGAAATTGGAGTTTCATTCGCTGATTGGGCGGCTGCCAAAGACAATGCAGGCGGCGGATGAGGCAGTGGAGACGGCGGAGTTGGAATTGCCGCGCGTCGAAAATCTGCCGACTGAGCCACTGTTTGAGACAGAAAATATTATCTATATTGATCCATCGGAGCCGGACATAGTCTATATTAATTCCAAGCCTGACGTGGCGTGGCGCGCAAAGGTTAGTGAAATTGGCTGGTCGGTTTGGCAATTGTTGGCGCAGGGCGTGGTTATCGCGGCGGACGTCAAGGGGCTATATCACACGCTGGATGCTCACGGTGTGACGGTGCGGTTTCATGAGGTCTGGGATGTTGGGCAGGCGGCGTTTTTGATCGATCCACTCAGGCGTGACCGTCGTTTAGTGGCACTGGCCGGTGATTTTTCTGAGGATAATTCCCCAGAGCGGCAGCTGGCGCGACTACGCCAGATTTACCGCCAGCAGCAGGATTATATGGCGACGCATCAGCAGATTAACAGGGTGCTCCGCGAGTTTGATTTTCCGGTGATTTGGCCGCTGTTTCAGATGGAAAAGCGCGGTATGAAGTTGGACACGGCACTCCTTGAACGCATGGGTAAGGAGCTGGCGACGGAAGTCAGTCAGCTTGAACAACAAATGTATGCGATGGCTGGGCGCGAATTCAACGCCGCTAGTCCGGCGCAGCTGTCAGAGGTGTTATTTACCAAGTTGCAGCTGCCGACGACTGGTATCAAAAAAGGCAAAACTGGCTATTCGACGGGACAGAAAGAGTTGGATAAACTGCGCGGCCAGCACCCAATCATCGAGCTGATTGAGCGGTACCGGGAGCTGACTAAACTAATCAGCACCTACATTGAAGCGCTGCCGAAGTTGGTGGCTAGGGACGGGCGGATTCATACCACGTTTAATCAAGACGTCACCAGCACTGGGCGGCTGAGCAGTACAAATCCCAACTTACAGAACATCCCAGTGCGGACGGAATTGGGTCGGAAAATTCGCCAGGCGTTTGTGCCGAGCCAGGGTAAGGTCTTCGTTGGCGCGGATTATTCGCAATTTGAACTGCGACTGGCGGCGGTGCTGGCGGGCGATGAGCGGCTGATTAACGATTTTAATAGCGACGTTGATATTCATACCAAGACGGCGGCCGAGACCTACGGTGTGCCGATGGAGCAGGTGACAAAAGCACAGCGTCGTGCGGCCAAGGTGATCAACTTTGGCGTACTGTATGGCATGAGTCCGCACGGGCTGGCGGCAGCTACCGGTATGACCTTTACTGAGGCGAAGCGGTTTATTGAACACTATTTTACGGTGCGCCAGCCAATCCGCCACTATTTGGATACAATTTTAGTTCAAGCGCGCGAACAAGGATTTGTTGAGACCTATTTTGGCCGGCGGCGGCCAACGCCCGACGTCAAGTCGAGCAATTTTATGGTGCGTTCGGCGGCCGAGCGGGCGGCGATGAATATGCCAATTCAGGGCACGGAAGCGGATTTGATGAAGCTGGCGATGATTCGGCTGGAGGACAAATTGGCTGGGCTGGCCGAGCCAATTTTGCAGGTTCACGACTCGATTTTGGTGGAGTGTCGAGCGGAAGATGCTGAGCAAGTCGGCGAAATGATGCGTGCGGAAATGGAAAGTATTTGTCCGGAACTGCCGATTGCGCTAAAAGTGGATGTCGGCGTAGGGCTGCACTGGGACGAGGTGTAGCCGAGGCAATAAATGCAAAACTGGCAGAATATGGTATAATCAACCCATGAGGCGTACGTATAATTCGTTTAATTCTTTTTCCCGGTTTGTGCCAATTTTGCTCGTTATTATTATCACCATCGTGACCATCGTCGCGATTATCAGCATCAGCCGGTCGATATTTGGTGGCAATGAGCAAAAACAGCAGCCAGAAACAACTGAGCAGAAAAAAAGCGACTTACTACAAACCGACGAAGGTCGATCGGTCAGGCTGACAGTGCGTGGCCCGATTGTCGCTAATGAAAAATTCCGTTCGTATCAAATAACTATTGCGCCGTCGTCGCGGGTGATGACGACGTATGAGGGGTATATTGAGAAGCAGCTGAACACCAAGCAGCTGAATAATAACGCCAAGGCCTATGAAGAGTTGGTGTACGCACTGGACAAGCGCAAGATGATGGAGGGCCGGCAGCTGAGCGATGAGCAAAATGACCTGCGCGGTATTTGTGCGACCGGCAAGGTGTATAAATTTGAATTGTTGATGAATGGAACAGCGATCAAGGCACTATGGACGTCAGATTGTGGCGGCTCCAAGGGCTCGGCGGTTGCTAATGTCGAGGAAATTGTCGATATGTTTATCAAGCAAATCCCTGACGGTAGCAAAATGGCCACCTCTATCGGGCTGTACCAGCGGGATACGCTGTTCAAGTTTTAGGAGCGTCTTATGCCGGAACTTCCTGAAGTCGAGACAGTTCGCCGCGGTTTAGCGGAGCTACTGCCGGGCCGAGCGGTGACGCAGGCAACCGTATTTGATTCGCCAAAAAGCTTCCCGAATGCGCCGGCTGATGTTGAACAATTTTTGTATGGTGCGCGCGTGACGGCGGTGCGGCGGCGGGCAAAGGTACTGATGATTGATCTGGATACACAGTATTCGTTGGTGATACACCTGAAGATGACGGGGCAGTTGGTGTTTCGCCAAAGCTCTCGCTATAGTGCTCGGGTGTCTTCAAATAAATCTCGGGGCCCACGTAACCTTGCCCGCAATTTTTCTGCGGATACCGCGCGCGAGATCGACGACTTCGCTGGCGGGCATCCGAACGACAGTTTGATTGGTGAGTTGCCAGATCGGTCGACGCGGGTACAGATTGATTTTGTGGACGGGTCGCGGCTGTTTTTTAACGATCAGCGCAAATTTGGCTGGGTGAAGTTGCTGCCGACTGATGAGGTGAAGAACTTGCCGTTCATGCAAAAAGTTGGGCCGGAACCGCTTGATTCTCAGACGCGCGCCGAGGATTTTATCCAGCGGATTCGCCGCCGCCAAAACTCGATGGTCAAGCCAGCTTTTCTTGACCAGACAGTGATCGCCGGGGTTGGTAATATTTATGCTGACGAGGCGTTGTGGGCGGCACGTATTCATCCGCAAACGCGGGTAAAAAACGTTAGCGATCAGCAGCTGAATACATTATTTACTGAGCTACGGCGCATCTTACAACTCAGTATTGATCAGGGCGGCTCGACTGATAAAAATTACGTTGATGCCGAGGGTCGAAAAGGAAATTATCTGACATTTGCTCATGTGTTTCGTCGCGAAGGCCAAGCCTGTCATCGTCACCCTGACCAAGAGGTCATTAAGCTAAAAGTCGGCGGTCGCGGTACGCATATTTGTCCAGTGTGCCAGAAGACACCGATATTTGACAAATAGTGGTTTATAGTGTATGCTACAGGAATATGGCAGGAATAGATCAACCACCACGCAATGGTCAATTTGGTAAAGAGTCGGATTGGGAGTGCTCGGAGATACTGGGTGATCCAGATGACATGGATGCTGCACTGGCGGCCCTCGTAGAGAAATCAGAGCGTATTTCCGACGTTAATTCACAGATTAACGACATGTTGATTAGGCATGGCGTGAACACAATTTATCAGCTGGGATTGAGTGATGAAGAGTCGTCCAAAAGAGAGGATGCTGCCCTTGAGGGTTACCGACAAGATGTAGAAAACGGTGATTTTAGCAAGCTAGATATTTCAGCTCTTGAGGAGTATGGAGGGGATAAGTTAGCACTGGCCGAAGCAATTGATTTGCAGCTACAAGTTTACATCGAAAAGCGTATTGCGAGTGAAATGTTCGTGATGATGTGTGTGTCGACTGAGCTGGATTCTCAACGCGTGATGGATGGCACCGAGAAAACAGACATGATCGCAGACCATCTGCTGGTGCTTGATGAGACGTCCCGCTCGCCTTGGTTTGGTTTTCTCAATGAAGCACTTGGTGGTGAGGATGTTTCACCAGAACGGGTGGAGCGGGTAATGGATGCTCAGGCTGCTGCTAATAAAACAGGCGATCCATATGAGAAATCTCGTGAGTTTTATGACCGCATATTTATGGAAACTGGCGGTGGGCTTTCTGCGGTGCAAACAGCATTGGTAGCGTATGATATTGCTGGCCTTGCTATGAAAGAGATGACTGATCAGGCTAGTGGCGGGGAATACGCATACTGCATAGAGAAATTGCAGCGTAATGGCTTATCTGATGAGCAAATAGCCACGCTGATAACCGCATATAAAGAGATTGTGCAAAAGCCGCCTAAAGCGGAAGAATAAATCAGTACACCGAAAGGCATGGCCTAAGGGGGTATTTGGTATAATTAAGTCGTGACATATCTCTTTTATGGCGACAACGAGTTTGAGAAACGGGCGGCGCTTGCGGCGCTGGTTGGTGATATGGAGGTAGTGCGGTGCGATGGTGAAGAACTGACGGCGGCTGGGATCTCTGAGGTAGTGATGGGGCAGAGCCTGTTCACGCTAGAGCAGGCGGTGGTCATTACTGATGCGAGTCAGAATGTGACCCTGTGGCGTGATTTGCCGGAGCTACTCAGCGGCGCGGCGACCACGGTTGTCCTTGTGGAGACAAAACTCGACAAGCGCACAAAGACGTATAAGTGGCTGCAAAGCCATGCCGAGGTAAGGAAATGCGCTCATTTCACTGAACGTCAAAAGCCGCAGCTAAGTGCGTGGTGTATTGAGCGAGCCAAGGTGCATGGGGCAGTGTTGACAGCGGCACAGGCAACAACGTTGATCGATCGGCTGGGGTTTGATCAACTGCGACTTGATCTGGTGTTGCAGCAGTTGGCGTTGGCCGGTGAATTGAATGATGAGCTAATCGATGCACTGGTGCCGCTGGCTCCGGCTGAAAGTGCGTTTGAGTTGTTTGCGGCAATGCTGGATGGCGACCGGGGAAAAGTGCGCGCGATCATTGCCTATCTCGAGGCAGAGAGTGGTGATGATGGGGCGTACCAGACGCTGGGGCTGTTAGTTTCACAATTGGTGCAGCTGAACGCGCTGGTGCTATCTGGCGGTGACACGGGGGTGGTGGCTCGTGATTTTGCGGCCCATCCGTATGCACTGCGAAAGGTAGCACCGTATGCAGCGCGGATGAAACCGGCGCAACTTGCGGTAATTAATTCTGCCTTGGCGCAGGCTGATGAACATATGAAGACAACCCGCGTGTCGCCGTGGTTGTTGGTTGAGGTAGCGCTGGCTGGTGTGATTAGAAGAGATCACTAAGTCAATATAAGCTGTTTATACACTTGACAAAATAAGTATGGTATAGTACAATGCAAACTACTATTAGTTTACTAGAAAGGTAAAAAGGAATTAGCCATGGTCTTCAAAGATACGGAGCTTGATACGCAGGGGTCTGATAAACAACAGTCTTTAGACGAACGGCAAAAGCAATGGATGGAGCTGGGACTCGAGGAGAAAATGGCTAGAAAAGAAACAGAGATTAGCCGAGAAGCTATTGACAATGAGCCTGCGTTAGTGATCGCCGAGATGGCAAAGTATGTTGGTGAAGAGTGTCCTCATCTCGTTCAGATATTTGAGGAGACTAAACGTATGCAACTATCTGACAAACACCTGAGCTCATTAGCAGCAGATATAGATATAAGGTTAAATGAAACAAGACCCGAAGAATTGCATGAGATTGCCGGGGAGATCAAGGATAACTATGATACATGGGCAGAGGGAAGGGCTGCACCGCCAATTGGCTCAAGAGGTCCACGTGGTGACGGTTATAAAACTCAGTATTTGTATGAAAGTATGATGGGAAACGGGCTTCCTAAGGAATTTTTTGACAAAATGGCCGTGGCATCCGTTCATTTTAATTATGTTTATCACCCAGACTCTCCGCAGAGTCAGATATATCAACAAATGCGACTTAACTCAGGGCGAGTGTCTGACATTGATGAGCTACAGGAGCAAACACTGAGAATTGCTGATGAAAGTCTTTATGATGCGGTAAAGCTGGTTATAGGGAAAAAAGAGCATGTGATTCGTGGAGTTTTTTGTGAGACGGACAATTATTACCCACAGCTCGTAACTCGGATGATAACAACGCTCGAGGTAGATAAGGGCTTGCCACAAGGGGTTCTGTTGGAGCGAGTTAATATGGATGACTTGTTCCATAGAATAAAGGAGGATCTTGGCCCGCGAACAAGCACTAGACTTTCTCGGTACTAGGGCTCACAAATTGTAAATTACTCCCGCCAGTCGACGGGAGTAATTATTGATGCAAACTGAATGGCTATTTAGCTTCTTTGGCTGCTGGCTTTTTGGTCGCTTCAAGCTTAACGCCGGCTTTTTTGGCGATAGCTGAGAGGGCACTCTTGCGCCGAGCGGCAGTGTTTTTCTTCAGCAAGTTCTTCTTAACAGCGGTGTCAAGCTCACTGTGAGCAGCGGCCAGTGTTGTGGCGCTTGGCTCGGCCATGAAGGCCTTGACAGCTGACTTGATGTCGCGCTTGATACCGATATTGCGCTCGCGGCGTTTTAGGGTTTGTTTTGCCCGTTTGATGGCGGATTTGATGATTGGCATAGATTTCCTTTACCTCTATAAATTTGTTTCGCTAATCAAGGATGGATTATACAGAAAAACCCAATAAAAGTAAAGAGTGGCTCGCATTGACGATAATCTATTGACTTTCCTGAAATGCTTATGTATAATGTGACTCGACGGTATAAACAAAAATAAACAGGGACACAACAATGGCGAGCCAGTCACAAAAGCAGCAGATCATTCAGAGCATCAAAGATGTGACTAATATCTTGGTGACGGTGAGCGCTGATCCATCGGTGGACGAGCTATCGGCAGCGCTGGGGCTGACAATTTTCCTGAATAAACTGGGCAAGCACGCCACGGCTGTTTTTAGTGGCAAAGTTCCGCCGGCGATTTCGTTCCTCGAGCCGGATGAGACGTTTGAAGCCACGGCGGACAGCCTGCGTGATTTTATCATCGCGCTCGATAAGGAAAAAGCCGACCATCTGCGCTACAAGGTGGTTGATGATGCGGTGAAGATTTTTATCACGCCGTACCGGGCGACAATTACCGAGGCTGATCTAGAGTTTTCGCAGGGCGATTATAACATTGAACTGGTGCTTGCGCTTAATGTTGAGAGTCAGGATCATCTCGACAAGGCGCTGACGGCCCATGGCAAGATTTTGCATGATGCAGTGGTGTCGACGGTGACTGCTGGTATGGTGAGGAGTAGTCTCGGGACGGTTGATTGGCATGATGATAAGGCATCAGGCGTGAGCGAGATGCTGGTTGACCTGATTGATGAGTTACGAACACCGAAAGTGACCATGGATGAGCAGATCGCAACAGCACTGCTGACCGGTGTTGTGGCGGTGACGGAGCGGTTCAGTAATAACTTGACGTCGTCGCGGGTGATGACGTTGGCGGCGGAGCTGATGGCGGTTGGTGCAAACCAGCAATTGATTGCTACCAAGTTGGCTGAGGGACAGGCGATCAAAGCCGAGGAGCACTCAGAGTCAGAGCAATCAAAGCAAGCGGCCGATGCAGCTGATGATGAGACGCACGATAATGGCGGCCAGGATGGCGCTAATTTTAAGGTCGAGCGGGGAAAACGCTCGAAGCCGGCTGAGTCAAAAAGAGATGATGGCGCGTTGTCAATCAGCCACGAGCGGCGGGGTAGCCTTGATGATGTGGCCAAGCAGACTCGGGCCGAAGAGCAGGATGCAGCGGCTCGTGTGGCCACGGCGCAGCTTGATCGCCTTCGAGCAGCGTCAGTGACGAGCGGACGGAGCAGTGCGCCATCGACATCGCAACCAATCAGTGCGTCGGTGTCGGCTGAGCCAGAAACGGCCACACCGCTCTTGGGTGGAACGCTAAACGCAACGACGGAGCGGGCGGCTGAGGATAAGCGCCGCGATCTTGACATTGATCAAAACAAGACTATTCTGCATCACGGCACCTATGTCGGTGCGTCGCGGCCAGCCCTCGGTGAATCGCCGTTGAATGCTGCCATGGGGAAGTCTGATGAACCACCGAGCGTTGACCCGTTTGCGACCACCAACAAAGACGAAGCGGTCATTGCCGCGCTAAAAGAGGAGACGCAGGCGCTGGCTGACAAGCAGACTCAATCTACCTCGCTGCCATCGCTACCAGATTCTGAGCGCGACGCCCGCGCGGCAATTACCGAGGCGCTGGCTGCTGCACCGCCGCTTGAATCTGCGGCTTCGCCCGCTCCGGTAGTTTCATCTTCGCCGCTACCGACAGTGTCGTCTGCTCCGGCTACGCTCGCTGATATTGAGTCTAATGTAATGCATGGCCTGCCACCGCTGCCTGATTTCTCTGACTTCTCAGGATCAGGTTTGCCACCGCTGCCACCAGCTCCGGTCGGTGCTGCAGACGGGGGGCTACCAGCGTTGAACACATCGCCTTCAGCACCGTCCGCCTCTACACAGCCGCGCACCTTTAATCCGTCCCAGTTCCAGATCCCGGGGCAAAAATAGCCCATGGACGAGGTGTTGCTCATTGATAAGCCGGCTGGCATGACCAGTTTCGGCGTGGTAGCGCGGCTGCGGCGAGTGCTCAGCCAGGCGGCGGGCAAGAAAGTGAAAGTTGGCCATACTGGTACGCTCGATCCGTTTGCTACGGGACTGATGATTATTGTGACGGGCAAGAAGTGTCGCGAGGCCGATACCTTTACCAAGCTCGATAAGTGGTATGAAGCAGAAATCATGCTTGGCGAGGTATCGACGACTGGTGATCCTGAGGGTGAACTGACTCGCGTGTCGACGCGGCAGCCATCTCGCAGTGAGGTTGAAGCGACGCTTGGTACGTTTGTGGGTGAAATTAAACAGCGCCCGCCGATATTTAGCGCCATCAAGATCAATGGCCGTCGGGCCTATCAGCTGGCACGTCAGGGTCAGCCGGTCGATATGCCAGAGCGCACCGTGTCGATTTATGCCTTGGAGCTTGTCACCTATGCGTATCCTCGCCTGGTGATTCGAGTACATGTTTCGAGCGGTACGTATATTCGGAGCTTGGCGGTTGATATTGGTCGGAAGCTGGGAACAGGGGCCTACTGCTGCCAGCTACGCCGCCAGGCTATCGCCGAGTATGACGTTGCCGAAGCAAAACCATTAGCGGATTTTGGGATTTTGTCTTGAAGTGCTATTATCAAAGCATGGGTAGGCAGACAGGTTTTACAATCGTTGAATTATTAATTGTGATGGTCGTGATCGCGATTTTGGCGACCATCGGTATTGTGGCGTATTCAGGCGTGCGCCAGGATGCTACTGATACTAAGATCCGTTCCATCGTCAAGATCGCCGGGGATGCGCTGCAGATATATGACACACAGAAACGAACGCTGCCGTCAGGACAGGGGACGTTCAATAACGCTAATGGCGTTGACTCGCTTGTACCGCAGTATATCCAGCCAGGATATCGTGAGGGTGTCAGCAGCAAGAACGCGTCTGGTCCGGATGATATTTTTGTCTGGTATCCGTGCAAAGATACCTCTGGTAAGATAACAGGTATTGCGGTATTTGCGGCCCTTAATTCCGCTAAGCCGCAGGAGGCAGCTCAGGTTAATGCGGTCAAGGCGACCTGCAACATTCCGGGCGCAGCCGTGCCGACTACGGGTAAACCAGCCTATAATTACGTGCAGACATTTTAGTAAATGCGGTTGATTTGCGTTTTTAGCGTAGCATTGGTATAATGACGAGGCTATGATTAGCAAAGACGATAAAGCGAAAGCAATTGCTTTGACTCAGGTCAGCAAGGACGACGTTGGCAGCCCGCAGGCGCAGGTGTCGATCTTGACGGCTCGTATCAAAGAGGTCACCAAGCACCTGAAGGCGAATAAGCACGACTTCATGGCGCGCCGTGGCTTAATCCAGATGGTTGGCAAGCGCAAACGCCTGCTCAGATACCTGGAGCGAACTGATTTTGAGAGTTATAAAGCGGTTGTGGCTGCCCTGGGTCTGCGTAAGTAGTCGCGCCTCGGTAGTTGTACGGATATCCACCTTGATATATCACGAGGTGGGTATTTTTATTTAGCGCGGTGTGGCTACAAAAACCGTCCGGCCGTCAGCTGCGCCGCCAAGGGTGCATGAATAGAGGGTAAGCTGTGGTTTGTTGGTTCGGTTTTCAATGTGAACGGCATCTGGCTTGACATCAAATAACTGAGATATGACGTAGGTATAGCGCTTGCCGCGGTAGTCAATGATTATTTCATCGCCAATGCGTAGTCTATCGATGTTGTAGAATGGTGATTTTTGGATGGTTTGCTGCGGCGTCAGGCCCATGATAAATCGGTGGGCCGACAAGACGAAGTTGCCGCCGTCGACTGGATTGCCATTCTCTGGTTGGCGCCACCACGCACCCCGCTCCATAGTCTCGGCGCCGCCAGTAGCGTACGGCACGTTAATGTCAATTTTGGGAATATAGAGACGATCCTCGGTGATGCTGGTTTCTGGCGTGGCGGCGAGAAGCTGGGTGGTTTCGTTACGCGTTGGGTTAATGAGCTGAGCACGAAAGAATGGACTAAACGCCGTGATGAGTGTGTAGCCGCCACCAGTGAGCATGATAATGGCCAGACTCATACTGAGCCATCGGCGGCGGTTTCTGGCGTGGGTTATCTGCTTCACTTGTTAATTGTAGCATGGGCGGGTTTTTCTGGCAGTATGGGTTGTTGCCTTATCGGAGTGGGTTGATCTATTTAGGGGTATTAAATTGACTTTTTATAGTTTTTATGCTAAATTACAGATTATGAGTGAATACGCACCGCGGGCTGATAAATTACCGCCAGATGTGGCTGACCAAGTGACAAAGATTGGTGAAGTTCTGGCTGCTGTTAAGAAGCAGCTTGGTCCGGATGGGGGACGGTTAAGTGATAGCCCGCTGCATCTTGAGAAGTTGGAAGAGCCGAGTGCTGATGATCATAATCCAAGGTTTACGAATGCGGATGATTTTTGGAAAAACGGCATGGATCCATCGCGAGCAAATTCGTCGCAAGACGGCTCTGATGCGTCTGAAAAACTGCCGAGTAAATTTGTTAATAATTTTTGGCAGTACTTTTTTCCGGATGAAATGTTTGAGAAGGATGAGCTGTTGGGCTCGGTTGTGCTAAGCAAACCACCGCGACAACGGTTGAAGCTGGCGGGAGGAGAGCTCCTCACATCGGTTCAGCAGTTGTTTGGGATGTTATTTGAGGATACCAATATTGATAGCCACAAACTTGCTACCCTGGAGTCAGCAGCTGGTGAAGAGCACCTTACCGATCTTAAGGAGGCAATGTTTATGCTCTATGTGCTGGCACTACATACGGTTACTCAACAAAATGTTATTGAGGCTGAGTGTTCAAGTGCGCATGAGTATTTGTGCAAATAGGAGTTCGGTATGGTAAGAAATATGAATGCAGAGCCACCAAGGATAAGTCGGCGCGGTCTATTATGTGGTGCGGTTGGGGCAGTGGCGGCCACAGCTGGTGGGCTGCTTATGAATCGTGGCGATGAAAGTCAACGGAGAGTATCGGTAGAGACGAATGCTCCGAAGCTTGATCTTGATTGGGCGTATGAGATATATGGCCAAGCCCGTGATATGTTTCGGCAATGTATTGAGGAGGCGCCCGTGTTTACGAGTGAGATGCCGCCGATATTGCCACCGCCCGCATCGGTATCTATCTCTCGAGACGGAGGTAGGCGTGGTTTTATGACGGGGGGTGCGCTACTTCGTAAGGCCGGTCATTCTGAGCGAGCAGTGATCGGAACAGCAGTCTCTTCGGATTTGGATGATGACAGTAGGGTGCGTGTAGCCGTCGCGTTTGAGCTGTTGGCGGGCAAACCCGAAGCTAAGATCGCTGAGCTGATGGCGGTTTGGGGAATTTCAAGGCGAGGTTTGCCGACAGAACGTGCCTTTCGGGACATATTGTATGAGATTAATCCGGAAGAGCTGATGTTGTCCTTTGTGCCAAAATCTCAGAGGCTACCGACAGCACCAACTAGCGAGCATCCGTATGAGTGGACTGCTATGCTGCCGGGAACGGAGAGTTTTAATGTGATACAACAAGTCGTTGGTGCGGCTGGCGGTAGTTCGCCGGAGACGTTGTCACCAACGCCAGAGGTTTTGGATCGAGTAAGTGAGCAGCTCGCTGCGGTTCGGGATGCGTTTGCTCAGGCCGGCTTCCTATAAAGCGTGCGGCGCTGTGATATAATAGATGGTACGAAGCATAACCCGCAGACGGTGATGGATGTGTGGTGTGTTGATAGTAAACCAGCACGCATGCACCTGTTACTGTCTTTGCGAGAAAGAGAGGATCTATGGCAATTATTAACCCGAGTGGTAAGGAGATTTTTTCGGTTACGACGGAATTATGTGGCCGGCCGTTGACGCTCGAGGTCAACCGTGTTGGTTTTCGGACGACTGGTAGTGTGCTGGTACGCTATGGCGATACGGTGGTCTTGGGCAGTGCTCAGGTGGGCAGCCGGCCGGTGCAATTGGATTATTTCCCGCTGTCGATTGATTATGAAGAACGGTTTTATGCAGCGGGTAAAATTTCTGGCTCGCGGTTTATCAAGCGCGAGGGTCGGCCGAGCGACGAGGCGGTGCTGGTCGGCCGGCTAATCGACCGTCCGATTCGGCCGCTGTTTCCAAAGGGCTACCGTCAAGAGGTGCAAGTCGTGGCGACGGTGCTGAGCATGGATCCGGATTTCCGCCCGGACGTGGTGGCGATGATTGCGGCGTCGAGTGCCCTGATGCTGACCGGGACGCCGTTTGACGGACCGGTAGCAGGGCTCCGCGTCGGGCGGGTGAATGGCGAGTTTAAGGCCTTTTTGACGCCAGAGGAGCGCCAGCAATCTGATTTGGATTTGGTGGTGGCGGGTATCGAGAGTGGCATCACCATGGTGGAGGCTGGCGCCGAGGAGGTATCAGAAGAGGTGATCGTCGACGCTATGGCCTGGGCGCACCAGATGATGCAACCGGCGATTCAGTTGCAGCGAGAGTTGGCAGCCAAAGTGGCGCCAGCCGCACAAGAATATGAATTAGTTTTACCTGATGAAGCAATTCAGCAGACGGCTGACGAATGGGTTGATGGTAAATTGGGTGAGCAAATTCGCCGGCCGTATCCGGAGCGCAATGAGCTGATTCGCGATATTCGTGCTGAGTTTCATGAAGCGATGGCCAAAAGACTTGGCATAGATGAGGAAGAATATAGCGAAGTTCGCAATGATTATGATGAAGCGTTCACGCTGGCATTGCACAAAGATGTTCGCCGCGGTATCGTCGAGGATAATATGCGTCCAGATGGCCGCAAATTAACGGAAATTCGCCCATTAAGTTCAGAAGTTGGTTTGTTGCCGCGAGCACACGGCTCAAGTCTGTTTACTCGCGGCGTGACGCAGGGTATGAATATCGTCACTTTGGCGCCACTGAGTTATGCGCAGCTGGTTGATACTATGGAAGTTAACGACGGCGAGCGGCGCTACATGCATCATTACAATGCGCCGGGCTACACGGTTGGCGAGGTCAAGCGGATGGGTAGCCCGGGCCGGCGCGAGATTGGCCACGGCTACTTGGCGGAGCGAGCCTTGACGCCGGTGTTGCCGAGCGAAGAAGACTTCCCGTACGCCATTCGCAGCGTTACCGAAATTATGAGCCAGAACGGTTCGACGTCGATGGCAGCGACCTGTTCGAGCTGTCTGGCGTTGATGGATGCTGGCGTGCCTCTCTCGGCACCAGTTAGCGGTATCGCCATGGGTCTGATGATGGACGGTGATACACCGTACGTATTGAGCGATATTGCCGATGCCGAGGACTTTGCCGGTGACATGGACTTCAAGGTGACTGGTACAGCCAAGGGCATCACGGCGCTGCAGATGGATATGAAAGTGCATGGTTTGCCGGTGGCAGTGCTGCGCCAAGCGATTGAGCAGAGTAAGGCTGGCCGGGCATTTATCCTTGACCATATGCTAAGTATTTTGCCAGCGCCGCGCGAAGCACTCAGCCCATACGCGCCGCGGATTGAAAAGCTAAAAATTGACCCAGATAAAATCGGTGCGGTCATTGGCAAGGGCGGCGAGGTGATTAACAAGATCACCAGCGAGACTGGCGCCGAGGTTGATATTAAGGAAGACGGCTTGATCACCATCGCCAGCCCGAATGGCGAATCGATCGAGAAAGCTCTCAATTGGATTAAAAGCCTGGTTGAGGAGCCGGAAGTTGGCAAAATCTATGAGGGCAAGGTGGTCAGTATCAAAGATTTCGGAGCCTTCGTGAATATTCTGCCGGGAGTTGACGGGATGGTGCACATCTCGAAGCTGGCCGATCATCGCGTGGCTAAGGTGACTGATGTGGTCAAGGAAGGACAAACCGTTCGCGTGAAAATCACTGGCATCGATGAGCGCGGTAAGATTAACTTGACGATGATCGGGTTGTAACTTTTGCTTTTTAGCAAAGTACGCTACAATAGGAGAATATAAGACTAATTGAGGGGGATTATGGACGATAAGAATAATAAAAACGTACCACAACCGACAGCAACACCGCCAGCAGCAAATGAGCAGGCTGCTCCAGTAGTACCACAGCCAGTACCATCGGCTCCACAATCGCAGCAGCCGCTGCAGCAGGGTGTGCCAATGCAGCCCAAAAAGGGCTTGAGCAAGGGTGCGCTATGGGGTATCATCGGTGGCTCAATTGGTTTGATAGTCATTGTCGTTGGTATCGTGTTGGCAGTTATATTCCTTGGTGGGCCATCAAAGGCTGATTACCAAGAAGCTGCTAAGGCCATGAAAGAGTTTGACGGCAACAGCCTCAACTCGGCACTCAAGTCGTCGAATGCTGATAACGCAAAGAAGCTGATTGAAGAGGCGGTGGAGCGTGCTGATACAATGATGAAAAAACTTGATGCATCAAAGATTATGCGCGACGAGGAGACCAAAAAATCTTTCGGTGAATACAAGACTGCCTACGAAAAAGTACGCCCGAATTTGCTTGCCATTGCCAGTCTGATAGGAGATATGAAGGACTTTTCTAAGAAGTGCGCACCAAGCTTCTTCGGCTATGTCGGTAAGTCAGGAGACGAAGTAAAGAAGCTCTACGATGAAAAGATGAGCGACTGCTATAAGCTGCTCGATAACGTTGCCAAATCAGAACAGAAAGAAGCACAGGACTTTGGCAAGCAAATGAAAGAGTATTACAAGTTGCTGGGTGATTACTTCGTGGCACGCGCTAATAAAGACTACACTACTCGGGTACCGCGTCTACCGTCGGGTAGCTCAAATCCACTGGCCGGCTTTGCTAAAAAGATTCAAGAGTCAAACCTACAGAAACACGAGCGAGAATTCATCAACTTAGTGAAAGAAAAAGCTGAAAAGTAATTTTCGCCTCAGCATCAAGCAAAACACCTCGCATAGTGACGAGGTGTTTTGTATAATAGAAATATGGATGAGGTAGCGCAACTGGAGGTTTTGGCGGCAGAGATTATCGCTGGTGATGTTTGTCATGACTTGGCGCTACAGGCAACGCAGCTGGTGATGGGCGACGGTCGAGCTGACGCGGACATTGTATTTATCGGTGAAGCGCCGGGAAAAAATGAAGACCTTCAGGGTAAACCATTCGTTGGGGCAGCTGGTACATTTCTTGACGAGATGTTAGCCGCAGCCCAGTTACGTCGTCAAGATGTCTATATCACCAATATCGTTAAATATCGGCCGCCAAACAATCGTGACCCGCTGCCGGAGGAGAAGCGCGCTTTTTGGCCGTATTTGATGCGCCAACTGCAAATTATTCAGCCAAAGGTAGTCATCACATTGGGTCGGCATAGCGGCACGGCATTCATTCCTGACTTGGCGATTTCGCGTGATCATGGTAATCCGCGCTGGGCACAATTCAACGGTTTGAAGTTCTTGGTAATTCCGCTGTATCATCCGGCAGCAGCGCTGTATAACGGGGCATTGCGGCAGACGTTAATTGACGATTTTGTGCGGGCGGCGCAATTGGCCGCCCAGGCGAGCGCCTGAGCTATTTTTGACAAGAGCTGGCGCCCCGTGCTATAATGAACACAATTGTTAGGGGATAGATTTGTCGTACGTTGCCCCCGTGTCTATCACCTGTCATTCTAATTTTGCAAGGTATTTATTTTTATAAAAGGAGAACAATACGCATGGGCCAGAGACGACTTGCGACGCCGAAGGGCGATGATCAGTCAAAACGACCAGCTACAAAAAAAAGTAACACAGCGGTGATGAATAGCACTACTACTCGCAAGGGTGAGGTGTTTCGGGCGCAGCGGCGCACGAGTGAGAACGTTAATCTCAGGGCGTCGCAGCACGTGATCGATATTCCGGTCAACAAATCAGTTTACAACGGCTATGGCGGCGAACAATTTAGCGCTAAAATGCAGCCAAAACGGACTCGCGGCGGCAAATCGAAGCTGAGGATTATCCCAATCGGCGGTGTCGGCGAAATGGGTATCGGTAAAAACATGAACGCCATTGAGTATGACGATGAAATTATCGTTGTGGATATGGGCTTTTTATTTCCAGGGAGCGACTATCCAGGTATTAATTACATCACACCGGATATCACCTGGCTGGAGGAAAATAAACATAAAATCAAGGCGCATGTGTTCACCCACGGGCACCTTGATCACATCGGTTCCTTCCGGCACTTTATCCACCGGATTCCAGCACCGGTCTATGCGTCGAAATTTACCGTCGGCATGCTAGATAAGTCGATGGCTGACGCGGATACTGATTTCCAGCCGGACTTTCGGGTGATGGATCCATTGAGCCACGAAGTTGTTCAGGTGTCGAAGCACTTTTCGGTAGAATTGGTGCGGGTGAATCACTCAATTCCAGATTCAACGGCGGTGGTGATTCGGACGCCGTTGGGTGTGGTGATTGACTCTGGTGACTGGCGGTTTGAGGAAAGTCCGGTTGATGGTCAGAAGTTCGACCTCAAACGGATGACTGAAGTGGCGTCCAAAGAAGGCGTGTTGATGTTCATGAACGAATCGACCAACTGTGAATCGGCCGGTACGCACACTCACACTGAGTTTGATATTCAATACTCCATTGGTCAGGTGATGGATAAATTTAGTAATAGTCGAGTGATTTTAAGTTGTTTCTCATCACAGGTACACCGTTTGCAATTAATTTTGGAAGAAGCGCATAAGCATGGGCGTAAGGTGGCGTTTGCCGGATTTTCGATGATTCAGAACTTGGAAGTGGCGCTGCGTTCAGGCACCATTAAGATTCCGAAAAATACCGTCATGAAGATGGAGGATATCATCAAGCTACCAGACAGCCAGGTCACGGTGGTTTGTACTGGTTCGCAGGGTGAGTTTAATGCTGTGCTGAGCCGTATGGCGACTGGCGCGCATAAATACATGAAGATTAAAGGCTCTGACGTGGTGGTGTTTAGCTCTAATCCGATTCCGGGCAATGAGAAAAACGTGGTGCGAACAGTGGATGGCTTAATGCGCGAGGGTTCTGATGTGATTCAGAATGGTAAGACACACCTTACCGGGATTGGACCGCTGCACTTGTCGGGACATGGTTATTACGACGATCACATTAAGCTAATCAACGCCTTGAACCCAACGTACTATATGCCAATTCATGGCGAATTCCACATGTTGGTTCACAATGCCCGGCTGGCAGAGAAAGAGTGTGGTATTCCGAGGAAGAACATCTTTGTGTGTGACGCTGGTGATATTATTGAAATTGATATTGAGCGCCAAGCCAAGAAAGCTGGTCGAATTCAAGTTGGCGGCGTGATGTATGATGATACGGGTGCTATTGTATCCGAGGTGGTACTAAAAGACCGCATTCATATGTCTCAGGAAGGAATGTTCGTGGTGGTATTGACGGTGCAACGCGGCACAGGTCGGTTACTGACCAGCCCAGACATTATTTCCCGCGGTTTCATTTATCTGCGTGATTCCGAGGAATTGATGAACATGATTCGTCAGTATTTGAAACAGAAGGCAGCGCGCAGTTTTGCTGGTAAGTATGATCTTGATGTAGTGAAAAAAGAGATTAAGGATGAAGTTACGCATATTTTGTATGACCAGACGCGTCGGACACCGATTGTTATCCCGGTGATTAACGAAGTGGGTGGCTTGAAGACAGTAAAATCAGCCGCTACCTCGAGTACTTCTACCGCAAAAGCACCGGCGCGCAGTAAAAAGGTTGTGACTAACTCGGCGGCGGAGCCAAAAATGACTCTGCCAACTATGCCGCGCCGCCGCTTCCCGCGCCGCCAGGTGCCAGACACCGAGGCAAATGATACCAAGGCGCGAGAGGTCGGCCGAGTGCGCGCATACTAGCCAACACTTGCTATTTGTTGTAAAATATGCTACAATGTGAACGTCGGTAAAGTGATATAATAAAAACAGGTATGCCAAAAAAACGAAAATCTACCCGCAAGAAATCAGTTTCCACCGCTCCAAAACATGATGTGCCGAGCGGCTTTTGGGCGCAAGTCGGCGCGGTACTGCTCGTTGTGTTGTCGCTTCTTCTGATGGTGGCGTGGTTTGGTGTTGGTGGCCCGGTGCTGGAGTGGCTACATAAGGCGATTCTGAGCATGCTTGGTTACGCGATGTATGGGCTGCCGATTTTGCTGATATATATTGCTGTGGAGATTTTCCGGGCGGAGAATAATCGGTTGCCGCTGGCGATGAAATTAGCAGCCATCCTCGAGGTGGTGTGGTTGTCTGGTTTGTTTGGATTATTAAAGACACCAACCCGCCCAAATGCTGGTGGATTTATCGGTGATACGGCCAATCGGGCGATGAGCGCCATGGTCGACCCGGGCATCGCTGCTTTGATATATGTGGTCCTCATCATTATTACCGCGCTATTTATTACTCAGACGTCGCCGTTTATGGTGATCAAGAAAATCGCCGAGGCGCTCAAGCGCGACCACTCCGAGGAGGATAACAATGCGGCGGTGATGAAGAAGGCGGCTCGTGAAGATGCGGCCAGCGCCAAATCATCGAGCGACATCAAGTTGAATGCCGGCGTCCCAACCGTCGATCCGGTTACGCCAAAGGATAAAAAGGCATCGCCGTTGAGCAGTCTGCGTGGTAGTGTAGCGCGGGATAAGGCAGCTGAGGAGCAGGCAGCACTGGTGGCGGCACACGACCCGAATTGGCAGGCACCGAGCCTTGATCTATTGGAGAAGAAGCAAAGTCCAGCTGATGCTGGTGATATTCGGCAGAATGCGCAGATTATTCATGATACCTTGGCAGAATTTAACATTGATGTGGAGATGGAAGACGCAAATATTGGACCAAAGGTGACGCAGTATACCTTGCGGCCGCCGAGTGGTGTGAAATTGACACGCATCACGGCACTGGAGACGAATATTGCTTTGAATCTGGCGGCACAGAGCTTGCGGATTGAAGCGCCAATTCCTGGGCAAAAAGCCGTTGGTATTGAGGTGCCAAATCGCCGAGCGGCTGATGTGCGGCTGTATGGCGTGTTGGATTCTAAGCAGTGGAAGAATGCTCGCGAGCCGCTGAGCTTTGCAATTGGTAAGGACATCTCTGGTGAAGCAGTGGTCGGTGAGCTCAACAAAATGCCACATATGTTGATCGCTGGACAGACTGGTTCTGGTAAGTCGGTGATGATTAATACCCTACTGACCAGTTTGCTATATCGCAACAGCCCGAGCGATATGAAGTTGATTTTGGTTGACCCAAAGCAGGTGGAAATGGCGCCGTATGAAGACATTCCACATTTGCTGACCCCGGTGATTACTGAGCCAGAAAAGACTATTTCGGCCTTGAAATGGGCGGTCAATGAGATGGAGCGGCGCTATAAATTACTGGCGGCGGAGAAGATTCGTGATATTAAAGGGTATAATCAACGGCTAGCCACGCGAGCTAAAAAAATCCCGGTAGCGGACGCTGATGGCAACATTCAACAGCACGAAGATGGAGCGATGCCGTACATCGTTATTGTAATTGATGAGCTAGCCGATTTGATGATGGTGGCAGCACGCGACGTCGAGGCGCTGATTGTTCGCTTGGCGCAGAAAGCCCGAGCGGTGGGTATTCACTTGGTCCTGGCAACGCAGCGGCCAAGTGTTGACGTAATTACCGGATTGATCAAGGCGAACGTGCCAGCGCGTATCGGCTTTACCGTGGCGTCGCAGGTTGACTCGCGGACCATTCTTGACCAAATTGGTGCCGAGAAACTGCTTGGCCAGGGTGATATGCTGCTGTATACGCCGAGCATGAGTAAGCCAAAACGTATCCAGGGCGCGTGGGTGACCGATGACGAGGTCAATAAAATTACTGACCATTTGCGGATGCAGTCAGCACCGCAGTATAATGATGAGGTGGTGGCGCAGCCAGTACAACTAAATGGCAAGGGCGGCCTGGCAGTTGACTTTAGCGGCGGCGGTGAAGACGAAGCATTTATGGACGCGGTGCGAGTGGTGATTGAGGGTGGCAAGGCCTCTACCAGCTATTTGCAGCGGCGGCTACGGATTGGCTACGGCAAGGCAGCGCGACTGATTGAAGAGATGGAAGAGCGTGGCATCGTCGGCCCAGCGAACGGCTCAAAAGCTCGTGATGTTTTGGTCTCAAGTATAGACGAGCTGGGTAATAGCTAGCTTGACATAATTATTTTTATAGGTTATAATACGCTAAGTGAGAAATTGATTTGTATGTGGAAGGATGGCTACGTGGCGCGCATAAGTTGTAGAAATAATGGAGAATTATCTCCTAATAGTAGAGCCGACAAGTTAAGGAGGCCTCTTGTGGTGGGGGTTGCTGCGGTCACGTTAGCCGTATCAGGTATACTTGGGTATAGTCTTGGCCGGTCACACAATGTTCCGCCCGCACCATCAGTAGAAAATACCGATGGTGGAACATTCAAAGAGTCCAATGATAGTTCGAGAGCGGAAGAAATTACATTTACGCTACCAGACACCGAAGGCCGTCAAGAGGCAGAGGTCTTTTTAAAGAATCCTGATATGCTTCGACAGGCACGCGGTATTGCCGGACGAGTGCTTACTGCTGCGGGGAAGTTGGTTGATAGTAAGGCCGCTCGACTTACTCGCCAAGATTATCATGATGATCACAATAGGCTTAAACAGCAGTCAATAGCGATTACAGATGATAGGGGAAATGTGGTATCGGTTGATGTTACTCAAGGCGACAAAAGGCTTGGTGGAAGTGAGATCGCAGTAGAAGTTGCCACTGATATGATTGAGGTCGGCGCAAAGAGTAGACAGACGGACCGGATAACGTGGCGGTTGGATTTTTTGTCTCCAGAACCTGTGGCACATCAGCATATTGAATCTCCAGAAGCACTACTACCGGCCCTCGAAGGCGTGTTACTGACGAAAGTGGAATGGTCGCACAGACAGATCACTGATGGTTGGTCGGAGACTAAGGCAATTACGATCGTTTCACCAAAGTCTGTCTCGCCATCGAGACCAGATTATGAAAGCATAGCGGCGGTACCGGCTAAGGGAGAGATTAACGGTCGGGCCGTGAAGAGTGCTAAGGTATATGATGCGGCAAAAAGCCTATTTGATCGGCTCGCGACCGATGGTGATATATCCGATATCTTGCCTTCTCAGTAAACTAACGTGCCGCCAGATATTCACCGAGTAATGTTACTTTGTGACCAGTTGAGGTAATTTTATTGATGGCGTGATGCAATGACGGGCCGGCAGCGTCAACGGTCATGAAGAATTTGTAGTTCCATGGTTGGCCGATGATGGGTTGGGACTGGAGGCTGGTGAGGTTAATGGACTGATCGGCGAATGTGCGGAGTATTTCAAGGAGGCTGCCTGGTTGATGGGCAGTGGTCACCACAAGTGTTGCTCGATTGGCGTTAGTCACTGTGGCGGTTGGATCAAGGACGAGGAAACGAGTGATGTTGTCCTGGGCATCTTGGATGTGGTGTTTGAGAATTGGCATATTGTATAGTTGGGCAGCGGTTTCACCGGCGATGGCTGCCAGGTGTGGTGAACCCTGTTGCTTGATGAATTCGACAGCGCCAGCGGTATCAAAATATTCAATTTGTGCAGCTTGCGGTAGGCGTTCTTGGAGAAAACGCTGACATTGTGACAAGGCGACAGGATGTGAATAGACAGTAGTAATGTCCTCAAGTTGTGTGCCTGGATTGGTGATGAGGGTTTGTTGAATGGTAAGCGTCACTTCACCGACGACGGGAGCGCTACAAGATTCGATGTGACGGTAGGTTTCGTTGATGGTGCCGTAAATGGTATTTTCTACTGCCACAACAACGGCGTCGGCTTTATTGCGAGCATAGGCTTGAAAGATGTCGCCAAAGGTCATGCACGGAACAATGGTGATGTCAGATCCATACCATTGTTTTGCTGCTTGTTCGTGAAATGATCCAGCTTGTCCTTGAATGGCGATACGCATGAACTCTATTGTAGCATGGTCTGGCGGGGTGCATCACTGGACTTTTGCATTAGATTACCGTATAATACGGAGGAATAATAACCTAAGGTTATGTGCGATAACATAACCATCCGTAATGGATTCCAAAGGAGGAAACATGAACGAATACGAACTGACCGTTCTTATTCATCCAGATTTGGAAGCAAATTTGGACGCGGCGCTGGACAAGGTTCGAGCGTTGATCAAAGACAATGGTGGTGAAATCACCAAAGAAGACAACTGGGGCAAGAAAAAACTAGCCTATGCGATTCGCCGTGAAGACTTTGCGGTGTATGTTTACTTTGAGGTGAAGTTGCCAAGCAGTGCACCGCTCAAGATATCAAATGTTCTGAATATCACCGACGAGGTACTTCGTTATTTGTTGGTTAAGACCGACGAGAAGACACGCCAGGCGCTTGCTGAGCAGAAAGAGCGCGAAGCTAAGGTCGCTACCGAGGCGGCTGATAAAGAAGCCTAATATTCGACGCGATACATAATAAAAAAGGAGGGTCATCATGGCACGAAGTATCAACCAAGTTATTTTACTGGGACGGTTAACGCGCGATCCAGAGCAGCGGACAACGCCATCAGGTCGGACAGTTGTTAGCTTTAGTATCGCGGTTGATCGTGCCGGACAGGATGATCAAGCTGATTTCTTCGACGTTACCGCGTGGGAAAAATTGGGCGAACTGGTGATGCAGTACCTGTCAAAGGGCCGCCGCGTGTTGGTGCAGGGTCGGTTGCGACAGGACAGCTGGGATGATAAAGAAACCGGCAAGCGCCGCTCGCGTATTGAAGTGACGGCGACCGATGTAACATTCCTTGACGCCCCGAGCGGTGATAGCGCGAATACAACCGCATCACGTAATACTAATACCAAGCAGGCTGAGACCGTAGCGGATATTGATGATAAACCGATCGATCTTAGCGAGATACCGTTCTAAAGGAGAACAAAATGGCAAAACGATTAAAGAAAGATACCCCAACGGTTTTTGACTATAAGGATGTTAAAACATTAATGCGCTATGTTAACGCGTATGGCCAAATTGAGCCGATAGCAAAGACGGGTCTCAGTGTCAAGCAGCAGCGTAGCTTGGCAGTGGCGATCAAGCGTGCTCGGCACTTAGCATTGCTGCCGTTTGTATCGCAAGGGCAATAAAAGTATACATTGAGGGAACTCTCTAACCCCGAACGTATTTATAGATAAGAGAGAAAGTCGAGTGGTCTGTGCAGGGGTAAGGCACAGGCCACTGTTGCTTGTGGGCTGCTGTACAGCGCGTTTTTATTTTTGATGCAGGATAGTATTATGATGTTACTAAGACCACCGTGGGGTATTTGAGTAAAAAATATGTTCAGTCAGCGAGAAATACTCTACCGTCCGAAAGAATGTTAGAATTAGGTACGGTAGCTTAATAGTTATAGGAAAGGAAAAACAATATGTATCAGCCGACAGATCTTAAAAAGGGTACGGTTTGTCAGATTGACGGTAAGCCATATCGCGTCATTGAATATGGACAGAAGGTTATGGGGCGTGGAGGTTCTATTGTGAACGTTAAATTGAAAAACTTACTGGATGGAAGTGTCATCCCGAAGACTTTTAAGGGTCAAGACAAAATTGAGCCAGCTGAAGTGGCTAGCAAGACTGTTCAATATTTATATCATGACGGAGATATGTTCTGCTTCATGGATCCAGAAAATTTTGAACAATTTGAATTGTCTAATGACGTGGTAGATGAGGCGAAAGATTATTTGAAAGAGGGTTGTGAGCTGAATCTCCAGGTGTTTGATGGGCGAGTGATTAATGTTGAATTACCAAAAAATCTCTATCTCGAAGTTACATATACTGAAGATGTCGTAAAGGGCGATACAACCTCAAGCGTACTTAAGGATGCAACGCTTGAGACGGGCCTTATTATTAAGGTACCAGCATTCATTAAACAGGGCGATATTGTCAGTGTTGACACAGCGACGGGTGAATATCGAGAGCGCAAAAAATAAACAAAGGGGTCTTCTTGTCGGAAGCGTCGCCCAGGGTGTTCGGGCGATGCTTTTTGTTGTTGTTAATACATCAAATAACGATAAAGAGTGGAGCAAGAGTTTAGGTATTGATGCTAAAAATACAACGTAATATATGTATAGCTGGTAGGGTGTTTTTGGTGATACATACGACAATTGTTTTCATGAAAATTATGGGTCTATTTGCGATAATGGTGAGAGTATCCTTGGCCACTACAGAGGTAAATATAACTATTGATGTATAAATTACACTGGTGTGTAGTATACAACGTTGTATTTTAGTTAACGTAGAATTAACGATAGCGAAGATCGGCCTATAGGTAAAAGTAAGAATAACTATTGATGTATTTATAACAGCAGTTCTACTATCACAATAGGTCACTAGTGATTGAGAAAAATATGTATTCAGGCTACAATGAGAAGTGACATGAAGCAGCGATTAGATAAAATGATACTAGAACGCGGGTTGGTTGAATCGCGTTCAGAAGCAGAGAATTGGATAGGCTTAGGGCAAGTCATGGTCAATGGTAGGGTGGCGACGCGTCCCGGATGTTTCGTTAATGATACAGCAGACATTACGTTGCTGACTCGTGAGCGGTACGTTTCGCGTGCAGGCCTCAAACTAGCGAGTGTGGCGGATAGTTTTCGGTTGGACTTTCAGGGGAAAACAGTGCTGGACATAGGGTCGAGTACTGGTGGATTTACTGATTTTGCGCTGCGTCATGGCGCCCGACGCGTGTATGCTGTTGATGTGGGCACGAATCAGTTGCATCATCGACTGCGTGACGATCGGCGTATAATATTACACGAAAAGACAGACATTCGTGACTTTGAGCTTGATTGTCCACCAGACATTATCGTGGGAGACGTGTCATTTATTAGTCTGCGCGACATTCTACCACACGTTGCAAAACGGCTGATGGGCAGTACGACGGTGCTTGTAGCAATGGTAAAACCGCAGTTTGAGGCAGGGCGTCATTTGGTACAAAAGGGTGTTGTAAAAAATGCTGCTATACGACGAAAGATCCTGACCGATTTTGAGCAATGGGCAAAACAGTACTTTGTAGTTCTTGATAAAAAGGATAGCACCGTCGCTGGCAGTAAGGGTAATGTCGAGCGCTTCTATAAGCTACAACTAAAAAAATAACAGGGGTAATAGTTGTAGTAAAAATGGCATCGTTGTACTTAAGTCAACGTAGTATACTATACAATAATATTAGACATTGAACCGAAATTCGACAACATCATTAGGCTGCATGATGTAATTTTTACCCTCAATACGTATTTTACCCGCTTCACGGGCCCTAGCTTCTGAACCTGCGGCAACAAGGTCGTGGTAGCTAATGACTTGTGCGGCGATGAATCCGCGCTCAAAGTCTGAGTGGATGACGCCAGCAGCCTGTGGCGCCGTCCAGCCTTTATGTATTGTCCATGCTCTAACTTCCTTCTGACCTGCCGTGAGATAGCTTTGTAGACCAAGTATGTCGTACGCGGCATGGATAAGCTGCGACAATCCAGTTTCGGAAGCCCCGTAGCTATCGAGCAGTTCCAAGGCGTCATTATTTGACAATTCTCTGAGCTCTTCTTCAAGCTTGGCACAAATAAATAATACTCGAGCTGGCGCGACGAGTTTGGCAAGTTTTTCCTGTAGGACATGGTCGCCGAGCCCCGCCTCGTCAACATTAAATGTATAAATAATTGGCTTGGCGGTGAGTAAATGAAGATCATTAATTATCTCATATTTGATATTTTCTATGGATGCTATCGGTGTACCTGAATTAAGTGATGTCAGGAGTGTTTCAAGGTATGTAGCGACCTGTCGTGCCTCCGGCTTGGCTTTGGCTTCTTTTTGGAGACGAGGCAGACGATGTTCTATGGTTTGGATGTCAGCAAGGATAAGTTCGGTATTGATGATGTCAATGTCGGCTTGAGGGTTAATCGGGGTATTGTCGTGTCGTAATATATCTGAGTTTTCAAAGGCGCGAACGATGTGGATAATGGCGTCGCATTCGCGAATATTGTGCAGGAATTTATTGCCAAGCCCTTCTCCTTTTGAGGCGCCAGCTACCAATCCAGCAATGTCGACGAACGTTACGGTCGCGGGGATAATTTTTTGCGTATCATACAGTTTTGCGAGTACATCGAGCCGCTCATCGGGAACCGGTACGATGCCAGTATTCGGTTCAATGGTGGCAAACGGGTAATTAGCCGCTAGAATATTATTGTTAGTAAGTGCATTAAATATGGTCGACTTACCGACATTTGGCAGGCCGACGATTCCGATTGATAGACTCATATCGTGTATTATAACAAATTATACAAACTTGCCTCAGTATATAATATGTATTAGAATAAGCAGTATGAATAAGATTATTGTCTCGCGAATATTTATGATAGCGGGTATCGTGTTGAGTGTCGGGGCGATAGTCGCCGTTATCATGATGGTGATGGGGCGATTGCATGTTGGATTAAAAGAGCCGAGCCAAGATATCGCGCCAACCGCTAAGATGATATGTGGCGAGGATATGATAAAAGAATATCAATCAATTATCGCTGCACCGAATGGGTATGGTCCGACAGCGCTTGAGGGGCTAGTGAAGAAGATCTCAGAGCGTGGCGGCCCGGGTGACGATACGGTGTGTCACTATGTTGTGCTTCACGATGCATCACTACGGAATGATCGCCAGCGGATTGATCAGATTCATCAAGGGTTGATCAACTCAATGAAGATGCGCCAGGCGGTCGAGCCGTTTTATCGACTGGGTATTAATCAGGATACGGTAAAAGCACTGGTCGAGATCGGTAAGGCTGATGCGGGTGCGGGGAATAAGGATGGTACACCGGGTCAGGGCTAGGGTCGGACTGCGTCTCATTATTGGCTATATGCTGGCACTTGTGGTTGTCGCATCGACATTGGTGATTATTGGTGCGGATAAAGCAGAGGCGGTGGACTGTAGCGGTTTGAGCGGTCGACGACATTTGATGTGTATTAATGCGCGCAATGATGGTGAACGGTTTGCGGTGCAATATATCTGTAAGGGCGGCGGAACGCGGTGCGGTGCGATGTGGATGTCGTCGCCTGGGACGTCGTATACGAATGATGTTATTAACACTGCTAGCTGGAATGCGACGTCATTATCACTCGACTTGAGGGGGTCGGTGAATGGTAATGGCCAGTCGCAGGCGCGGGTGTGGGCGACAAATGTAACGGTTAGTCAGAATGGTCGGACATTAGTATCTGGCGGTACGCTTGATCGTGGGACGCATCCATCGGGCGCGTACCACTGGGTTGATGGCGGTAGCAGCATTCGAGTAAATGGGATTGATATATCTGGCGTAATTGCACCAGGAAGTTCCGGCCGTATCATTTTGCAGGTGCGGCGCTGTTTCTATAGTAGTCCAGGCGGTAGCGGTGTTTGTGCGACACAAGATGTTGAGGTGTGGATTAAGCGTGAGCAGGCGCCAAACCAATGGACTGTCGAAGGACAATCGCGAGTATCAATCAATGGTGGCAGCTTAGTGCAAAACGCGACCGCTGCGCCAGGACAGCGCGTACGATTTTTTCATTATCTACGGAATAATTCTTCATATACGATTCCTCCCTACACCCTAAAGCGCATAGGAATTAATCAGGATGTTAATGGTACGACAACGCATCACGCGTGGGCGTCGCCGTATACGCATAGTGCTAGCCCGTGGAATACGTTTTATGAGCCGAGCGATGTTAAGCCATATAATAATGTCTTTGGGGCTGAGGGGATCGTGACGCAGGATGATGTCGGTAAAACAGTGTGTCAAAAGATTTTATGGCTGCCGGGCGCGTGGAATACTGATGGCTGGGGGGTCTCATCGAATGCCTGTGCGTCGGTGCCGTATGACTATGAGTTGCGACCTGAAGTGCAGGCGCCAGATTATATTAATGAAGGAACGATTGAGGTGAGTGGCGTGACCGCGCGAATTAATCATACAGGATCGACACGGTCAAATCGGGCAAATTATGCTGTGGTGCGGTTTGTGTTAAGGGGCGGTGGAAATTATACCGTGCCAGGCGGTGAGGGAGTTGTTGTGCCGTATGATAGACGTTCGCCGGGTAATTTAGTGGGCGATTGGGATTGTTATATCGCCAAGAACACGATTAAAAATAGTCGACCGGGTTTACAGGTGGCAGATTGTACATCAAATAATTTGGCACGTAATGGCGCGGGAACAATTATCCAGCGAGGTGGGCTGGAAATTCCGCTCGGTAAGGATAATTTGAGCGGGGTGACGATGACGACTGGTGACCAGTTGTGCTATATGACCATCGTGAGTACGTACAACCAGCATGTGAATACCAGTACGTTTCGCTATGCGGTCGATTGTGCAAAGGTTGCCGGACGGCCAAAAGTTCAGTTTTGGGGGGCGGATGTGCGAGTTGGTATCGGAATAGACGGTAGTGCGGGTAATAATAATGCGGAAGTCAGGACATCACTGACGAGAGTGAGGCGATAGATGGCGCTGCAGTTAAAAACCCAAAGGTGGTGGATCGGAGTCGGTGTTGTTGGGCTAGTGGTATTCGGAAGCCTTGGAGTGTATATCTGGCGTCATTATATCAGCGTGACGGCGCAAGTAGCGCCTGACGTAACTCACGTCGAGAGGGCGGTGCTAGCAGCAAGCACGACAACGCCACCGGGCGGCAGTAGTTATGGCCCAGCCACGTCATATCACATGCCATGGGAGAAATATCCGGTTGGCGAGAGAGAGCAGATCGGCGGGACACCAGAACGGATTAGCAATTGGCCAACGGCTGGGGATGGTGGGTTTGACTGTCGTGTGAACGCAAATGCCACGACAGTGGTCGATGGTATTGGCGGGACGTTTAATTATGGTGGGTTTATGATGATGCCATTACCGATGTCTGGTAATCGGACGGCTGGTCAGGATAAGTGTAGTGGATCGGTGTCAGCATGGACGGCACCGGATGGTGAAAATAGCACGTCTTCGGCGACGCCAGCGCCGAGTTGGTTTGACGATGTGGTAGCGGCTAATAGCGGTGGTCTAGCGGGTGGAGCATATGTTAATCCACGAGCGTATGGTGGCTGGGCGACGGACGCTAATACCACGACGAAAGTGCCGTTTGGTGTACCCGCCCAGCGATCGGGCGCGGCTGGGGCGGCCGAGTTTGCCGAATGCGGCGGGGTTGCCAAGGAATCGGGGACATCGGCGTGGGCGACTGACGGGGCTTTTCGGCAGTCAATGTATGATCAAGGCGGCCAATCAAAGCCGCTCTGGGGTGCGCGTTGCAAGGATGAGACGAAGTTAAAGGAGTTCTTAACTCGACGCCATAATGCGCCGCAAACTGATACTAATGGTGGAAATTACGTGAAGTCGTCTGGCGTGACGCTATTTCGGCAGAAATTCCGGCTGACGAGCCAGCAGCTTGAAGAGATTCGTCAGCTGGATTTGTTGAACGATGGGCGCTCAGGGCTATACTTACGTTTGGCGGTTGATGATTATGCTGCGGTGTACGTTAATGGCAAGCCAGTCTTCGCTAATCCGAAAGCGTCGTCTGGTGTCGAGATGAAGAGAATCATCGCGGATTATTTACGGGCTGGTGATAATGTGATTGCCCTAGAGGTGCAAGATGCGATTGCTCCAACTAGCCTCGCCAATGCTAATGCGGCTGCTCGGTGGCTGCTCGGTGTGTATGCGCCAAAGGGGTGGCAGCCGGTGCCGGGGGAGCCGCGGCTGTACGGATCGTGGGCGGAATATGCCATTAGTGCACCTGGACAAATTATTTCCTCTTCGGGGGCAGGACTATCGTCTACGCCGACAGGGCGAACGGGGGCGATTGAGGCACGGCAATATAATGATCTGACGTTTCAGAACACTAACATCCCGTTTGGTAATTTTCGCGACAAGATGCCGACCGTACGCACACCTGATGCCTATTTTACGAACACGGGAAATTTATCCGGGGCGGTGTCTATGAGTGACGTGGCCGGTGGTGTGTATCAGGCTGGCAACCTGACGATTACCGGTGGAGAAATTAAGCGTGGCCGGCAAATTGTTATCAAATCGGGCGGCGTGGTGACTATCAAGGGTGACGTAAAGCAGGAGGGCGGTAACTATTCGGCGGCTCGGGATCTGCCGCAGTTGATTATCAGCGCTCGGCATATTATCATTGAGCCGAATGTCACGCAGCTTGATGCTTGGCTGGTGGCCAAGAATGGTACAATCAATACCTGTGATACCATAGTTCGTGATAGTCGTCAGTGGCTGTCGGGGCTGGATGCGAAAACGTGTGAAAAACAGCTGCGGATCAACGGTCCGATTGTTGCGAAGCACCTCTTTTTGCGTCGTACCTTTACCAAGGGTGGCGATACCTCTGGCAATAATCCGGGCGAGCCGGCGGAAATATTGAATTTGCGTGCTGATGCATATTTGTGGGGAAATGAGCGGTCGAAAGAATCGGGGGCTATCAAAACGATGCATCTAAAAGAGCTACCGCCACGATTTTAAGGGTTTTACATTTCAATATGCTTATGTATAATAGAATAGTATGAAATTAGCTAAAGGGCTGGGCGACTTTTTCGGATTAGACATCGGGACGAATGCGGTGCGTGTCGTTCAGTTGGCACGAACGAGCAACGGATGGAATCTGCTGCACTATGGTTATGCACCTGTTGACCCGAAGGTTACGGGTAGTGATTCGCCAGAGGCGCAGCGTAAGCTTGGTGAAGTGATCATGACTGCTGTCGGACAGAGCGGTATCAAGACGCAAAATGTAGCGATTGGGCTACCGTCGAGCAAGACCTTTACGGCGATTATTGATGTGCCAAAAGTGTCAGACCAAGAGCTAAAGGCGACTATGAAATACCAGGTTGATCAGTACATTCCTATGGCGATTGAGGATGCCAAGGTTGATTGGGCACTGCTCGGCGACAGTTTGCGCGAGCAAGGCCAGTATGAGGTGTTATTGACGAGTGCAGCGATTAGCTATGTCGAGGAGCGGCTTGAGTTCATCGAAGGTCTTGGCTTTAATGTGGTTGCTGAGGAGCCGGATCCGATCGCGATGCTTCGGGCATTAGCACCGACTGATGGAGCGACCGCAAAGTTAGTACTAGATATGGGCGAACACTCGACCGATTTGGCGGTCATTTATGGCGATATGCCGCGGTTAGTGCGCACGGTGCCGAGCGGATTGCAGGCGCTGGTGCGAGCGGCGGTGCAAAATCTCAACGTGCAGGATGATCAGGCTCGCCAGTTTATTATCAAGTTTGGTTTGGCGCCTGACCGGCTTGAAGGGCAAGTCCTCAGGGCGATTGATGGCGTGCTGGATAACTTTGCGACCGAGCTGACCAAATCAATTAAGTTCTTTCAGACGCGCTATCCGAGTATTTCCGTGTCAGGAATTTTACTATCGGGCTTTGGCGCGGCGATACCGATGATGGATAATTATATTACTAACAAGACTGGTATACCGGCGACTACGGCCGATCCGTGGCAGCATGTTAGTCTTGGGCAGGCCGATCAGCAAAAATTAGCACCAATTGCCTCGGAGTTTGCGACGGTTGTTGGTCTAGCGCAGCGGAGGAGTGGGTCGTGATTGAGATTAACTTGATTCCCGATGTCAAGCGCGAGCTGCTTCGGGCAAAAATGATGCGCAACACCGTGACAGCGATGTCGATAACCGTCAGCATGATCGCGGTCGGAGTGGCGGTTGCTCTCGGCTTAATCTTTGGTGGTCAGATAGCCTTGGAGGCGCTGCATGATGGAACAATTAAGAGTAAGACGCGCGAGCTGACGTCGATTGAAGATCTCGATAAGTTAGTGACCATTCAGCATCAGCTGGCGACAATTAACAAACTATCAAGTGAGCGTCAGGCCGATTCGCGGCTATTTGACGTGATGACGGCGGTCAATCCGGTGGCGCCAAATAGTATTAAAATTGCGACGCTAAAACTCAAGCCAGAGTCACGGACAATTACTATTGAGGGATCAGCTGAGAATGGCTATATTGCGCTGGAGATATTTAAGAAGACGATTACCAATACGACTGTGCAGACAACACAAAATGGGCAAGAGGTTAAACAGCCGCTGGCTGAGAATCTGCAGGCGGGTGAGGCCAGCTTTGGTGAAGATGCCAACGGTAAGAAGGTGTTGCGCTTCTCGTTCACGTTTACCTATCCGGCAGAATTGTTTTCGAAAACGAGTGGCTCAGTGGTGATTGCGACGCCAAACGGTAAAGTTGATGTGACTGATTCGCGGCTGGGGGTACCAGAGAGCCTATTTGCCAAGAAGCCAAAAGACGCTTCAAATAAGGAGAAAAACTAATGCCTGAAAATAAAGACATTGCCATCCGTAAACGCCAGCAGATTGATTCATCAAAGAAAACCATGTTTCTGTTCGTGGCGGGTGCGGCATTTGTGAGTGGCGTGGCAATTGTGGTGTCGTTCTTCCTCGTGCGGCAGATTTTGTTTCATGGCGCAGTTGTCCTTGCGAAGCAAGACACCATCAACACACTGGAGAATAATAAAAAGGCGGCCGAGTCGCTCAAAGATAATGTGCGTTCACTAGAGGCGAATGAGGCGCTTAACTCAGTGAAGTTAAAGGATAGTAGTAGTCCATTGCAGACGATTCTTGATGCACTGCCGGCTAGTGCGAATGCCGATGCGCTTGGTGCGTCCATCCAGAAGAAGTTCGTTAATGGCATCGCCGGTCTGTCACTAGAAAGTATCTCGGTCCACTATACGGCGAATGAGTCGGGTGCGGAGCAAGAGGACGCTGGTGATGGTCGCTCGGCGGTGAGTTTTACCATGACAGTGAGCGGCACGTCATCGAGCCTCAAGGAGCTATTGACGCGCTTTGAAAAATCAATTCGGGTTATCAATATTACCGAGATCGAGATGCAGGCCAGCGAGGACGGCAAGATGACGATGGATATCTCTGGCAAGGCTTATTTTGAGCCGGCGCAAAAAGTTGGATTAGGAAAGAAGGTGATCAAGCCATGAAGAAGAGCGATATAGCGATGATTGTGTTGATAGCCAGTCTCGGCGTTGTAGTGGCATATTTCGTTGCCAGTAGTATTCCGTTCTTGCGCGTACCGTCATCAGGTGTAGAGGTACAGACGATATCAAAAATTAGTCCAGATATTGAGCAGCCGGATAAGGCAGTGTTTCATCGCGATGCTATTAACCCAACGGTGGAAGCAATTGTTGGTAAAGCGACTGGTAGTTAGCGCGGAGGTGATATGGCGCTACTGACGGATGATATGCAGGGAAAATTGATTGGCTTGCTGACGAGCGAGGGCTTGATTGAGCGGTCGGTTGTTAAGGAGGCGCAAAAGCGTGCCAGCGAGTCGGGTAAGCCGTTACTGTCGCTGTTGACCGAGGAGCACCTTTTGGAGAATGAATTATTGGTGCATGCGGTGGCGCAATTGTCTGGTGTGCCGTATGTTAATCTCGCAAGCAGCGTGATTGAGCAGCACATCTTGAACCTGCTGCCGGAGGATGTTGCCGAGCGATTTATGGCGGTACCGCTGGCCGAGGTGCAGGGGCGCTTGGCGGTGGCGATGATTGACGCCAATAATGTCCAGGCGGTTGACTACCTAGCAAATCGTATTCAGCGGCCGCTGAAGGTATTTATGGCCTCCGAAGAAAGCATCCGTCATGTCCTTGGCCAGTACAGAACAGACTTATCATCGGTCAATGAGGCAGCGGAGGACTCACAGCGCGAAGCACTGGATGAGTCGTCGCAGAACATTGTGACGATCGTTCAAGATTCGCCGATCTCGCGGGCGCTTAGTACAATCCTAGAGTATGCAGTAAAGAGCCATGCCTCGGACGTGCACATTGAGCCGTTAGAAAAGGCGTTGAAAATTCGCTGCCGTGTTGATGGCGTGTTGCGGGAAATTATGCAGCTACCAAAAAGTATTGAACCAGCGCTGGTTAGCCGTATTAAAATTCTATCAAATCTCAAAATTGATGAGCATCGAATTCCGCAGGATGGCCAGTTTGCAGTCAATGTGGCTGGCAAGGACGTCGACCTACGTATCGCGATTTCGCCGGTGGTATGGGGAGAGCAGGTGGTGATTCGTCTGCTTGATAAGACAGGTAACTCGTTTGATCTGACTGATATGGGGTATGCTGGGCGGGCACTGAGAGCCATCAAAAAAGGCATCAAGCGGCCGAGCGGAATGATTTTGACGTCTGGGCCGACTGGTTCGGGTAAGTCAACCAGTTTGTATGCGCTGATCAAGGAAATCAAGGACGACTCGATCAATATTGTGACGCTGGAGGATCCGGTGGAGTACAAGATTGACGGCGTCAATCAGATTCAGGTGCACGCTGATGTTGGACTGACGTTTGCATCGGGCTTACGGTCAATCCTCCGGCAGGATCCCGACGTGGTGATGGTCGGTGAGATCCGCGATACTGAGACGGCGAACTTGGCGGTGCAAGCGGCATTGACCGGACACTTGGTATTTTCGACGCTGCACACTAATTCGGCGGCGGGTGTGCTGCCGCGGCTGTTGGATATGGGGATTGAACCGTTCTTGATTGCTAGTACCGTAAATACTATCATTGGTCAACGGCTGGTCAGGCGGGTGGCGCCAAAATATGATTCATATCAATCGTCACCACTTGAAACGGAGACCATTCAGTCAACGGTTGGCCACCTCCTGCCAAAAACCCAGGCTGACATATCGACTGTTTCGCAGGATTTGGGCTACAAGGCCTTGCCATTATCTGGTCAAGCCGCTTATACTTTAGTCAGGGGCCGCGATATGCCGCAGACGCCGCAAGGTTACTCTGGCCGGTGCGGTTTGTACGAGGTTATGGACGTCACTGAGGAAGTTCAAAACCTGATCGTCAAGCGGGCAACGAGCGCCGAGATTCAGCGGCTCGCCATTCAGCAAGGCATGATAACGATGCGTCAAGATGGTTATCTCAAGGCGCTCAGTGGCGTGACAACATTAGAAGAAGTAAATCGGGTAGCAGCCGATACAGCATAAAAGAAAAGGGGGACGATTATGAACAATCAAGAATTACGCATCGAAATTTTACTCGAAGAGGTGGTTAAAAAGCGGGCCTCAGACCTTCACATTCAAGTGGGCCTGCCACCGATGCTGCGTATTGACGGAACGTTGGTCGCAGCAACGGGCACGCAGCCGCTTGATGAGGCAACCGTGGAGCGGCTGGTATTTCAGATTCTTGATGAGGATCAGCGGCAAATTTTGCTCAAAGATAAGGAGTTTGACTTTTCGTTTGCGTTCGGTACACTGGGACGATTCCGGGTGAATGCCTTTCATGAGAGGGGTAATTTGGCAGCGGCGCTGCGCTTAATTCCAAACGAGATCAAGACTGCGCAGGAGCTGGGCATGCCGCCAATTGTCAATACATTTGCCGATTTCCCACGCGGTTTGGTGTTGGTGACGGGGCCGACTGGCTCTGGTAAATCGACGACGCTGGCGGCGCTGGTCGACAAAATTAACGCCGAAAAGTCGCAGCACATCATTACTATCGAAGACCCGATCGAATTTACGCACAAGTCAAAAAAATCAGTGGTGGTGCAGCGCGAGGTTCATTATGATACCTATTCATTCTCGGCGGCGCTACGTTCCAGCCTCCGTCAAGATCCAGACGTGGTGCTGATCGGCGAGATGCGCGACCTCGAGACGATCTCGGCGGCGATTACCATTGCCGAGACCGGGCACTTGGTGTTTGCGACGCTACACACCAACTCGGCGGCACAGTCTATTGATCGTATGATCGACGTCTTTCCGCCGCATCAGCAGCCGCAGATTCGGGCGCAGCTATCGAACATTCTGATGGCAATTTGTTCGCAGCGACTAGTGCCATCCATTGGTGGCGGCCGGGTGGTGGCGGCCGAGATCATGATTGCCAATCCGGCGGTGCGTAATATCATTCGCGAAGGCAAGAGCCATCAGCTGGATGCTGTCATTCAGACGGGCGCTGATCAAGGCATGCAGACGATGGACCGGACGCTGGTAAATCTGGTGCAAAACGGTACGATTACCTATGACAGTGCCCGTGAGTTTGCGGTTGATCTAGCGGAGTTTGAGCGGCTTATTCGAGGATAACGCATGAAAAAATATTACTATGAGGCCAGAGATTCAGCCACGCAAAAGATCACCAAGTCGGTTGTGCAGGCTGAGAGTGAGGTTGCCGCAGCGAAGCTGCTGAGCGCTCAAGGCTTCGTGCCGCTGAAAATTGAGCTGCAGGATGAGCGCGAGGGCTTCTTTCAGCGATTATCAAATAAAATATCGCCCAAGGATAAGATCGTCTTTACGCGGCAATTAGCGACACTGATTGGCGCGGGATTACCACTGGCGCAGAGTATGCATACTGTGCTGGAGCAAACGCAAAACAAGCAGATGCAGAACATCATTCAGGAGATAATCTCTGATATCGAAGGTGGTCGGCAACTGTCAAGTGCATTTGAGAAGCATCCAGAAGTATTTGATAACGTATACGTAGCGTTAGTGGCGGCCGGTGAAGCGTCGGGAACATTGGACGAAGCACTGAAGCGCATCGCATCACAACAGGAAAAAGATGCAGCAATGATTGGTAAAGTACGTGGCGCTATGGTCTATCCAGCAATTGTGTTGTTAGTAATTATCGCGGTGGTGGTATTTATGCTCGTGATGGTAGTGCCGCAGGTCGAAGGCCTGTATAGTAGCTTGCACAAAGAACTACCATTCATGACCAAGGTGATGGTGAGTGTCGCTGGCTTTTTGGCGCAGTTTTGGTGGGCCTTAGTGATTTTGCTTGGCATTGGCTTGTACTTCTTTCAGCAATACCTCAAGACCGAGGCTGGTATTCGCACCAAAGACACTTTCAAGCTGAATGTGCCAGTGTTTGACACCATGTTCCGGAAACTGTATATGGCGCGCTTTACTCGCACTGGTCAGACGCTTCTCAATAGCGGGGTAGCGATGCTGGACATGCTGCGCATTACTGCTCGGGCGGTCAATAATTCGATCATCCGTCAAGGCATTGAGCGTGCCAGCGAGAAGGTGAAGGGCGGCAAGGCATTGTCGGTGTCGTTAAAGAATGAAGATTATATTTTGCCGATGGTGCCACAGATGATCAAGATTGGTGAACAGTCGGGTAAAATCGATGAGATGATGGGTAAGTGCGCACAGATTTACGAAGATGAGCTGGACGAGGAGATCAAGGCAATCACGACGACGATTGAGCCGGTGCTGATGGTGGTGCTCGCGGTGGTGGCTGGTGTGATGGTCGGTGCGATAATCTTCCCAATTTATAATCTGGTCGGAGACATTAGCCTCTAGACAATCCATAAGCAGTACAGTATAATAGCAAGAGAAAGTTAAGTCACAGAAAGGTGGGCAACTTCATGGCTCAGCAAAAAGCAAATAAAGGATTCACAATCATCGAAGTCGTGTTGGTGCTAGCAATTGCTGGACTGATATTCTTGATGGTATTCTTGGCATGGCCGGCTTTACAGCGTAGCCAGCGCGATACACAACGACGGAGCGATGTAACGCGGTTCGTCTCGCAGGTGAATAGTTATGCAACGAATAACAAGGGAAGTATCCCGAAAACCGATACAGGGTCGATTAATAGCTTCCTTGATTCGTATATGAAACGTGGCAATGGTGAATTCAAGGACCCGCAGACCGGCAACAATTACAGCGTGGTAACTGGCGTCGCCCAACAGGGTTCGGCAACGACCGAAAAGATGGTCTATGCTACGAGTGCCCAGTGTGATGGCGAAAATATTGTTGCCAAAAGTGGTTCGCCGCGGTCATTTGCCGTCAAGGTGCAGCTAGAAGGAAGCGGTGCGTTTTGTAAAGATAACCAAAACTAAGCAGGGACAACGAATTATTGGCAGCCTCCTACTACCAGGGGGCTGCTTTTTTCATGATTTCTTGTTACCATTAACAGTATGATGTCAATGATAATACTAGTGGTTGTAGCTGCTCTTGGTGCGGTGATGGGGAGTTTTATCGGTGCTCAGGTATGGCGAGTTCGTGCTCGGCAGCTGGTTGAAGACAAGCAGGCCGGTGAACCGGTTGATATGCTGGAGCTCCGCCGCCTAAAGCCGCTGCTGAAACCTCTCAAAGACGATCGGTCACGGTGTCTTTCCTGCGGGCACGAGCTACGCTGGTATGATTTGCTGCCGGTAGTAAGCTGGCTGGCTGCCAGAGGTCGTTGTCGGTACTGCCAGGCACCGATTGGCTGGATGGAGCTGGGACTCGAGCTGGTAATGGGGGGATTATTTGTCGCCGTGACGTGGCATGGCATGATGGCGTTTACGGCGCCGCTCGTGATAACCAAGGTTGTAATTGCTCTGATGGGGGTATCGTATTTAGCGTTTCTGTTCGTGTATGACAAGCGGTGGTTTTTGCTCCCGGATGTGGCGAATTGGCCATTTGTGATGCTAGGAGTACTGTTTGCTGGGATTCACGCGGCAACTGGTCAGCTACCGGGCGGAGTGCTTGGACTGATGGCGGCGGTCGTCATTCTTAGTGGCGTATACGCGCTGCTCTATGTCGTGTCACGTGGTCGCTGGATAGGGTTTGGTGACGTCAAGCTGACACTCGGTCTCTCACTCTTTTTAATGGATTGGCGCCTGGCATTTCTCGCGCTCTTTCTAGCAAATTTACTCGGCACACTACTGGTACTACCGGGGATGCTTCGGGGTACAGTACAGCGTGGAGCACGAATACCATTTGGGCCATTATTAATCATTGGCTTTCTTATTGCGTGGTTTTTCGGCGTGAGGATCGTGGATTGGCTTATCGTGATTTGATAGTGCTTATGCTATAATAATGAGCATATGAAGCGGTGGCAATCCGGGTTTACAATCGTTGAAGTGGTGTTGTTCTTGGCGATCACCGGTCTATTGACCGTTGGCTTGTTAGCTGGCGTGAGCGCTGCGCTGCGTCAACAGCAGTATCATGACGCTGTTCAATCGTTCGCCGGCTTTATTCGTGATCAGTATAGCCGAGTGATTAGTATCGAGAATGATCGGGGCGATCGCGACACATGTCCTGTTAAGGGTGCAACAAACGACGGAACTCGGGGCCAGTCGAATTGCGTTGTCGTTGGTCGCTATGTCAAGTCGACGAATTCCGAGGCACGTTCATTTACCGCCTATCCGCTGTATGCTCTGAAACGCTCGGGAGTGTGGACGTATAGCTATAGTGAAAGTGAGGCAAATACCTATACGGTTGGCTGGGGTGCGCAGGTACGATCACTCACGGCAACTAATACTATTGGTAGAGAAATTGCTCTATTAATATACCGCGATCCAGACAGCGGGCAGGTTATCGTACGCACGAATGACACACCGTATTCACCGGCTAATATCAGTAATTTTGTCCGTAATATGCAGCCAAATGGTGGTACGTATACAGCCGATTTGCAGCTGCGGCAGCGAGAGTTTTGTATTTATGATACTGGCTGGTCAGTTGGCCAGAGGCTGTCAGTCTTTTTGGGTGCAAAGGCTGGCTCGAGCGAGGCGGTGACGGTTGGTCATGCAACAAAGGGGTGTGATAATGAAGCGACGGCATAGCGCCCGGGGTGATACGATCATCGAAGTAGTCATGGCGGTAGCGATGTTTAGTATGCTGGCGATTGGTATCATGGCGCTTATGAACAGCGGTATTGCAATGGCGCAGCGGTCGCTAGAGTTGACGCTTGTGCGGCAGCAAATTGATAGTCAAGCAGAAATGCTGCGCTACGTTCATGATAAGTCATCTCAGGCTGGGAGCTCATTTGCTGCTCTCTGGGATAGAATAAAGAATCGGACGATTGACCATGCTAATTCGGTGCTGAATGTTGATCGATGTCCGGAGGCGATGCCAAGTGGAGGATTTGCACTGGCGCCCAACAAAAATACTTTTCAGTTGATTACCAATAAATACGAATTATCATCGACATATGCCAAGGTTTCAACTACTCAAAATCCAACTTCTTTAGGCATTTCAATTCAGCTGGTGCGCGTTGAAGGTGGCCGCGCCTATGATGCATACATTCAGGCCTGCTGGATGAGTGTGGGGACTGACCGGCCAATGACCACGGGGACGATTGTGAGGATGTATGACACCGCAGTATAGACGATATGGGTTTACCTTGATTGAGTTGATGTTGGCGATGGCATTTGTGTCGGTGTTGCTGCTGGCAATCGCCACGATAGCAATTCAGGCCGGCAAGCTGTATAATCGAGGCCTCACGCTCAAAAGTATCAATCAGTCCGGCCGCGAGATTAGCGATAGTTTGCGGCGCGACTTTCTGCAGGCTAATGCTGGCAAGATAAGCGGCAATGCTAACTCGGCCGTTGTCATGGTGCAGGCAGGTGGTGCCGATCGAAGTGGTCGACTGTGCCTCGGTGATTATTCATATGTCTGGAATGTGCCAACGGTTGTTTCTGGAGAAGTGAAAGCTGGAGCAGGCATTATTACCGAAGTTGGTGGGCCTCATTCTGGTCGTCCAATTAATTTTGCTCGAGTGATTGACCCAGATGGTATGCTGTGTCAAAAAAATCAAACAACAGGGGCGTACGTGTCGACAGTTGCGACGGATAAGGTGACGCATCTTCTCAAGCCAGCCGGGTCGAATGATGTGGTGTTGGCAATTCATCACATGAAAGCAGCGCGAGTGGTGGGCGATGGCGGAGCGGATAGCCTCTATCGTTTGGAGTTTGTACTTGGGACTAGCCAGCTTGAGGCGATTAACACCGCTAATGGCACCTGTAAGCCACCAGCGGACAACAGCGAGAATCTCGATTTTTGTGCGATAAATAGCTTTGAGATGATTGTGAGGACAAATGGATAAAATCACAAGAGATAATCAGTCAGGCGCGGTATCGTTATTTGCAGTAATCTTTGCGACGCTATTACTAACGGTTTTGATGCTTGGTTTTATGCGGCTGATGATGGTTGATCAGCGACAGGCTCTAAATAATGAGCTGTCACAAAGTGCGTATGACGCCGCCCTGTCTGGTGTTGAAGACGCCAAGCGAGTCGTGCGTGCCTGCCAAAAAGGAGATAATGGTGGCAAGGCATGCGAGCAGTTGCGATTACCTAACGATTGTAAAGTCGTCGCACGTTCGGGCGTTGCCGGTAATGTGGCCGCCAACGAGACACTGATCCAGTCGCGCCGCTCAGGGGACGGTAAAGAGTTCAACCAAGCCTATACCTGCGTCAACATCACGATGGACACGGAAGATTTCCTGGTTAGCATACCCGAAGGATCATCTCGTTTGGTGCCGCTGAAAGCCAAATCTGAATTTAATAAAATTGTCCTCGAGTGGTTTACTAAAGAGGACGCGAACGGCAACGTGGCTGCTGGACGAGTAAAAAATGCTGCCTCCGTATCAACTTCGCTGCCGGCATACAGTGACTGGGATGAGTCGCCGTCTCGTCCTGCACCCGCGCTACTGCGCACTCAGATGATTTTTCCAGGCGATACATTCGACCTTGCTAGTCTTGATAGCTCTCGTGTTGCGACAATGTTCCTTTATCCACGGACGCTGAGTGTCCCCGGACCGACGAACGGAGGTGTATCGGCAATTAATCTACCGCGAGCGGGCGGTGGTGGGCAATTTAATAATGCTCCGACACCGGTGAGCTGTTCTCCGGATTTTGCGAATAGTGGTTATTCGTGCCGAGCCACAATTGATATATCACCTGTTACGGCTGCCGCCAGCGTTAATTCATTCTTGCGTCTGACGCCGCTATATCGCATGTCACACGTGCGAATTGCCCTATATAATGGTGCAGAACCGGTTAAATTTGATGGTGTTCAGCCAGCGGTTGATGCAACTGGTCGTGCTAGTAATGTATTTCGGCGGGTTGAGGCGCGCCTTCAGATAGGTGACGACTTCCCGTATCCTGAAAATGCTATCGATCTTGAGAATAGCCTCTGTAAAGACTTTTCGGTGACTGAGGGTAGTGTAACGCCGGGTAGCTGTCGGCCGTAGTGTCTTAGGGGTCTATCTCGTATCACTGTGAAAGCGTTCGTGGACGTCTTTGAGGTGCTGGTCGGTGACGTGTGTGTAAATCTGGGTCGTGGCGATATTGCTATGACCAAGCATCGATTGTACCGCCCGTAGGTCCGCTCCATTCATCAGAAGGTCGGTGGCAAAGCTATGACGCATAGTGTGCGGGCTAACGTGCTTGGTGATGCCAGCAAGTCGGGCATAGTGCGATACCATCCGCTGGATCGAGCGAGCACTCAGCCGACGATAATCGCCAGAAACTGATGGCTTTGCTAGGCGCCTGCTATAGCTGATGAATAGAGCCGGCAAGCTGTCACTTCGCGCATCAAGGTAATTTTTGACGTGCTCGGCAGCAGACATTGAAACGAATACGGGCCGGTCTTTCTGGCCCTTACCGCGCACCATAAACTCGCGTCGAGCGAGATTGATGTGGTCACGATTCAGGTTAACAAGCTCTGACACGCGCAGTCCGCTTGAAAACAAAAGCTCAATAATTGCGCGGTCGCGAAGGCCTGGTTCATTGTCCAATGGGATCTGCTCGATGAGCCGTACCACCTCGTCGTAGTGGAGAAATGTGACTTGTTTGCGAACGGTTTTTGGTAGGATGATCTTGTCGGCTGCCAGTGATGAGATGTCTCGTTGTGATAAATACGTCAATAATCCACGTAGGGCAATTAAGTGGTAATTTTGTGTAATTAACAACAATTCTTCACCGGTGTTGCTATTTTTATAACGGTTTAACCAGAGGCGATACTTACGAATTGTCTCTGATGTTATTTTTGCAACATCAATATCACCAGCAAAATCAATGAAGCGCTCAAGGTATAATTTGTAGTTCTCAATGGTGCGCGGACTGCGACCACCTTCAACTTCGAGATGTTCTAGGAAATCTGCTAATGCTTCTGAGAGATACATAGTTTAATTTTAACAACATCTATACCGTTTATCAAACGAATACTTTTTGTTATGATGAAGAAAATAATACACGAAGGAGACATATGACTGAATCAAAAGAGAAGAATATGTGTGGCATTGAACGAACACTGATTGTGTTCAAGCCCGATGCAGTGCAGCGGGGAATCGTTGGCGAGATCTTGCAGCGGTTTGAGCGTGTTGGTCTCAAGATTATCGGTGTCAAGATGGTAGCTCCGGGTCGTGAGCATTACTTTGCGCACTACGAAACGATTGGCAAGATGGTGACCCGTCGTGGTGAAGAAATTTTTGACATGACGCTTGATATGATGATGGACGGGCCGGTTATCGCTATGGTTCTTGAAGGAGTTGAAGCGGTTGCCGTGGTGCGTAAAATTGTTGGCCCAACCGAGCCAAAGTCTGCCGATATGGGTACGATTCGTGGTGACTATTCGCATGTTAGCTTTGGCTACGCCAACGAGTGCCAGAAGGGTGTGCCGAATTTGATTCACGCATCGGGTGATCCTGACGAGGCGGCGCAAGAAGTCGCCCACTGGTTTAAACCCGAAGAGTTGATGGATTATGCGACGTTAAACGAAAAGTTTACTCGGTAGTATTGTCGCGACCGACGACCACCCGTGTTATAATTAACACGGGTGGTTTTTTGTGTGTGCCTCGGTAGCTCAACTGGATAGAGCAGATCCGTCCTAAGGATAAGGTTGTAGGTTCGACTCCTGCCCGGGGTACCAAAGAATTATGACGAAGAAAGCCAAATTAGATAAATCATTTGATGGCCAGCGCGATGGCGAGGAGCTGTTATTTGTGTTTCGTCGACATATTATTGCTATGCGTAAGGGTTTTTATCTATTGCTCATTCCAATGACTGTTGGCGCATTACCGTATCTCATCTGGCAGGATAATCTCAATCTTTTATGGGTATTTCTCGGCAGCTTCATCTTTGGACTCGTTCTGTTTGGTTATCATTTTTTAATGTGGTTTTATACATATTACATTGTGACAAATCAGCGACTTCGCCAGATAACGCAGCATGGTTTTTTTGGTAAGGATGTAATTGAACTTAAACTAGCGAAAGTCCAGAATATCAGTTATGTCGTGCCTGGTTTTACGGGCGAAATGTTCAAATTTGGTACAATAGTTATTCAGACGTTTGTCGGGGACCTTGTCATTAAAAATGTCGAGCACCCAGATAAGATTTATAATAAGCTGCAAGATGCGGTGGACCTCGCTGCTGAAAGGAGTGATCATGCTAAAGAAGACAACGAAGGGTAAGAAAAAGGACAAACGCTCACTGCCGTCGCGGATTACCAATGACACGGTCGCGGAGCATCGCGAAAAGGTGCTGGCTGGTGGGCGCAAACACAAATACCCGATACAATACTCCAAACATAAACTAGTCTGGAACACGGTATTTATTAGTATTGCTGGACTCGTGACGGTGATTGTCCTATTGTATCTGCAACTCTATGTCTGGAAGGACACAAGCGATTTAGCATATCGTATTACCAAAATTTTGCCGCTACCGGCCGGTTCAGTTGAAGGGGAATTTGTGCGCTATAGTGATTATTTACTATATAACCGCGGTAATATGGCGGTGCTTAAGACTCAGGGTCAAGATCAGGCTGGTGATAAAGTCGCTTTTCAGCGGCAGCGGGCCATGAACCAAGCGGTGCAGGATGCATATGTGCGTAAGCTAGCGAGAGAAAGGGGTATATCAGTTGATGATCGAAAAGTTGATGAAGAGATGGACCGCCAGCAAAAGGATGCCGGCCTGTCAAAAGAAGCCTACCGTTCGGCGGTAAAAGATATGATTGGCTGGTCGCTTGATGAGGCGCGTGATGGCATTAGGGCATCGCTGCTGCGCTGGGAAGTATCGTTTGCCGTTGATGAAGCGGCGGCCAACCTTGTTAAGGAAGTTGAAGCACAGCTCAAGGCCGGTAAATCGTTGACCGATGTCGCGGCGGCGTTAGGCGAACGAGTACAAGTAATGCCAGAGACTGTTGTTCCGAAGACCAACAAAGACGGTGGCTTGACCGAGGCGGCGATTAAAACTGCAGATGGTACGATTTCTGGGGTTATTAAGCCGCTCGGTGGCGATGGCTACTACTTTGTTCAGCCACGCTCACGGGATAACGGTTCAATCACCTACTCATACCTCAAGATTCCATTGACGACATTTAAAGCTAATTTTGATAAGTTGATCAATGACAAGAAAGTTACCTATTACGTTCATCTTGATCAGCCAGCCGAACAAAAGTCTGGTGAGCAGAAATAGCCTCCGGCCTGCTCGTCATCATCTTTGCGAAAGCCTCACTCATCTGCTATAATTCTTGGGGAGACATGCCGCTGTAGCTCAGTTGGTAGAGCGGCGCTTTCGTAAAGCGTAGGTCACCGGTTCGAATCCGGTCAGCGGCTCCAGAACAGCATGAAGAACCATATTACAAACACATTACGACAGATAATGAAAGACCGCTGGCTACTTGGTCTTGTTATTGTTAATATCTTACTAGCGTCAATAATTATTATCTCCTTTGCTGTTACTATCAAGCCTAAAGAAACCCAAGTTATTGTTCAGCATAGTGCATTTAGTGTGACGGGGCTTTATCGTGGTCACTGGTATTCGCTTTGGACGTATGGCGTGTTGCAGCTTATGATTACGGTTGGGCACATCATATTGAGCGCTAAGCTTGCTGTGGTACAGCGTCGAGACTTAGCACTGGCACTTCTTTGGCTCACAATCGCTATATCAGTTATACTAGCACTGTTTGCTTACTCAATAATCGTAATCGCGTCGGTGGTGTAGAATTATGGATATAGAAATACCACTTGGTAAACGAAAGCCGCTCTATCGATTTTTAGAGATTCTGCCGGGTCTGTTGAGCTATGGTGCAATTATTCTTCTTGTCATACTGTCGATTTTTAGTCCACTGCTTGCGTCACTCTATCTGCTTATTATCATCCTGTCGATGATGGTGCGCGTGGTTGGCATTACCTATCATATGGTCGCTGGCCGTGCTAAGATGGATAAGGCGTGTCTGATCAATTGGCATGCGCGTCTTGAAGATCTCGAAGATCCGCAGGCGGTATATGCACGTATTCGCGACCAGCGACATAAGGAGGTTGGTTTTGCGCAGCACAAAGAAAACTTACGTCTCATTGCTTCTGCACAGCCAGGGTTTTTCCCGAAACCATCTGAAATTTATAACGCAGTTATCATGCCTGCCTATAATGAGAGCATTGAGGTGATTGAGCCAGCCATTCAAGCAGTAATCGCTACTACGTATGATAAAAAGCGTATGATTATGGTATTTGCGTATGAAGAGCGAGGCGGTAAGGATATTGACACAACTGCCAAGACACTACAAAAGCGCTATGGCGAGTATTTTCACGCCTTTCATATCGTCAAGCATCCAAAAGACATTCCGAATGAGGTGATCGGCAAGGGTGGCAATATTACGCATGCCGGGCGCTGGCTGAAGGGGTGGCTCAAGGAGCAGCATATTCCGTACGGTAATGTTATTGTCACGACGATGGACTGTGATAATAAGCCACATGAAACCTACTTTGACTACCTGACATACGAATATATCGTCCGCGAGGATCGTAAGCACTACTCGTATCAACCAGTCTGCCTATTCACTAGTAATATTTGGGACGTGCCGGCGCCGATGCGCGTGGTTGCGACGGGTAACTCATTTTGGAATATCATTAGCTCAATGCGCCCTCATTCGCTACGTAATTTTGCTTCACATGCTCAGCCGATGGATGCGCTCGTTGAGATGGACTTCTGGAGTGTTCGAACGATCGTCGAAGACGGCCACCAGTATTGGCGCAGCTACTTCTATTTTGGTGGTAACTACGGGGTCGTGCCGCTCCATGTACCAATTTATCAAGACGCGGTATTGTCAGCTACGTATATAAAAACGCTCAAAGCGCAGTTTATCCAGTTTCGTCGTTGGGCGTATGGGGCATCTGATGTTGCGTATGTTGGTGAACGGGTCTTTACTAAGCAGCGTAATGTACCATTTTGGGCTGGTTTCTCACGGTTTGTGCGGCTACTTGATGGAAATGTGACGTTAGCCTGTAATTCGGTTCTAGTTGCTTTTGGTGGCTGGGTACCGCTTATTGTTAATGCCGAGGCAGCTCGTAGTGTCGCCGCGCATCAATTGCCTGATACGGTGAGTACGCTGCAGCAAATTGCGTTGATTGGTATGGCGATAGCGATTTTTAGTGCCTTCAAGATTTTACCACCGCGTCCAGTTCGCTACACGCGACGTCGAAGTGTCTGGATGCTTTTACAGTGGGTGCTGATGCCAGTGACGTCTATTGTCTATAGCTCTGCTGCGGCGTTTGCCGCGCAGACTCGTTTGTTAGTCGGGCGATATCTTGATAAGTTTGACGTCACCGAAAAAGCCACAGCGGCGATTAACGCTCGTCAGAAGGCGGCTGCACGTAAACGGTCGAAGGCCTCCCGCGTCGCCGAGAAGTGATGAGTCGGTGCTGGGCGGCGTACTGGAGTGCTGCTACTGGGTCGTAGCGCTGGAGGATTATGTGTGTTATTTGAGCGATGATTTGCGTAGATAGCGGTTTATCTTGCTTGATAATCTGTTCCTGCGCGGTTTGTGCAAGGAAGTAGCTATCATGTGCTGCAGCATGCTTATTATGTTGAAAGCTACGGCTAATACTTACGATGAGTTTTCCTAGATTGAAAGGGGTGGTTGATCCGTCGCGTGCTAACACCATGTGCCCGTCTAGTGTAGCCCGTTCGTATGTCGTAAAGACTGCACCACATTCTGGACAGGTCCGTCGTCGCCAGACGCTGGGGTGTTTCGTGTGCTTGCGGGAGTTTTTGGTAGTAGTTTTATCGTGAAAACAATTTATACAAATCATATCAATATATTGACATATCACTATAAAAAATACTAGTGGAAAAGTATATGAAAATGTGTAAAATAGAAAAAACTAAAAACCCTCCGCACTGCGAGGGTTGTATGCAATAATGGTGGCCCTCACCGACACCCTCTCGAAACAATGGCAGCCGCTCCTTGACCTGGTCGCGAGCTTGCCGCCTGACTTTACCACCCGTGATGAGGGTTCCGCTGTCTCGCGTCTACCACATAGGGTCAAGTTCACTTCGCTCACCTCGGCCCAGCGAGCCAACGTCGCTGATCTCTACGCGGCTGGCGTCCCCGTGCCGGACATCTGCGCCCGCTTCAACATCACGAAGAACACGGTCATCCGCCTTCGCAAGCAGGCTGGCGTTCCCCAGCGGGAGCGCGGTCTCAATGAGCCGCAAGGCGACGAGGCCGAAGTGATGTACGCCTCGGGTAAGTCTCTCCTGACCATCGCCAAGCGCTTCGGCACCGGCGTCGGTGCTGTCCGGGGCTGCCTGCTGCGGCGCGGGGTGAGGATGCGGAGGAGGAACGGGGCGTAGTGGGTCGCATGAGGGTTGTAAGGCCTCGTCAGAGCATTGTTTTTCCGATTCTCGCGGGCGGTCTGGCACTCAGGAATTTAGTTTAGGTTTCATCTTTCTGGCTGCGATCTTAAAGCTCCCCAAGAAGATGGTCGTGTCGTCCCTTCGGCTGTCAAAAGTTAGCTATCATTGGTCTATTCAGGGCGACAGGGCCCCGATGAACCTCAAGGGGGCTCGAGATGAGTGTTGCGAAGCGCTTTCTGGCCATGTGTATGGCCTTGGCCGCTTGCTTGGCAGCCGCAGTATGCATGGCGCCGAGGGCGGCAGCTGGCCAGCGATTCACGATCGCCTACACCGGCGGTATCGGGGTGTACCCGCGTTCTGGACCAAGTATGAGCAGCCAGCGCGTCGGGGCGGCGCTGCCTGAAGGGTTGTCCGTGGAGGTGGCCTGTGAACTTGAAGGAGAGCTGGTCGACAACAACACCACGCCAGCTACCAAGATCTGGGAGCGTCTGAGTGATGGGACGTACGTATCTAACGCCTACGCCAACACCGGAGTGGAGGGGTGGACACCCGGAGTGCCGAGGTGTGATCAGGCCGCGACAACAAGCTCCCCTTCGCCTTCCGCGTCCCCATCTTCACGCTACGATGCTGCTGCCTCTGTTGCTTGGGCGAAAGAACACTACACTGATCCAGCTCGGTTCAAATCAAATCGCGGTGATTGCACCTGGTTTGTCAGCCAAGCCCTTTGGAACGGCGGAATGCCCAAATCTGATGACTGGACGGATATCTCTGGGGATCTCACGAAGATACCTAATCCTCTCGACTACGGATGGCGCGGCGTAACTTTGGCTGGAAGATATGCCCCAGCGCTAAGGAATTACCTTGTCAAAGCAAAGTTGGCTGAGGAACGTCAGATTTCTTGGTCTGATAATACTGCTGCCGGCGCTTCTGTTGGCGACCTCATTACCTATGACTTCGAGGGTGATGGCGAGTTGGATCACTTCGCCATTGTATCTAGTCTGAACGAGTCTGGGTTCCCGTCGGTGACTGAGCATGGAAAGGAGAATCGCTATTGGTCTTGGTCGGAATTCTCTGCACCCGCAGGGTGGTTTGAAAAGAAATATCCTAGTTCTCGTGCCTACTTGCTCAAGATCACTTTCTAGCATATACTAAAAAGGTGATAACTGAATATCTAATCTCTTTCGCCCTCTCCCCCGTTCTTCATGCACAGTATGAGACGGGGGAGGGGTGGTTGTTTACGCCTATTAAATTTTGGACTCGGTCTCCGCTAGAAATAGCTTTAGGCAATGGTGCGCACATAGATGTATTATCGACAGCTTGCCTGCTGGGTTTGATTTTTATTTTCCTTGTTCTAATGCCGCGTTTATCTTTTCGCGTGCCTACTCTTTGGATCAGAAAGGTGTCGACTGCAGCGTCTATAATTATTGGAGTATGGTTATGCGCCGAAGCATTTGATACAAATTGGAAGTTTCCATGTGTTCAAATATTGAGCGTTATAGCTGCTTTTGGAGGTACGTCTTATGGAATTTTTCGATGGGACAAGAAGTCTGCACAGCCACGATCACACCCGCTTGGTCAGGCTCGCTAGCGAAAATACGCCTGAGAATTGTCGACGCCCCATCCATCACCCATAATTTTTGTTTAGAACAGCCCAAAAAGTGGTGCGAGTAAGTCGCATGCTGGGCGAAGGCCCTATCGCTCAAACACATGCACCCCATCTTCGTTTTCGATGATGTCGAAGCAGCGGGTGACGTCTTCCCAGATGGCTTGGTAGTTCCAGCGGATGTAGTCGGTTGGGATGCCGATGGTGTTGGTGATGGTTTCGAGTTGTTGGCTGAAGATGTCTTCGACGAGGGTTTCGATGTAGGCGCTGCGGTTTGGCCAGCTGCCGTGGTAGCAGTTGGTGAAGTTGTGGTGCCAGTCTGGGTCGAGGGGTTGGTTTGGTGGTTGTCCGGTGAGTTGGCGCCAGGCGGTGATGGCGCCTGCTGGGTAGTTGTGTGGTGTGGTTTCGGGTGTGTTGTCTGGCTGGTGATTGCCGGTTTGGGTGTGTCGTGGTTGGTGGTTCATGGTGTCTTCTCCTTTCTGGTTAGTTGTTCAGCACGTCTTTTACCTCTTCTAGGGTGATGGCGCTGTGCATGCCGGTCGGTAGTGTGGTGTCGCTGGTCAGGATGCGGTGGAGTTGTTGCTTGCGGGCGGGGTGTGGGGTGATCCAGAGCACGCGGGGGAAGATGCCTCGGGTGGCTTGTTCGGTGCCGGCTTGGTAGTGGCGGTGGTAGGCGCGGGCTTTGGTGGTGATGCGGGCGGGGTTTTCGGTGGCGAGGTCGATTTCGCACCACCAGTGGTCTTGGTAGCCGTTGGTTTCGGTGATGAGGCCAAGGTCGGGTTTGACCCATTCGGGTTGGCCGTAGGGGCCGAGGTGGCTGCGCCAGCAGGTGGGTTCGGGTTCGATGTGGTGGATGGTGAAGTGGCTGTGGCGGGCGGTTTCTTCGATGGTGATGCGTGTTTCGGTGATGGCGAGGGTATGGGTGAGGAAGCCGAGGGATGGTTCGTGCCAGCGTCGTCGGGTTGGGGTGCCGGTGTCGGCGTCGTGGCGGGTGATGAGGCGGTGGCCGGGTTCGGTCAGGTGCCAGGTGGCGGCGGCGGAGCCGGCGCGCATGCCGCCGATGCGTCTGGTGAGGGCACGGATGAGGTGAAGCGTGGCCAGGTGTTTTGTCAGGCGGCTGGTTTGACGTAGGGCCGAGGCGGGGCTGGCGTGGTGGGGCCTGAGCAGCCGGGCAAGGTGGCTGGTGGTGGCGAAGCGTTGCTGGGCGAGGAATCGCAGGACGGTCATGGCGCGCTGGCTGAGACGTGCCATGAGGTGGTGAAGTTGGTGCTCGGAGATACGAATCATGGGAGTCCTCCTTTCACGATGTGGTTAGAGAGAGGCCCGGCTCTAGTGCCGCTGGTCGCTGGCCGGTGCCGGTGTGGTGGCTGCCTCGGTGAAGAGGTAGACAGTCGTGTCCCGTAGTTGGTGGTTGAGGGCCGGTTGGCGGGGTGAAGGCTGGTTGGTTCAGTGACGCGACTGGTCAGGCGATTGGTCACTTCTGGCGGCGTTTGGTCGGAGCTAGGCGACGGCCGAATTCACCCGGTGATGTTGGTGGTGCTGGTGGTGAGGTCGTTTCGGTGGCTGGTGCTGTGGGGATGGGGTGGCTGGTGAGTTGGGTCAGGGCAGTTTCGGTTTCCTTGGCGGGGATGCCGTAGCGGTGGCGGCTGGCGGCGCGTGCGTCGATGGCGGGGCGTTGGCTCGGGTGTGGTGGCAGGGTGATGCCGGAGATCCAGCCGGTTTCCTGGCCGTCGACCCACGCGGTCGAGTAGGTGGCGTAGCGCGGTAGGCGGATGAAGTCGAGCGGTTCAAGGCCGGATGTCATGGCGGCCATGTCGCGGGCGTCAGGGGCGGCCAGGCCGAAACAGATTTTGTTGCGGGCGTTGGCATCGATGGCCGCGCGCATTGCTGGGGTGAGTTGGTTGCGGTATTGGTGCGCCAGGTGCCAGGCCACGCCGAGCGAGCGGGATTGTGCCAGGGCGTCTGCCAGGTCGCCGGGGATACCGTGGAGGAAGTCGTGGACTTCGTCGACGTAGATGCTGACCAAGTGGCGGCGTTCTGGCGGTAGTGCGGCGCGGGACAAGATGAGTGGCCAGAGTTGCCCGATGAGCAGCGAGCCGAGGAGCCGGGCGGCCTCGCTGCCGATCACCCCCTTGTTGAGGCTGACCAGCAGGATGGTGCGGTTGGTGAATACCTCTCGGAGTTGGAAGCGTGGCTGGGTCTGTCCGAGCACGGCGCGCAGCTGCGGGCGGATGACGAATTGCTGGAGTTTGTTGAGGACTGGCGCTATCTCCGTGGCTTGCTGCTCTGGGCTTTTAGCGTCGAATTTCGCCCAGAATGCTGATACACCGAGCGGGTCGTGAAGCTGGCGGGTGACCATGCGCCGGAAGGCAGGGTTAGTCAGCAGGCTGGGGATCATCACTAGGGTGGCTGCCGGGCCGCCTACCTTGGCGAGGGTCAACAGCGCGGCGGTCAGGATTTCCTCGGTGCGGATACCCCACGAGTCGGCGAACACGGCCTTGCAGGTTGCCAGGAGCGCATCGACGGTCAGCTCCGGCTGCCTTGTAGCGGCTGCCAGCGGATTCAATCCAACCGGGCCGGGGTCGGTGGGATCCAGTACCACGACATCATCCACACGCTCGGTCGGGATCCGCTCCAGTAGATCGGTGACCAGGTCGCTTTTGGGGTCAATGACCACCACGCCGCGGCCGGCCGTGATGTCGGCCAGTGCCAGATGCTCCAGCGCCGTCGATTTACCAGCCCCAGTCGGGCCGAGCAAGACCGTGTGGAGCAGTGCATCCCGCGGAGGAATCCCCAACGCGACCGGCCTGCCGGGTGCACTGGAGCGAGCGAATACCCGCCCCGCCAGTCGTTGATGCATGCCAGCCAGCCAGTTCGGTGGCGGGATCTGCCGAGGCGATACCGGCGGCAGGCCGGGCAAGTCTCCCTCGCCAACCGGCCAACCGGTGAGGGAGGCGATCTCGGTGCTGCTCAGCTGCAATCCGTAGTACCACGGCCGCCGTACCTGGTGGAGTTTGGCGGGATCCTCAGGCCACAACCGCAACCGCACGCCGGCCGCCTCGATGGTGCACAGCGCCCCGAACAGCCGCTGGATCAGTGCCCGGGCCTTTTGGGGTGTGGCTGCTTCGGCGCCAAGTCGCACACTCACCAACGCGCCGTGCTGCCGGCGGCGTTCGCGTACCCGGGCGAGTTCATCACCACTGGCAGTTCGGGCTCCGTGGTTGAGCAGACTCCACCACGACTGCCGCGCCTCGAGGGGCGGACGCCGCGACAGCATCGGCGCAACCCGCCCACCGATAAACAGCTGCAACACCAGCTGCTCGCCGGTTCGGAGCCCCGACAAGCCAGCCAGCAGCGCCCGAGTCACCGCTTCAATCCGGCTGGTATCCAGCGCCAGTAACGGATGCGTCACCTTGAGGCGTGCCGCCCGGGTCACCGCCCGCCGCACCCCGGCCTTCACCGTCTGCATACCGGGAACTAGCTCACCCAGCAGCGACTCCACCACGCGGATACACCTGACGTCGGCCGCGATCTGAAAGCGGATCGTCTCGTTCGTTGCCCGGGTTTCAATGACCAGCGACCCCAGACCAGGATCAGCCACCAGCCGATGCATCAGCTGCTGCACCATCGTCCATTTCAGCGGCCGCGGCCAATACAACTCACGCCAGCACCATCGCCGCTTGCTACTCACGATGCGCCTCCATCATCCGGGGCAGGGGCACTGACTCCGCCAGCCTCATCAGACCCAGCAGGGCCGTTGGCCTCGGTGGTTGCTTCTGGGGTTTGTTCGATCCGCCACAGCAGGTACATCGCCAAGGCTTTGGCCAGTTCACGCCGCGAGATCGGGGTTTGCCACAGCGGCACCACCCGCACCTGCGATGACCGGGACGTGCCGCGGCCGACCTCTCGTTTACGTCCACGCCTTGCCATGTCGACCTCCTCGTCGTTTCACCACCAGAACCGGTTTCGCCACCACCACATCAGCCCCCACGCCCCGGCGGCGACGAGCCCGATGCCGCCGGCAACCAGCATCACGGGCAGCCAAATCCTGCCCAGAACGCACAACGTCATCTCGACGCATACGGCGCTTACCAGCAGCGACAGCGCGCCGGCGAGTAGCCTCGTAGATCGGTTGTTCATCCCACCACCAGACATCAGTTCCTCCTCGCATCCGTTTCATCGCTGCAGTCCCCCGAGCTGTTTCATTCCGTCCTGGTTGCGGCCGGTATCACTGGGCACCGGATACCCCGGAATGACAATGTCAGCATCAACCTGGTTACCCCACACCGACCAATCCGCCCGTGACTCCGGACGCCGGCGCGCAAACAACTCCAGATACGGCCCCCGCGACACCCTCTCGATAACCGCGAACTGTTCAGCCGGTTTACGGGAATGCTCCCGCACCGGCGCGGTGAACCACGTCGGCTGCGACCGGAAATTCACCGGCTCTCGACCACGCGTACAAAACAACAACTGCTCCGTAGCGTTACGCAAGGAATACCGCCCACCTAGCCCCAGCCGGAACTTGACCCACGTCAGCGGCGAGCGCACCGTGAACCCCCACGCCTCCGCCACCTCATAGGCCTCCCGGAGCAGGCCATTCGTCGTCCACAACCACAAATGCGCATCCGCTCCCACCAAACTTGCCACCGGCAACTGCCTGATCTGCTCCAGGCTCATCATCGGATAGTGTTTCCCACTCGACTGACCCGGCCACGGCGGATCCGCCAACACCGTTCGGAACTGCTTGTCACAACCTGCATACTGCATACAACCTCCTCCTTCTTCATTACAATTGGTTGGTATAAGCGCCCCGGATATACCTCGTCTCAACCCGGCACCTCCGGAAGACGGCATCCGCCCGGGGCGCTACCTGTATTACGACTCACTCAACCCGAGAAAACAACCATCCACTCGGACACAATTCCCACCGATCGGACACCCCGACCACCCAGCCCCACCACAGAAACAGCAGGGCATATTCAGCAATTAAGGGACACAAAAACCGCTATTGTAGAAAACGCAACACCCAGCCACCAACCACACCCCCACAAGCAGCTGGATGCCACGCTCTCAACCATCACGACCGGCGCCGCAACTCCTCAACCACCCGCCGCATCATCTCCCCCTGAACCCGGAAAGCCTGCTGCCTGAGCCGCACAGCCACCAGGCTGGCCTCGCGCTCAACACCCCGCCGCTCCGCCCGAGCCCGCTCCTTGGCCAGCCGCCGCTCATCCCGCCACCCCTCCACCCACCCCCACACCACCACTCCCAAACCCACCAGCCCAAGGACCGCCACACCAACCACCCCAAGGACTGCCAGGCCGGTCACTGGAACCTCGCAATAGCCTGCGCTGCACCAGTGGCATACGCACCCAACAACGCCTCCAAATACGGCGCACTCTCCGGCGCAACCTGCACCAACGCCTGACCGGTCATCACCAGATTCCCAACATTGCCCATCGCCTGATTCGTCAACTCTGCCCGAGCCGAATCAACCGCCCTGACGACATCACCTCGACCAGCCGTCCACTCCAACTCACGCTGCACCGCCCGAGCCAACCCCCGCGTTCGTCCACCCGACCCGGTCACCGACGACACCAACCCAGACCCAGCCGCCCGAGCCGATCCAGCACCAAACCCAGACGTAGGGATCAGATTCGACATGAGAACTCCTTCCACACCACCCGCCACCACCAAGCAGCGGAGCCGGTGTAACTCGCGTAAGAAGCCGGTTTGACTTCACACCCCAAGTCCAACCCACAACACCGGGGCCTGTCGTGACATGAAAGTGACATCGCCCTTGGAAGGGGCTGAGACCTCACGAGCCCGCACACCTGAAGACCCCTCAAGCCCCCAAGCAACCAACGCGCTCCTGCTCCCAGTGGCAGAACAGCCCTCAGTCTGCTCGGCTAGGCTGCCCAGATGAGCAGCAGCGACAGCACTGGCGGCAGTAGCCGCGCCGCCGAAGACGCCATCCACCAGGAGCTCCGGGCTGCTCGTAAACGCCCCGGTGGGCTGTCGCCGCAGGCCATGGCCCAGTGTCCAGTCATGTGCGATCTACTCGGCAACGGTGATCCCGAGGTCGCGCTGGTGGAGCTGAACCACAAGATCATGGAACTCATCGACTCCGACGACGACATCACCGCCGTGGAGGCGGCTAGTTACTCCCTTGGGCTGTGTACCGATGCCGACACCCACCTGGCTCGACTCGAGGAGTTCGGCGCCAAACACTTCCTCGACCAACGCCAAGCCCGCCGCTACAGCGACCGCGGCCTACACCAGCTGGCCCGGCTGATCTCCACCCACTGGACCACCCAAACCGTCCCCGAAGCCACCCTCATCCTCATCGGCTTGGACGAGACCCAAGTCGGCTTCACCATCCAACTCCGCTGCCAACACCACATCCACATGCACCCACCACAGCTCAGCCTGTGGCAAGACAACGAACCCCAACCCACACCCCTAAGCCCAGCCTGGACAACCACCTCCCAACCAGAGGCCCTGTGGCACGAGCAGGAGCTGACTGAGCCAACCATCGTCCAGCTCCAAAGCGAGACCACCATCCGGCTGGTCTGGCGAGGCGAAACCTGGCCCAAATTCACCGTCGTCCTCACCGGCAACATCTACGCAGACATGGTCAAGAGCCAAACACTAGGGGCAGCCTGTGCAGTGACGGTGGTGGACGCGGAGTAGCATCACTGAACCTCCGATGCGCGCCGAGCCCCCAAGGCGCTGGACTACCCCTGACCAGTAGCACAGCCGTGCCAGACGCAGAGGTTGTATAGCTGGTCGGGGACGGCAACTGGCCGTTGACGAGCCACAACACCATCACCGCGGACTGCTACGGCGCCTACAGCGGCGCTACAGGGTGGCCGCGGGAGCAGTGAAAGGGATTACGCACTGATGACTGACGCAGCCGCAGAAGCTAGTCCTCAAGAGCCGTCTGACCGAAAGTTAACCTCGTCCCTGACGAAAGTGAGCGAGTCTTCCTAACGCAAGTGAGGGGTTTTGCCAGCCAGAGGCGACTACCATATGGATTTTCTCAGGTGCTACCCTCGACTTATCTCTCACCGCCGGAAAGCCCGGCGCGAGCCTTGACAGCGACAGCGGGCAGGGCCCGTCCCAGAGAGATGCACGAGGAGCCCTCATACCCTCATGGTCACGGTGACGTGGACAATGACGCGGATGGCACAACGCCACACCGCTCAGCGCGCGCGCTCACGTCTACCAATTTTCGAATGCCTGTGCTATATTAAAAGGCAGCATGAAAGAACACGGGCCTTCATCGCAACCATCAGAGCAAAAGCCGCCAGCAGCTCAGCAGTCAGAGGCTGTGCCTGGCTTAGAAGTAGCTCCAGAGGAAATATCTCACGAAGAAGCGGTGTGTGAGAAATGCGGACGGCCATATGCGCGCAAGAAAGAACTTGGGGAGAAAGTCTTGAAAACTTTGAGAGCAGAGCATGACATGTTAAGCAGCAAGAATTCTGTTCGCCGACAGAGAGGGCGCGCCGCTTTTCGGAGTTCCTCATCGGCTAGCCCCGCCTTGGTGAAGCAGAAATCTGGGACGTCTAAGATGATGAAACTGGAAAAGAAAAAGGCTATTCAAGAAAGGAAAAAAAACATCCAAGAGAAGAGTCGGGCCCGAAGGTATCCTCCTGCCGGCTTGGCAACCTTGGAGGACCTGGAGAATAACTACATAATTCGTCAAGGCCGAACTCCTCGCAGGAGCATGCTCGTAGAAGACTGATTCGGCAATATAGGAGTAGCAGGAATTGTCTAGCCACTCTCTCTCATTTAGTGGAAGTAGTGCATTTAAAGGTTTCATCACCACCATATGCTCTGATGCCCCAGTGACATTTGTACTTGGGGCGGGAGTGTCTATAGAAGCAGGATTACCTTCGTGGGAAAGCCTGCTTGAGCAACTTGCTTTGCCAATTCTTCGTGATAGAAATTCTAGTGGTCTGTATGAACTGATTTGCGCAGAAGAACCCGAACCTACGCGTCGCGCGGAGATGATTTTAGAGAAAAGAAGTGAGCAGACAGCCCTGGATAGTCTTCATAATATTACGGCTGCGCTTTATAAAACGAAGTTAAATAAAGGCGGCGCACTTCTCTCTTCGCTAGCAAAATTGTTACTAAAGCTAAATAAGCGCGTCAAGGTAATAACAACTAACTATGATGATTGCTTGGAGTATGCTTTGCGCGAAGCGGGGAAACTGGAGGCTACTGATATAAAGGTTTTTGGTATTGACGATTTTGACGCATGGAGTAGTTGCGATGGAATCGGGATTCTGCATATTCATGGCTTAATTCCACGTGGGGATAGCCTTTGGGGCAGTGTGATGCCAGTGATTTTGACTGAAGGTCAGTACATAGAATACGGTGCAAGGGTTCAAGATATAATTAGGCGCCAAGCCGAGTGTAGCCATTGTATATTTGTAGGGTCCAGCCTTACGGATGCAAATACAACACACCCTTTAAGCAGTGGTTATAGGGCAGGTGATATCAAGCAAGCATTTGCTCTTATGGTGCCCAGTGAAAGATCAGCCTTCGAGCTTACTGAGAAACGTATGGCGCAAGGCATTCCTGATGATCAAATTCCAGAGGTAGACGACCTTGTCGATGCCTACTTCGATTTCCGGCTAAAACATATCAATAATGTCTATAGAACTAGCGTTATTAGACTTAAATCCTATAGTCAAGTTACGCAATGCATACAGGAGGCTATTGTCGCACTGAATAACCCCTCAGGCTACATGGATGATGATCCTAAAAACTCGTCCCGCTATGGGTTTAGACTTGGTAGGATAATGCGATATATCTATAACAGATTTGATATCAAAGATGGCGGTATTGCGCCTGGAAATGGGGCATCCGTTGCGGTCAGCGACGCTCTCGAGAATCTATTAACGGAGATCATAAAGCCGAAACTAGACTCCCTATATTCGCAGAATTTGGAGGCTTATAGGAAGAGTATGCGCGAGAAAATTAAGGTAACACGCGTACCCAAGGAAAAGCTGGCTGAGCCCTATGAATCAGAGAATTTTGGACTTCACTTGTGGTTGCGTGTATTTGAGGATGGGCGGAATGCACCTTTTGAAGTATTCCTTGTTGGATCATCCAGCTACTCGCGGAGGGATGGCAACATAATGACTCAGTGTTCACCAATCTCGTGGAGATCAGTATATGCTTCAGCCAGGTCTGTCTACAGTGGATCGTTTGAGCTACTATCCCCTAGCCGAAATGTTAATAATTTAGATCGACCTTGGAACATGTATATGGCAGTTCCTATAGCTATATCTGAACGTGATTTGTTTTCTGCATCTAGTGAAGGTCGAGTTATAGTTGGCGCCCTCGTGCTACAGACAAGTAAATACGACATGCTTCCTGGTGAAGAATTTGATTGTGGGTTCCATAGCATTCTTTCGCTTATTTCCTCATCGGGATCAGAATCAGAACAGCTGAACGACCTCGGCAACCTTTTATCAGAGTGTGGCGCCGATCTCGTCAAAACCTTTAATTCGAGAGATTCAGCAAAATAAGATTTCGCTGGCCGGTGACGGGCTCAGCTATTCAAGATCTGAATCTTCTCCTCGTAAAGTTGAGCGTGATTTCAATTGTTCGACGTATTCAGGAGAAAGATCCCGCCGTGTGCGTGGTCGCGTACCTTGATTGATCTTTTTGACGTATTCCTCAAGTTTCGCTGGGTTCTTACCGGCCCATCCGTTCGCGATTGCCCAAGCGGCGAGCAGGGGACCGTTGAGTTCATATCCTGCATCATGAAGCCCGAGTAGGACAGATACAACACAGTCCTTGTCGTAGCCGACAGCAATGGTGTTATTGTGATTGATCGTATTCGTAAGGTATTCCATCTCTTCAATAACTACCGGGTCCAGTTTTGGCGTCGGTATGGTCCACGTACTTGCATCACCAAGCAACTCTGGCATAGCTATACTCACCCAAGGGATAAGCTTAACTATGTCCCACGAGATGACGCATAGCGCACGGATATTTCTACTATTGCGTTCAATGAACTCGGCGATGTCATTGGGATTCGCCCAAGCCATGAGTACTGGCCCAGAATGTTGCATGTATGCGCCGCCCCGTGCTGTCACGTGGTCAACCTCGCTGTATCGTGTCACAAGCCACTCCAGCAGTTGATTGTGACTGAGGTTACTCTTCAAAGAAGTCCATACCGTAACATGATCGCCGCCATTCATATGACCAAAGCACCAGCTGATTCCGGCTTTGATCCCATCGTCATCTTGGCTCGTTACTGCGATTGGATAATCTGTTCCGTGCTCAAACACATGACCTCCTTAGTCAGGATCATTATACATTCTTCAACACAGAGGTCCAAAAAGTTCCTGCCCCAACCTCACGACCACCCCAACCTCCACGCAGACCCCTAGCTCCTGACAGCTAAGATACCCTCATGCCACGCGAAAAGATGTGGGTTGATTACCCAGACGGAACACATCTGTCGCAGTCACGCCAAGATCCGGGCGGGTTCAGCACCCTCGCCCGAGATGACAAGACCAACAGCCTCACCACCCATGCGATACTCCATCCCATCACTGGCAAAGATACAGAGTTCGACCTGTCGCGTCTCCTCGTGTGGGTTGGTGGCGGTGTGCTTAGTGGTGCTGCCATCGTCAAACTTGCTCCACATGTCAAGGCGTGGTGGGAGAGCCGCCTACTGCCTGCGTGGAACGATCGGGCGTTGCCGGGCATGCAGTCGTGGGTGCGCAACCTGCTCCGGCGCAAGCGGCGTAAGCAGGGCGCGCTCCAGAACGAAACGGCTGAAACCACAGACGCTCCGGCCCTGCTGCTGACGCAGGCAGACGCGGCATGTGCGCTCTTCGTCGAACAGGTTGATGCTCTCTCCGGTGAGCCCGGCACCTCGATGAGTCAGGCAGAGGCAGAAGAGCGTCTCTTCGCTATCCTCATTGCCGCGGCCTGTATCGCTGAGCAAATTCGTGCGCTCTCAGGTGTCCGTCTTGAGTCAGAGGATAGTGAGCGTGTGGAACTGCTCTCAGGAGCGATACGACAGCTCTCGACCCAACGGATTGCGGATGGCATCAACCGCCTGCTGGAATCGGACACCACGTTGCCGGATGAGGCGACGGTCGATCAGTTCATGAAGCTGTTCAAAGGCGCTCGTATCCCGGGGCAGGGCTATGCACCTATCCGGGTGGAGCAGTTGCAAGAGGCGCTGCGGCTGGAAGGACGGGCGGGGCAAGGTTCGTAGGGCGTGGCCGAACCTCCTGCCTGGCTACGCTGCTCGTTCCCGCAGTGCTGAGAACTGGGCTTCCAGGGCGGCGACTCGCTTCTCTAGGTTTTGGTTAGTTTCTCGCTGGCTCACGAACAGCGTTGCGTCAGAAAGCCCGCGGCTTTCTTCTTCCATCTGGAGGTCATGGCGAAGAGCACTAATGTCGGAGCGCGCTACCTTCAGGTCAGCGATGGCGTGATCCATCCGCGCCTCCACCCGTTCGAAGCGATTATCCATATGATCACGCGTCCGCAGGACCGTTTCTTGCGTCGCGTTGACTGAGGTAGTAAGCGTCTCGAGCTGTTCATCGACGTCTTCAAACCGCTCGTCCATCTTGTCCAGCCGCTCGTGCGTTTTGCCGCTTTCTTCCCGCAGCTCAAGCTTGACGGCGCCGATGTCCGCCTTGAGCTCGCTCTTCACATTGCTAATCTCCGCTTTGAGATCAGTCTTTACAGCCTCAATCTCCTCACGTAGTTTGGTCTGACCCTCTTCAAGCGCATCGAGTCGCTTGCAAACAGAAGTAACCTCGCTCTTAAGCGAACCTACCTCGCGTGTAATAAGTTCCTTTATTTCTTGTAAACCATCTTGCATCGTATATTCGCCCCTTTCTACTATCTATTTTACCGCGAAATAGCTGCTCTAGGCAATAGCGACAACGCGGAGATCTGTCTATGAATAATGATATAAACCCATGGAGGTGAAATTCCAAAAAGAAGAGGCGTGGCCTCCGCAGAACCACGGTGGCGACGCCTCTTCGTTATTCACTGTAGCAAAGCTATTTGAGTTTGACAACGCAACCCTCTAGTCTCTCCATGCTCATTTTGCTACAATTAAACGTAGCATATGACTTGTTCGCGCGATACCATCAAAGCCGATTCCTTACCTCAGCGTCTCCGCAAGACCAAAGCGGCCTTTCTGGCGACAGCGTTGACGCTGGCTGGCATCCTCCTCATCATGCTGAATGGCTGGCTTTCTGGCCTCAATCTCGGCAACTGGTCGTGGCTCCACGCCCTGCCACTGGGCGAGCTAGGCGGCACGCTGTTTGGTGCTGGGCTGCTGGGTACGCTGTTTGAGTATTCCTTCCGCAAAGACCAAGAAGCCGCCACCACTCGCCAGTTCCGCCAGATCATTCACGATGAGGCACCGGCGATGCGGGATGCGGTGATCGAGGGATTCCGCTTCGACACGCAGGACCTCAAGCGGATAGCCACGCCCCGGCTGTTGGATGAGTTGGCGGTCAATAGCTTGGGCATGCGTTTTGGTGATGCGGCCTTCGGGCGGGAAGTCTATGGAGACATCAAGCACCAGGCGATCACGGCCGAGGAGCGCTGGTATGACGCGCGAGTCGACGCGACCCTAGGTATACCTAGGGTTAGGGGTGTAACCCCTAACCTGTTCTTTGACTTACTGGTCCGCTGGGAATACACGGTGGTGCCCAAGCACCGGTTCCGGAAGTTCGCCATGGTCTCGGATCGGCAGCGGTATGACCAGATGGTGGCTGAGCACGGGGAGACGAGTGTGTGGTTCAAACCTGCTGGGACGAAGCTTGACGTGACAGATCTGGACAACTTTGCACTCATTGAGTTCGTGGTGGATGGGGAGCCGCTGAAGATTATCCGGACGACAGATGAACATGGGCAGGTGTACACCGTGGATGTCGGCGAGGCCGTCGTGGAGGCCGAGAAACCGGTGGTCATGTCGTTCACGTACCGGTCACGACTACGGCGGGATGGGCACATGGTCCATTTCGACGTCGACCGCCCGACCAAGGGGTTTGAGCTGGAACTGAACTACCAGGACGCTGGAATAGCCAAGATGAAACTGGTGGACTTCATCTCAAGCACCCGGCGTGCTCGGGTGAGCGAGGCTCCAGACGTCGCTGGGGTGAAGAAGTACACCATGAGCTACGACGGCTGGGTGCTGCCGCGGGCCGGTGTGGCGTTTGTGTGGATCCTGGAGGATGAGAGCCTAGACAAGTCAATTCAAGCGCATGAAACACAAGAGGGCGCGGCACAGACCGCTGGCAAGAAGCGGGGACGAGAGAACGGAAGCGCCCGCTCAACCAAGACGGCCTAGCGGGCGCCGTTCACCGACACCAAGAGATGGGTCGGCACCGTTTAGTAATCACTCGCCACCCATGAGCCGTCACCTCCCTCACTGTCTCGTCGGGACTCTTGCCATCACGCCACGAGGTCATGATGCGGCCGGTCAGCAGCCACCCATGATGGTCTCCTTTCCGTCGACGGTCCTAACAGGATACATCGTCACAGGACCTATCGTCTCTGGATACTCCGTCTTCGGGCGACTGGGATTGGCAGGTGTCCAATCCTGCGCGGAAGCCGCCCCTGTCACCCGTGACCGGGGCCTTTGGCGACCGCGTTCGTGCCACCCGGGAGGCGAAGGGGCTCAGCCAGGAAGGCTTGGCCGAACGAGCAGGACTGCATTGGACCTACATCGGGCAGGTGGAGCGTGGGCAACGCAACCTCAGCCTCCACAACATCCTGAAGATCGCCAGCGGCCTCGGCGTGGATGCTGGGGAGTTGGTGCGGGGGCTAGGCGGACAAACTTCGCCTCGAGGTGAGTGACCAACCCCTCAGGGTGTGGGCCAGCGCTGGACTTCCTCTCCTCTTCACGCTTTCCTGACTGCTTGAGCCGACTAGGAGGCAAGCATGGATTCCGCTCCCGCCGACCCAGCCGCCACGAGCAGCAGCCATCCCAACACTCACATCGAAGCGCCACCATGCCCATCGTGGTGCGTCCGTGACCACGCTGACCAAGACCCCACCGACCAGCTTCACGAAGGCCGCACGCGGCCACTCGGGGCCATCACCCTCGAACGCTCGCCAGGGGAAGCGCCAAACAGCATCACCCGCCACGCCGTCGCGACAGAACTCACTATCACCCGCTACCAGTACCCGGACGACCCCGACGAATGGATCTACATCGGCGACGGCCGCCATGGCCTAGACCTGAGCATCGAGAGCGCGCGCCGGCTGGTGCGGGTTTTGGGGAGGGTGGTGGAGGGGCAGGGGTGAACTGATCGGGGCCGAGCTCCGGACATTATTAGTAGACTTATACGTAGCATTGAGAGTCGGCAGCGCGCCAGAAAAAAGGGCGGAAAGGCCGCCATCACCACCGGAGGAAAGCAGCCCAGAAAGGAAAGTTTTGGAATGGCTATCACCATCCACGCCCTTGCTGAATCCCACATTACTGCCATCCTGACTGCTTGTAGCGACTGGGAAGAGTTGGCCCGATTCGGCCCGCCGTACTGGCGCCCACGCAGCAGCGCCGAGCTCCGGCGCAAGATCGCTGCTACCACCGGGACGCAACCAGCCACCGAGTACACCTTCGTCATCGCTGCGGAGGACGCAGGGCCTGACAACGCAGCAAGTGACTCCACCGTCTTGCCCATCGGCCGCTTGGTCGGTGAATGCTCCCTCCACGCCATCGACTGGCGCAACCGCCACGCCCAGATCGGTATCTGCATCTGGCGTCCAGCCGACCGCCACCACGGCTACGGTCGCGCCGGTGTTCGGTTCATCACCAACTGGGCAATAGACCACCTCGACCTCCACCGCTTGGAAGCCTGGATCCTGGCAGGCAACACCGCCTCACGACGACTGTTCAAAGCCCTCGGCTTTACCCACGAAGCAACCCTGACCCAGCGCTACCGCCTAAACGGCGGCTGGCGCGATATGTGGGTAATGGGACGGGTGGGGTGAGGAGAGGGATAGGTTGATGCTGGTCAAATTGTAGTTGGCTGTATCTGAGAGTCGCATCGACCGTGCAGGGTGACCTTCGCTGTGCGTTTGTTGATTGCACTGTGTTGATATACAGTATGCTGATAGCCCAACACCTACTCAGCTAAAAGGGGGAAAATCGTGGCAGTTACCGCTGATGGTCGCACCGACATGGAGAAGCTCATTGAGCTGCTCGGAGAGCCGGAGCAAGAGCATCTTGATTTTAAGGAGGGTGTTGACCTAAGTAAATCAGAGGATAGGGTTAAATTTGTTAAAGATGTGGTTGCCATGTCGAACTGCCCTCCGGGTGGATATCTATTGATTGGTGTGAGCGATTCAGGTGATCCTGTGGCGCCGATCGAAACGTTTGATCGCGAGCGGTTTGACGGAGCTCGCTTGAATGACCTCATTAGAAATTATACCGAGGGGCAAATCCAAATAATATCGCAGCTCCATGAGATAGAGGGGAAAGAAGTGGTGCTCATATATACTCATCATGAAGGAAGCGGTCTACCTGTCCCAATGAGTAAACTTGGGCAGTATAAAAACGATAACGGAAAAGATGGCATCTGCTTCCGTCCAGGTGAAGTATGGCTACGAGAAGGGGCGCAAAATGTGCTGTTGCGGTGGTCGCACTGGGATATGTTGCTCCGGGGGCGCGATCAGCGTATTCGCGAAGAAGCACGCGCCGACATCAACTCGTTGATAGCTGAGCTGGCGAAATCTTTTCGTGGAGGGCCTGGGAAAATCTCGATCCCACTTACAGTCGACATGGCGGATGAAGCCTTCGTTGAGGCCATGATAGCCAACCTTGAAACAGGTAGCGATCTGCGAATCAAGCAGTTCTTGACGAGTGTGGTGGCGACCGATAGCAACACCGATACGTTCTGTCAATCCCTAGATAAGCTAACGATCATCATTGTTCAAGCGCTCGCGCTCGGACTTCCTGATATTACCAAGCGAGCTGTGGACACGCTAATCACGATCTACCGGCAACTCGACCATGATGCTGCCGCGCAAAAGCTCGAGGTGATAGTGCGTGCATATGTAATCGGCGCGGCGGCCGTGCGGTACAGGGCTTGGGGAGTTGTTCGTGATCTTGTACTCCATCCATCGTCGGCGCATCCTAGCCTTGATTATGTTTATTCATCTTGGATTCGTGAAGGACAAGTTGAGGCCACTAGGTCAAAACTGTTTCCGAGTGATTCTAGGGGTAGCTTGATGATTCCGTCGGCGCGACTACTTGCTATAGAGCATGCCGCTATGCGGCCATATTTGCCCTCAGTTGAAACCTCGACAGATGATAGTTACGACTCACCTGATCGACTTCTTGATTCACTTTGTCAGTTTGACATACTCTACTGTCTGGTGGTTGCGGCGGAGGGAGGACACCATGGTGGAGCCTATCCTGCGTCTTCGGCTTTCCGGCAAGAACGCGCAAACCCGGCACTTAGTTTGGTTGTCTCGAATGCTGAGGTTCGCCGCGAGCTGCTTCCGGAGAGCGGTGATGCGCGAGTCGCGCAGGCTATGCATGAAGTGCTTGAACTGGCAAAGGAGCAGTCAATGAAGCTACAGTTTCAGCTGCCGAACAATTGGTGGCGGCGTCCATCGCAGAACGTGGTAGAGTTCATAAAGAAGCACCAAGGGGATCGTAGATAGTAAGAGAATATGGTTGGCTGCCATGTCTATTAGCGCGTAGCAGCCAACGGTTCCCCGCATATCTCGATTCATGATGTTTCCCTCACCATCCGTTCCTTAACCGCATTTTCACTCCGCGCCGTACCAAGCAGCCCCGGACAGCGCCGACGCCGCTGCCAAAGTACCCAGTGATGACCCGAGGGGCTTGTCCAGGACACATCCTCACCCCTGTCGCTCCCCCAGCCCTCTGGACTTTTCGTTCCATCTGAGCGTCAATAGAAGCAGGGCAGTCTCGGACGAGCCGCCGGTTTCTGCCCTGACAAGCCATAACACCCGGTAGCCAGGGTCCCGAGGACGCAGGCGGGTAGAGGGTGAGAAAGGAGAGGGCGCTCATGACCAACACCATCACCAACCCCACAAGCCACCGGCACGGAGTCCGCCTATGACCACCGATCCGTTTGCCGCCATGGCCGCCTCACTCACCCCAAAGCGGGCCGTCTCCTACCTACGGGTCTCCACCCGCGAACAAGCCCAACGCGGCGGCGCTGCCGAGGGCTTCTCCATCCCCGCCCAACGCGAAGCCAACAAGAAAAAGGCCATGGCCCTGGGCGCTCTCATCGTAAAAGAGTTCGTCGACCGCGGCGAATCCGCCCGCAGCGCCAACCGCCCCGAACTACAAAAGATGCTCCACTACCTCCAAGACGCCGGCGACATCGACTACGTCATCGTCCACAAACTCGACCGCCTCGCCCGTAACCGCGCCGACGACGTCGACATCAACCGCATCCTCGACCAAACCGGTACCCGCCTGATCTCCACCACCGAGAACATCGACCAAACCCCCGGCGGCATCCTCCTCCACGGCATCATGAGCTCCATCGCCGAGTTCTACTCCCGCAACCTCGCCAGCGAAGTCGTCAAAGGCCTCAGCCAAAAAGCCCGCGCCGGCGGCACCATCGGCCGCGCCCCACTCGGCTACCTCAACAAACAAGGCCGCGACAACCAAGGCAGGGAAGCCCGCTGGGTCGACATCGACCCTGTCCGCGGCCCACTCATCACCCAAGCCTTCACCGAATACGCCACCGACCGCTGGACACTATCCACCCTCACTGATCACCTCACCGCCCAAGGCCTGACCACCGTCCCCACACCCAACCGGCCATCCCACCCCCTCGGCCACAACAAACTCCTCGCCATCCTCCGCAACCCATACTACCGCGGCATCGTCACCTACCAAGGCATCCAATACCCCGGCAAACACCAACCCCTCATCGACGACGCCACCTGGAACCGCGTCCAAACCGTCCTCAACCAACACCGCCACGGCGAACGCCAACGCATCCACAACCACCACCTCAAAACCACCATCCGCTGCGGCCAATGCGGCGGCCGGCTCATCGTCCACAACGCCAAAGCCAGAAACGGCCAAATCTATCCATACTTCGTCTGCTCCTACCGCCAACGCCACCGCACCAAATGCTCCTTCAAAGCCGTCCTCATCGACGAAGTCGACGCTCGCATCGCCGACCTCTACCACCACATCCACATCACCCCCGAAGACCGGCGCACCATCGAGAAATACCTTCGCCTCGAACTCGACCACATCTACACCCGCCAACACACCCACACCCAAAAACTCACCACCCAAGCCCGCAAACTCAAAACCCAACAAGCCAAACTCCTCGAAGCCCACTACGCCGACGCCATCCCCCTCGACCTCCTCAAAACCGAACAAGCCCGCCTCACCCGCGAACTCGACCACATCACCCGAGAACTCGCCACCCTCACCGCTGACCGTGAACGCGTCGAACAACACCTCACTGAAGCCCTCGCCCTCCTCGAGCACTGCCACCACCTCTACACCCACCCAGACACCCCACCCAGCCTCAAGAAACTCCTCAACACCATCTTCTTCACCGAAATCCTCATCAACCCAGACGACAACGCCCCAACCGGCACCCCACAACGCCCCATCCACCCCACACCCCGACCACCCTTCGACCAACTCACCAACCCAACCCTGCGACGCGACGCCGGACTCACAAACCCAGGAAAGAACAGGGACAGCGAATCCGCCCGCCGGAACGACAGCAGCGACCAAGGCAATGACGACAGCCGGGACAGGCACGGCGACCAAGACAACGGCAGCATCCACATCGGCAGCAACAGCGCTCACCTCGACCAAACAACCGCCCGCACCGGCACAGCCACCAGCCAGCTCCCCGGCAACCAAAACGCCCTCCAGGAGGATCTCCCGGAGGGCGGCACCCACATTTACTTGGGTGATGTTTCGTGTAAGTCACTTGTGGTGGGCAATAGAGGATTCGAACCTCTCACCTCTTCAACGTCAATGAAGCGCTCTAGCCAAATGAGCTAATCGCCCGTCTATTTCCAATAATAGCAGGAATTAGTGGTGAACGCAATTACCTCTTGCGGAGAGCGTAGGGGTTGGCCGTCATGTCGTTTCTTGGTGTAGTATTACGGATCCGCTACCTAGTCCATGCGTCGTAAGGGTTGCCCGGAACTTTTAACTATGATACGGTGAGAATAGCAAGGACAGAGACTAACCACCTCTCGAGCAACGTGAAAGCGGTTGCGGCGCACGAAACCAGCCGGAGCAAGAGTCATCGCCAAGGTGGAACCTCCTGGCTCGTCCCCAGGACCGAGGCACGCACGCTATACGCGTTGGGCGTGCTTTTATAATTACTTAAAGGAGGTTTTATGAGCGAAGATAAACTCTATGCAATGCGACACAGCCTGGCGCATATTATGGCGGCGGCTGTGCAGCGGGTATGGCCAGACGCCAAGTTTGGAGTTGGTCCGGTTATTGAACATGGGTTTTATTACGATATTGATCTTGGTGAAACGAAGATCAGTGAGCAGCAGTTTAATAAAATTGAAAAGGTAATGCGACGAATCATTGCCGAAAAGCAAGACTTTGTGTGCACAAAATGCCCAATTGATGAAGCAATTCAATGGGCCAAAGATAGCCATCAGCCATATAAAGAAGAACTTCTTAATGACCTAAAACGTGCCGGGACAACGGTAGCAAAAGATCTGGACGCTGCAGAAATGGGTACAATTGCCGAAGGTGATAGCGCGCTCGATGAAGTTTCGTTTTATACCAACGGGTCGTTTAAGGATCTGTGTCGTGGACCGCATGCTGTAAATACCAGTCAGGTTGGTGCATTTAAGTTGATGCGGGTTGCGGGCGCCTATTGGCGGGGCAATGAAAAGAATCCTCAAATGCAGCGACTATACGGTGTAGCTTTTGCTACGCAGGAAGAGCTGGATAAATATTTGGAGAAATTAGAGCTGGCCAAACAGCGTGATCACCGCAAGTTAGGCAAGGAGCTTGATCTGTATACCACCTCGCCGCTCGTGGGGGTTGGTTTGCCATTATTTACACCTCGTGGAACTATCTTGCGCGATATCGTGGCCCAATACTCAAATCAGCTGCGTCAGAGGTTTGGTTTTGAAAAAGTCTGGACGCCGCATATTACTAAAAAGGACTTGTATGAAACGTCAGGCCACTGGGCCAAATTTGGCGAAGAGCTGTTTTTAGTTAAAAGTCAGGAAACCAGTGATGAAATGGCGTTAAAGCCGATGAACTGCCCGCACCATACGCAGATTTTTGCTTCACAACCTCGTAGCTACCGCGATATGCCGGTGCGCTACTTGGAGACGACCACTGATTATCGTGACGAGAAAACCGGTGAGCTTGGTGGTCTGAATCGCGTGCGCTCATTAACCCAGGACGATAGTCATGTTTTCTGTCGTCCAGATCAAATTGAGCAAGAGATCAATAATTTGTTGTCCGCTGCCCAGGAATTGTACGGTACTATTGATATGAAACTGCGGGTTCGACTGAGTTATCGCGATGATTCTGATGCATATTTGGGCGAACGTGAGCTGTGGGCTTCCGCACAAAATCAGTTGAAATCAGCAGTTGAAAAAGTTGGCTTGGACTATTTTGAGCAGGAAGGTGAGGCTGCTTTTTACGGACCAAAAATTGATTTCATGGCAACTGACGCTATCGGTCGTGAGCACCAAGTCGCGACAGTGCAGCTAGACTTCGTGCAGCCGCAACGGTTTGGTTTGGAATACACAGATAGTGATGGTAATTTTACAACACCTGTGATGATTCACTGTGCGCTGCTCGGGTCGATTGAACGATTCTTGAGCGTCTTCATTGAACACACGGGTGGTTGGTTCCCGTTTTGGGCGGCACCAGAACAAGTACGTATTCTAACGATTAATGACACCGTCTCAGACTACGTTGATGAAATTACATCGATTTTATCAGAGGTGACCTTAATGAAACCAATAAAATACAACGATGTAAGATTTACAATAGATAGTCGTAATGAATCCCTTGGGAAAAAGATTCGTGAGGCGACTGTTGTAAAAATACCAATACAGATTATTGTTGGGCCAAAGGATCAGATAGCACGTGTCGTAAGTATCAGGACGCATGCGGGTGAAGAGCAAATTCCGCTTGAACAGCTAGCTGAATATATACGGGGACTGTAATCTTGTGCGTAGGCTAAGAATTGCAATTGATATTGACGATGTTTTAGCAGAAAATGCAATCGGGTTCGTGGCATTTAGTAATGAACGGTGGGGCACACGATTGAGGGTTGATGACTATAGCGAACATTGGTCAGAGATGTGGCATGTTGATAGCGAGGAGGCAGAACGGCGTGCTCATGTCTTTCACGACTCTGGTGCGATAAAGGGATATGCTCATATAGGGGGGGCGGAGGAGGTGCTTAGAAACATGTCGCAGGTGCATCATCTCATGGTGGCTATTTCGCGTCGCTTGCAGGTGCAAAGCGATACACTGCTTTGGATCGAGGAGCATTTTCCAGGGGTTTTCGCCAGTTCTGCGGTCTACTTCTCTGGCCTATGGGATACGGTGCACGAGGACTCTCATAAACTGACAAAAACAGAGTTAATCACGCAAATTAATGCTGATGTTTTAATTGATGATCAGTTGAAACACTGTTTAGCTGTTTCCGAGACTGGTCGTAATGCCATCTTATTTGGTGATTATACTTGGAATAGAGCAGATAGTTTGCCGGATAGAGTGGTGCGATGCCATTCGTGGTCAGAAGTGGAGGTGGAAATTGAGCGAATTGCCAATAGCTAGCTTGCGAGACCGGATCTATATTCTCATGGCGCAGCTACCTGACGACAAGGTGACGACGTACGGTGACTTGGCAGCACTGTCTGGACACCCGCACGCAGCACGAATTGTGGGCGGGATAGCGCATGGTGGCCCAGAGAATTTGCCGTGGCATCGCCTAGTGAACGCGAAAGGTGGCTTGGCGGTAGGTTTTCCGGGTGGGCAAGGTGTGCAAAGGCAGCTACTTGAACAAGATGGTATTTATTGCGATGAAAGGTGGCGGATAATTGATTTTGAGGAACGACGATGGCGGCCGAAACTATAAAAGCAAAATTACCCCTAGTTGTTATCGCGGGGCCGACTGCTAGTGGTAAGACCTCGCTAGCGATTCGTCTGGCAAAACAATATAATGGCGAAATAATTTGTGCCGATAGCAGAACAATATATCGAGACATGGATATTGGTACGGCAAAGCCAACTATGGCTGAGCGAGAAGCCGTGCCCCATTGGGGCCTTGATTTGGTCAGCCCGGGCGAGACATTTAGCGCCGCACAGTTTAAGGAGTATGCTCTGCAAAAAATAAGTGAAATTCGCTCTCGGGGGCGGTTACCGTTTCTTGTCGGCGGCACGGGTCTCTATATCGATGCAGTAATTTTTAATTTTCAATTTGGAGCTCCTCCTGATCCTAGTTTACGGCATGAGCTAGAAAAAAGGACAGTAGTCGAACTACAATATTATTGTTATAAATACAACAGAAAATTACCAGAGAATAACAAGAATAAGCGCTATCTTATACGTGCTATTGAACAAAAAAATAAAAATAACAGATATGAATTTATGATTAGAGATAATAGTATCGCTGTAGGTATAGCAACGAATAAGGAAATATTGCGAACAAGAATTGTGCTCAGGTCTGAACAATTATTTTTAAATAATGTTGTGAGTGAAGCAATGTTGTTAGCCCGAAAATATGGCTGGGATAATGAGGCTATGACGGGTAATGTCTATCCGTTGGTCCGAGAGTTTTTGAATAGAAATATTACCGAAAATGAATTAAAGCGGCAATTTGTTATAGCTGATTGGCGGTTGGCGAAGCGACAGATGACGTGGTTGCGGCGTAACCCGTTTATCATGTGGGCGACGCTTGACTCTGCTGAACACTATTTGTCACAACTTTTGGCTCGGGCGTAAAATTTATGGTACAATTTTTAATACATGATTGATGCGCTGTTCGGCTCAAAAACGAGGGTGAAGTTACTACACCTGTTTTTAGCGAACCCTGAAAAATCGTTTTATGTTAGAGAGATTACGCGATTGATCGGCGAGCAAATTAACTCGGTACGGCGTGAACTATCAAATATGCTCAGAGTCGGAGTCATTGTTTCGAATAATTATGACAATAAATTGTATTACGCTGCGAATCAGCAGTATGCATACTTCACGCCACTAAAGATGATTTTTGCCGATGAGCGACCGAGTGAGCAAACCGACCATAACAAAAAGAACAGTATACCGTGGGTGGGCGATATCGCTCGGCTGTCCGGGCTAAAGATCGCTATAGTCGCCGGTGCGTTAGTGCGTGGATCGACGAGTCGGGTTGATATACTGTTGGTCGGTCGGCTATCGGAGTCGAGAGTTGGTGTCGCCATTAAGAAAATTGAAAAAGCCGAGGGGAGAGAGCTGAATTATGCTGTAATGAGCTATGATGATTTTTACTATCGTCTGAGCGTTAGAGATAAGTTTGTGATGGAAATAATGAATAGTAAGCACTCGGTTGTGGTAGACGCAGAGAGTATACTAGTATAAGGAGACGTATATGTTTGAAGTAGAATACAAAGGTGCAAATAACGTTATTTTTACAACGAAAATGGTAAAAATCGCGTTTGATCCAGCGCTATCGCTGGTTGGACTTAAGGATAACCTTGGGGTACAGGACGTTGAGATATTGTCGGAGGGTAGATTCGCCGCAAGCAATGTAGTACCACGGCTGCTCTTTAGTGGCCCGGGTGAATATGAGGTCGGCGATGTGTCTCTGAAGGGGGTGGCAGCCTGGCGACACATTGATACGGAAACTGATGTCAAAAAATCAACGATTTACCGTTTAACAATTGGTGGTGTGCGTGTTGTGATTATAGGTAATGTTGCTCCAAAATTGTCAGAGTCTCAGCTGGAGGATATCGGTGTTGTTGACGTTGTTGTGATACCGGTTGGCGGTGGTGGTTACACGCTTGACGCGACATCTGCGGCTCATATGGTACGCCAGCTGGAGCCGAAAGTGGTTATCCCGGTGCATTATGCTGATGGTGCATTACACTACGAAGTGCCGCAAGACGACCTGTCGGTGTTTGTTGGCGAAATGGGCGTGGAGACTATTGATGCTGGGTCAAAATGGAAAGTGAAGGGGACGGCGTCTTTACCTGAACAACTATCAATCATTACTGTCGCGCGGAGCTAGGCCAGTCGATACGTTGCACTAATAAACCCCCTCCTTGTCTGGAGGGGGTTGAGTCTAGACGGTTTTTGTCTGTATCGGGCGTAACAACCCTTTCTTTTTAAGAGTACGAATTGCTTGAGTACTCAGAACCAACGTGACTTTTTGACCATCTACTACAAGAGTTTTCTTCTGTAGGTTTGGCTTAAAAGTGCGCTTGGTACGGCGAAGGGAAAAGCTAACGTTGTGACCGTATTGCTTGCCTTTGCCGGTTAGTTCGCATCGTGATGCCATTTCCAACCTCGCTTTATATTAACTAAACAATCTATCGTATTGTAGCGGTATTTCTATAATTAGTCAAGGTGTTATAATGGTAATTATGGATTTGGCATATTTAGGTATGGTCTTGGTGGTCATTCTCGTCTCAATGACGCTACACGAGGCGATGCATGCGTTTATGGGCTATTTTCTCGGAGATGATACGGCCAAGGCGGAGGGGCGGCTGACGTTAAACCCGCTGAAGCATATTGATCCATTCATGACGCTTTTGCTGCCATTATTACTGGCTATGCTAGGGCTGCCAATTTTTGGTGGTGCTCGACCGGTGCCATTTAATCCTCAACGCGTGCGACACGGTGAATGGGGTGCAGCGTTCGTAGCGCTTGCTGGGCCACTGACTAATTTGTTTTTAGCGTTTTTAGCGTTTGGCATGGGTGCTGTCAGCGGCGTTATCACCAGCGGTGGGCTGATTCAAAATACGTTAGCGGGGCAAATTACTAGCCTCGTCGTGTTGGTTAATTTAGGCTTTTTCGTGTTTAATATGTTGCCGCTGCCACCACTCGATGGATCGCGAGTGCTGTATGCGCTCGCTCCAGAGAGTGTGCGCCGTGGCATGGAGTGGATTGAGCGCTACGGGGTAATGGTGGTGTTCATTATCATTATGATCGGACAGGCGGCAATTGGGCGAATTATGACGTTCGCTACGAACGGTATTATCCAATTCTTTTGCATGATTTTTGGTGTATAATAGAGATAGCCTCAGGTAGGCGGGCGCATATGATTTTCCTAACATCATATGATAGGGAGTCCTAATGGTCAGTCATCGTGGTGACTGGTTGCGGATACCCACCTTGCATTTATGCGGGGGAATATCACGCGCTTGCACTGCTTGGGGCTTTTATGATGTATAATAATAGGGCAGCCTATTAAGCGATCGCTTGGCGGTGAAGCCAAGAGGAAAGTCCGGGCAGTAAAGGACACCGACAGTCGCTAACGGCGACCGGGGGCAACCCTAGGGAAAGTGCCACAGAAACAAAACTACCTTTGTGGCGATAGACACAAAGGAAAAGGTGAAACGAGTAAGGTAAGAGCTTACAGTCCTCGGTGGTGACACAGAGGAGAGGTAAACCCTGTCGACTGCAAGGAGGTCTACAAATGAGTTGTCCGCTCGTAGGCCGATAACCGCTTGATTTATCTGGCAACAGGTAAACTAGATAGATGATCGCTCGCGACAGAACCCGGCTTATCGGTAGGCTGTAAACTAAAACCTTCTCTCAGCGGAGAAGGTTTTAGTTTGCTGAAGTCGCTTTCTTATAGTGCTGCTTTAACAATTGCGGTAAAGGCCGTAGGTTCGTTAACGGCTAACTCTGCCAACACTTTTCGGTCAAGCTCAATATTCTTTGCCTTGAGAGCAGCCATGAGCCTGCCGTACGTCGTGCCCTCTTGGCGAGCGGCTGCGTTAATCCGGGTAATCCACAGGCTGCGGAGGTCTCGTTTTTTATTGCGTCGATCACGATAGGCATATTGCAGAGCTCTAATTACCCCCTGCTTCGCTAAGCGAAAGCTACGAGTTCGATTGTGCTGCATGCCTTTAGCGGCTTTCAGAATTTTCTTGTGCTTTGCGTGTCCAGGGACGCCTCGTTTTACCCTCATAGATTAAACTCCCATTGCCCGTCGGGCATTCTTTGCCATCGAGCCTGTTACTTTCGCTGTTGTATTAATCGCCCGCTTACGGCTTTTTGACTTCTTGGCTAAGAAGTGACCGCCAAATGCACGTTGACGAGTTAACTTGCCAGAGCTCGTTAACTTAATGCGCTTTGCGGTACCTTTGTGGGTCTTTAGTTTTGGCATTATTTACTCCTTATTACCACACTCAGATTGCGACCAGCCATCTGAGGTTTTTGTTCTAGAATTGCCTCTTCCTCAAGCTGATCAGTGATTTTTTGGATCAATTCGTAACCGATTTCTTTATGCGCCATCTCGCGACCTTTATAGACGACTTGGATACGGACCTTGTGTCCATTGGCGAGAAAATCTCGTATTTTGCGCAGCTTGACTTCGAGATCGCCAGCGCCAATCTTCAGGCCAAAGCGCATTTGCTTGAGATCGCCGACTTTTGCCGCGCGCTTGTTGCGCTGCTGGTCTTTGATCTTCTGATATTGGAACTTGCCCCAGTCAATAATCTTGGCGACTGGTGGATTGGCATTTGGTGATATTTCAACGAGATCAAGTCCCGCATCCTCCGCCGCTTGAAGGGCGTCGCGCAGGGGCATTATCCCCAGCTGTTCACCGTCAGAACCAACAACGCGCAGTTCCCGAGCACGGATCGCTCCGTTGATACGAATTGATTTATTAATCTCCTAGCTCTCCTTTTGAAGCAATTTTAGATTAATTTCATCAGTCATTGTATCAGGTATAGGGGTCGATTTCAAGCACTAGGTCGGGATAATCTGTCGGTATTGTAGGCTTTCGGCGACATGAGGAATGGTTATTTCTAGTGATGACTCAAGATCAGCGATAGTGCGAGCAACCTTGATAACTTTGAAATAGCCACGAGCGCTTAGGTCAAGCTTTTTGGCGGCTGTAAGGAAAAATTGCTTGGCCTCAATCGTTAGGGCAGTTATTTTATCAACACTACTGCCATCTATATCAGCGTTGTATTTATTACTATTACCGTATCTGTTAGTTTGTAGTGTACGAGCTACCTTAATCATAGTTTCAAACTGTTTTTGTTGTGAATCCGACGATGACTTACGGGACAACAAATCTTCATGTGCGACGCGGGAAACGTTGATTGTTAGATCAATACGATCAAGGAGCGGGCCGGATAATCGTTTCTGATAGTTCAAGATTTGGGTCGATGAGCAACGGCAACTTTTTTCTGGATCGCCCAGATAACCACATGGACAAGGGTTCATCGTGGCAACTAACATAAAATTGGCGGGGTAGTAGTATTTACCTTGGGCGCGGGAAATTGTGATCTGCTTATCCTCAAGCGGCTGACGAAGCGATTCCAATGTCGTTCGTGGATATTCTAATAATTCGTCTAAGAACAGTGTGCCGTGGTGCGCGAGGCTAATTTCGCCGGGCGTGGCCTTTGCGCCACCACCAATCATTGATATGCGGCTCGCGGTGTGGTGTGGTGTGCGAAACGGTCGGTCGGTAACGATATCATGACTAACTTGATTGCCGTCAAGATTGTGGAGTTTCGTTACTTCGATAATCTCAACGTCAGATAGCGGCGGCAGGAGTGAATTGAGTGCGCGTGCTAGCATGGTCTTGCCGGATCCCGGTGGTCCGGACAGCAAAATATTGTGCCTACCCGCGACGGCAATGGCGACAGCTCGCTTGGCCTGCTCTTGTCCGCGGATGTCATCAATGATGATGCCGCGTTTCTTTTGGCGATATTGCTGCTTTGTTTTTACTGCGGGTTGGATGAGTTTTTCTTGTTTGAGGTGGAGGAATAATTCCGTTAGATTATTGATGGGGATAATAGTAATGTCGGGGATGAGCAGGGCTTGTTCGCTGTTGGAGGCCGGTAGGTATATGGTTGAGATACCGTGCTGCTTGGCGGTTTCGGCAATAGTAATGGCCGAGCGAATGGGGCGAAGACTACCATCGAGTGCCAATTCACCAGCAAATAGCGCTCCCTCTAGGGCGGTTTGAGGAAGTTGTTTGCCGAGACAGAGAATTGCGAGGGCTATTGGTAGGTCGAATTGCGTACCGTCTTTTGGTAGTTCCGCCGGGGCGAGATTGATGGTAATTTTACCTTTTGGAAAATCAAGTAGCGAGTTCTTGATGGCGCTGCGAACGCGATCACGCGATTCATCGATTGCTTTGTTGCCAAGTCCGACGATTTGTAGTCCAGGTAGTCCTCGTGATATGTCGCCTTCAATTTCAATAAGCTGACCGTGAAAGCCATATGGCGTCGCTGAAACTACCTTGCTAACCATATACCTAGTAAAGCATAGATAGCTAGACTTGAAAAGGGAAGGTTGCTATAATTCAAGGCAGATTGATGGGGCTGATATAGTAGCTTTCGACAATTGGACTTTATCAAGATATTCTGCGAGCCGACGATACGCGTAACGTATGTTTTAGTTGCAAAGTCTAAACTTGCAGGTGCATTTGCTAGCCTGAAGAGTGTTTTCACTCCGATGGCTGCTGCGCCAGTCGCTGCTTAATTTAAGCGACCGTCCTTGCTTTGCGGCAACAGGCAAAGCCTAGGGTGTCATATATATGTTGCTGGCTGCATGTTCGGAAGCGGCGGACATGTGGGACTTTCTCCGCGTAACGAAGCTTGGTTTTTTGGTTCGTTTTTAAGCCGAGCAACGTTATAAAATAAATTAAAAGAACCTATGCTCGTAGACGGATATCATGATACCAGTTGGACCCGGGGGCAGTACCCGGCAGCTCCACCAGACAGTTATATATCGACCTAAAGAGGTCGATTTTTTATCGTAAAACAGGTGATAATGTGGCTGCGTGTGTTGCTATGAAATGAAAACAACCACCTGCGAGTAGTGGTTGTTTTCAAAAAGTGGAGTTTTACGTGTGCTGTTTATTTTTGGCTCCCGACAAGTTGTGTATAACTTTTTTATTCAGAAGCTACCCCTATAGTAAATGATAAAAATGGTTATGTCAATAATCTTTGAGAAAAAATCTAGGTAAAAAATACCACATAATTTAGAGGGTCAGTGAAGTGGTTTGATGAAAATATAGGTTGTTGCTGGACGAGACGGTTGAACCCTGATGGTTCCTGGTCGGTGCCCCGCACGGCCGGTGTTTTACCCGCGAGATGGCGAAACGGGATACGCTGAGGGCCTGGTTGTTTTGGCGTTTTATTTGTATAAACGTTCAGCGAGCTGTATCAATTACTAGATTATTTGTTGGATTCATGATGTCGTATGGGGTAACTATACAAGAGCTATGAATTAGCGGGCGGTATAGTAAGAATATGTTTATATTACAATGTTGTATATAAAACATTTTATAGAACGTAACAGATGAAAATATATAAAGATTATTACAAAAATGTTATAAATACAACATATTTTTTATGTGAAGTATTGACCGATAAACGTATGCATGATAGTATTGGTACAAGCTTTTAAGAAAATAAAAAGCAAAAATCAGTACAATAATAACAACATTAACAATTTACGTGACCGAATTCACAGTAACGCATGTCGTTTGGCGTATAGTCGGCAGCAGTATGAAGCCGGAATAACAAAAGATTATTCCGCCATAGTGTTGCCGATGCTCCGCCGAACTTGTGATTATTAACGTGTAGTTAATAGTTGCGATGTAACGCGTTGAGCGCGCGTATAATTAGTACCACTGCGCATCCAGTTAATCCTTGTTAGGCGATTAGCGATGAGACTACTGGATGTGCGGGATGAGGAACGTTGCGCAAGGACATGCTCCGAAATTCGGAGCGGTCAGTTGCCCTGAGCGGCGGACTTTGAACAGGTGACCGCGCCCTAATAGTTATTGAGTGCGGCGGATGGTTCACCTGATCATATAATGGTTCGTCGCCTGGGCTCCCTTGGTCTATGATATAGTGTGAGTATGAAGTGTCGGTATGTTGCTATGGTCGCGGCGCTGGCTGTGACGGCAGATGTCGTATTGGTGCACACGGTGACGCCAATGAGCGTTGGTCCGTTGGGCGTCCTGGCGTTTTTTGTGTGTCTGTATGTAGCAACTGCGTCGTGCTGTTATTTAGTGATGGTCGCGGCGAGGCGTGTGGCAATGCGTGTTGTTCGACATAATATGTATCGTGGCTTGGCCTCGGTAACACCGTTGAAATTATATTATTATGCGAGTATCATCGGGCTTATACCGGTTATCTTACTTGGTATGCAATCAATTGGCGGTGTTACGGCATGGGATATCTTGCTTCTGACACTTTTTTTGGGCCTTGGTTGTTTTTACATACACAAACGATTTTAGGGCGTAGGAACTCTATCGGTAACGTGGTACAATATAGGTATGAATCCAGAGTTGCCTCAGGCGCGTCCACCGGTTGAGAGTTTACCGCCCGCTTCAAGCGGCGAGCTTCGGCTGGATGACGATGTAAATCAGGTAGAGACTGAGAAACGCTCCGCCGAACGCCCAGCGGTAAATGTAGCGAACTCACCGATGCCAGCAACGGTACTACCGACCGTTCCGGTGCCAGCGCCTCCAGCGGTACAGACTCCTGCATCGACGACGTCAACTGACGATACGCCGCTGATAGCTGGTGATGATGATTTGATTGAGAAGGAGTGGGTTGACAAATTGAAGCGGATTATTACTTTGACAAGGGATGATCCGTATGAGCGAGCGCGGGTAATTGCGCAACTACAGGCCGACTACCTCAAAAAGAGGTACAACAGGGAGATGGGCCAATCGAACGGATAGGAATATGGATAGCGGGCCGTTAATTACTGGTTTTATCGTCGTCGTAGTATTAGCGATCGGTGTGACGATTGTTACGCTGCAGTATCGCAAGATGCTACGTGAAGCAAAAAATTATGAGCGCGGGCTAAAAATGGTGCCGCTACTGATTCACTTGCCGCCATCGAGTGAAGATATTGATGGGGCAAGTCGTGACCAGCGTGATCTAACGGAAGAAATTCTTAGCCAAGCGCAAGTGATGTATAACATTATATCAAGTACCGCAACGAAAGGATTTAAGAGTCGACTCTACGGGCAGCGTCATTTGTCGTTTGAGATTATTGCGCGTGGCGGTTTGGTGCATTATTATGCCGTGGTACCGACGGTATTGGTTGATGTAATTCGCCAAGCGATTGCGGCAGCTTATCCGGCGGCGCGGTTGGAAGAAGTGGCTGATACGAATGTGTTTAGTAAAATTGGCAAGATGAGCGGGACAATTGGCGGCGAATTCTCGCTCCGTAAGTCGTTCGTCTATCCTATCGCGACCTACCAAGAGTCAAAGCGAGATGCGTCGCGGGCGCTACTGAATGCCATGTCGGCGGCGACAAAAGATGATGGTATCGGCTTGCAGTTCTTGGTTCGGCCGGCGCGGGAGGGTTGGTCGCGTGCCTCAGAAGAGCATGTTGAGAAAATGAAGAAGAACAAGGGTAAGAAATCAACGAAGGTGGCGGGCGTTGATATCTCAATGGTCGGGGACATTTTTGAGGCGTTGTGGAAACCACCACAGTCGGCAAAAGAAAAAGAAGGTGAGATCAAGCCTGAGGATAAACAGCTATCGTCACTAGAGCAGGCAGAGGTTGATGCTATTAGCGAGAAGACGCGTTATCCGGCGTATGAGGTATTGGTGCGGGTGGTAATTTCATCAAACACTGCTGCTCGCTCACAGGTGCTGCTTAAAAATATTATCGCTGCGTTTGCGATGTTTGACTCGCCGCGCAATAACGGTTTTCGCTTTTCGCTGACAAATAATATTGAGGAAATGACCACGGCGTATATTATGCGGTTTTTCCCACAGCATATTCGCAGTAATATCCTTAATAGTGTTGAGATGGCAACCTTATTCCATTTACCAAGCGCAACTGCTATTCCAACCTCACAGGTTAAGCGGCAGATGTCCAAGCAGGTTGATGGGCCGACTGACGTTTTGGATGAAGGATTATTGATTGGTTACAATGAATTTCGTGGTACGAAAAAGCCAATTCGTATCGGTACGAAGGATCGCCGTCGCCACGTTTACATCATCGGTCAGACTGGTGTTGGTAAGTCGGTATTGCAGGAAAATATGGCGTATCAAGACATGATGGACGGCCGAGGATTTGCGCTGATCGATCCGCACGGTGATTTGGTCGAGTCGCTCATGGGGAAGGTGCCGAAAGAGCGGGTGGAGGATATTATCTATTTCAACCCTGCCGATATGGAAAATCCGATTGGCCTCAACATGTTTGAATTCGATAGTCCGGATCAAAAGGACTTTCTGGTGCAGGAAGCGATTAACATGCTGTATGGGCTGTACGATCCGGGGCATACCGGTATTGTGGGGCCACGGCTTGAGCATATTTTCCGTAACTGTGCGCTGCTGTTAATGGCGGATCCAGCTGGTGGAACATTTATTGATGTGCCAAAGTGTCTCATTGACCCAGAATTTGTGAAGAGCAAGCTGAAGTACGTCACTGATCCGCAGGTGATTGATTTCTGGACAAAGGAGTTCCCGGCCTCACAGCGATCAAATGAGGCCGGTGAGGTGATATCGTGGGTGGTCTCGAAGTTTGGCCCATTTATCTCTAATGATTCGATGCGTAATATCATCGGCCAGACGAAGTCAGGGTTTAACATCCGTGAGATTATGGATAATAAAAAGATTTTGTTAGTTAATCTGTCGAAGGGTAAGCTTGGTGAACTCAATGCCAAGCTACTAGGAATTATCTTTATCATGAAGTTCCAGGCGGCGGCTATGTCGCGGGCTGATATCCCGGAAGAGCAGCGTGAAGACTTTTCACTATATGTTGACGAGGTGCAGAACTTTGCGACTGATAGTTTTGAATCAATTTTGTCTGAGGCGCGAAAATATAAGCTGAGCCTGATCATGGGTAACCAGTTCATGACGCAGCTAACGGAGAAGATTCGTGAGGCTATTATTGGTAACATTGGTACGGTTATCTCGGGGCGTATTGGTATTACTGACGCGGAATTGATGGTCAAGAAGTTTCAGCCAGTGTTTGACATTGATGACTTATCAAAGCTACCAAATTTCCAGTCGATCGCTTCGGTGATGATCAATAATGTACCGTCGACGCCGTTTAGTATGAACTGGGTGCCACCGATGGGGCAGGTTAACAATCAGCTCCGCGATGCGTTGGTGCGACTATCGGCAGCAAAGTACGGCAAACCACGCGCGGTGGTTGAGAAGGAAATATTTGAGCGGCTTGGTCGCAATAAAAAGCCGGCGACTTCGTCGACTGGCCCATCGCTCAATCGGCCGACTGCAAAGAGCGGTTCGTCTTTCCTGGACGAGTGGTTGTCAAAACGTCAACAACTTGGTGGTGGCAAGCCAGGGGCTGTGGGCGCTGCTGCTCCGGGTGCGGGGCAGTCTCGATTGGGCGTGCCATCGCCGCTAGCTCCACAGTCAGGCCGTCCAGCTACGTCGCGACTAGCGTCGCCGACCTCAGGCGTGGCGGGTGCGCAACCACCGTTGGCTTCTATGCGACCGCCACAGATTGGGCAAGGCGCTGTGCCACAAGGTGTCGCTATGCCCGCCCAGATGGCTGGCCAGATGTCGCAGGGAGTTGGTGCTTCGCCGAACGGGCCATTGGGGCAGCCAGCGAGTGCGCCTCATGATAGTTTACGATCACCAGATCAGCATCCGGCGCCTGCGCCGACAGTGGCTGGTTCGGATGTGGCTGCGCAGGTCGCACCGCTATCAATTGCCGATAGGATGGCGACAGAACTGCAGCAGGCAGAGTCGCAAAACCGCCTCGACCTGCGCGGTGATAATAACGATAATGGCGAGATATCGATCAAGCTACGCTAGACGTGGGCCAGGCTATCTTTTATTGAGGAAGCCAACGCGAGCGTACTCAATAATGGCGCCGATAACCCAACCACAACCAAAGAGAATGATCGTTTCTGATCCAGAGAGAACGTAGCCGTAGTGGCGGGCGATAAAGTAGACGATGACTGAGGAAATTGCGCCAAGTGCGCCAGCAATAATGAGGTTCGGGCGTGCGACGGTGCTGCCGATAGCTTCACTGGCTTTTTCAACGGCTGGGTTGTGGATGACCTTACTAAAGGTTCGTGAAGCTGGCGATAATTCGCTCTGCATTTTTTTCATGGTTTTCCGGTAGCTGTCGGTACGGTCGGCTTTGGTGATCTGGCGAGGTGCCTCTGAGACTACTGGCTTCTCCGTTTCAGCGGTTTGGCTTGCCTCGGCTTGCTCTAATGCTTCGTGACGAGCATCGTCGAGCTGCTTTTCATGTTGTCGTTCAGCAGCTCGTTCAGCCCGCCGCTCTAACTTTTCAGCTGCTGATCGTTCTACTTCGCCGGCTGACTGCTCAAGTTCGCCAGCGTTTCTTGCTAATTCTGGATTAGCCCCATGAATTTTTTCTGACATGTATTACCCTCCCTATGTTGTTATAACGTTCCCGCTGTAATATCGTGGCGAATGATGCGAACCTCTTTACTCAGTTGTCGCGAGCGGCAATAGAAGAAGGTGACAACAGCCGCAATGATACCGGCAAATAACATGTTTTCTCCAGGGCCGGTTCGCGGCAGAGTAGCGACGGTCTGCTCGACGACCTTTGGCGTTGGACAGTTAACAACAATTTCGACACTGGTACCAAAAACGTTTGTCATGCGACAGTCATATGATGATGGATCGCTAGTACCGCGTGGTTTGGCGGAAAGTTGACCCTTGAGCTGGACAACGTAGGTCATAACTTTTTGTTCGCCCGGTTTGAGGGTGACTTGTGGCCAAGAAAGGGTGCGCTTTTCCTTATCAAAGGTGCCGCCACCATTATCATAGATATCGGCATATTCTAGCACGTCAGATAGTTCATCTTTCAGATCAACTGTTGCTGGGGCTTTGCCTTCGTTCTTAGCGGTTAGCTTATACTCAATGCGGTCGCTGGCGTTGGCTTTTTTCTTGGTGGCATCGCCGCCAGAGGTCAGGTTATGTGCCGCCTTGGTGCGGGTAACCTGGGCTTTACAGGTTGTGTCTTTGACCCAAATTGTAGCATCGCCTGGGCACGGCTGGCAGTCGGGGTGGTCTATCGGCAGGCTTGGGTTAAGTGGACAGCGTGGTTTCGGACTGATCGTAAAGGTTGAAGCACAGGCACTGTTCGTCTGGTCACCAAGGCTGGTGTGGACGATAACGGACACGGTATATGTGCCGTCCTTGTCGAGTGTGTACTGTAATGACGTGCTCGTAGCGGTGGTATTGACACGTTTGCGGAGCACCTCTGTGCCGGCTGAGTTTTTAATGATGAAGGTATAGCCAGCGATCGTTGCACCGTTTTGGACATCACCATACGCTGTCATCGAGACTTTGGTACGGTCGGTGACGACGGGTCGCTCAAGTAATTTACAAGCGGCGGTTGGTTTCGGTTTTTGTTTTGGCAACTCTTTGAGCATGATGTTAGCGCAGGCCTTCATGATAGCAAACGGTTTGCCCTCGCTAGTCGTGCCGACGAATGATTTATACCATGAGCCTGAGCCGCTGCGGTTGCGCCCGGTGTCAAATTCAGCCATTGGTCGTGAGTACAGCGTTAAGCTACCAACCTGAAACTGGACTTCTCCGCGCTGAAGGCCGAAGCGTGAAACTCGGCTCCATGACTGCCAGCCATTATCGCGGCCGCTGCTGCGAGTACTGATCTCAGAGTCGCGAGCACTCGCCAAGTTCTCGCGTGTGATGCCAGCGTGCTGCAGCATGTCACGATAATTTTGCGAGTTATTGTCCCACGCGGCGAGTAGCTGTGATTTCGTATGAATACCGCCATAAACGAGGTCTGAAGCATTGGCGGCATTGGCAGATTCAGGTGGTTGGAAAACGGCAAATGACTGCACGATGAGCGCTAGGGCGGTCAGAATGAGACCGGTTTTGCGAGTGATTTCCTCTTTGTGGAGGCGTTTCGCGTAAAAGCCGAGCTCTTGGATGAGGCTTGGGCTAAACGCGAGGTGGGAGACGATTTTCTTAAACATGCCGTTCCTTATTTTTCATTAGTTTTATGTTTTCGTAAAAATTCCGTCTCCACTATAGCACAGCGATCGCTTTTACGCAAATAGCTTGAGTGAACACTTTTTTTGCGGTATAATGGGGGAGTTGTAAATAGCTGACAAATCAGAAATAGTGAGGGAAGCATGGCTAAACAAACAGATAAGCAAGCCTACGATGGCTCGCAAATCCAGGTTTTGGAGGGTCTCGAACCGGTGCGTAAGCGACCGGGAATGTACATTGGTAGCACGGGATATGATGGTATTCACCATTTGATCAAGGAGATCGCTGATAACTCAATTGATGAGGCAATCGCGGGCCATGCGACGAGAGTAGAAGTGGTGCTGCTAGAAGACGGTGGTGTGCAGGTGACTGATGATGGGCGCGGTATTCCGGTTGATAAACATCCAAAAACCGGTCTGTCTACTCTAGAAACGGTGCTGACAGTACTGCATGCTGGTGGTAAGTTTGGCGGCGGTGGCTATAAAGTGTCATCTGGACTCCACGGCGTAGGTTCGAGCGTGGTAAACGCGCTTTCAACCAAAATGATCGCTGAGGTGGTGCGAGACGGGCAGCTGTACCGTGTGGTGTTTGCGACTGGCGGTATCGTTGAGCCGCTCGAAAAGATCGGTAAAACTGATCGGCCAACCGGGACGCGCATAATATTCTACCCAGATCCAACGATTTTTAAGGAGACAGTGGAATTTGACTACAAGTGGGTGGTTAGTTATTTGCGCCATCAGGCATACCTCACCAAAGGCGTGCACACCTCAGTTATTGACAATCGAACAGGTGAGCGACAGTCATTTTACTTTGAGGGTGGTATTCAGAGCTACGTGAGACACCTCAACATTGGCAAAGATGTTTTATCAAACGATGTCTTTTATGTTGAGAAGCAGGTTGAAGATTGCATGGTGGAAATTGCCGTGCAATATAACGATACCTACATTGAGACGGTGAAGCCGTTCGCCAACAATGTGCTGACACCAGATGGCGGTACGCACCTAGTTGGTTTTCGTTCAGCGCTAACCAGGGTCATCAACGACTATGCGCGTAAGAATGGCTTATTGAAGGAAAAGGAAGATAACCTGACTGGTGACGACATTCGCGAGGGCTTGACGGCGATTATCTTGGTTAAATTGCCTGATCCACAGTTTGAAGGTCAGACCAAAAATAAGCTCGGCAATCCAGAAATGCGCCGCTATGTCGAGCAGGTGATGAACGAGTATTTTGCGTATTATCTCGAGGAAAACCCGAGTATTGCTAAGAAAATTGTCGGCAAGGCGACCTTGGCGGCCCGGGCGCGTAAGGCGGCGCGAGCAGCCCGTGACAATGTGATCCGTAAGGGCGCACTTGATGGTATGGGGCTGCCGGGTAAACTGTGGGATTGTTCAAGCAAAAGCCCGAGTGATAGCGAGATTTATATTGTTGAGGGTAACTCAGCAGCGGGTTCAGCCAAAGAGGGTCGTGACAGTAAAACCCAGGCGATTTTGCCACTTCGTGGTAAGGTGCTGAATACTGAACGAGCGCGACTTGATAAAATGTTCGCTAATAAAGAGATTGTGGCGATGATTCAGGCATTTGGTGTTGGTATCGGTGATCAGTTTGACATCAATGGTCTGCGTTACCACAAAATTATCATCATGACCGATGCTGATGTTGACGGTAGTCATATCGCGACGTTGCTTTTGACATTCCTGTTTCGCTATATGAAAGAGGTGGTTGAGGGTGGCTATGTGTACCTCGCCAAGCCGCCGTTGTACTCCATCAACCGTGGGCAGAAGAAAATCTACGCATATGATGAGGCGGAGAAAGATAAAGTATTGGCGAGCCTAATTGCCGATAAGAAAAGTCGTGGTACAACAATCGATGATGAACAAGATGTCACCAAGCAGGCTGGCGTGACAATTTCACGATTTAAGGGGCTTGGTGAGATGGATGCCGACCAGCTGTGGGAGACAACGATGAATCCAGAAAATCGTGTATTGATTCAAGTCAGTGTGGAAGACGCCGAAGAGGCGGATGCGATCTTTACGCGGTTGATGGGCGATGACGTGAGTTTGCGCAAAAACTTTATTCAAAGCTGGGCAAAAAATGCTAACTTGGAGGATTTGGATATTTAATCATGAGTGATCAGGACAAACAGATACAATCAACCAGTGACCACAAGTCAGTTGAGGTAACGCCAGACATGGTAGCGGAGGCGTCAACAGGCTTAGAGCGACGTCGACTCGAACATGTGATGCAAGATAATTTCTTCCGCTATTCGATGAGTGTCATTGTTGACCGGGCATTACCGGATGTGCGCGATGGTCTAAAGCCCGTGCATCGCCGTATTTTGTATTCAATGAACCAAAACGGCAATCGTAGTACTGCAAAATTCGTTAAATCAGCGCGTATCATTGGTGATGTGATGGGTAAATATCACCCGCATGGTGACTCGGCGATTTATGATTCGATGGTGCGTCTGGCGCAAGATTGGGCGATGCGCTATACCTTGGTGCAGGGCCAGGGAAATTTTGGCTCAATGGACGGAGATCCACCAGCCGCTCACCGTTATACTGAGGCGCGACTCGACAAGCCAGCTGAAGAACTACTAACTGACATTGAAAAGGAAACGGTTGATTTTAAGGATAATTTTGATGGTTCAGAGCGTGAGCCAATCGTGCTGCCGGCAAAATTACCAAACCTGCTACTGAACGGTCAGATTGGTATCGCTGTTGGTATGGCGACGAGTATCCCGACGCATAACCTGGGCGAGTTGGTGGATGCGACGGTTGAACTGATTGATAATCCTGAAGCAACGGTCGATGACTTGTTGCAACACGTGAAAGGCCCAGACTTTCCGACGGGGGCAATTGTCTATGGAGGCGCGCCGATGCGTCAGGCATATGCGACTGGTCGCGGTAGTGTAATGATGCGGGCGGTGGCAGAGATTCAGGAGACCAAGAAGGGGCGACATCAGATCGTCGTCACAGAGATCCCGTATGGTGTAAATAAAGCAACACTAATCGAAAAAATTGGTGAGCTTCATAAAGAAAAACGAGTGATGCTGGCCGACCTACGTGATGAAAGTTCTCGGGGCAAAGTCCGCATTGTCATCGAGCTGAAAAAAGATGCGTATCCAAAGAAAGTATTGAACCAGCTATACAAACTGACAGCGCTCCAGACGAGTTTTAATTACAACATGTTGGCATTGGTTAATACCATGCAGCCACGGATTTTAGGCTTGCACGATATTTTGAGCGAATTTGTGAAACACCGCCAGTCTGTGGTGCGCCGCCGTACTGAGTTTGAGCTGAAAAAGGCCAAGGCGAGGGCGCATATTCTGGAAGGCTATAAGATTGCACTGGATCACATTGACGAGGTGATCAAGACGATTCGTGCCTCAAAAACCCAGGATGAAGCGGAAAAGAATCTGCGCGCTAAGTTTGGACTCAGCGAGATCCAGGCCAAGGCTATTTTGGCAATGCAGCTGCGACGCCTGACTGGACTTGAGCGTGAAGCGGTCGAGAATGAACTTCGCGAACTTCTGAAGCTGATCGCAAGGTTAGAGGCTATCTTGGCCGACGAGCAAGAGATTTTGAATATTATCAAGGCTGAGCTTCTAGAGATGAAGGAAAAGTACGGCGACGAGCGGCGTAGTAAAATTATCAACCATGAACTGGGTAAGTTCTCTGATGAGGAGCTAATTCCAGATGAGGAAGCGGTCATTTTACTAACCGGCGAGAATTACATCAAGCGGACCCTGCTCAGTGATTATCGCAAGCAAAACCGTGGTGGCAAGGGTAAGCGCGGCATGACCACCAAAGAGGAGGATATCATTGACCAGGTGGTGCCAGCAAACACCCATGACTATTTGTTGTTCTTTACGAATCGAGGTCGAATTTTTCGCCTGAAGGCGTATGAAGTACCAGCTGCCAGTCTCAGTGCCAAAGGTGTGGCGGCGGTGAACCTGCTCCAGCTACAGCCAGAAGAGAAGATCACCGCTATCATTAAACACGAGAAGAACGCTGGTGACCAGGGCTACCTATTTATGGCAACTAAGCATGGTACGGTGAAGAAGACTCCGCTTGGCGACTATGCCAATATCCGGACGAACGGGCTCATTGCTATTAAGTTAGACGAGGGTGACGAGCTACGTTGGATCAAGAAAACAGATGGCAAAAGTGATGTAATTATTTCAACATCAGCTGGTCAAGCGATTCGTTTCAACGAGCAGGATGCTCGGCCGATGGGTCGAGCGGCTCGTGGCGTACGCGGGGTGCGCCTGCGTCCGAATGATTGCGTTGTTGGCATGGATATCGTTACCAGTGATGAACAGACGCTGCTGGTCATTAGCGAAAAGGGCTTTGGTAAACGCACGAAAGTGACTAATTTCCCAAGTCATAAGCGCGGTGGTGTAGGGATAAAGGCGGCAATTGTGACGGCAAAGACTGGCCCAATCATTTCAGTACAGACGATTGATCCGACGATGAACGAAGCACTGTTGGTATCGCAAAATGGTCAAACAATTCGTCTGGGCTTGAGTGACATCAAGTTGCTCGGTCGAACAACGCAGGGTGTGACGATTATGCGGTTGAGTGATGGCGATGCGGTGTCGTCGATTGGCCTAATGGAGAAACGTCCAGACGAGGAGGATTAGCCAGGTGCCGATGCAATACATCCTGATACCGGGCATCGCGTGGTTTGTAGCGCAGTCATCAAAGCATCTGGCCCGGCTGTTTGGCCGTAATCGTCGAGTTACGCAGTCGAACCCTCGTTCGCCGGTATTGTTTTCAGGTGGTATGCCGAGTGCTCACAGTGCAACGGTGGTGTCGCTTGCGCTGACCATCGGTCACTACCAGGGGTGGGGAAGTCCGCTGTTCGGCCTGGCTGCATGGTTCGCGGCAATCGTATTGTATGATGCGGTGATGGTGCGATTTTCCTCTGGACAGCAAGGTGACTTGCTCAATAGAGTGGTGCGAAAAGATTATCCAAAGCTGTCAACGATTAGGGTGGCACATGGTCATACGCTACCAGAAATGCTTGTCGGGGCGGCCGTGGGCACGGTTGTAACCTTTGTTGTAATTTTCGCTACAAGATAATTGCTAATAACCCTTGACCTGACCACTAATATCAGGTAAGATGAGTATCAGTCTGGTTGCTGGAGTGCGAGCCAAGCGACAATCACGCTAATTTGTTAGGTGAAGCGAAAGCGGTACACAAACCCGACTATGGTCTTTAACAATTTGATTGTGCAATATCATCGTCAGTTTATATTTTTGTAGAGCCTTAATACTTTGACACAAAGTAGATTTTTAACGGAGAGTTTGATCCTGGCTCAGGATGAATGCTGGCGGCGTGCCTAACACATGCAAGTCGAGCGGCAGCGGGTTCTGCACTATCAACTTGAAGCCTAGACGCGGGGATTTCCAAGGGAAATCAGCCGCATCATTTCCAAAGGAGTGAGTGTCTGGGGTGATTTCAAACTGATAGTGCAGAATGCCGGCGAGCGGCGAACGGCTGAGTAACGCGTAGGAATTTGCCCCAAAGTGAGGGATAACTGCCCGAAAGGGTAGCTAATACCGCATATGGTCTTCGGATTAAAGGATTTATCCGCTTTGGGAGAAGCCTGCGTTGGATTAGGTAGTTGGTAGGGTAATGGCCTACCAAGCCGACGATCCATAGCTGGTCTGAGAGGATGATCAGCCAGACTGGAACTGAGATACGGTCCAGACTCCTACGGGAGGCAGCAGTGAGGAATCTTCCACAATGGGCGAAAGCCTGATGGAGCAACGCCGCGTGAAGGATGAAGGCCTTCGGGTTGTAAACTTCTTTTATGAGTGAAGAATATGACGGTAACTCATGAATAAGCACCGGCTAACTACGTGCCAGCAGCCGCGGTCATACGTAGGGTGCGAGCATTATCCGGAGTGACTGGGCGTAAAGAGTTGCGTAGGCGGTTTAATAAGTGAATAGTGAAACCTGGTGGCTCAACCATACAGACTATTATTCAAACTGTTAAACTCGAGAATGGTAGAGGTAACTGGAATTTCTTGTGTAGGAGTGAAATCCGTAGATATAAGAAGGAACACCGATGGCGTAGGCAGGTTACTGGGCCATTTCTGACGCTAAGGCACGAAAGCGTGGGGAGCGAACCGGATTAGATACCCGGGTAGTCCACGCCGTAAACGATGGATACTAGCTGTTGGAGGTATCGACCCCTTCAGTAGCGAAGCTAACGCGTTAAGTATCCCGCCTGTGGAGTACGGCCGCAAGGCTAAAACATAAAGGAATTGACGGGGACCCGCACAAGCGGTGGATTATGTTCTTTAATTCGATGATAACCGAAGAACCTTACCAGGGCTTGACATCCAGGGAAGGTCTGCGAAAGTAGACTGTGCCTTTTGGAACCCTGTGACAGGTGATGCATGGCCGTCGTCAGCTCGTGTCGTGAGATGTTAGGTTAAGTCCTTCAACGAGCGCAACCCTTGCAAGTAGTTGTATTTTTCTACTTGGACTGCCCCGGTAACGGGGAGGAAGGAGGGGATGATGTCAGGTCAGTATTTCCCTTACGTCCTGGGCTAGAAACGTAATACAATGGCTAGTACAATGCGCAGCGAAGCCGCGAGGTGAAGCAAATCGCATCAAAGCTAGTCCCAGTTCGGATTGGAGGCTGAAACTCGCCTCCATGAAGTCGGAATCGCTAGTAATCGCAAATCAGCAAGTTGCGGTGAATACGTTCCCGGGTCTTGTACACACCGCCCGTCAAACCATGAAAGTGACCAACACCCGAAGTCCGATTCGTCGGCCTAAGGTGGGGGGCATGATTGGGGTTAAGTCGTAACAAGGTATCCGTACCGGAAGGTGCGGATGGATTACCTCCTTTCTAGGGAGAATAGATGCCAGCTTGTCGAGTAATCACAAGTTGAGCTAGGTCGGTCTCGTAAATATGCTGAGCTTACATATTTACAATAGTCCTTCTAGGGACGAGACAAAGTTCAAAACCTTCTCTACGATAAGCCGATTGATGAATTGCACAATCAAGTTGTTAATATAAAAATACCCTCCTGTTTGGAGGGTATTTTGTCGTCTATGACTAATGACGGGGTCTTTCCTTTCAGTGTGGCTGAGCATAGGCGGAACGCGATATGGCGATGGCTGCGGAGCTTATCGGCGACCGAATAGTGATTCTGCGAGCCAGCCTAGCGGGATAGTGTGGAGACAGAGCATAATTCCAAAACCAACTCCGCAGACAACGAGTCCCCAGAACTTAAAGCGCTCGTAACTACTGATACCGCTCGCGAGATTGTCTGCCAGTTTTTGATGATATACGGTCATGACGGCGCCGATAATCAAAACGATGAGGCCGACAAAAAAAGATCCAAAGGTAAATTTATAATACATATCTCCATTATACACTTGCCAGAATAAAAAAGATACGGTACAATGAATAAAGTCTTGGCAATGGGGACATAGCTCAGTTGGCTAGAGCACCTGCTTTGCAAGCAGGGGGTCCAGGGTTCGAGTCCCTGTGTCTCCACCATATGGGGTGAAGCGGGCTTACGTCCGCGACACTCCACCAAGACGAGGTTGAGGGCGATTAGCTCAGCTGGTTAGAGCGCGTCACTGATAATGACGAGGTCGGAGGTTCAAGTCCCTCATCGCCCACCAAGTTTTTGATAAGGGCGACTAGCTCAGTTGGCTAGAGCATCTCGTTTACACCGAGAGGGTCAGGGGTTCGAGTCCCTTGTCGCCCACCAGATAGATAAGCCATCCCGCTAGGGGGGTGTTTTTGTTTATAAGTATCGAGGTTGACACGTACCATAAACTATGCTATTAATATTGGGCGTACATGGTAAACAATAAACATAATTTAGAAAATAACCCATATAGTAAACGCTTGAGTTTTGTGCAGCAGTTTTCTGCCTACGGTGATCTTGACGACACTAACAAGGGTACTATTGCACACCTTGCGTTTGATAAGGACCTTGAAGATGCAGGTTTTTATAAGTTAGCACATGAGATTATTCATGAAAAACGGGCGATGGGGGGGCACTGCCCTCAATGCGTTTTCTGCGGAGCGATACACTAGACTTCCTCAATCGTTTGATGAGGCAAGAAAGATGCCAGGTAATTCCATAGAAGAGGTACTGGGGCGGCTTGATACCGACACGTCAGTGAACAATCCCGATGATGTCGAGTTTTATAAGACAGGAGTGCGTCGGCATATCGAAGAGCTCTATGCTTTTTCTGACAAATATCGACAGCGGTACGGTGGGGGTAATCAAATAAAGGAAAGAATGTTGGCACATGGATGCAGCCTGCTTTGGATACAGCATAACTCTTTGAAGTTTCTGCAGGAAGATGGTAAAAACCCTAACAAATACCCAACGGTAAGAATATATCTTAATCCTCAGTTACGAGATAGCCTTGATATCTATAAAAAGATTTTTGCGAAAGCTACAAGAGAGGGGCTTCGCTTTCAGGCAAAGATTATGGCGCCAAGTGGTTACGCCAAGCACCTTGTAGACAAGGCGGTTGATTATTACGCCGGACTAGCCGCTGGGCGGCTGGAAACAAGACGAGATCCAATAGTATTTTATGGCTTTGAGGAGTCTAAAGACAAGTTACTGAGGATAGTTGAAGAAGTTTATTCTCAGTATGAGAGTGCTTTTGAAGGTAGGGAAACGGGAGCTATCCCATTAGCCATCGCTCCTGGTTTTGCGGTTGGGGAAAATCCAGTGGGGTTGGATGGCGAAGAGTCATTAACAGATCATAGACAGCGAGTCATTAAGGAGGCTGATTACGATGCCAATAAGTTTCGGATGAATGCTGCCTCATGGAATATAAACCCGGATAATATCGCTTTTAATAAATAATTACCCTATACTGTAAGTAGATGTATAAGTATGTTATAAAACCCCTATTATTTTTGTTAACGCCAGACTTTACGCATAAGCTGATTGTTTTTTGCGGTCGCGTGGCGCAGGCTCTACCGCCTGTTCGGTGGGGTATCCGTAAGTCGTGGGGTTTTCAAGACAACTCGCTTCAGCAGGAAGTGAGCGGCATCACTTTTCGTAACCCGATCGGCTTATCGGCAGGATTTGATAAAAATATTCAGCTGTTGTCACTAATGGAAGACATTGGTTTTGGGTTTGCTTCGGGTGGGTCGGTGACACTAGAGCCGAGGAAGGGGAATCGACGGCCGTGGTTTCATCGCTTGCCGAGGACGAAGTCAGTCGTAGTTTTTGCGGGTATGCCGAATAAAGGTTTGCGAAAGATCCGTAACTATATCGAACGAAACACCCGTCGGTCAAGCAACGCAGTCAGTGTGATCTCTGTGGCGGTTATTGCAAATAAAACAACGATTGAGCAGGCTGGTGGCTATCCAGCCGAACAGGCGATCATTAATGACGTAAAAAAAGCAACAGAATATATTATTCACAACAAATTGGCGAGTGTTGTAGAAATTAACATATCATGCCCTAATGCCGGCAAGGAGCCGTTTATTGAGGCGGAGTCGCTCGATGCATTATTAACAACACTTGATATCGTGCCGCGTGACGTACCGTTCTGGGTGAAAATGCCACATCTATATGACATAAAGCAGTTTGATGCGCTGCTAGGGGTTATTGTTCGGCATAATATCCAAGGTGTGACGGTGGCAAATCTGATCAAAGACCGTAGTAAAATTAACATCAAAGATTCGCTGACTGATGAAATTCGCGGTGGGCTGAGTGGTGCGCCAACGCGCGAACACAGCTTAGAGCTGATTCGCCATGCGTATAAGAAATATGGCGACCGGTTGACGATCATTGGCGTTGGTGGAGTGTTTTCGGCTGAGGATGCGTACGCCAAGATTAAGGCTGGCGCCAGCCTAGTAGGGCTGATTACCGGTCTGTTTTTTGAAGGACCGCAGCTGGTTGGGCAAATCAATCGCGGATTGGTGGAGCTATTGAAAAAAGACGGTTTTTCTCATATCTCCGAGGCAGTTGGTGCGGATTTTCGCAGCCGGTCAAAAAAGACGAAAAAACTTTGAAAAAACTCTTGCAAAACAACTTCGGCTGCTGTATAGTTGATTACTAGTTACGCGAATGTTCAGGAGAACCTCTGGCAATACACTGCAAAATGTGCGAGGGCAGTGGTGATAGTATCGTTGAGTGTAGATTAGATGACGTTATTTTGACGGGTCGAGATGTGCACTCAAGCGTGAGGCATGATCATTAACAATTTGAAGAGAAGAAATTGAGTTTTTAATTGACGGTAACAGTAATTGCAAGGTAGCAACTACTAGTTAAGTCAATGCATAAAAAGGTACTCAAGGGCACTAAATGGATGCCTAGACGTATATTACCGATGAAGGACGTGGAAGACTGCGATAAGCCTCGGGAAGCTGTCAACAAGCTTTGATCCGGGGATTTCCGAATGGGGAAACCCAGCATGAGTCATGTCATGTTGCCACTTGCTGAACACATAGGCAAGCGAGCGGGAACCATCTGAACTGAAACATCTTAGTAGGATGAGGAAGAGAAAGTAAATAACGATTGCGAAAGTAGTGGCGAGCGAAATCGCAGCAGCCCAAACCTTTTAAGTTTTTGCCTATTTATTTAGGCAAATAAGTTGATAGACGAATACTTAATAAGGGGTTGTGATATTACATATGACCAAGTCAGAGCATTTGAATTCATTCAAATAATCTGATTTGTGATACCAGGCTATCAACTGGTAGTAAGGTAAGAAAATGGCGTGGTTAGCAGAATAGTTTGAATGACTAGCCAAAGAGCGTGAAAGCCGTGTACGCGAAAACGACGCTGACCTTATGTATGTTTTATCGAGTAGGACGGGGCACGAGAAACCCTGTTTGAATCTGGCTGGACCACCAGCCAAGGCTAAATATAATATACGATCGATAGTGAACTAGTACAGCGATGGAAAGGTGAAAAGAACCCCGGGAGGGGAGTGAAATAGATCCTGAAATTTAGTGCCTACAAGGAGTCGGAGCCGGCTTGTCCGGTGACGGCGTGCTTTTTGTAGAACGATCCAGCGAGTTAATTTTTACAGCGAGGTTAAGTCAATTGACGGAGCCACAGTGAAAGCGAGCCTGAATAGGGCGTTTAGTTGTAAGGATTAGACCCGAAACCGGGTGACCTAACCATGAGCAGGTTGAAGCCACTGTAACAGGTGGTGGAGGACCGAACCAGGATACGCAGCAAAGTGTTTGGATGACTTGTGGTTAGCGGTGAAATGCCAATCGAACTCGGAGATAGCTGGTTCTCCTCGAAATAGCTTTAGGGCTAGCGTCGTGTTAGTAGCACATGGGGGTAGAGCTCTGTAAAGGACTGGGGCGGGCAACTGTACCCACCCTTAACAAACTACGAATACCATGTGTGTAACCACGGCAGTTAGAACATCGGTGCTAAGATCGGTGCTCGAAAGGGAAACAGCCCAGACCATCATCTAAGGTCCCTAAATTAACGTTCAGTGGGAAACAAGGTGAGATTTCTTAAACAGCTAGGATGTTGGCTTAGAAGCAGCCATTCATTTAAAGAGTGCGTAACAGCTCACTAGTCAAGAGATCTTGCGTGGAAAATGTAACGGGGCTAAAACGTTATACCGAAGATATGGATGTCAGATTTATCTGGCGTGGTAGAGGAGCGTTCCTATCAGCGGTGAAGTCGAATCGGAAGGTTCGGTGGAGCGGTAGGAAGTGAGAATGCTGGAATGAGTAACCATAAGAGAGGTGAGAATCCTCTCGGCCGTAAGAGCAAGGTTTCCTGAGCCATGGTAATCATCTCAGGGTTAGTCGGGCCTAAGCCGAGGCGCAGAGCGTAGGCGATGGACATCAGGTTAATATTCCTGAACCGGTTAAGTTTTGTACACTGTTCACGGGGAAGTAATCGAAGCGGATTCATGGTTTATCCGTCCAACCGAGCGGGAACGCAAAGGGAGTGAAAGTGATTCTTCGGAGTCGCGATTTTGGTGAAAGCCCTGGCTAGAAAAGCAGGTGTACGCGTGGACTTAGCCGCCCGTACCGCAAACCAACACAGGTGCTCGAGTCGAGTAGACTCAGGCTTACGAGCGAACCTTCGCTAAGGAACTCGGCAATACAGCGACCGTAACTTCGGGATAAGGTCTGCCCCCACTTCGGTGGATATCAGCCGCGTTCACTCAGTGAATAATAGGTTAAAGAGTACATTTTTAATCACAAAACGAATTTTCTGAGACACGAGCAAACGAATTGCTCTTTTGAACGCGAATCTCTTGTATCTAACGATGTGGGGGCCGCAGCAAAAGAGCCCACGGAACTGTTTATCAAAAACACAGGTCTCTGCTAACACGAAAGTGGATGTATAGGGGCTGACTCCTGCCCAATGCTGGAAGGTTAAGGGGAGCGCTTCACGGTGCGAACTGAAGCCCTAGTCAATGGCGGCGGTAACTATAACCGTCCTAAGGTAGCGAAATTCCTTGTCAGGTAAGTTCTGACCCGCACGAATGGAGTAATCATGTGGGCACTGTCTCAGCGAAGGACTCGGTGAAAGTGCATTGGCGGTAAAGATGCCGTCTGTCCGTACCAGGACGAAAAGACCCCATGGAGCTTTACTACAGCTTTACATTGAATACGGTTTCAACATGTGTAGCATAGGTGGGAGACGTTGAAGCAGATACGCCAGTATTTGTGGAGTCACCAAGTGAAATACCACCCTTGTTGTGATTGTGTTCTCACGCTGACCGTTATCCGGTTAGCGGACCGTGTATGGTGGGTAGTTTAACTGGGGCGGTTGCCTCCTAAAGAGTAGCGGAGGCGTTCAAAGGTTGGCTAACTTCGGATGGAAATCGAAGTGATAGTGTATGCGCATAAGCCAGCTTGACTGTGAGGAGTACATTCCAATCAGAGACGAAAGTCGGAGCAAGTGATCCGCTGTACGTACATTTGTACATGAATGTGGGATCGACAGCGCAAACGGATAAAAGTTACCCTGGGGATAACAGGCTTATAGCGCCCAATAGTTCACATAGACGGCGCTGTTTGGCACCTCGATGTCGGCTCATCACATCCTGGAGGGGGAGCACCTTCCAAGGGTTCGGCTGTTCGCCGATTAAAGTGGTACGCGAGCTGGGTTCAGAACGTCGTGAGACAGTTCGGTTTATATCCGGTATGGACGATAGGAAACTTGAGAGGATCTACCCCTAGTACGAGAGGACCGGGGCGGACGCACCTCTGGTGTATCGATTGTGGCCACCTGCTGCATTGTCGAGTAGCTATGTGCGGACTAGATAAGCGCTGAAAGCATATTAAGCGCGAAACTAACCTCAAGATAAGGTTTCCCTATGAGGACACAGAAAGACTATCTGTTTGATAGGCGCAAGGTGGAAGTGCAGCAATGCATGGAGCTAAAGCGTACTAATAGTCCCATTGCCTTTTTATGTCCTTGTCTGCTAGCGTTTATGCTTGCATAACGCTCGCGGATAAGGTAGACTTGACTAGTAATTGGTGCTTTTCAACGAGTGCCAGTCAATTAACAATTCAATTCCGTGCAGTAAACTGGACATCGAAGAAAGGGGTTTGGCCCACCGCGGAGTATATGCGGAACCAAGCGTCGTAACCCCCTCCTTCGGTGCCCATGGCGAGGAGGAAACACCTGTTCTCATCCCGAACACAGAAGTTAAGCTCCTCAGCGGCGATTATACTGCGAAAGTGGGAAACTAGCACGGTGCCGAATTATAAAAAAGACTTCCGAATAGGGGGTCTTTTTTCAGTTTTGCCAGAGGTGCTTGCGAGTAGCATAAGTATGATATAATGATGGGGAAATGGATAAAAAACAAACAGAACAGCCAGAGTCCCTTAGGCCGGAACGTAGGGGGGGTGTGGCGATATGCGCGTCTTGGTTAAGGCGGCCAAAATCGTGGGTTATTATTAGTAGCGGTATCGTTGCCTTGGCGGTGATAGTAGTTGGGACGTTATTTGTTATTACAACACGTGGTAATGTCAGCGTCGAGCGTGTGTCCGATGAAGCCCTACAGGAAGTCGACCGTCCAGTTCGCCTAAAGTTTAGTCAGCAACTGGGCGAAGTAAAACCGAAGATTACACCAGAAGTGCGTGGCGTGTGGCGCGAAAAGCGACAGCTGTTCGGCGTTTTTGAGATGGAGTTTACGCCCGACCAGCCACTGACAGCTGATACAAATTACACCGTGGCGTTCCCGGGGGTGAGACGTTCGCTGTTTGGTCATGCAACGATCCATGATGTATCGTTCAAGACGCAAAAAGCACCACGAGTGGACACGGCGTCACTGGATGGTAAAGAAGTGATCGCGATGGATCAGGCGTTGACGGTGCGTTTAGGCTCACGGGCGGGTAAATTGCGTGATCTAGAATTGACGACTGAGCCAGCGCTTGAGCTGAAGCGTGAGTCGTCGGATGATCAAACATTTTCATGGAAATACGCTGGCCTACTAGCACCTGACACGCAGTATACCTTCAAGTTATACGATAAAGCCCAGAAGGAAGAGTTAAAACGTTTTACGGTGAAAAGTGCGCCGCTACCAGCGATTGGTTCACCGATTAAAGAGCATTCAGTGACGCTATCAGACGAATTGAAGTTGACATTTCAGGAAGCAATTGATGCAAAGGATCGGTCAAATATAGCGGTTGACACGGCTGGTAATGGTTCGTGGCGGAGCGATACCGAGTACGTGTTTAAGGCAGATAAATTGGAGCCGGGCAAAACGTACACATACACCATTCCTAAAGGCTTGCGGACAGCTCGTGGAGGCGTTCTCGTCGAGGAAGTAAAAAAGACATTTACCACTAATGGGCACGTGCGTGGTGTGGGGGCGTCCCCGTGGCGAACCACGGTTGATCAAGCGGCGCAGGATGTACGGATAACCTTTGATCAGGCAGTTGACCACAAGAGCGCCCAGGACCGTCTCAGGACTTCATCTGGTACAGTTCAGAGTATTTCCTGGCGTGGTAATACGATGGTTGCTCGGGTGGTCAATATGGGCTTCCAGCGGCAAGTTCAGGTTTGGGCAGAGCCAGGCGTACAGCCAGTGTTTGGACTGCCGAGTGTGGAGCGAATTGCGACATCGTTCACAACTAATTCACGGGTCGTCAAACTCAATAACGTACCATTCTATCGTCAGGCGTACGCCCAAAGCTGCGAAGCGGCCTCACTGCGTATGGCCTTGGCATATCGTGGTGTGCATGATAGTGATTGGAATATCTTGCAGCGTTTTGGGTATCGTCCGCGCTCGCGAGACAAGGCGACAAATGAGTGGGACGATCCGAATGTGCAGTTTGTGGGCGACGTAAACGGCAACCAAGGTGCGGGAACGGGCTGGGGTGTATATGCCGGTCCGGTGGCGCGGGCGGCCGGTCAATATGGCCGCGGAACGTCAGTGGCATATGGCGCCAATGCGAATTTCGTAGCACAGCAAATTCACAATGGTAATCCAGTCATTGCGTGGGGCGTATGGCGGATTGGCGCAAAAATTGATAGTTGGAGGACGCCGTCAGGTCAGACGGTCAGTGGGCCGATACCGATGCATGTGCGTCTCATTGTTGGGGTTCGGGGTGAACCGCACGATCCACTTGGATTTTATGTTAATGACCCGATCTCGGGACGACTCTATTGGACAAGAGCACAGTTTGTGGCGATGACAGCTGGTGCTGGGCCGGCGGCGCAGCTGTTGGCGGTGCATTAATCGGTACTGAAGTGAGGATGGTATAGTCGGGGGCCCCGCGTCTTTGTTATTGAGATAGCTCTATAGACGCGGGCTTTGTGGTCGGAAAGTTGAAGGTGGGTATATGTATTTTTCTCGTCGTCGGAGTAATTTTGACCTAGATAATTTTAGCTATTGGCGAAATTCCTTTCACAATCAAAAACCACCCATCTCGCAGAAAGGGTGGTTTTTGAGTGGTGGAACTCATCATTTCTAAGCTCCAACAGGTGCCGTCACAAGGTGTGACAGATCTCATTATAGCGAAGTAAATCGCTGATTGCAATATTTTATTCACAATAAAAACGGCTTATGTAAATGTTGACAAAGTATGAGCAGTATGATAATATGCATACATAACACATATCATGTGTGATATATAAAGGCGAGGGTTTCCATAGTAGATGATGTGGAAATCTTTTTAATTCGGGAGGAAAACTCACATGGCAGGTACAAAAATTGGCGGTATGAAAGCGGCAGCGAAAAACTTAGCGCGTGACCCAGACTTTTATGCCAAGATCGGCGCGAAGGGCGGTCGGAACGGACGGACCGGTGGCTTTGCGGCAAACCCAGCTCTGGCACGGATCGCTGGTGCTAAAGGTGGTCGCATTTCTCGTCGGCGTAAGGTAACGACGACGGCCACGACAACCGTTAATCCGACAACGACAGTATCAACAGTGCAGGCAACGGCTCAAGACGACGTGACACTGGCCGCGTAGCCACACTGCTTAAAATGATGCGGTAGCCCTCTTTCCATAGAGGGCTATTTGCGGTAGCGGCGGAGTTCGCAGGATCGAGCTTCGTTGACGCGCCAGTTGCTAGCGCAGTGGAGACAGCGATACTGGTGCTTGGCGATTTCTATACCGACAGCGCTACATGTTGGGCACGTGCTGCGGGCATGTAGCCACTTGCGGTAGCTATCAAGCGCATCCTGAACGACGTCGTCATTCATGGCCAGAGTAATGTTATAGCGCGGGGCTAACTGATGGACAGCTAGCTCCCAGGCCTGGCGCTCCATGGCGATGAGGTCGATGTCACGAGTATAGTGATGATGGTCTAGGACGGCGTGGGCAGTTTCGTGGAGCAGCTGGGCGATAGCGGCTGGTGACGCCTCGTTAATATAAGTGATAGTCCGTGAATGGTGCGACCACGAAAAAACATCGCCAGCTCGGAACTGATACTCTGGATAATCGCTGGCCAGCTGCTTAACGATGGGCGATAGCGTTATCGTAGCAACCATAGAGCACAGATTCCTCGGGGTGTGCTGCACCAACGATGTGCGGGCAGGTGATAAATGACGGTAGTTTCTCGGTGATAAGTCCGGCTAGTGATGCAGAGAATTTATCGGTGTAGCGGCCGATACCGCCGCCGATAACGATAACGTTTGGCTGAATAGCAGCGATCAGTGCCTGCAGTCCTAAGCTGAGTCTCTTGGCAGCCTCAAACCAAGCTTCGGGCGGTGTTGCGTCCGATAATTCACCAAACTGTTGACTGAGCGCTCGTCCGGAAGCGAGGTTTTCCCACGAATCGATGGTTGACTGATACGCAACTTGCATATGACCGGCTTCACTGCTACGTAGGCTGGGGTGGAGTGTGCCGTTGAGGATAATGCTGGTGCCGATGCCTGTGCCGATAGTGACGTAGAGGCCGCAGGCTGGCTGTGGCTCAAGGCGACGTATACTGGCGAGGCCAGCGAGGTTGGCATCATTTTCGAGGATGATTTGGGCGTCGGGAAAGTGCTCGGCCAGGAGGTCGCGGATGGGCACCTCGCACCAGCCGAGGTTAATGCAATATGTAGCGACACCGTCAGTGACGGTGCCGGGTAGACCGATCGAGATGCCTGTAACAGGTGCGCCCTCGGCAATTACGGTAATGGTTTCAACGACTTGTTTGATATATGCTGTAATATCTGTTGGGGTGGCAAACCGAGTTGTTGTCTCTAGCGTGCCGTTGTCGGTAAATCGTCCGACCAATGTTTTTGTGCCTCCAGTATCAATCGCAATAATCATGAAACTAGTATACCCCTTTACGAGAGTGGTGACAATATGGTACAGTAAGTATTAGTAACGTCAGGGAGATAATAGTATGAAGCAGAACCGCCAGCGAGGATATGTTGTAATCTACGTGATCGTAGGGGTTATTTTGGCGGCGATCGCTTTGGCAACGTTATACGGGTTGCGACAGTTATCAGCACAGAACCAGGCCGCCTCATCGACGGAAAATGCTGCGACGAGTGAGCAGCAAAAAGAGACGAACAACACGAAGCCTGACGATAAATCGGCCGACAAAAAGAAGAACGAGAAGAGCGATGAGAAAAAAGACACTTCTTCAGCTGAGTCAAACAAGTCCGCGCAGCAGCAGCCTCAACAACACGCGCAGAATCAACCAACGCCGCCAGCTCAAAACAATGGCCACGGATCATCCCATCTACCGGCAACTGGGCCAACTGACTCGTTGGCAGTTGGCTTTGTGCTGGGGCTAATTGTGGCTGCGGGCTTTGCGTATCGTCGGTCAATGTTGGTAGTTTAGCTTCCTTCTCTTTACTCGGGGCACTATCTACGATATAATAAAACGAGATCCCCAAGAGGTAGCTGTTTTGGCAGGCCGCTTGGATAAGAATATTAACGTAATACAGGAGTCTATTTGGACGTATGGCAAATCCATTGACCATGGACGATCTGCTTGCTCAGGCGAGCGACTCCGTGAAGCAACTAACCGCAGGCGAGGTTGTGCACGGAACTATTTTATCAATAAAGAAACACGAAGTTCTGATTGATCTGGGGCCTTTGGGCGTTGGCTTGGTGCCGCGCCGTGAGGTAAGTATGTCGAACAATTATGCAGAAGGCGACGAGGTAACTGCGAGTGTTGTCGAGGTTGAGCTGGACAACGGTTACTCACTGCTCAGTATGCGTAAAGCGGCGCGCGATCGTGGTTGGGACGAGGTCGCCGCCAAATTGGAAAGCGGTGAAATTGTAACAGTGACGCCGTATGACGCCAATCGTGGCGGTCTATTGGCTGAATATGAAGGGGTGCGCGGTTTCTTGCCGGTATCGCAGCTATCGGCTGAGCATTACCCGCGAGTTGGTTCAAGCGATAAGGATGAGATCTTGCAGCGGCTGAATACGCTGGTGAACAAGGAAATTCGCGTCCGGATTTTGGACGCTGATCGCAAGGCGAACAAGCTCATCTTTTCCGAAAAGGAGGCCATCAAAGAAGGCCTGGCGGAGCGGTTTGAGAAGTTGTCGGTTGGTGATACTGTCAAGGGTATCGTGACTGGCGTGGTGGACTTTGGCGTATTTGTGAATGTTGAGGGAATTGAGGGACTGATTCACATCTCAGAAATTAGCTGGGAGCGGGTCAACAATCCGAGCGATTACGTCAAGGTTGGCCAGACCGTGGAGGCGAAGATTATCGCTATCGACAAGGAGCGCCTCAGCTTGAGTATGAAGCAGCTGACGAAAGACCCATGGCTCGATGAGGTAGAACAATTTAAGCCAGGTGAGGACGTCGAAGGCACAGTCACACGGATTACGCCGTTTGGTGCGTTTGTGCAGCTAAGTCCAGCTGTTGAGGCTCTCGTTCACGTTTCGGAGCTGGGTGGCGATGGGACTGACCCAGAGAAAGTCTTTACATTAAATGAGCGCAAGACCTTTACCGTGCTCGAAATTGATAAAGATAATCGCAAGATTTCACTGTCGCTGGCTGGCGGCAAGAAAAAATAGCCTATAGAAAAAGAGTAATGTAAACAGTTCGCCGAGGTGTCACGCGGGCGATGAAAGGAGCACGAGCAGATGACAGAAAAGATTGTCGCAATTGCAGATTCAGTAACCGTCGGAGAGCTCGCTACCACCTTGAACCTACCGGTCACGACGCTCATCGGCGAGCTGTTTAAGAATGGTATCGCGGCGACGATTAATCAGCGACTGGACTTTGAGACGGCGTCGATCATCGTTGAAGAGCTGGGCCTTGAGGTTACGCTCAAGAAAAAGGAAGCGGCCGTTGGTCATACGCGTGTGGAGCATACGCTGTCGGAACGGGCAGTGCCGCGTCCACCGATTGTGGCGGTGATGGGGCATGTTGATCACGGCAAGACGAGCTTGCTGGATGCCGTCTTGGGTAACAAGACCGCCGCAGGCGAGGCCGGTGGCATTACGCAGCACATTAGCGCCTATCAAACGAAGCATAATGGGCGGATGATTACGCTGCTGGATACGCCGGGGCACGAGGCATTTGCAGCATTGCGGCAGCACGGCGCGGTGCTGACCGATGTGGTGATCATCGTGGTGGCGGCGGACGACGGTGTCAAGCCGCAGACAGTCGAGGCGATTCGATTTGCTCGTTCGGCTAATGCCAAAATTGTGGTGGCGATCAACAAAATTGATAAAGATACCGCCAACCCGCAGCTGGTAAAAACGCAGCTGGCATCTGAACACAGCCTTAATCCTGAGGAGTGGGGCGGCGATACGGTGATGGTGGAAGTTAGTGCCAAGACCGGTCAGAATTTGGATAAGTTGCTGGATATGGTGCTACTGGTGGCAGATATGGAAGATCTGCGGGCGGATGAGGACGTTCCGGCGGAGGGGTTGGTGATTGAGGCGCATATGGAAATCGGGCGCGGCGCAGTGGTCGGGCTACTCGTTGAGCACGGTCAGCTGAAACCAGCGCATTATCTAGTGGCTGGTATGGCGTACGGTCGAGTACGGACAATGTCGGACTTTCGTGGTCAGACAATGAAAATGGCGGGCCCAAGCACACCGGTTAATGTAACTGGATTTAAGGAGCTGCCGCAGTTTGGGGATAGTTTTCGGTTGGCCAAAAACGAGAAAGAAGCACGGCATTTGGCGCAGGCGGCGCGCTTAGAGCAGGAAAAAATGGCTGCCAGCACCAATGTCACCAGCTCGGATATTTTGAAAATGATGAGTCAGCAGCATGACGCTGAGTCGTTCAATGTTCTCATCAAGGCTGATGTTCAGGGGTCATTAACATCAGTAATTGATAGTCTGAAATTGATTGATACGGGCGGCTTGGTGGATCTACATGTCATCGGTAGCGGGGTTGGTAATATTTCAGAAAATGACATTCACCTGGCGGTTGGCGAAAACACAGTCATTTATGGTTTTAATGTCGAGTTGCCGCCGGCAGTGAAGCGTCTGGCGGCGCGTGAGCACGTTGAGGTGCGGCTGTATCGAGTGATTTATGAACTACTTGATAATGCCAAGCAATCCATGGAAGCACTGCTGGCCCCAGAGGTCGTCGAGACCGAGGTCGGCCAGCTGAGTGTTAAGGGCGTGTTCCGAACGGTGCGCGAAGAGGTGATCGCTGGTGGTGAAATGATGACGGGTAAGGTTTATAAGGGTCTGTTGGCACGTCTGAAGCGCGGCGATGAGCACATCGCCGAGGTTGAAGTATCATCCGTTCAGCGTCAACATCAGGAAGCCAAAGAAGTGTTTGAAGGTGAAATGTGCGGGCTCAGCCTCAAAACTACGCGAAAAGTTGTTGTCGAGGAAGGTGACACGCTGGAGTTCTTTACGCGGGAGTTGGTGAAGAAGACGCTGTAGGACAATATCTATCATATTTCTGTCCGACGGGCAGCAATCTATTGACTTTCCCCCCCTAAATCTGCTACCATTCAAAACATAAGCTAGTCGGTAGCAAAAATGCCGACCATCGTATCCCCCCAGAAAGGAACCACCACAATGCCTCAAAACCCAAACCGCTTGCCAACATCCTCCCCTGAGTCTCTCGGCCCAGAGGCCGCAACCTCCTCGTCATATACCCTAGACGTAGACTCAGACCCTCGCTTTATGGGAAAACTTGACGCCTACAATCTCGACGCCAAAGCACTCTTTGACCCAGCCCGACGAAAGCAACTGGAAGAAGCTCAACTCGCACAAGATGACTTGGAAGCCTACCTCAACCAACGCCCCGACGAATACGGCAAAGATCCAAATGGCAACCTACTTCCACCCGAAGAAGACCTCTACGACCGAACCCTCAACGAAGCACGCCGTGAGCGTGAGGCCACGAGTCTCACTGACCTCGCAACCGCTGCCGGAGAAGCCCTTGCTCGTGGCGACAAGACCATGGCTGATGATCTCCAAGACGAGATCCTCCAAAGACTCATTGAACGAGCCGAAACCTACGATCTGAGCCAAGAAGCCATCGACCAACGTATCCGTCAGCTTACTAAGATCATGGATAACGCCGAAAATGTCGCTAAAGAAAAAGCCACCAAAGCAGCCAGCCGGCGAACCCTTTCTTTCCCAGCTACACCTCAAGCCCCAGAGTCTGCACCAGCAGCACAGTTCGAGCCAACCCAGACCGTGCCAACAGCTCCAGTGAGGCCGGTGCGGGGGCCAGAGGGGGCTTCAGGTAGTGAAGGGGAAGGGTCTGGAAAAAAAGAGTTGATGAATGAAGCCGTTGGCTTTATGCGCGACGCGCAAGCAGTTATTAGCAACCCAAATATTGATCCCGTAAGCAAAGCTGCACTGATGCGTGAAGTGCGACAGCTGATGAAGGGTCTAAACGACGCTCTCGACAGTTCGGCTACTGATCCATTGAAAGCTGGCGAACGACCAGCACCGGCGACCAGTGAGAGCGGCGGTGGTCAAGGCGGGCCGGAGAGCGCAGGTGAGCCATCCGAGGAGGAGCAGAGAATCAAGATGCTGAAGGATCACCGCGGTCGATTAGAGGCCCGGCGACGTGCTTTGCAGAAAGAGTATGATGATCTTAAAGATAAGAAAAGTGAAAAGGGGCGTCGGCTGCTACATCGTATTGGAATAGTAGACGGTATGATTGATAAGATTAATAAGCAGCTTGATATATTTGGCGGCGGTGCTTCAGGCGGACCGGATAATAGTGAGCAATCACGACGGTCTAGCGCTGTGAAGCCAGAAGTATCTTTGAATGATAGTGCTAGAGAGAATCGCTTGACAACAGTTGCCGAGGTCAAGAAACTGAGAGAGGCTTACGAGCAGGAGTATGAAAAGCATAAAGAATTTCTGAATAGCTATGAAGAAGATGCCTCTAAATATGATCTGATCTCGTGGTTCAGTAAAGTGCGTGATATTATTACTGCCCTCGAGGAGGCGGAGGAGAAACTTGACAAGCCCTCCTTGTCAGAGCAAGTGAGAAAGTTTCATCTATCAAAAGAAAAGAAGTTACTTGATGAGTTTGCATGGTGGCAGAATAATAAGCCACCGCGCCTGACTGTTGATAGAGATGGTGAAGCAGCCAAACTAGATCCAGGGCGAGAAGGCGATGACCCAAAGCAGAAGCAACAGGGGAGTGACCTTGAGTTGAAAAATGGCTCGGAAAAAAAGGGAGTAGCCAGTATAAGGAAGATATTTGGCTGGGGGGCCATCCGGTACGGCATTAATGAGCCGTATAATAACGAGCTATCTAACAAATAAAACAAACGCAGGAAAGAGGTGAGAGTGCCGCAGGGCAAAAGCGCAGGTTTTGTAGAGAGGTGGGCATATCGAGTGAGATCTTTAGCGGCTATGGGTCGGGTCTCTTGGCTGCAATCGCTAGTAAGTTGGTATAAATATGAAGAATTGATATAATAGAATGAAGAGCAGTGAAGCAAAGGAGACGATATGTTCCAACTAGATGATAATTTTTTGAAAGAATTAGGACTAGACCAACTGCCGGATGAGCAGAAGAAGCCGTTTTTACAGCATATTTATAGCGAGTTGGAGCTACGGGTCGGCGAGCGGTTGAGTCAGGGGATGAGCGACGCGCAGCTGGATGAGTTTGCGAACATTATCGACAAGGCGCCGGGCGCGGTAGATGAGTTTCTCGCCAAATATGCGCCAAATTACCAGCAGGAGCCGATGTTTCAGCGGTTGGTGCAGGCAACTAAGGCTGATCCGAATAATCCGGGTCTAAAAGACGAGTTTGCGGCGACGAAGTGGCTAGAGGTAAATCGGCCTGATTATCGCGATGTGGTAGCGGCGACAATGGACGAACTGAAGAAGGAGATCATAACTAACCGCGAGGCTATTTTAGGCGGCATGGGTGCATCCTCGGCGCCGGGGCAAGCTTAGAACGACTTTTAGCTACCTTATAGCCCATGAACTTAGCCTTGATGGCCGCGGAGAAACGCCTCTGCGGTCATTTGTTTACCGCTTGGGGCGATCAGTTCGAGGATGGTTACGTATCGTCCGTCACAGCACTTGACGCTCAGCGGCGATGCTGGGGCGTCTGAGGCGCGAGTTTTAGTGATAATGAGTTCACGGTCATGAATGCGCAGACGACTACGTGGAAAGCCGAGATACGCCCGCACATGGGCATCGGCGGCTGCGGCGGTCATGGTGGCAGGATCAATGAGTGACATATCCTTGGAAAGCAGCTGGCAATACGTGGCATCGGCGTCGTTTTGCGGGGTCGGCTGAAGCGTACCGGTAAGGATGCTTGGCAGCGTGCGCACGAGCAGGTCGCTGCCGGCAGCAAACAGCTCATCATACAGCTGTGGTTTGGTTTCAGTGCCGGTGAGCGGGTGACGGTGTTGGGTGTAAATTGGGCCAGCGTCCATCTGGGCGTCAAGTTGCATAATGGAGATGCCGGTTTCTGAGTCTTGGTGTGCAATGGCCGCCTCGATCGGTGAAGGGCCACGCCATGTTGGCAGTAGTGAAGGGTGGAGATTGATAATGCCGGGAGTGAAGAGGTCGATGATTGACTGGGGGATGATTTTGCCGTAAGCGACGAGGACGCCGGCGACAGGCTGGAGGGCAGTGATATCGGGGATTAGGTCACGGAGTTTGTTGGGCTGCCAGACGAGGATGCCATGTTGGCGGGCAAAGGTTTTGACTGGTGGCTCGGTAAGCTTATGGCCGCGGCCACTACGCATATCGGGTTTGGTGATGACGGCGCGAATGGGAAAACCTGCCTCGTAGAGTGCTTTAAGGGTAATCAGACTGTACGCTTCGGTGCCGAAAAAGATGATTGGTGGCATGTTAGCCCCACAGCTGAGCATTATCTTTGATGTCGGCTTCGTAATCAAGCGGCTGTAATTCACCAGAATCATCAAGCGTGTAAAAAGCGTCGTGTTGGTCGCGGATATGGTCGATAAAGACGACGCCGTTGGTGTGATCGATCTCGTGCTGGATAACACGGGCGAGGAAGCCTTCGGCCTTGAGGCGAATCTCGTTGCCGTCGAGGTCAAGAGCCTTGACGCGGATTTTAGAATGGCGGGGAACTTTGCCGTAGACGTGCTTGACGCTGAGGCAGCCTTCGAAATCGGCGACAATTTCTCCCTCGTATTTGACAATTTCAGGATTGATCAGGGTGGTGAATTCGCGAGTAGCTTTGTCGTCAAAGTCGCTGCGGACGATGATGATGCGCTCGAGATGATCAACCTGGATGGCGGCGAGGGCAGCGCTGATCTCGTGGGGACGAGAATCTTCCCAGTCAAGAGCGGCCGCGATCATATTGGCTGATAACTGGCGCACCTCGTCGGTGATGACGTGAATTTTAGCTGATTTTTGGCGGAGATGCGGATTTGGTAGGGCAATAATATCGTCTTTAGTCATTGTGATTATTATAGCACAGGTGGTTAGAGGAGGCTGGTCGGGTCGAGCTCAGCCTGCCAATGAGCCGGTGGCACGAGGTCAAGGAGACTGACGAGGTCGCTGCGGCGCGGGCTTTTGAGAATGAGCTGCCAGCGGTACGTGTCGCGGACGCGCTCATAAAATGCCGGTGTTGGGCCAAGGATGCGGACGTCGGTCGGGGCGGCCGCCTGCAGTGTCTGGGCGAGCTTTTTGGCGTTGCGGATGGCGGCGGCTTCGGTTTTATAGACGCAGGTTAATTTGAGTAGATAGGTAAATGGCGGAAAGTCGGTGGCGCGTCGCCGAGCGATAGTGCGGGCGTAAAAATCAGTGTAGTTTTGGGCAAGCCCATCGCGGATGGCGGGATGGTCTGGCTGAAAGGTTTGGATGATGACGTCGGTGGCGTGATGAGAGCGGCCAACGCGGCCAACGACTTGGGCCAGCAGCTGGAAGGTGCGCTCGCTTGAGGAAAAGTCAGGCAATGTCAACCCGGCGTCGGCTTGGACGACACCAACAGTGCGTAGGTGCGGTAGGTCGAGGCCCTTGGCGATCACTTGGGTGCCGATGATGATGTCAATTGAACCGTTTTTGAGCTCGTCGTAGCGCTTGTCGGCCGCATCGTCGGCGGTCGTGTCGGCATCAAAGCGGGCGATGGTGCTTGTGGGAAAGAGCTTGCGTAATTCCGCTTCGATGCGCTTGGTGCCGAGGCCTTTATGAATGATATCGGCATGATGACACTCGGGACAGCTGGTAGGGACGGACGCCCTGAAGCCGCAGATATGACAGAGGAGCTGGTGCTGGTCGGCGTGGAGGGTGAGTGGCACAAAACAGCGCGGACAGCCGGCGTTCCAGCCGCATTGTTCGCATAGGGTGATAGCGGCGGTGCCGCGGCGATTGTGAAAAACGAGGGCTTGATTACCATCATTCAGCGAGCCAGTGATAGCCGTGAGTAGTTGATCAGAGAGAAAGAAATGCTGAGTAAAGTTCGTACGCTTGGTCATGTCGATCAGCGAGACGCGCGGTTTAACGGCGTCTGAACGGGCGGGTGTGGGCATGGTTATGATGGGCCGGCCAGCGGTTTTTGCCAGAAAATAATCGCTGATCGTAGGGGTGGCGCTGCCGAGAACGAGCTTGGCTTCGTGCTGGCGAGCGAGAATGGCCGCAGTGCGCAGCGCTGAGTAGCGGGGCGATTGCTCCTGCTTGAAGCTGGGTTCGTGACATTCATCAATGACGATGAGGCCCAGTTGCTGGACGGGCATGAACAGGGCTGATCGAGGGCCAATGACGATGAGTGGGTCGCGTGAATTGATAACATGTTGCCAAGTCACGTGCCGCTCGGCTTCGGTCTGGCGCGAGTGGGTGAGGACGATATTGTCGAAATACCTCGCAAATTCGGTAACGAGCTGTGAGGTGAGGGCGATTTCTGGCACCAAAATAATTGACGACAAGCCCTCGTCCATCAGCCGCCGGGCGAGTTCAATATAGACACGCGTCTTGCCAGATCCGGTCACGCCATGTAGCAGCGCGCTACCAGGGAGCATGTCGTCAATGGCGGTGATGGCGGCCCTCTGGTCGGGCGTGAGTGCTGTTGTCGGTGGTTGTGAGGCCTGCGGACTGGCGGCGCGTGCGGGTATGTGGCGGCGCTTCTTCGTTAAACCGCGTGGCAGGATGGTTTGCCAGACGGTTGCGAGATGCGTATGATAATAGCTGCTCATCCACAGAGCCGTCTGGATGAGCGGTAGCGGCACGGGAGCGTCATCTAAAATCTGGACAATTTCTTTAACCGTAAACTCGGGCTTGACGACTGCCGACATAATGATGCCGACGCACTGAGCTGAGCCAACTTCTATAACGACCAGCGCACCGACTGGCAGCCGCTCGGGGTGTGCATAGGTAAACGAATGCGCATCGGCACGAATGATCTTGATCGGTGATACTAAATAGTAGTACATGTCTTGCTTTATTATACCGCGCTGGCTGGTTGAATATAATCATGAGCGTTTTAGGGTGTAAGCACGTATGCTGAGGGTGTAGGGCGTATAATTGTCGAAAAAGCTTGTCGGGTGTTGTAAAATTGTGATACACTGAGTGGTAGCGAAAGGGAATATGGGGAGAGAATGCTTGACATTTTTATTACATCACGAGTGAGACGCAAAATCGTAGTTGTGTATGCCAAGTATCCTGATTTTCATACGCACGTACGTGGCCTAGCGAAGCTGATTAAGGAAGATCCCGGTAACATTCAGCGCGAGCTCAAGCGGCTGGAAAAAGTTGGCTTCTTGAGGAGCGAGAAGCAGGGTAATTCGCGGGCATACTTTACGAACAAGCAGTTCCCGATTTTCAAGGAATTACAGAGTATGGTGATTAAGTCGCAGCAACATGCGGCCCGGCCGAAGCGCGGCTCGGTTGATAGAGATTGATGACCTTATTTGAGCGGATTTTGACGGCGCGGGGTCTCGCGACGCGGTCAGCACGCGAGGCTTTTTTGCAGCCGGATTATGCAGCGGTGAAACATGATCCATTTTTGCTGCCGGACATGCATAAGGCGGTGGCGCGGCTGAAACAAGCGCAGAAGCAGGGCGAAAAAATCGTCATTTACGGTGATTATGACATTGACGGACTGAGCGCCACGGCGCTGCTGCTGGATGCGTTTGGTAAGTTTGGTTTTGAGGGCGTTGACGCTTTCATCCCGAACCGGTTTGTTGAAGGTTATGGTATGACCATGGGCGCGGTGGACAAGGTATGCGACATGGGGGCGGATTTGATCGTGACGGTAGATACCGGTAGTTTGTGCCATGCGGAGATTGCATATGCCGCTAGCTTGGGGATTGATACGGTGGTGACCGATCATCATAATGTTGCTGAGACTCCGCCGCCGAGTGTGGCAGCGGTGAATCCGAAGTTTCCAGGACATACTTATCCATTTCGTGATTTGTGTGGTGCGGGCGTGGCGTTTAAGTTGGTGCAGGCGCTGCAGACTGAATTGGACGGGCTGCCTGATGGCTATGAAAAATGGCTGCTCGATTTGGTGGCGCTAGGGACGGTGTGCGATATCGTGACGTTGGCTGATGAAAATCGAGCGAATGTCTATTGGGGCTTAGAAGTGTTGAAAAAACAACAACGTCCAGGATTGAAAGCGTTGATGGCGGTGGCGGGTATTGAGCCGGAGCAGGTCAATGCCAGGCATTTGGGGTTTGGTTTGGGTCCGCGAATGAATGCAGCGGGCCGGCTGGAGACGGCGCAGCACGCGTTGGACATGCTGGTGGCGCACGATGGGCTGGCGGCACTGGAGGCGAGCGAGAAGTTGGAGGAATTAAATGCTAAGCGGCGCGGTATTCAGGACGCGATTTTTGAGGAAGCATGCGTGCAAGCCGAGGAATTGGCGAATGACCGGGTGCTGGTAGTCAGTAGCGACGGCTGGAATCACGGCGTTATCGGCATCGTGGCGTCGAAACTGGTGGAGAAATATAACAAGCCAGTGTTTATCATTGGCGAACGCGGTGAGGAGGCGACTGGCTCGGCGCGTAGTTTCGGTGATTTTTCAGCGGCGGATGCAGTGCGGGCGGCGGACGACATTATCATCAAAGGCGGCGGGCATGGGGCGGCTGCTGGCGTGACGCTGGCGACTGAAAAGATTGGTGATTTTCGTCGTCGCGTGAATGATTTTTATGATTCGCTGCAACTAACAAACCAAGAGCGATATTTGCTGCCGCGAGCCGACGTGGAAATTGCTGATTTTTCGGAAATTGATGAGGAATTAGTAGAGAATCTGGCAAGAATGGAGCCATTTGGTAATGGTAATCCCGAGCCTGTAGTAAAAATCACTACAGCGAGCGTGTTGAGCGCGCGACGGATGGGCGCGGATGGGCAGCACGTTAAACTGACTTTGCGCGACCAAAATGGCAAGGCGCTGCAAATGCTGGCGTTCAATGCGCCCGAGGCGTTTTTCTGCGAGCCAGGCGACGAGGTGGTAGCGTGGTTTCAGCCAACTATCAACGAATGGCAGGGGGTGCGGACGGTTGAGGGGCGGCTCGTTCACATGGCTTTGTTGGATTGATGTGGTAATTACAACTTTTGTTTGAGGGTGATCACCAGTTGCTTGGGCGCAGCAGTTTTTTGTTGTTAAATTAGCAACGACGTTATGCATTGAGGCCGTGTATCCCCTTCGGGCAATGTCAGTAACTTGACAAATCACAAAAAAGAGAGTAGCATGAACTCATAATATAAAATTGCTAAATGCAAGAAGGAAACAAACATGACACAAAGTTATGAACATAATGGCAATGGAAGTCCAAATCCAAACGCTGCTAATTGGGCCGAGATCGGTAGGGAGGATGGACCAGTTTATCTGGACCTATCTACATTAGATTTTTCTAAAGTAGAAGAGACTTACAGTAAGATCAAAGATCCCAATAAGGCTATTGAGGTTGAGATTTCAGAAACCACTCAGAAGGTAGAAACAGTTATCACAGAAGAAGACGGAACAGAGCGAGTTGAGACGGTTAATACAGCGAATCCTGGTGATGCAATCGTTACGGGCAAGAAAGGCGAGCGTTATGTCATAAATGCCGAAGATTTTCGTAACCTCTATGAGCCACTTACGGAAGAGAATGGTGTAGCCGCTAATGGCAAGTATTTGCCTAAAAATGTTGTGAAGTGCATGGAGAACCCAGAGGGTAAAGAGATTGTCATTGATGCGCCGTGGGGTGGTAGACAGACAGGTGGGGCTAATTGCATAATTGTAGAAAGTCAAATTGAGAACAGTGATGGTAAAAAAGAGAGATATATTATTGAAAGAGGTGCGTTTGAGGCAACATACAAAAAAGATAGCCAAACCGCTGGAGAAGAGTAGCTTTAGTTGGCTGGGCTAAAATATAGTTGCCGGACGCCGCATGGATAAATATCGGGTGGCGTCTTTTCGTGCTCAGTCTAACCGATCTTAGATGCTAATTTGTCAAATATTTTCTCATCTGTTATAATGCAGGAAGTATGGTACAAGTAACACGTAAAGATCAGAAGGAAGCGAACGAGAATGTGATTCGTCGCTTTAATCGCAAGGTGCTGCAGAGCGGTGTCCTTGCGCGGGCAAAGTCGGTGATGCGATTTGCCAAGCCGATTTCCAAGGTTGAGCGCCGCAAGAAAGCGATTATTCGCCGCGAGCGCCGGGCCGAGAAAACAGCCAGGATGCGCATGGGGGCAACGCGTTAATGTCGGCGCTCAAAGCGCGTATTGCTGATGAGATGAAAGCCGCTCTTCTAGGGCGGCATCGTTTTCGGGGTGACGTCCTGCGTAGCTTGAAGGCGGCAATCCTTAATGAGGAGGTATCGCTCGGTAAGCGCGATGAAGGTCTAAATGATGCAGAAGTCGAGAGGGTAGTTGCCCGCGAAGTTAAAAAGCGCAAAGAAAGTGCCGAGTTATACCGGGCAAATGGCCGGGCAGAACTAGCCGAGCCGGAGGAGCAAGAGGCAGCAATTTTACAGGAATTTTTGCCTAAACAGCTGAGCGAAGATGAGATTCGGGCAATGGTCGAGGCAGCGGTTGCTGATTTGGGTGCGACGATGCAGCAGATGGGTCAGGTGATCGGTGCGGTGAAGGCTAAGGCTGGCAATGCGGCTGACGGCGCCTTGATTGCGAAAATTACCAAAGAAACGCTAGCAAAACAATAACAACACAGAAAAAGGAGCAAAGGATGATCTTATTGTTTGGGCCGCCGGGGGCTGGTAAAAGTATGCAGGGGCAGATGTTGGCAGCGCGCCAGGGTTGGAAATGGCTATCGACCGGCGAGATGTTGCGCCGAAGTAATGATCCGGCGGTGATTGATATTTTACGCTCGGGCGAGCTGGTGAGCGATGCGTTGATTTACCAAGTGTTTGAGCAGGCGGTGCAGGATGCGCGCGATAAAAAATATCCAAATATCATTGTGGATGGCTTTCCGCGGACGAAAGAACAGGCGGCATGGCTGGATGAGTATATGGCACGGATGAGTGAGAAGATTGATACGGTGATTTCACTGGAAGTGCCGGAGGCGGAAATTATGCGGCGGCTAGAAAAGCGTGGCCGGTTGGAGGATACGCCAGAGGCGATTGCCCGGCGAATGACGATTTATCGGCAAAAAATGTATCCGGTGTTGGGGATTTTTGCTGAGGCAGGCGTTAGGATTGTCCATCTTGACGGCGTCGGGACGGCTGGTGAAGTACATGACCGGATTTATGAAGAGGTGGCGTACGCATGCCAACTTTAATTACGGGTGAGAAAACGCCGCAGCAGATGAAGGATATGCGCGAATGCGGGCGGATGTTGGCGACGATTTATGACGAGTTGCGCCAGCGGGTAACGGCTGGTATGAGTGAATTGGATGTCAATGAGTTTGTGGCCGGGCGAATCAAGGATTTTGGTGCGGAGGCGACGTATTTGACGGATGAGGTGAAATTCCCAGGGGTGATTTGCGTGTCGACTAATGAGCAATTGGTGCACTCATTTCCGACAGACTATGTGTTTGAGAAGGGCGATGTAGTGAGCTTTGACCTGGTGATTGGCTACCGCGACATGAAGACCGATAGCGCGTTTACTATGGTGATTGACAAAGAGCCGCGCGGCGCTAAGAAGCATTTGCTGCACGCGACAGAGCAAAGTTTGTATGCGGGAATTGATGCGATTTCCGGTGAGGGAACGCGCGTTGGCGATATTTCGGCTGGCGTGGAAGCGGTATTGAAGAAGGCTAAATTGGGTATCATTCGCGAGCTGGTTGGCCACGGTGTGGGGCTGGAAATGCACATGAGTCCAGAGATTCCAAATTATGGCCGACGCGGTACCGGGCCAGTGCTGCACGCAGGCGACACGATTGCCATCGAGCCGATGGCCAGCCTCGGCGGCGAGAAAATTGTGACTGAGGATGACGGCTGGACGATTAGCATGAAAGACGGCAGTTTGGGTGCACATTTTGAACATACCGTGCTGATCACCGAGACGGGTGCGGAGATTTTGACGACGCTCTAGGCTATCTGGTATACTAAGCATATGCAAGAACAATCTCGATATGTGGTAGGAATTGATGTTGGTACGAAGACCGTGCGCTGCGTGGTCGGACATATCGGGGAGTCGGGGCTGCCAAACATTGTTGGTGTCGGCGTGAGTGAAAATAGCGGCATGCGTAAGGGTGCGGTATCGAACTTGACGGGGCCGGCGGCGGCGATTGACAAGGCGCTCGAGGCGGCCGAACGCATGAGCGGTCATCATATTAATGCAGCGGCGCTGAGCGTCAATGGGTCGCATATCTTGAGCACCAAAGCTGATGGTATGATCGCGGTGGGGATGAGTGGCGGTGAAGTGACGGACGAGGATGTGCTGCGGATTGAAGAAGTGGCGACGACCGGGAAGGTGCCGGCTAATCGAGAGATTTTGGAGATTGTGCCGCATGCCTATCGGCTGGACGGACAGGATAACATCAAGGATCCGGTGGGGATGAGCGGGACGCGCCTGGAGCTGCGGGCTAATGTGGTCTCGGGTCTGACGCCGTATGTGGCGAATTTACGCCGCTCGGCCGAGATGGCCAATGTCACTGCCTCGAGCCTAACACCGAGCGTGTTGGCAGCGGCGCGAGCGGTGCTCAGCGAGTCGCAGATTGAGAACGGAGTGGCGGTTATCGACATTGGTGGTAGCACGACCGGTGTGGCCGTGTTTGAAGAGGGCGATTTGCAGCATGTGGCGGTGATCCCGATGGGAGCGCAGAATGTGACAAATGATGTGGCGATTGGGCTAAAGACTGACCCGGAGATCGCTGAGGCAGTCAAATTGGCGCATGCCCGGCTGGGCGGCGGCAAGGCTGGTCGCGTTGATACCAAGCATGACAAACAGGTGTACACATTTGAACAAAGCGAGATTGATGAGATTGTCGAGGCGCGCTACGAGGAGATTTTCGAGCTAGTCGCCAAAGAATTGAAGCGGGCCGGCGGCATTGGACGGCTGCCGAGCGGTGTGGTGCTGGTTGGTGGCGGCGCTAAGGTCAAGGATCTGGTCGAATTTGCGAAAAATAGCCTCGGCGTGGCGGCTAAACTAGGTGTGCCGGCAGGATATGCAGGCGTGAGCGACGAGGCGAATGGGCCGGAGTTTGCGGCGGCAATTGGCCTGATGCTCATTGACGGGGCAGGGGCTGAGCGGGCCGAGCAGACGCATAGCAAGGTAGGTTCGGTGACCAAGAAAGCCGGCGGGATGATTAGTCGATTACTAGCGAGGTTTAAGTAGGAGCTAGTAGACAAAGATGGTATACTTGATAAGAGAAAGATAGGGAGAGGAAAATGCCGCAGATTACACCAAGTGAAGTTCAAACGTTTGCCAGTATCAAAGTTGTCGGTGTCGGTGGAGCTGGTGGTTCGGCCATCAATCGGATGAAAGATGCGGGGCTCGCTGGCGTGCAGTTTATCGCCATGAACACTGATGCTCAGGCATTGCATAATTCCAAGGCGGATGTCAAGATTCATCTCGGGCACACCACGACTAATGGGCTGGGTGCCGGTGCTGATCCGATGGTTGGTGAGGCGGCAGCCAATGAGTCGCGCGAGGAGATTCGCCAGGCACTCGAGGGTGCGGACATGGTGTTTGTGACGATTGGTGCTGGTGGTGGCACTGGATCGGGCGCTGGGCATATCGTGGCGGAAATTGCTCGCGAGATGGACATCTTGGTGGTTGGTGTGGCGACGCGACCATTTAGTTTTGAAGGCGAAAAGCGTCGAGTGAATGCTGATTGGGCAATTACTCACTTGGGCCGACAGGTTGATACTTTGATTACTATTCCGAATGACCGATTGCTGCAGACGATTGATCGGCGGACGCCGCTGCTCGAGACGTTCAAGATTGCTGATGACGTGCTGCGCCAAGGTGTGCAGGGTATTTCTGAGCTGATTACCGAGCATGGTTTGATTAATCTCGACTTTGCTGACGTCAAGGCGGTGATGAGTCGGGCTGGTTCGGCGCTGATGGGGATCGGTCGGGCTGATGGCGAGAATCGGGCGGTGCAGGCCGCTCAGCAAGCGATCGAGAGTCCGCTGATCGAGGTGTCGATTGACGGTGCAAAGGGCGTGTTGTTTAACGTGACCGGTGGCTATGACATGAGCATGGCAGAGATTCAGGAGGCGGCTGAGGTAATTACCAGCGCGGTCAGCCCTGATGCCAATATTATCTTTGGAGCAACGCTCAAGCCAGAGCTCGAAGACGAGGTGATCATCACGGTTATCGCCACTGGGTTTGATAGTGAGACCTATCATGATCACGAGGTGAGTTTGACGAGTGAAGCGTCGCATGAATCAGAGACTGAAGTTGATGATGAGGTGGTTGAAGGGATTGATCTGGAGCTCAGTGAGCAGAGCGGAGCGACGGACTTTACGTCTGAGCAGGAAAACAACATCTGGGATCAGCCAGCTGAGGATGAAGCGGACGAAGATGATACGCCAGCCTTCCTTCGCCGCCGCAAAAAGAACAAGGAGGAATAAATGAGCGGATTTAACATTGGTGATAGCCGCGTGATCGAGTCGCGAGAGGTTTCTGATGGTGTGGCGATTCGCCGCCGCCGCGAGACGCCGGATGGACGGCGTTTCACTACGTATGAACGCGTGGAAAAGCCAAACCTCATTGTGATCAAGAAAAATGGTAGTCGTGAACTGTTTGATCGAGTTAAGCTCGCGCATGCGGTGCGCCAGTCGGTTGGTAAATTCCTCAAGTCCGACGAGGAAGTTGAGTCGATTATCACGGCGGTTGAAGATAAATTGTATGCGCTGGGCGCCTCAGAAGTGCCGTCGCGGCAGATCGGCGAGTTTGTACTGGATGAATTAGCGAAGCGTAACGAGGTGGCGTATGTACGTTTTGCCAGCGTGTTTCAGAAGTTTGAAACGCTGGATGATTTCGTCAAGATATTGGAACAGCGTCGCCAGAAAGGACAAGAATAATGCGAGTCGTTGTCGTATACCGGGCGGAAAGTGATTACGCGCGCCAAGTCACTAGTTTTCTGCATGACTTTAGTCGGCAGACGGGGCACACGATTGAAGAGCTTGACCCAGATTCGGCTGAGGGCAGCGATTTTTGCCGGACATACGACATCGTTGAATACCCGACTGTTATCGCGCTGAGCGCTGATAGCCAGATGCAGAACATGTGGCGCGGATTACCGCTACCGACGATTAGTGAGGTGAGTTTTTATGTTTGACATGCTGCGTAAGTGGCTCTCGAACAAAGATTCAAAACGCCGGCAGTTCGCAGCATTAGCGCTGCTGCTCGGCAGCAGTTTGGGTTTGTTGGCCTCATTTGTACTGTCGATCGAGGCGCTGACGCTTGCTAAAAATTCGCATGCTGCATTGAACTGCGACTTGAATTCGGTGATAAGCTGTTCGGCGGTGGCAAACCATTGGTCGGCGACACTACTCGGCTTTCCTAATAGTTTTATTGGTATGATGACGCTGCCGGTGATGGTGACAATTGCGGTGGCGCTGCTAGCGGGCACGAAGTTTCCGAAGTGGTTTATGTGGGGCGCGCAGCTTGGCGCGGTGGCGGGCCTTCTGTTTGCTGGTTGGATGTTTTATATGAGTTATGTTGAGATTGGTGCGTTGTGTCCGTGGTGTTTGACGCTGGATGCGGGTATGCTGCTGGTCTGTTACGGACTGACTAGATATAATGTGGTGACTAGGATGGTTGGCGGTAGGCGTATGAGAAAATTTGTCGACCGGGGATTTGACACGTTCCTGTTGGCGCTAGTGACCGTTGTGATCGTTGTTGTTATTTTAGCAACATTTGGGCGTGAGCTATTTGCATAAATTAAGAGTAGGCGTATTGAATAATGGAGCTGGTATCCGTATACTGGGCATATGAAGAAAAATTTTCTCATTAGAGCGTTTTTGGGTGTTACCATTGTGTCGCTCGGCGGGATTTTGCTGCTGCGGAATCTCGGAGTTATTACCTTTAATAGCTGGCCCCTGTTTTGGGGTGCTTTTTGGGCCTTTGCTGGCTTATTGATACTATTATTCAGTTATCGCAGACCGATAGACTGGGTGTGGGGGCTGTTATTGATAGCTGTTGGCGTGTTGATCGGGCTGAGTGCTTATGGTGTAATTAATATTGGTACGTGGAAATCATTCTGGCCGGTAATACTGATTGCTATTGGTTTGTCGGTCGTGTTTGGTATTGGTTCAGGCCGTCGGCAGCCTAAAAAGCGGGTGGCTGATGATGGTGATAGTGAAAAAGTTGCAATTTTTTACGGTGAAGAATCGCGGGTGAAAGGCGATTATACTGGCGGCTCGGTGACAGCGGTATTTGGCGGCGTAGATTTGGATTTGCGCCAGGCGAAGATCAAGGATGGTGCAGTCATCGACGTCTTTACCTTTTGTGGCGGCGCCAGTATTAGTTTGCCTGACGACGTGATTGTCAAAAATGAGGTGCGTGGTGTTTTGGGTGGCAGTGAGAATAAAACTGCGCCGAAGTCTTCCGCCAAAAAGACGATCTACCTAAAGGGTGAATGCGTCTTGGGTGGTCTGGAAATTAAATAATCTCTTGGGATTTTAGTAAAAACGCGCTACAATTGTCGTAGGGCGTTTTTGCGTGTGCTGGGTAGTAGTCTTGGCGACATTAGCGCGAAATGAGCGGCTATCAACCGCGAAGCCTGCGGGAAGAAATTGGCTTTTTATCAGCTGAGATTAGACCCCGCCGCGACTCGCTGCGACAAAGTGACGATTGAGCGCTAAAAGAGTGCGTGGATGCCGGTCAACTCGGCAAAACCCACGGAAGAATCACTTCTTTTGGAATCGAGATGGTACCGTCCGCTTGAAACACCTCCAGCGGATTCTCGAAGTCAGAAGAGGTGATTTTATTTTATATAAGGAGTAGTATGCCGATACCAGCCTACAAGTCAGCCTTGCAGCACGCCATTCGCCACGAGTGTGCGGCGCTGTGGCCACTGCTCGAGGCAGCCGCTCCCTGGGCGGATGAGCTGGTGATTCCGGGGCAGATAAAAGGCACGATGATGAATCCTCACCAGCTAGCCAGCTATCTACTGGGGTGGGCTACCACGGTGCTAGAGTGGGGTAGTGCATATCATCAGACTCATACGGTGCCGACGATTATTACCACTGGCTATGGTGCGGTAGCGCAAAAGTTCTATATGCAATATGCTGATATAGCGTATAGTGCCGTACTGACAAAGCTTGATGAAACGGTGGCAGCGATTGACCAACTGATCGAGCAGACATCAGAAGACGACCTCTACCGCGTCGTATGGTATCGGACGAAGACGAGCGGACGAGAGTATACTATGGCACGGATAATTGAGCTCAACACAGTCGCGCCATTGCGAAATGCACACGGTAGGTTGCGCAAGGCTATGGAGGAGAGAGGATGAGCATGCAACAAAACGCAGCTTTGCCTAAAAGAATCATTACGTTATGTGGATCGATTAAATTCATTGATGTAATGACGAGCGTGGCTGAGCAATTGGAGCTGGCTGGTTTTGAAGTGTTGCGACCGGTGGCGTCTGGTGAGCCGGAATTTACGGTGGATGTTGAGCGTGCGAAAGCGATCCGTCATCGTTTAATTAAACAACATTTGGCAAAAATCGATCAGTCGGTGGCAGTTTTGGTAGTTAATCCACCAAAAAATCAAGTTGATAATTATATTGGTGTGAGTACGCTGGGTGAGATGATGTATGCGTTTGGTACAAATAAGCCGATTTTTATCTTGAATCAGTTACCAACGGAACTTGATTACGCAGTGGATTTAGCGGCGCTAGAGCCGATCGAATTAAACGGTGATTTAACGAAAATAACAACTAATTTGGGGGCTTGCCGTGGCTAGTTCTCAAGCATTTATCGAATATTTCAAAGAGCAATTGACGGCGAGTGGCGCTGGTGAGATTTATTGTCGTAAAATGTTTGGTGATTATGGTGTTTATTGCGACGGTGTATTTTTTGCGTTGGTTTGTGACGATACCTTTTTTATTAAAATAACAGAAGCTGGCAAGGTGATTTTGGGTAAAAATTATTCGACTGGACTAGCTTATAGTGGCGCCAAAATGCCGATGTTTAAAATTGATGATTTTGAAGATTATGATTTAATGCGCCAATTAATTCAAGTAACTTGTGCCGAGTTAATAAAGAAAGGTAAGGGCAAAAAATGAAGCAAGAAATAATTTCACAAGATCCAGATCTAAAGGTGTCAGTCCTAAAAACCTCCTTTGTCTATCGGAATCAGGTAATTCAAGCAGAATGGTTTGATGTTGACGACAAGACAGTGATTCCCGATTTACCATGGCAACAGATTTATGTGATTGGTGATCTTGATGGCAAGGTACCGTTGGTTTATTACGCACATGGTAGGGAAAATTTACCTGGTGGGCATACTGAGCCAGGCGAAACCCTCGAACAAACATTATGTCGTGAAGTACAAGAAGAGCTAAATGTGCGAGTGGCTGAGTGGAGACCGATTGGTTATCAAGTTTTAACCAATCCTGACGGTAGAATAGATCATCAATTTCGGGCAGTGGCGAAGCTTGAGAAGTTAGGTGAATTTGCAGGTGATGTCGGTGGCTCGGTGATTGGCTATCGCTTGGTGGATATCGATGAAGTGAATCAACGGATTGGTTATGGTGATATTGGGGAGCGTATGATAGCACGCGCAAAGAACATACTAAAATCAATGGTGATTGTGCGTGACAGGATATTTAAAAAGAATATAAAAGGTTAAATAAAGGAGATAATATGAAATTCAAACACGGCACTCGCCGCCGAGCGGCAGAATATGAAAAAGATTGGGTGCAGCACTGGAAGGACGACGATACATTCAATAAATCGGTTGAAAATCGGCCAGCTAATAATTCCTGGGTGTTTTATGACGGACCACCGTTTTTGACTGGTACGCCGCATCATGGGCATTTGTTGGTGAGCACTGTTAAGGACACGATGGGTCGCTTCCATACCATGAAGGGTCAGCGAGTTGAGCGCCGCTGGGGCTGGGATTGTCATGGACTACCAGCTGAGGTGTACGTTGAGAAAACGCTGGGAATTTCTAATAAAAAAGAAATTGGCGCGAAAATTAGTGTGTCGGATTATGTGAAGGAATGCCGTGCGGCTATGGTGCGAACTGGCACTGAGTGGGAAGACACAATTGAGCGAATCGGTCGCTGGGTTGAGTTTAAGGGTGCTTATAAAACCATGGACAATAATTACATGGAATCGGTTTGGTGGGCGTTTAAGAAGCTCTATGAAGAGGGTAAGATTTATGAGGGCGAAAAAATATTAATTTATTGTACTAAGGATGCCACGCCAATTTCTAAGAGTGAGGTAGCGATGGAGAACAGCTACCAGATGGATACCGACCCAAGCTTGTTTGTCTATTTTAAGCTGGAAGATGAAGATGAATATTTGCTTGCCTGGACGACGACGCCGTGGACCTTGCCGGCGAATATGGTGGCGGCAATCAACCAGGATGTTGATTATTCATTAGTGGCGTACGGCGATAAGAAATTCTATATCGCAAGTGATGCTATCGAAAGAGTTATGACCGATGAAAAACATCAACCGCTTGAATATTCAATTGTCAAAACGATAAAAGGTGCGGAATTGGTGGGCAAGCGATTTGAGCCGCTGTTTGAAAATCGCGGTCCAAATGCTCATAAAGTGCTGCATGCTGATTTCGTGACGACCGATGACGGTACAGGACTGGTGCACATTGCGCCGGCTTATGGCGAAGACGATTACGAACTATGCCGCAAGTATGACGTACCGGTGTTGTCGCTGGTGGATGGTGATGGCAACTATACTGAGGGCAGGTGGCTCGGTCGTAATATTTGGGAGGTCAATAAAGAGATTGCCAAGACATTGTTGGAGGAAGGCCGAGCGCTGAAAATTGACTATATTCGCCATGAGTATCCGCATTGTCACCGCTGCGGCACAAAACTGATGTATCGAGCGCATCCGAGCTGGTTCATGGATATTCAAAGTCAGAAAAAAGAAATGCTAGAGGCAAATGAACAGACTCATTGGACTCCAGATAATCTGCGGACGGGGCGATTTCATAATATTATAGAGCAGGCGCCGGATTGGAATTTGAGCCGTGATCGCTATTGGGCAACGCCGATTCCAGTGTGGAAAGGCGTCAAGAATGACGGCACGGAAGTTGTCAAAGTGATTGGTAGTTTTGCGGAATTTGAAGAGCTGACGGGGCGTAGGCTAGATGATTATCATTTGCCGCAAGTGATGGACGTGACGTTTGAGTGTGATGGAGTGGAAATGCGGCATATCGGTAAGGTGCTCGACTGCTGGTTTGAGTCTGGCTCAATGCCGTTTGCTCAGTTCCATTATCCGTTTGAAAACAAGGAAAAATTTGAAGCGAGTTTTCCAGCCGATTTTATCATTGAAGCGATTGATCAGACCCGTGGTTGGTTTTATAGTTTGACAGCGGTCAATGTGGCATTATTCGGTAAATCGCCGTGGAAGAATTTGATTTGTACTGGATTCATCAACGCGGCAGACGGCAAAAAGATGAGTAAGAAGTTAAAAAACTACACCGATCCGATGGAATTAATGGATAAAACGTCGGCTGATAGTTTCCGTTTTCTCATGCTATCTAGTCCGCTGACAAATGGCGAGAACTTTGCGCTAGCGGATAAGGATGTCATGGATGTAGCGCGCAAGCTCAGTATGATCTGGAATATGTATGATTTCTTCACGATGTACGCTGAGGTCGATGGCTGGGAATTTTACGGCGAGCTGAAAGATCCGCTGGGCGAGTTGACTAATCCGTTGGATATTTGGATTGTTAGCCGCTTACATCAATTGGTGACGGATGTTGAAAAGGGTCTTGATGATTACAATTTACAAGATGCCACTAAGCCGATTTTGCCATTCCTCGACGACGCTTCCAACTGGTACGTGCGCCGCAGTCGCCGCCGTTTCTGGAAGTCTGAAGACGATGGCGACAAGAACGATGCTTACCGGACGCTACATTATGTACTGGTACGTTTGAGTTACATTTTGGCGCCGTTTACGCCGTTTTTGGCCGAGGAATTGTATCATAATTTGACGGGTGATAACGAGTCGATTCATTTGAAGGATTGGCTGCCAGCTGGTGCGGTGGATGAGCAGGTTCTAGCCGATATGTCCCGTACGCGTGAATTGATCAACAATGGTCTTAGTTTGCGTATGAAGCAAGATGAGCATCAAGCATCAATTAAGGTTCGCCAACCGCTGCAGTTTGCGGCATATGCGGGTGCGAAATTGGCTGAGTATTACGAGCAGATTATGGCCGAGGAGCTAAATGTTAAGGAAATTCGCTGGATTGAGAATTTAGACGAGCACTTGGCGGACTATGATGTGACCGAGGGCGCGATCAAGCCAGAGAGTTGGATCGAAATTAGCAAGCACTTAACGCCCGAGCTCAAACGCGAAGGTTTGATGCGAGAAGTCATTCGCCACGTCCAAAGCGCGCGCAAGAAGGCGGGATTGCAAGTGGACGATCGGATTATACTACAGCTGACGACGAATGACGAGCAGCTCCGCCAAGCGATCGATGAGCATGCTGAGGCGATTGCTACTGAGACGCTGGCGGTGTTTGGCGAGGTACATGACAATCAGTCGACAGCGACGGTTGAAGGGGCTAAGCTCGAGATTGCTCTTGCTGTTGTAAAATAGTCATCACGATAAAAGTTGCGACCTCAAAATTGATGCACGGCGAGCGTTTTCTTGGTCTCGCACTGATCGGACATTCATGACCTTGGCGATCGCCATACAACGCGGTACAATGGGTCTATGTGTAATCTAGCAGTTCTCAGTCAGTTACTCTTTTTTGCGCGAGCTGGTGGTGGCGGGTCAAGTTCTGGCGGCGGCGGTGGCGTTGCCCTTTTCGGGATACCGATGGTAATTGCAATTTCGGTAAGTGGTTTTGTGAAAAAAACTACCCAGTCAAAGATGGCCGCCATAGCGGTCGGGTTTTTGGCCGGCCTACTCGCCAGCTTGTTCTACCTACTCGGCGGTGTTGTTATTTTTATCCTGGTGGCCATCTCGGCATTGGTCGGTGCGATTATCGGGGCATTTACAGATAAGATCAGCCGTTTTCGCAAAGGCAGCGAGGCTGCAAAACAGGCCGTTCAGCAAGCAGCTACCCAGGACAGCGCCTGGAACGAGCAGGGTATTGTCAATTATGCAACGACGGTGTTTAATCGGTTTCAGTATGATTGGGAGCGGATGGATTTGCCGTCAATTCAGCAGTACGTCACGCCGAATTATGCGCGGCACATCGGACTAATGTTGTATGCCCTACAACAGATGGGGCGAGTCAATCGCATGAAGAATGTGGCGGTCAGTGAAGCGATTATCACCCGGGCGTATGATGATGCGAATGATCAGAATGACCGAGTAAGTGTGAGTTTTGTTGCCTCGGCAAATGATGAGCTGGTTGACGTGGCGAGTGATGCGGTGCTACATCGTGATACGGGCGAGTTTGGTGAGCAGTGGAACTTTGTGCGCTCGGGTGATGGCTGGCTACTAGATAGTATTGATCAGGAAACGGAAGATCCCGCACAGCTTGTTGCCTCTATGCAGCAGTTTGCAGCGCAATACGACATGTATTTCAGTCCGGATTGGGGGCGGTTACTGCTACCAACTCGCGGTGAATTATTCAAGGGCGGCTTTAAGGGTACCGACATCAATAACCACATCATTGGGTTCTGGACGGGTAATTTATTGGTGCAGCTATACACCTATGTGGCTGACGCTTCAAATACCGATTCGGCGGCTACGTACATTATCGGGCAGGTTAATTTGCTAAAGTCGTATGGTGGGATTTTAGTGGAGCGTCGGGATTCGCGCTTCCTGAAGCGGTTCAGAGCGCCGTCGGGTTATAAAAAAGTAGAACTGGAGTGGGGTGACTTTAACAAGCGCTACCAAGTCTACGCCACCGATGAGAACCAGGTGACGAGCTTTGAGCTGCTCAATCCAAGTTTCATGGCCTGGTTGTACGATCAAGACATTAAGGTTAATATTGAGGTGGTAGATAATATTGTTTATCTCTATGCCAAAATTTCCACTGGCGAGATGCGCTACGGGGAGATGATGGATATTTTGCAGAAATCACATAAAGAACTCAAGATGTAAGGAGGAAATATGATTACCAAAGCTATTATTCCGGTCGCTGGTTGGGGTACACGGATGCTGCCAATCACCAAATCGATTGAAAAGTGTATGCTGCCGATTGGCAATCGACCGCTGATTGATTACGTGGTGCAGGACTGTTTGGCGGCCGGCGTGCGCGAGCTGATTTTTGTGGTTGGCGAGCAGAGTTCACAGTTAGAGAGCTATTATCGGAGCAATATTTTGCTCAACGATTATTTGCGGAGCCGGGGTAAGGATGACAAGTTGGCTCTGGTGGCGCCGATCGATGCGAAGCTTCACTTTGTGACGCAACCGAGCTACGGCAAGTATGGCTCAGCAGTGCCAGTGGCCTTGGCGGCGGACTATCTCGAGGATGGCGAATCGGCAGTGGTGCTGATGGGTGATGACTTTATGTATAATGCCGATGGCTCAAGCGAAGTGGCACGGCTGTTGGCAGCAACGCCAGACGGTCAGTGTAGTCTGCTGGCCCAGGAAGTGCCGGGTGATGACATTAGTCGGTACGGGGCGATTGTAATGGATGAAGACGGCAATTTTGTAGAGATCGTGGAAAAGCCAAAGCCAGAAGAGGCGCCGAGCCACTTTGCCAACATCGGTAAATACGTCCTCACCAAACAAGTTATCCAGTCTTGTGCTGATGTTGAAATATCGCCGCGCGGCGAGTATGAGTTGACCGATGCAGTCAGTAATTATGCTCGGGCCGGCGGTGTCGTCAAGGTTGTGCCAGCGGTAGGTATGCATTTGGACGGTGGTAATGTCGAGGGCTGGTTGCACGCAAACAATGTGGTGTGCGGTCGGTCGGGGTCGTGTTCGAGTTGACATTGATACTCCGGACGGTGTAGCTGTCGGTGGGATAATTGAAGCTGGCAGTAGCCTTGATTTACCACTGTGTCTCTGGTACAATAGAACGGATTGAAAACTAATTTTTAAGGAACGAAATGAAAGCAGTCGTAAAAATCTCTGGCAAACAATACATTGTCAGCGAAAAAGAGTCCCTCTTGGTGGATCTCCTCCCTGAAGGCACAAAAGAACTCACTCTCGACGCACTTTTAGTGATTGATGGTGATAAAACAACAGTTGGTACACCAACCGTAAAAGGTGTGGTAGTGAAGGCAAAAGTTGCTGAAGCAGAAGTCAAGGGCGACAAAATCCGCGTCATCCGCTACAAGAGCAAAAAACGCGTTCACAAAGAAACGGGTCATCGCCAGAAGTACACCAGGATTGAGATTACCTCGATCAAATAACCGATGAATTAGCATACCGCCCCGTGATGAGGGCGGTATTTTTATGGCCGAAACTATGGTACAATGAGGTAAGCAGAAGGGGTATCGATGACGAAGATTATTGCGGTGACAAATCAAAAGGGCGGCGTCGGCAAGACGACGACTTCAATCAATGTGGCATATTTTTTGGCAAAAGCCGGTAAGCGGACGCTGATCGTTGACTTTGATCCGCAGGGTAATGCCACCAGCGGCCTTGGCATTGATAAGCAAGAGCTGGGCATAACGATGACCGAGGTAGTGACTGGTCAGGCAGCCTTGAATAATATAATTATTCAGACCGACATCAAGAATCTATCGATCGCACCAGCCACGTCGCACTTAGCAAATACCGAGGTTGAGTTGGCCCAAGCCGAGGGGCGGTTTGTGCGGCTGCGCCAGGCGCTGGCGAGCCTCGCTGGGTATGATTATGTGATCATTGATAGTCCGCCGAGTCTGAGTCTGCTGACCGTGAATGGGCTGATCGCAGCGCAGTACGTCCTATTGCCGGTGCAGGCAGAGTTTTATGCACTCGAGGGGCTGGGGCAACTGATGGAGACGATGAAGTTGGTTCGCAAGGGGCTCAATCCGCATCTGCGCTTGCTCGGCGTGGTGACCACCATGGTTGATTCGCGAACGACTCTATCGAGCCAGGTGTACGATGAAATTAAAAAGCATTTTGCCGATACGATTTTCAAGACGACGATTCCGCGTAATATTCGCCTCGCTGAGGCACCAAGTCATGGCGTGCCGGTTGGTGTGTACGATCGTTTCTCAAAGGGATCGCGGGCCTACCACGCACTGACCAAAGAAATTATCGAGAGGATTGAAGGATGAAAAAGGGACTTGGGCGGGGGTTTGATTCGCTGATACCGACAAATTTGTTTGACGAGGCTTTTGACCCGACGGCTGGTCAAGATGCGACAATGTCGCAATTACGCCAGATACCGATTACCGATATTACTCCAGATCCAGATCAGCCGCGGCGGTTCTTTGATGAGGAGGCACTGCGTGAACTGGCCGATTCGATTCGTCGGCATGGCGTGGTGCAGCCGATCGTCGTAACGCCACATGGGGCGCAGTTCATGATCGTGGCTGGCGAGCGGCGCTGGCGAGCGGCGCAGCTGGCTGGATTAATCGAGATACCGAGTATCATTCGCAGTTTGAGCGATCAGCACCGATTAGAGGTGTCACTGATTGAGAACTTGCAGCGGCGCGACCTCAATCCGCTGGAAACGGCGACGGCCTACATGAAGCTACGCGACCAGTTCAATATGACGCTGGAACAAATCGGCCAGCACGTCGGCGGTAAATCGGTCAGCGCCATTAGCAATACACTGCGCCTCTTGAAATTACCGAGCGTGGTGCGGACGGCGCTGTTTGAAAATAAGATTTCTGAAGGGCAGGCGCGAACATTGGTGGGGCTGCCAGATGACGTGGCGGAGGATTTATTGCAGCAAACGATTGATCAGGGCTGGAGCGTGCGTAAGCTCGAGCAGATGATCGCTGCCTGGAAGCGGGCACAGCAGCCGTCGGGCCCCGCGCCAACTCCAAAGTCAGTCAAGCAGCCGCACGCCTCGTCGGTAGCGCGCCTGTCGAAAAAACTCCGTACTGACATCACGGTTCGCACCAGTAAGCGCGGTGCCGGTCAGATTATCATCCCGTTCAAAGACCAAGCGGATTTTGAGCGGATTCGCGACTTGATTGGCTGATTATTAAAACCCTCTGATCTGTGTGAAGGGGAAAATACGGGCGATGACCGGCCCGACGATATCGTATAGCGGAATGTTGCCCATGCAGTTACGCGAGTCACACGAAAAATTACCCTCACGATTATCACCCATTACGAAAATTGTCCCCTCAGATACTTTGGTATCGACATCGCCGGAGGTGGGGGACTTTGGTTCGTTTTTGTTGACGGTTGTATCGGGGTTAAAGCCGTTCGGATGTTCACTGTTATAAACGGTGACGACGCCATCCTTGACGGTGACGCGCTCACCCGCGAAAGCGATGACCCGTTTGACGATATATTCATCGTGACCGAGGGTTGGATTGTAATTAGGATTTTTAAAGACAATAATTTGACCGCGCTGGGGGATATACTGTTTATTTTGAAGCTGTTTGATCGTGACTGATAGTCGGTCGACGATCAGGCGGTCGTTGGTGTGCATGGTGTTTTCCATGCTTGGTCCCTGCACGCCAAAACTACGAAAGACAAAGGTGTTTATCAAAATCGTCCCGATAATCACCCCAATCACAAAAATAATCAGTCCCAGACTGTCCCTTAGACGAGGGTGTCGATCGAGAAAATGAGCATCCATCCGCCTTATTATACATGGTTTGGTGGCGAAAACCAAAAGCTTGATCGATAGAGAAGTGTGCTATAATAAGGAGCAGTGAAAATTTCAAATAGGAATTCGGTCGATGGATTTGTACCGCGGAGGGCTCAGCGGTCTCGTTTGGGTGGTGTATCGCCGGAGCAGGTAGCTGCTCATCCTCGTCAGGCGGAGCAGCCTACCCCGCAGATACTTGGCCGGCAGCCGATCCAATTACCGCGCCAGTCACTGTCACAAGCTGATCGGGTGCGCCTCGCGGCTTCGTCAACTGCTGATATCGACGAAGATATTAGCAATTCGCTCAAAGATCTTGACATCCAAAAGCCCGAAGCACCCCGTGAAAAGCGCAAGAAATCGCATAAAAAACGTCGCAAGCTAAAGATTATTATCCTGGTGATCGTGGCGCTGATAATTCTGGTGGGTGGATTTTTGCTGTACAAGGCGTGGGTCAATGCGGGGCGAGTGTTTGGTAGCGGTAATCTAATTGACTTGTTTCAGAATCAACCGCTGAAAATGGATGCACACGGGCGGAGCAATATGCTGATCCTCGGTACGACGGATGATGATCCAGACCATCCGGGCGCAACGTTGACCGACTCAATGATGGTGCTGAGTGTTGATCAAAAGAAGCACGATGCCTATATGTTTAGTATTCCGCGCGACTTATACGTGCAGTTTGGGCGAGTTTGTAATTCTGGTCGTGCCGGCAAGATTAACGAATATTTTGACTGTGTTGCCAAGGGTAATGATGAACAGGCTGAAAAGAAGCGGATAGATGCCAGCCGCGAGTTTGTTGGCAAGATTTTTGATATGGATATACAGTACGTAGCACACGTTAATGCTCAGGTAATCAAGGACGCGGTTAATGCGGTTGGTGGTGTGACGGTGAATGTTCAGAGCGACGATCCACGAGGTGTGTTTGACCCGAGCGTCGACTGGATGTGTCGGGAGAAGGGTCTATCAGCAGAGCAGCGGAAACGGCGCTGTCCGACGGGGCATTACATTCATTTCAAGAATGGGCCAAATGAGATGGACGGTGACAAGGCGCTGTATTTCTCGCGAGCGCGTGGAGCGCTGGGCGGTTCGTATGGGCTGGACAAGTCGAACTTTGACCGCGAGAAAAACCAACAGTTGGTGCTGATGGCGCTCAAGAACAAGGCAGCCTCGACAGGCACGCTGACTGATCTTGGCAAGGTGACGGCGCTGATGGACGCCATGGGCAAGAATCTGCGCACTAACGTTGATGCCAAGGAAGTCCGTACGGTGATGGATGTTGCTTCCAAGATCAAGGATACGGACATTCACCGCCTCAGCTTTATTGAAAAAGATAATGTCCTGCTTGGCACGAGTAGTGTTGGTGGCGCCAGTGTGGTCGTGCCGACAGCTGGCCAGTTTGATTATTCGCAAATTCGATCGTTTATCAAGGTGGAAATATACGGTGATGCACTTGCCAAGGAAAAGGCGCGCGTCCTGGTGCTCAATGGCAGTGGCGTGGTCGGAGCCGCCAAATCCGAAGCTGATCGCCTAAAGGCGGCATCACTCAACGTGGTAAGCGTTGGCAATTCACCACAGAAAATTACCGAAAAGTACAGGGTTTATCAGCTGGAGTCAGGCAAGTCCAAGCAGGCTTCTGCCAACAAGATTAAAGAACTGTATGGTGTAACATTAACCGAAGGCAAACCGCCATTTAACCTGCCAGCTGAGGCTGACTTCGTAGTGATAATCGGGCCGTAATTTGGTATAATAGGGTGGCAATGGAGTTTCTGAAAAAAACAGCCAGGCGACGGTCGCTTCTCAGTAATATCGCTTATTATGCACTCAATTTAGGGATGGTGGCAGTCTTGTTCTGGATGTCGCAGGAGATTCATTATCCGTTGGCGGCGATTGTGCTGGTACTCTTAAGCAAGTGGCGGACATTGTCGGTGCGCCCTAAGTTTTGGCTAACGAATATTCAAGGAAGCCTGGTTGACGTGGTGGTTGGTCTCGGTGTGGTGGCGCTGATGTATGCGCCGCAGGCGACGCTGGTGCTACGAATTGCGCTAGCGGTATTTTATGCGATATGGCTTGTCGCTATCAAGCCGCTATCAAAGCGCTGGCAGATGACATTACAGGCGGGTCTCGCGGTATTTATCGGCACGGCAGCACTGTTTGCAGTGTCACACGAATGGCCAGCCGCGGTGGTTGTGTTGAGTGCGCTAATTATTGGGTATGGCACGGCTCGGCATTTCCTATCGACGTTTCGTGAGGAGCAGATTACTGTACTCAGTCTAGCCTGGGGGCTGGTATTTGCGGAGATTGGCTGGCTGGCGCATTACTGGACGTTTGGCTATGCGCTGCTTGGGGTGAATGCGCTGCAACTACCGCAGGTGACGATTATCTTTACGCTGCTATCATTCGTAGCCGAACGTATTTATACTTCTTGGCATAAGCATAAGACGATTGTTATTGCTGAAGTTGCCGGCCCGGCTATCTTGGCGTCGGCGCTTATCCTGACCATTTTACTATTCTTTAACTCGGTGACACTATAATGGAGCAAGAATCTCGTTCAGCTCAGCAACTCCAATCTCGACCGGGTGTGCCGCGTCGCAGGAAGCTAGCGTTGATTAGTGCTTGTGTCATCACGATGCTATGGCTGATGGTTGGCTCGGCAGTGCTGGGTTCGTGGCTAACGACGCAGTTTAATAAACAGTCTATCCAGTCTACTCCTGACGGCAACCTCGTCATGTCGCGCGACGAAGCAGATATCAGAGAAGTTGTGCAGCGTGTGTCTAAGAGCGTGGTTTCGATCGTAACCACTAAGAATGACCGGACATTGTCGCGTGCGACAGTGCAGCAAGGTGCTGGTACAGGGATCATCATCAGTAAAGACGGTTATATTTTGACGAATAAACATGTCGTCAAGGACGCTGAAACCATCGAGATTATGGGTAGTGACGGTACGCAGTATACGGATGTCAAGCTTGCTGGCGTTGATCCACTCAACGATGTGGCGTTTCTCAAGATCAATGGTGTGAATGACCTGCCGGCAGCCACGCTGGGTGACTCAAGCACTGTGCATGTTGGTCAGAAAGTAATTGCTATCGGTAATTCACTGGGTCGCTACCAGAACACCGTCACAACGGGCATTATCTCGGGGAAGGGCCGACCAGTTCAGGCCTCTACTAGTGAATATAGCGACGAAGCCGAGAGCCTGACTGATCTACTCCAGACTGATGCTGCGATCAATCCGGGCAACTCTGGCGGGCCGCTCCTCAATATGTCGGGCCAAGTTATTGGTATCAACACAGCGATCGTCTCGGATGCGCAGAGTGTGGGTTTTGCAATTCCGATTGCCGCCACCAAGGGGTTGGTACGCAGTGTGCTTGGTTCTGGCAAAGTCCAGAAATCATACATCGGCGTGCAATATGTTGCGATTACCCCTGAAGTCCGTGCTGAGTATAAATTACCAGTCAAAAGCGGTGCATATGTCGGCGGCTCGCGTCGCAAATCGGCGGTCGTCGCTGGCGGGCCGGCAGATAAAGCAGGCATCAAGGACGGTGATATCATTACTAAAGTAAATGACAAGCTGATCGGCGAGCAGGGTGGCCTCGGCAGTCTCATCTCTGAGTTCTTGCCGGGCGAGACGGTAGAACTGACTATCCTGCGTGACGGCAAGGAACGGAAGGTCAAGCTAACGCTTGGCGCCTACAAGGCGTAGGACGATGATAAAGCCGCGCATCTCTACCTCGTGAAAGCCGTGATGCCTTGCTTGATGGAGAATTGCCTGGTGCTGCCTCGGATCAGCCTCCAAAAAGAGCAGACCATCTGCCGTCAAGCGGCGCGGCGCTTGCTCAATCAGTGTCTCAATCAACCTCAGTCCATTATCCGCTGCGAATAACGCTTCGGCGGGTTCGTGACGCAGTTCTGGCGAAACATCCCAGTCTCGGTCAACATACGGCAAATTAGCAAAGATATAATCCACCGGCTCAATCTGCCCAGAAAGGAGTGACTGTTGCTGCAATGTCACCTGTGCATGCAAATTGCCCGCGTTTTTCTCGGCGATTTTGATGGCTCGTGGACTAATATCCGACAGGATAACCCGCAGGGACGGCCGTTCTAACGCCGCTGTAATGCCGAGGCAGCCCGAACCAGTGCCAACATCAATCAGTGTCTTTGGTGTGATCTCGCTGGCTGTCAGCGCCAGGAACAGGGTAATCATCTCCTCCGACTCCGGCCGCGGCACGAGGACAGCTGGCGAAACAGTAAATTTCCGACCGTAAAATTCCTTACAGCCCAAAATATACGCCAGCGGTACTCGATCAAGCCGCAGGCTCAACCTAGCATCGGCGATATCAACCCGTCGCGGATCAATCTCCTCATCCAAATGCGCATGCAGGTACGTCCGACTTTTTCGCAGGGTGTTAGCTAGTATCAACTCCGCATCAAGTCGCGCTGACGCGATACCGATAGCTTTTAACTGTCTGGCGGCATTCTTTAGCCAGGATGATATAGTCATGTTGTTAATTCTACCACAGGTCTAGGAATGAGTAAAGTGATTATGGTTGCAAAATAGCTATAAAGTTGTAAAAAGTATTGACAAATCAAGAGAGAGAGAGTAATATAAGAACCACACTAAGCATAATCAAGTAAAAAGGAATAAGCTATGAATAGAAATAAGATCCCACCGCTGATGGAAATTGAGCATACAGAAGAATACGAGCCACGCATTGTCACCTATGAAAGCGGTGCTAACGTGTTAGTTCACGATGAGCCGGGTGATAGAGTGACTATCGGCACTGATGATAAATACTTTAGAGATCCTATGTTGAGTGGTGGTATGCTTTGTTTTGAGGCTATTCGTGATGATGGCGTTAGGGTCGAGTCTTATGTTACACCAGATAAGGTTGTGACTGCACGACACTATGATCATATGGTCGCGTATGATGTGTATACACGCAACAATACCCGAGACGAGATGGTGATACCGGTACCAGCGGGCAATGATATACACGGACGGGAGTTCGTGATCGGCGAGGGCATTACAGAAATTCCGGGGTATGCTCGCGGCGGTATGACGCTAATGTCCATTTCGGCGGAGTATAAATATGATACGGGTCGTCGTGATACCATAGAAGGTGAAAGTCCATTTGAGACAATAAAACACAAAATTGAAAAGCAGCGACGGAATAGTAAACTTGGCTCGACTGCGCTAGGGGTATAATACTACTAGGTAGCTGATACTATTTTTCGGCGTTCTTCGCCTTCAACTCCCGCTCATACCGCTGTAATTGTTCAATCAAATCGTCAATATCCCCGTTCATCGCCGCGGGGATATTGCTGCGGCTATAATGAATGCGGTGGTCGGTGATGCGGTCCTGTGGGAAGTTGTAGGTGCGGATTTTTTCGGAGCGGTCGCCAGTGCCGACTAGCGAACGCCGTTCAGCGCTTAATTTGGCGTTTTCTTCGTCAATTTTCATTTGCAGCAGCCGCGAGCGCAGCACGCTCATGGCTTTTTCGCGGTTCTTAATCTGTGATTTCTCGTCTTGGTTGGTGACGATGATGCCGGTCGGCAGGTGAGTGATGCGCACCGCCGAGTCGGTAGTGTTGACGCTTTGGCCGCCATGGCCGCTGGAGCGGTAAATATCGACGCGCAGGTCGTTCGGGCTGATTTCGATGTCAGTCTCCTCGGCTTCCGGTAGTACTGCCACGGTGACGGTGGAGGTGTGGACGCGGCCTTGGCTTTCGGTGACTGGCACGCGTTGAACGCGGTGGACGCCGCCTTCAAATTTCAATTTGGCGTATGGTGCGTCACCCTTGACCATGAAAATAACTTCTTTGTAACCGCCAGAATCGTTGGCGGATTCGCTGATAAGCTCGGTTTTATAGCTGTTGGCTTCGCACCAGCGCAGGTACATACGGTACAGTTCCGCTGCAAACAGCGAGGCTTCGTCGCCGCCAGCGCCAGCGCGGATTTCTATGATGATGTTTTTCTCGTCGTTTGGGTCTTTGGGTGTGAGGAGGGTAAATAATTCTTCCTCCAGCTCTGCCAGACGCGCTTCAGTTTCAGTGATTTCGGCTTTTGCTAATTCTGCCAATTCGCCGCCGTCATTCGCTAATTCTTTGGCGTCACGCAGATTTTGCTCTAATGCCACTCGCTCGTCGCCCTTGATAATAAGCATCTCCAGTTCTGAGAACCGCTTATTTTTACTCGTGAAATCCGGCGAGCCATACGCGTCGGGACGCGCCAAAAAATCACCCAGCGTCGCCCGCTCCGCCTTCAACGCCTCGAGGTCAAGAGAGATTTTTGTCATATGGATTATTATAGCATATTGGTGGGGGACAGCGGGCCTACTAGTAAAATACTGATAATGGCGTAGGGATACTTGACAAACAAAAGAAAATAGAGTAATATGTAGACCATTAGTGCATCATATATTGCAGTAGCAAAGATAAGGAAAATAAAAAGTATGGGCAAATTATTTCAATCAGCACGACGTATGATCAATGAAACCTTCGGGACAAACTTTGGGCGGGTGCGTAATGTCGAGAAGGCCTGGGAGATGGCACAAGAAGAAAATAGGACCTGGGAACGCAAAGAGAAAATAAAAAGACGTCGCAAAGCAGAACGTAAAGTGGGGGAATGGGTTGCAGCAAGGACCGCTAAAGGAGAAAATCTGGCGGAACCAAGTCCGGAAATACAGCCTGGTTCTCTCGAGTATTTTGATAAGATGTTTGATACCGTTAGGCAACTTACATCTGGTACCCCAAGTGAGCAGCAGCTCGAAGGTTTAGTAAAAGATTATAAGCTGGAGTCTCTGAGGGGGATGGAGGTTAGGTTTAGTCCTGGTTTTCCTGCGGATGACTTCGTTGCTACTAGGGGCGGCGAGCAGGTTGTCGGTGTAGCGCGTGCCTATGAAGGAGGTCCTACAACAGCACTCAACAGGCATATGGATGAGTTTGCCCTAGATAGGAGTACTGGCATTTTGAAGGAGGTGTCGTATTTTGAGCCAGGTGATGGTGGGCCTGTGCGGCATTATGTAAGCTGGTCTCATCCTGACGGTCATTGTACTACCATTGATTTGAATAGAGACGGTTCATTTATTGAGGGCTCACGAGTTGACAAGCCCGCAAGCTCTGAAGGTGTGGTTAACTATCAGCGATCGGTACAAACTATGGCTAGGGTTATTGAAGCTAAGTTAGCGGCTCGGAAACAGGGGGAGTTTGAAGAACAGCTTCGGCGGAGGCGGTAATCTGATCTAGTTGGTCATTTTCATTAAGTCTTGTTAACCTAAAACCACCCCGGTCATTGGGGTGGTTTTGAGCTATACCGTGTCGTGACTTAAGTTATTTCTTAGCTTTCTTGCTCTTTGCCTTAGGTGTAGCCGCTTTCTTCTTTGTGTCGTCTGTGTCATCTGCCGCCTTGGTGGCTTTTTTGGCGGCAGCTTTCTTGGCTTTGTTGGCTAGGGCTGTCTTGCGAGCCTGGGCGGCTGCTTGGCGTGCCTTAAACCGGTCAACACGACCTTCGGTGTCGATGATCTTTTCTTCGCCGGTGAAGAATGGGTGTGAGGCGCTGGAGATGTGCACCTTGACGAGCGGATAAGTTTTGCCATCTTCCCAAACGATGGTGTCCGTGGTTTGCGCTGTTGACTGAGTCAAGAACGCGAAGCCCGCTTGATCGTCGCTAAATACGACCGGGCGATAGTTCTGTGGGTGAATACTGCTTTTCATAACCTTGGTATTTTAGCAAAAAAGTATGGGTATTGCAAATATCACCACTAGTGCAGCTGCATACTGGAGCTATACTCGCCGTTCGGCAAGGGCCGTTCAACAATTATGCTTGTAAATTATTAAAAAATATTGTTATGTACTTGACAAATCAAGAGAGAGAGTATAGTTGACTCCGATAGCTAAAAACCAAGGAGTTACACGACATGGATAAGGAAAGGCAGCCAAATATTTGGGGTGGGCATAATCTCAACCGGTTGGCAGAGGAAGCGTTTCGGCGCAATGAGGAAAAAGAGAAGGCGCAGGCTGTTGGTGAAATACTAAATTACCCCGACCGTAATGAGGCAAATACTATAGGTTTTCTATCTGAGAACACATTGTCGCGCCTTAGCTGGGCACTTAGCAAGGTTTTTGAAGTGAACTTCGCTTCTGGTTCTTGCGATACTGTGAAGGTAAAGCTGTTTAATCCCCACGAACGTGTCGTCGACAACTCTCTTGTCGTGCCAATGGAAGTAAATACTTCAGTTGTAGCACTTGATGCTTATGGGCCTGGCTCTGTTGGACGAGACGGGGCAAAGGTTGGTTCGATTTTATTATTTAAGCTGTCGGCTCGCCTTATTGATGAGCCGGTGCCGGATATGACGGCAAAGGACTTAGCGTGGGGTGATAATTGTACGTATGGTGTTCTTGTGGGCGATAGCGCAATTGACTATTTTGAGATTGTTCAAACGAGTGGCGATGTCGTTCAGTCAGAGCTGCGCCGTAAGGATCCAACAGAGGAGAATGGTCAATCTGTCGAGGCGCAAGTCGTGACGCCGGGGCAGGATAGACTTATTGTTAACGAGCTTTCCTCTTCAAGTAATGAGGCACTTGAACTCGAGCAAGAGTTAGATAAGTTCATAGTGTCTCGCTCTGCTCAGTAACGGATTGCTTTTGGTGTCGACTCGTGTTAAAATGACGAGGTAACTAAATATAACGACACAGCCCGTCGCAGCTCCAAAAGTGGCGGGCGAGGAAAAAGGAGTAATCTAATGTCTGTAATAGTAGACATGAAAGCTTTGTTTGAAGCTGGTGTTCATTTCGGACACAAAACCAGCCGCTGGCACCCAAAGATGGCGCCATACATCCATTCAAAACGCCAGGATAGCCATATCATTGATTTGGCAAAGACAGCTGAGGCGCTAGGGAAGGCGCTGCCGGAGCTGACAAAAATCGCCGCTAGCGGTAAGAAGGTACTGTTCGTCGGTACGAAAAAACAAGCTAAGGATGTGGTGCGCCAGGCGGCCGAGAGCATCAATCAGCCGTACGTAGTTGAGCGCTGGATCGGCGGTATGCTGACCAATGGCGCAACGATTGCCCAGCAAATTAAAAAACTGAAAAACCTCGAGAAGCGTATGGCGTCGGGCGACCTGGAAAAGCGCTACAACAAGCTGGAAGTGCAGCGTTTCCAGGAGGAGATTGATAATCTGAATTTCAAATACGGCGGTATCAAGAACCTGATGGGCAAGCCGGGCGCCGTAGTTGTGGTTGACGCGCTGACTGATGCCAATGCAGTGCGCGAGGCGGAGACTTTGGGCATCCCAGTATTTGCCGTGGTTGATACCAATGTCAATCCAACGGGCATCGACTATGTCATCCCAGGTAACGACGATGCGATCAAGAGTATCCAGCAGCTGCTGGACTACTTCACGGCGGCCGTAGCTGAGGGCGCGGGTAGCGTGAAGGCTGAAGAAAAACCAGTGAAAAAAGAGGAGAAATAGGATGGGAGTTTTAGTTGACGACATTAAAAAGCTGCGCGAGTTAACTGGCGTGGGCTTGACTGATGCAAAGAAGGCGCTGGTCGAGACTGATGGCGATTTTGACAAGGCGCTGGAGGCGATGCGCAAAAAAGGCTTGACCAAGGCAGAGAAAAAGGGCGACCGCGAAGCGCGCGAAGGCTTGATCGAGAGCTATGTGCACTCGGGCCGAATTGGCGTGGTGGTTGAAGTGAACTGTGAAACCGACTTTGTGGCCCGCTTGGATGATTTCAAGACGTTGGCGCACGAAATTGCTATGCAGATTGCAGCCATGAGTCCGAAGTATGTTTCTGAGGCGGATATTCCGGCTGAAGAAATGGAGCGAGTGAAGGCAGAGCTGATGGCCAGTGAAGCACTTGCAAGCAAACCCGAAGAGATGCGCGAGAAGATCGTTGAAGGTCAATTGAAGAAGCATTTTGTTGAGCAAGTGTTGCTGGGCCAGGCATACATTTTGGACGATTCTAAGACAGTTGAGCAGCACATCAAGGAGGCGATCGCTAAACTCGGCGAGAACATCGTGGTGCGCCAGTTTAGGCGAATTGAGCTGGGCGTGAGCGAGTAGCTCTGAGCTTATTCGGGTGTCGTTCATATCTAGCTAGACCCCTGGTGCTAGCATATTGATCCGTAAGGGTGTTAGGATTTTATGTGTTGACAATATATTAAATCTGTGATAGTATAAAGCACAGGATTAACTACAGTGATATTAAAATATATGAAGAATATGAGGTTTGTATGCATAAAATGAGCCCCGAATCAAGCGTAAAGCAACAATCGTCGCAGGAATGGACTATATTGACGACGCCCGGCGGAAATCTTCCATCTACGTGGAGCGAGCAGGCTAGTCGTACGCTCAATACTGCCGGAGGGGCGCAACTTGGTGAGGGTCAGAATCCTGGTCCTGATTTTCGAGAACCTACACCAATGGAAGCAATGGACGGCTGGAGCGCTGCTGCGTTACCAGAGAGCAAGACTCAAGGATGGGTTGATCCGTTTGAGCAAACACCAGGTGGTCGTCGAGAGTCTTTGGCAAAACGAATTGTTGGTGGCCTGAAAGGCTTAGGAGAAAAACTAGCAAATCATGGCGGAGCGGCAAAGAGAAAGATTGGTGAAGTATTCAATAAGGCAGCTGAGACTGGGAAGAGTCTAAAAGAGACTATCGGTCAGGCTGCTCAGAGTGCTAAGGAGCGTCGTGCTGAACGCCGTCAGCAACGCGAGGAGGCTCGCAAGAACCGTGAAAATGAGTTGGCTACAAAAAGGCAGGAGCGTCAGGAGCGGGCCCAGAAGCGCAAAGAGGCGGCAGGCGAACGCCGCGAGGCAGCCAGGAATGACAGAAATGCTGAAGTTGAGGATTTGCGAAAAAGGGCTGGGCTCAGAGAAGAGATCGTAGCCATAGAGGGTAAGCAGAGGGGTGCTGATACAGAAATCGCTGGAACAAAAGCAGAGATTGAAGCAATGTCGAGTGGCGAACTGGCGAGCGCATTTGAACGCCTCACGGCGGCGCGTGAGGCGTACGAGAGCAGTAGGCACCCAGTTGGTTCTCTCAAAAATAATCAACTGGCGTTAGCAGAAAGCATAGCAGAAAGTGCATGGCGAGTCGCCAGCGGTCAAGTCGAGATGCTCAAGCTTAGCTTGCAAGAACTTGAGATGAAACAGCAAAGTCTTGAGAGTCAGCGCCAAGAGGCTCTTGATAAGATTCATGAGATAAATGAGCGGCGAGGTGAGCGTATAACGGCTGCCAAAGAAAGGCAGGAAGCACGCCGCGAGGCGCGCCAGGAAAAGCTAGCGGGTGTAAAGGAGGTGATCGGTGATGGTTTTCAGTCTGCTGGTGAGCGGGTCAGCGCCACTGCCGATCGGTTAGGTAAGGCAGCTGGCCGTGCAGCCGAGCGAATCGGTGAGGTGCGTACTACCGCGGCACAGCGACTGCGGGACATCGGTAGCTACCTATCACGTCCGGTTGCTTTCATGGGGCGTAAGACAAAAGAAACGCTCACGGCAACAGGTGAGTTCACCCGACGGTTCGGTAGGGCAGCTGTTGCAGGTCATGTAGCGTTCACACAGGAGATGCAGAATCCAAATCCTAGCGTGGGTGACAGAGCCTAGTTCTAACGAGATAAATAGTAGGTAGGCCACTTGTCGAGGAAAATGATACAACAGTTGAGATAACTGATAAAATAAAAAAGGATAGTTTATGAATAACGACAATACACCACAGGTTAATCTTGATGAGGCGCTGATCACGGTTGATCAGCTACGAGAGATGGGTCTTAATCTGCCAGAGCAGCAACTGCAAGAGTTGGCTGTTCACGTGCAAGATACGATTAATGAGCGGATTGGCGAGGAGGCTGTAGAGTCTCTAACAGGTGAACAGCTGGAAGAATTAATCACAATGCAGGATAATGGTGTGTCAGGTGATCAGATTGGTGAGTGGTTGCGTACACGAGTGCCGGATTACGAGCAGATAGTTGAAGATAATACGATGATTGTGCTTGGCGAAGTTGTCGATGATATTGACGCAATTCAACAACCAAAACCTGAAGCCGAGCGAGAGTGAATAATATCGTCACGCTTAGCTTAGCATGATACATCCCGCCAAAATGGCGGGATTTTAGCGCGTTGAGATTATCAAACAATCATCCCTCTGGTGGCGGGCGTCAGTGGTGGTGACGATGAATTGATGGTGCTGGATGGTCTCTTGGAGGAGTTTTTCACGGGTGGCGTCCAGCTCGGAAAAGACGTCGTCTAGGAGGATCAGTGGCCGCGATTGGCTGATCTTCGTTTGCAGTTCCAGCTCGAGCAGCTTGAAGGCCAGCATAATGGTGCGCATTTCGCCGCGTGAGGCGACTTTGATGGCTGGCTGGCTGTGGAGGAAAATAGTAAAATCTTCGCGGTGCGGGCCGGCCGAAGTATGGCCTGTAGCGATCTCATAGTCGCGAGCACGCTGTAGGCGGTCGAGAAGTGCTTGTTCGTATCGATCAAGCGATGTACTGGCTTGATAGGTGGCTGCAAAAGCTGTTTCGTGTCCCGCCAGCGCTGCATATAAACTACTCAGCGCCGCCTCGTGTTTAGCCAAGAATTCAGCGCGGGCTTGGGCGATGTGAGCCGCTAGCTGGACGAACTTAATATCCCAGGCAAAGAGATGATCGCGCCAGTTTTGGGTCGTCTCGTGGGGGTGTTTGAGTAGTTCATTGCGCTGGAGCAAGGTTCGGTGAAAGGCACGGAGCGTGGCTTCGTATTGAGCATCCAGTCGCGACAGCATACCATCCAGAAAATCCCGCCGCCGTGATGGCGAGGAAGAGATGAGTCGTAGTTCGCTCGGCTCAAACAGAACGACCGGCAGGCGATGTTTACGGGGAAGGAGTTTGCTGCGGCTATCGTTAATCGTAAATTCTTTGCTTATCGTGCCGTCGGCTGTGCGGAGCAGCTGGAGGCGTCGAGAGGTGTTGTCGGTTTCGAGATGGATGATGGTTTGTGTTTGGTTGTGCTGCATACAGTCGGCGAGGCTGCCGCGAAAGCTGCTGCCGCGGAGGGCGACGTATATCGCTTCGAGCAAGTTTGTCTTGCCCGTACCGTTTGGTCCAACGATGACGGTGCCGCCTGGCGCCAGTGTCGTCTCATAAAGGCCGTAGGAGCGAAAATGATATAGTTTAATGTGTGTTATCACTGATGATAATTATATCACGTGGCTTCTTCTGGCGAGGTTAGTTCCGCATAAGGATCGGCGACCCGTCGGAGATTTTTTTGGTCTTCTGGATCGATGAGTTCTGGATGAGAGAGAATGCTATGTTTGATGTGGGTTTCACGCAGCGAAAGGGGACGTTGCATGTCTCTATATTCGGGCGGTAGGTCTTGCTCGCTGCCACTAGTAATATCGTTTTTGATGACACATTCCCATGTGTCGGGCGTGCTCTCGATGAGCTCAACATGGTGAGTGCCGGTGACGCCCAAGTAATCAATAGGCATTGGCGGAAATTCAATGGTGGCTCGTGGCGTCTCGGGGTGCTCCTCTATATACCAGGCTTCTGCACGGCGGATGGTGAATTCCTGTCCCTCGTATCTAACTTTTACGGTCTTGAAGCCGTCGGAGCGTTCTTTGTCGGCATCAAGAGTGTCGTTGTTTTCAGCGGCGATTGCGGTAGCCTCATCAAAGAATTGATTACTCTCGTCTTGGTCGCCTGGTGTTTTCACGTCGCCAGTAGGCTCGTTGATACCATCCGGGAGATTACCGTAAAGGTCTGCATTATAGCCACTGTTGCGTGCTGCAATTTCCTCAGGGTTAAGCGGCGGCTCTTTCGTCTCATCAGTTCGCTTTAGTCGCTCAATATCGTAGGCCATCTTCTAAGTTTCTGTTTAATTATACGTTAACGTTTTGATTTTAGCATGAATATTTGGATAAGTCAAGCAGACAACCCCGTCAACAGTCTGCTATAATGGATGACAGATAACGGGAGGAAATATGTTTGACACACAACCATATGAGGATAAAATGGCGCAGGCGTTTAGTCATTTTCAGGACGAGCTGAAAAAGGTGCGGACAGGCCGGGCGCACGCCGGGATGCTGGACGGCGTGATGGTGGAGGCGTACGGGACGCGGATGCCGTTGAACCAGGTGGCAAATGTGACGGCGCCGGAGGCGCAGATGCTGCTGGTGACGCCGTTTGATCCGAGTAATATTACGGCAATTTCGGCAGCGATTCGCGATAATCAGAGCTTGGGCTTTAATCCGTCCGATGACGGTCGGGTGGTGCGCGTGCCGGTGCCAGCATTGACTGAGGAACGCCGCAAGCAATTAGTCAAGCAAGTGAGCGAAAAAGTCGAAGAGGCGCGAATCGCTATGCGGACGATTCGCCAGGATGCCCTGAAGGAGGCCAAGCGGATGAAAGACGCCAAGGAGCTCGGCGAGGACGATCTCAAGCGGGTTGAGAAAGAGATTGACGCGCTGATGAGCACGATGCAGACGCAAATTGACGACGCGTTTAAGGCAAAAGAAAAGGATGTGTTGACGGTTTGATGAGTCAGACATTTGCCGAGCGCGTGAAAGAATTAGGGCTGCCGCTGGATCAGATTATCATCATCGGCAGTGGTATTTTGGATCAATTAGGAATTCGTCAGTCCACTGATATTGACGTGGCGGCTGGTCGAGTGGTATTAGAAGAAATTGCTCGTAACAATGGCTGGGTCAGAAAGCTTGATACAAATCAACGCCGGTATTTGGTGAAGCATGATGGATCGGTCGAGATCTGGGACGGCTGGGAGATTGACGGGCGAATTGTTGAGTACGACGAGCTACTGGACTACGCGGTGGAATATGACGGTGTAAAGTTTGTTAATCTAGATTTTCTACGGCGCTGGAAAAACTGGCGCGGGCGCGAAAAAGATATCCAGGATGTGAGGTTGATTGATGAGTGGAGGGCGAAACATGAGTGAAAAAACAGAATTGCCGAGGCACGTTGGTTTTATCGTTGACGGTAATCGCCGTTGGGCGAAGCAACACGGGCTGCCGGCTTATGAGGGGCACTTGGCGGGATACAACAGCCTGAAGGATGTGCTACTGGAGACGTTGCGCCGTGGCGTCAAGTATGCGAGTGCGTATGTGTTCAGTACAGAAAATTGGAAGCGCTCCGAGGAGGAGGTCGGGCATTTGATGGGTCTGCTGCTCAAGGTGCTGGAGTCGGACGTGCCGATATTTTTGGAGCACAACGTACGGATGCGGGTGATTGGTTCGCGCGAGGGGCTGTCAGAGACCTTACGAAAAGCGATTGAGCGGGCCGAGGAGCGAACGCGAAATTTGACGGGTGGCGAGCTGCTTCTGTGTCTCAATTATGGCGGACATTTAGAAATTGCTGATGCGGTTAAAAAAATTGTTCAGTCGGGCGTGGCGGTCGGAGATGTGACGCCAGAACTGATCGCTCAGAACTTATATGCGCCAGAAGTACCGCCGTGTGACCTTATCGTACGAACAAGCGGCGAACAGCGATTGAGTAATTTCATGCTGTGGCGGGCGGCATACAGTGAGCTAATGTTCATCGAGAAAAACTGGCCGGACATGACGATAAAAGATGTGGAGTTCATTCTGGAGGAGTACAAAAAACGTAATCGGCGCTTTGGAGGGTAATAATGGTGTTCATTGGAATTTTGGTTGGGCTGATCATATTAGTTTTGCTGGTGGTGGTGCACGAATTGGGTCACGCGATCGTGGCGCGGCGTAACGGTGTGGTGGTTGAAGAATTTGGTATCGGCTTTCCGCCAGCTGCAAAAAAATGGCGGCCTAAAACGAGCTTTCTCGGCAAGAATGTGGTGTTTAGTCTAAACTGGCTGCCGCTCGGCGGGTTCGTCAAGCTGAAGGGCGAATACGATTCGGCCGAAGGTGCGGGGACGTATGGCGGCGCTACCTTTTGGGTAAAGACCAAGATTTTGCTAGCCGGCGTGATGATGAATTGGCTGACGGCCGTCCTGCTGTTTATGATATTGGCGTTGGTGGGGATGCCAAAAATTTTACCACAGCAAGCGGTGCTGCCATTTGATTCACGGGTGGAGCGTTCAGCACTGACGGTGGCGCGAGTGACGCCAGGTTCGCCAGCGGAGAAAGTTGGCCTTCAGCGTGGTGATGAGGTGCGAAAGATCGGCGACCACGGCGTGACAACGCCGGCGGAGCTGTCGGCAGCCACGAAAGCGCAGGCTGGCCGCGAGGTGACGATTGAGCTGGCGCGCGGCGGTCAGACGCTCACCAAGCAAGTCCGGCTACAAACTGCTGAGCAAGCAAAAAATGGCGGCTACCTCGGTGTTGGCCCGCAACAGACAGAAACAATTCACAGTACCTGGTCGGCGCCAATCGCAGCAGTGGTGACGACGGGGCAATTGACGTATGAGACAGTGGCGGGCATTGGCTCGATCCTCATAAAAACGGTCAACGGGACGATCGGACAATTAGTTGGCCCATCAGAATCTCGCCAGGCGGCCAAGGCTGATCTGGCGGCAGTTGGCGAAAGCGTGGCCGGGCCGGTCGGCATCTTGGGCGTGCTGTTTCCGTCAGTGCTGAGCTCTGGTGTGACGCAAATTTTACTACTGGCGGCAATCATTTCGCTGACGCTGGCGGTGATGAATGTGCTGCCAATTCCAGCGCTAGACGGCGGGCGGTGGTTTACGATGGCAGGCTTTAAATTATTCAAGAAAAAATTGACCAAAGAGCGCGAGGAAACGATTCAAGGCATCGGTTTCTTGGTGCTAATGGCGCTGACGGTTTTAGTGACGTGGAGTGACATCGCGAAGGTATTAAGGGGATAAAATATGAGAAAGTGGGCGAGAAGTGAAAAAACCCAGTCGACAAAGGGGCGGCTGAATAAACATAATTGGTGGCTGCTCATCGTGCTGCCAGTGTGGACGTATGCGGCGTTCTGGATGGCGCAGTTAATCGTGCTCGGCCTAGTGTGGGCGCTTAGTCATGTTGGCGTGCCGCTTGGTTCGGTGAATGAGGTGCTGCTGAACGCGACGGGATCGGTTGTTGTGTATGTACTGGCGGTGACCTTGGTGGTGGGCCTGCCGTTTTATATTCGTCGTCGCCGGACGACGCTGAAGGAAATGGGAGTGACCGATTGGCCGTCGTGGTGGGACGTGGTGATTACACCGGCAGCCTTTATTGTATACACGATTTGTTCAGCGGTGTTTTTAACAGTGGTGACTAAACTGATAGCAATTGATATTCACCAGCCGCAGGCACTGCCATTCTCGCAGTCAATGCTTGGTACTCAGTGGCAATATATCGCGGCATTTATGACGATAGCAGTGTTGGCGCCAGTGGCGGAGGAGCTACTATTTCGCGGTTATTTGTATGGTAAATTACGGCGGACGGCACCAGTTTGGATGGCGGTTTTGATCACCAGCCTGACGTTTGGGGCGGCGCATTTGTGGGGAGGCAGCGGGTCACTGCAGTGGGCGGTCGCGGCAGACACCTTTGTACTGAGTATCGTGATGAGCCTGGCACGTGAGTATACCGGCGCGATCTGGGTGCCAGTTTTGATGCATATTGCGAAGAATAGCGTCGCCTTTTATGCGCTGTACGTTAATCCAAATCTTTTAGAGCAACTAAAGTCAGCGCTACTGCCGCTCATCGGAGGAATATAAGATGCGAATGAGTCAACTATTTACGAGGACAGCCAAGACCGCGCCAGCGGACGAAGTCTCGAAAAATGCCCAGCTCCTCATCCGGGCGGGATTTGTGTATAAGGTGATGGCTGGGGTGTACGCCTATACGCCGCTGGGGCTGCGTGTGCTGGAAAACATCAAACAAATTGTCCGCGAGGAAATGAATGCGATTGGTGGCCAAGAGCTGATCATGACGAATTTGCAGCGCCGCGAGACTTGGGAGGCGACTGGTCGCTGGAGTGATGAGGTGGTCGATGTGTGGTTTAAAACTCGCTTGCAAGACGATACTGAGCTGGGGTTGGCATGGAGTCATGAAGAAGCGATCATGGAAATGATGCAGCAATATGTCAAAAGCTATAAGGATCTACCGGTCAGCGTGTATCAGTTTCAGACCAAGCTGCGCAATGAACTCCGATCAAAGAGCGGTATTATGCGTGGCCGCGAATTTGTCATGAAGGATATGTACAGTCTGCATGCCACACAGGAGGACATGGATCAGTATTATGAGCGGGTTATCGAGGCGTATAAGCGCTGTTATGCGCGGTTTGGCATTGGTGACAGTACATTTGTGACGTTTGCTGGTGGCGGGGCGTTCACCAAGTTTAGTCACGAGTTCCAGACGATATGTGAAGCTGGTGAGGATACACTGTACGTCAATACTGACCAGACGGTAGCTGTTAACGAAGAAGTGCTAGATGATGCTACTAAGGAATTGGGTATCAGTAGAGATGATCTGCTGCCAGTTGTCAGTGCAGAGGTGGGTAATATCTTTAAATTTGGTACCGAAAAAGCTGAACAAATGGGCATCATGTACACCGGTGAAGATGGCAAGCAGCATCCGATTTACCTTGCAAGCTACGGCATTGGCATCACGCGGGTGATGGGTGTGATTGCCGAGAAAATGTCGGATGATAAGGGGCTGGTCTGGCCGGAGAATATCGCGCCGTTCAAGATCCATGTGGTAGCAATTGGTGATAAGGGTCAGGCGCTAGCGAGTACACTATATACCGAGTTGGCAGAAAAGGGTGTGGAGGCGCTACTGGATGATCGGGCTGAGCGGCCAGGCGTCAAGTTTGCCGATGCGGAGCTGATGGGGCTGCCGTGGCGGATTACGATTGGTGAGCGGACAATTGATGGTGACGGACTGTTCGAATTAACTGAGCGGGCGACTGGCGAGACGAAGAAGCTGGATTATCAGCAACTCGTCGCCTTTTGTTTGGAGCGCGGGTGATCACGTTGTCTGGCATATGCGACGGAGGCCAGATTGCACCAGGGGCTCCGTCATGTATTGACATGGTTTGGGGTGATTGCTATACTCGTAAAGACTTAAATAACCATATGGATAAGCGCTATATATAGCACTTTTTGTTTTTGTAGACGCTATATATGGAGTGAGGAGAGTAACATGAATAAGGTATATCAGATTACCGAGAGTGGTCAATGTGAACTAGAGCGAGAGCTGGAGGAGCTAAAAAGTCGGCGCGGCGAGATCGCTGATAAAATCGCGGCGGCGCGGGATTTTGGCGATTTGAGCGAAAATGCAGAGTACGATGCAGCGCGTGAGGCCCAAGGGTTGCTAGAAACGCGCATCACCGAGATCGAAACAATTTTGCAGAATGCGAGCATCATCCAGGCTGGCAGCAGCTCAACAGTGACACTGGGTAGTACGGTAGAACTGGAGGCGAACGGTAAAGCAGTGGTCTATACCGTCGTTGGACCGGTCGAGGCAGATCCGCTAGAGGGGAAGGTCTCGAATGAATCGCCGATTGGCCAGGCGCTGATGGGCAAGGCGGTTGGTGATACGGTAACGATCAGCACGCCAAAGGGTGAGTTGGCGTATACGGTGGTGGCGCTGCGGTAGCCGGGCGGAACAACCGAAGGGCTTACTGCTCGTCAATGTCTGCTGGTTGGTGATAGATGGCTTGAATTATCTTGGGGCCTAGCTTGGTTTCTACAGCTTGACGCGCCTGCTGTCGTACTTCTTCTAATGTCAGTTGCTGAGACCCACTTCCAGATAACTGTTTGAGAATGATGTCATCTCGTACTGGCAAGTTCTGCTGGTTAAACTGCTTCATGATTGTTTCTGCTGGTGTAGTACTGGTTTTTGGATGGTAAAACCTATTGATTGCTAAGACGACTCGACCGAGACTTCTTGGTATATCTCTAGAAAGTCTGTCGGGGTGACGCGCCAGTCTTTTGAGTCTATTCTCAAGTCTGCGAGCGCGCCACGGGTGTTTACTACGGAGTAAATCAGCCACATTAACCACATTCATTAGGGTACGGAGTGGATAGGCTGGGGGCTCTGTCCTGCCTCTTAGTTCTGCTACCCACGAACGGGCGTCAAGGTAGAGCCCCTTTGCTTGATTTGGATCGTCACAGTGATCGGGCAAGCTCATTTCCCATGAGGACGTCGAGGTCTCTGGGGGGCGTCGGGGTTTCATCTCTTGTTAGCAGCGTATCCATACCAGTTTTGAGCATCGTTCTCCATTATCCAATAAACGCTTCATCTTTGCAATACCATTGGATAATGTTTGTTAAAAGTGCGTTGGCAATAAGTGATATAATTAACATATGAAGCGGTTTTTCTTTGGGATGGTCGCGGTGATGGTGCTGTTGGTTGGGTTCGGGTCAACGGCACAGGCGACAAATAATTTTACGATTAGTAATTATACTGTCGACATGGAACTGGGGCGCGATAGTGAACAGCGTTCGACACTGCGTACCAAATTGACCATTACTGCGGATTTTCCGCCGCGGCAGAACCATGGTATTGCACCAGTGTTTGTCAAGAAGTATAACGGACATCCGACTCACTTTACGCTGGAATCAGTGACGGATGAGCGAGGTGCGCCGCTGGAGTATACGTGGCATAATGATGAGCTGAGAATTGGTAATAAAGACACCTACGTCAAGGGTAAAAAGACCTATGTCATTACCTATACGCAGCGGGACGTGACGAAATTATATCACGATACGGGTAAACAGGAGTTTTATTGGGATGCGATCGGTACTAACTGGCAGGTGCCAATTCAGTCGGCATCGGTGACGCTCAAGCTAAGTCCCGAGCTGGTGGCTGCTAAACGAACGAACCTCCAGTGCTATCAGGGTCGGTTTGGTAGTAATCAGCGCTGCGAGGTACGTGAACAGGGCGATACGTTGACGGCGACAGCCCGCGCACTGCCAAAGATGGCTGGCGTGACGGTCGCGGTCGGATTTATGCCGGGGACATTTGCGGCATATCAGATGTCATTCATGGAACAGCTGATTGATTGGTGGGCGAAATTGCAATTGGTGTTGCTGGCGGTGGTGCTGATATTGGCGGGGGTGATCATCGTGGCTTATTATCGGTCGATTGGTCGCCGTAAAGAACTGGAGCCAATTCCGCCGGAGTATTTGCCACCGCGAGGTACGAGCGTGACGACGTCGGCCAAGCTGGTGCAGCCGTTTCATATGGTCAAGGGGTCGGTGATGGCGGCACAAATGATAGACCTAGCGGTGCGTCATTACATTCAGGTTATCGAGGTGAAGCCGCGCGCTATGTGGCGAGCGGCTGAGTATGAAGTGAAGGTGATACAGGACCCGGGTACGCTTCTCGTGGAAGAGCAAAAACTCTTGCGGGATATATTTGGGCGCTGGCCAGCGGTTGGTGATACGCTTAACCTTAAGACACTGCGGAATAACGCTGCCTATGCCAAGCGTATCCGTAATAACAAGGAGCGCCTCGATAAGCGAATTGCTGGGGCGTATGGGCTAAAGGCGCGCGAGCCGCAACACACCCGACGATTTCGACGGTATGCGATAATTATCAGTATTTTTGCGGTGCTATTGCTGTCGCCGGTGCTCTTGGTGCTGGCGGGGATGGTGTTTTGCCTGTCGTTTGGTAAGGTACTGACCGACAAGGGCCTGGCGCTCAGGCGGCATCTGGCGGGCCTGAAGAGGTACATTGGCGTGGCTGAGGTCGAGCGTTTGCAGATGCTTCAGAGTCCTGAAGGCGCAGAAAAAGTAAAGGTTGATGCTAGTGATGAGAAACAGTTGGTGAAATTGTATGAGCGGGTATTGCCGTATGCAGTGTTATTTGGACAGGAAAAAGAATGGAGCAAACAATTGGGCAAATATTATGAGCAAGTTGGTGAGCAGCCGGATTGGTATAATGGCCAGGGTGCATTTAATGCAGCGGCGTTTGCGGCAGGCATGAATAGCCTGTCAAGCACAGTCAGTAGTGCAAGCGATTATTCTTCGACCTCTGGCGGCTCAACTGGCGGCGGCTTCGCTGGCGGTGGAGGCGGCGGCGGTGGAGGCGGCGGCTGGTAATTATGCCTGATATTTTGTTGTTGGTTATGGCGGCAGTTCTGCTGGCTCTGTCGGGTGCGTTTTCGGGGTTGAATATCGGGCTGATGATGGCGCGGCCGGATGACTTGAAGCGTAAGGCTAGGCAAGGCGACGCTATTGCGGCGCGGGTATACCGCTACCGCAAGGATGGCTATTATCTGATATTTTGTATTTTGCTGGGTAATGTTGGCGTGAATACCGCGATGTCGATTTTGCTGGGTAATATGACAAACGGCGTGATCGGCGGGTTGATTGCCACATTATTGATCACGATGTTTGGTGAGATTTTACCGCAGGCGATTTTTACTCAGCGCGGCTATCGTTTTGTACGGCATTTCTTTTGGCTACTGGATGTGATTTATGTGCTATTTTGGCCGCTGGCTCGGCCGATGTCGAAGCTACTGAACCGCTGGCTAGGCAAGGAAACGCCGCAGCTGTATTCACATCAGGAGTTGGAACAGATTATTCATGAGCATGCCGCGCGGTCGGATAGCCCAGTCGATTACGATGAAAGCCGGATCGCGGCGGGTGCGCTACAATTTAGTAAAAAGACAGCTGGTGATTTGGTGACGCCGATGGATGAGGTATTTACCGTGGATTTGGGTGATGAGCTGGACGCAACGCTGCTGGCCCAGATCAAACACGCTGGACATTCGCGGATCCCAGTGCGGGCTGATGGGCGGCTGGCGGGGATTTTATATGTCAAAGATGTGGTGGGGCGCGAGCTACCGCTACCGATTAGTCAACTGTACCGTGATAAGATCCATGACATCGACGCGCGGTCGCGGCTGGACACGGTGCTCAGTCGATTTATCCAAACGCGTAGTCATTTGTTCGTGGTGATGGATGACGAGAATGAGCTGGGTATCATCACGCTAGAGGACGTGATCGAAGAGATTTTGGACCAGGAAATTGAGGATGAATATGACGAGAAATAGTAAATAGCTTGACTTTTTATAGTACCTTGTATAACATAGTACTATGTATACTGAAAATGCAAGGAGCATAGTATGAGGAGAATCGACATCATTAAGCGGGCGGGGCGGAATCTTCGCCAGTCAAAAGGCCGGACGGTTTTGACAGCGTTGGCGATTTCCGTCGGGGCGTTTACGATTGGCTTGGCACTGATGGCTGGTGAGGGTGGTCGACTGTACACCAATAGTATAGTTGACGCGGCTGGCGATAAAAAAGTAATTATGGTCAATAAAAAGATTGAAGCAGATAAGAAAGATAAATTACCAGAATATGGCAATTCGGCAGAAGAAGCTGACAAAAATAAAGCATCGGCGGCGCGCAGCAAATATTTGCTCAACGACAAGGATTTGGAAAAGATCCGACGAACACCGCACGTAAAAACGGTAACACCGGCGTATTCGACTGATGGCGTGGCGTATGCTAAGAGTTCAGCAAGTGATAAAAAATTTGCACTGACGGTGGGTGTTAAAATGGATAGGACTCGGGCAGAATTGGCAGCAGGAACCCTGGAGGATTTTATGCCAAAACCGGGCGAGATTATCATCCCGGATGATTATGTGAAACAGTTAGGCTTTAAGGATGCGCAGTCGGCGATTGGCCAGACGATAACCTTGGGCGTGCGTAGCGCAGCGCGGGGTGGTAATGTTGCCAAAGAGGTATCATTCAAGATCGCGGCAGTGGATAAAAAGTCAGACACTGTTTTGTTTTATGAACCAATGTTGAGAATTTCAACAGCTGATGCTAAGGCTATCTATGAATTTAGCCACGACAAGAGCCAACCACATCAGTACTCAACGGCGATTGCTATGGTGGATGACGAGAGTAACGTTGATGCTGCTAAAGATGTGATTGGCAAAGACTATAACGCGTACTCAATTCAGGATATTCGGAAGGCGCTACTAACGATGGTTAATGTAGCACAGGTGGCATTGGCAGGATTTGGTGGCTTGGCGCTGCTCGCTAGTGTGTTTGGAATTGTGAATACTATGTATATTTCGGTGTTGGAGCGTACCAGTCAAATTGGTCTAATGAAGGCGCTGGGGATGCGTGGCCGCGATATCGGTAAATTATTCCGCTATGAGGCAGCGTGGGTTGGTTTGCTGGGCGGCTTGATTGGCGTTGGGCTGGCGAGTTTAGTGACGTTGCTGAACCCAGTAATTACCAGTGCCTTAAAATTAGGCGTTGGCACGAATCTTCTAGTAATTAATCCGCTGCACATTGGTTTGCTGGTGATTGGTCTGGTGGCGATGGCGGTAATTTCTGGCTGGCTGCCGAGCCGCAAAGCGACAAAATTAGACCCAATTGAGGCATTAAGGACGGAATAGGAGAAATATCATGATCGAACTAAAAAATGTGACGAAAATTTACGGCAAAAAGAAAAACCAATTTACGGCACTGAAAAATGTCAGCTTGAACATTCCGACGGGCGCGAGCGTGGCCATCCTCGGCAAATCTGGTTCTGGAAAATCGACGCTGATGCACGCGATTTCCGGGCTGGACAGGCCGCAGCACGGTCAGGTGATCATCGACGGGCAAGACATCTTGCAGCTGAAACCAAAGCGCGTCGATGAGTTTCGCGCCAAGAAAATCGGCTTTATCTTTCAGAGCTTTTTTGTCCAAGGCAATGAGAGCGTGGTTGACAACGTCAGCTTGCCACTGGAAATCGCGCGGCTGCCGCGCAAAAAGCGGGCGCACAAAATCAACGCGGCGCTTAAAGCGGTGGATTTGTACGATAAACGCAAAAACCGCGCTAAAGATCTGTCGGGCGGACAGAAGCAGCGCTTGGCGATTGCCCGGGCGATTGTCGGCAATCCGCAAATCATCTTTGCCGACGAGCCAACTGGCAACTTGGATAGCGAAACTGGTGCTAAGGTGGAAGAATTGCTATTTGATTATAACAAGCAAAAGGGTGTCACGCTGATTGTAGTAACACACGACGTCGACCTGGCGAAGAAATGCGATTATCAGATCATAATTAAAGACGGGCGGGTTGAGAAATCGACCGTGCCAGAGGAGAAAAAGCATGGACGTTAGTGCTTACGCTGAAAGCTTGGCGATTCAGCTGCGCAAAGGATTTTTGGTTTACTGTGTGCTGCTGGTTTGTGCCAAACAACCGCAATATACCGGCGACATCGTGAAGCAATTGAGCGAGTCGGAGCTGATGGTGGTTGAAGGAACGATTTATCCGCTGCTCAGCCGCTTGCAAAAATACGGCTATTTGCAGCACGAATGGCAGGAAAGCGAGCAAGGTCCGCCGCGCAAATACTATTCGCTGACTGACAATGGCAAGCAATTGGTGGATGAATTGAAAGATCGGATAAAACTGTTAAATAATTCGCTGAAAAATCTCGAGAAAGGAGCAAAGCGATGAAAGAAATAACCAGAATCCATTTGGCGAAAACGCCGTTTAGCGCGGAGATTGACGCCAAAAAATCGTTGGAAAAGTACCTGAATTTAATCCAGAAAAATATGCATGCGGAGCCAGAAGCGATGCGCGAAATTGAGGCACGAATGGTGGAGCTTTTGGCGGAGCGCGGTGTATCGAAGGACGGCGTGATCAGTCACGACGACGTCCTGGCGGTGCAGAAACAAATGGGTGAACCGCGTGATTTTTCGGATGATGACGAGGCGGTGGAGACCGATGCCGAGCCCGAGCGTTCAGAGCGTTCGGAGCGACGGCTGATGCGTGATACGGAGCATGCGCTGATTGGTGGCGTGTGTGCGGGCATTGCTGCCTATTGGGGAACCAATCCTTTGTGGATACGATTGTTGTTCATTTTCTCACCATTTATTACCTTTGGTGCAGCGGTACTGATTTATATTGTGATGTGGCTGTCAGTTCCAGAGGCGCGGACTGCCTCTGATAAGCTCCAGATGCGCGGCAAGGCGGTAACGTTTGATTCGCTGAAGCGTCAGGCCAGTCGGAATGAGCCATCCGTAGGGCGGAATAGTAACACGGGTCATACGGCAGCAAAAGTATTTCGATTTATTCTTGGTGTTGGTATTCTCATGGTAACGCTGGGATTATTTATTGCACTCATCGTGGGGGCGGTCAGTGGCATCGCGGTGATTGGTTTGCTTGATGGATTCTATGCACAGCCGTGGGCGTGGGGTCTGTGGGCATCTTTACTCATTGGTGGCGTAGCGGCGGTATGGCTGGGCGCGATATTGAGCCACAGCGCCTTTACGTGGACATTAAAGCGGCTATCGGTGGTTATGACGGTGGTGGCGCTAGTTGTGGGAGCACTATCGGTTTCGGGAATGACGCTGTTTGGTGTCGGTATGGCGAATGAGCTAGCACGTGACGAGGAGCGCTTGACAAAAATCGTGCCGGTTGAACTGCCAAGTGATATGAAGGGCGTGAAGTATGTCCACGTCGAGGGTGGAAGTGTCCCGTTACATTTTGGGGATACGACCCGAGGTGATATCAAGATTGAACTGCGCTATATAGACCTCAAGGGCAAGCGCCAGCAGCCAAAGGTGTCGGCGGTACGTGACGGTGATAAGCTTGTACTCAGAGTTGAAAATCAGCGTAGTCGCTGTCGCACAACGTGGTTTGGCCTCTCGCCAGAGCTTGACGTCGACTGCTTCGGGTTTGTGCGGCTGCATGTGTCTGGGCCGCTATCGCCATCGCCCGTACCACAATCAAGCAACGCATAGTGAGCGTGAAGGTTGGCGAATGCTTACTGAGCTGCTACACTGAAGGGATGAGAAGGAGCTATTAAGCAAGTGGCGTGGTGGCAGGCGATTATCCTCGGTATTATTGAAGGCGTAACGGAGTTTCTGCCAGTTTCTTCGACGGGACATTTGACGATCGTCGAGAAGTTGATGGGGATGAGGATTGATGATCCGAGCCTGACGGCGTTCACGGCAGTAATTCAGATCGGCGCGATCTTGGCAGCGATCATCTATTTTTGGGGCGATATTTGGCGGGTGCTAAGCGCCTGGTGGCGTGGGCTGTGGTGGAAGCGGGCGCGGCGACAGTTTGATTATGTGTATGGCTGGGCGATTATTATCGGTTCGGTGCCGATCGCAGTGATTGGACTACTGTTTAAGGATCAGGTCGAGACGGTGCTGCGTAGTTTGTGGTTTGTGGCGGTGGCGTTGATCGGCTGGAGCCTGGTGATGTGGTGGGCCGATAGGCGTTCAGAGAAAGCCAGTCACCGCAGCGAGCAGCAAACGACGTGGCGAGATACGCTGGCGATTGGTGTGGGGCAGTGCCTGGCCTTGATACCGGGTATCAGTCGGTCGGGAGCAACGATCTCGGTGGGGCTGCTGCGGGGATTTGACCGAGTGACGGTGACGAAGTTGAGCTTTTTCCTCGGTATCCCGGCGCTGGTGGCAGCGGGGCTGCTGGAGATGCTGACCGCCTCAAAGCACATTGCCGGCGGTGTCGGCTGGACGGCGACGGGACTTGCGACAATTGTGTCGTTTGTGGTTGGCTACCTTGCGATATCGTGGCTGCTCAAGTTTGTGGCGCGGAATGACTTCTCGTTATTTATTTGGTATCGAGTCGGGCTGGGCGTGCTGATCATTGCTTTGCTGATGAGCGGCGCGATCGGTGCGGTTTAGTTCGCCGTTAAAAGCGTATGGTCACTTTTCATGCTGCTACCTCGTATTCTTTGGATTGGGCGACTACAGACGCGACTAGGAAATTATAAGTTTTGATCACATTCTTCATTCTATGATACGATTGTAATATAGAGGTCAGGCTTGGTTATGACATCTTGTCCTTGTTACGACGATAAGCTGCAGGAGTTAGGAGGGAGAATGATAGAGATCAAACATATTACCAAGACGTACGGCGGCAAGAAAAATGCTTTCGTGGCGTTAGATGATGTTAATATCGAGATCGCGGATGGGGCGAGTGTGGCGATTTTAGGCAAATCTGGTTCCGGAAAATCAACGCTGATGCATGCTATCTCAGGCTTGGATAAGCCTGAGCGGGGCGAAGTGTTGGTTGATGGCGAGGATATTTTGCGCCTCAAGACGCGGGCAACGGATAGGTTCCGCGCTGAGAAGATAGGCTTTATTTTTCAGAGTTTTTTCGTCGAAGGTGGTGAAACGTGTTATGACAATGTCAGTTTGTCGCTGGAGACTGCTGGCGTCCCTCGTGCTCAGCGCAAGCGGCGCATCGAGTCGGCATTAAAAGCGGTTGATTTGACTGATAAGACCAAGGTGCGTGCTAAACATCTCTCTGGTGGGCAAAAGCAGCGCCTGGCGATCGCCCGGGCTATTGCCGGTGAACCAGCGATTTTGTTCGCCGATGAGCCGACCGGCAATCTTGACTCGGTAACATCGGCGGTGATTGAAGATCTGTTATTTGAGTATCAAAAACAGCATGGCGCAACCTTGATTATCGTGACGCATGATGAAGATTTGGCGAAACGATGTGAGCGGATTATTCGTATCAAAGATGGTCGAGTTGAATCTGATTCAGCGATTGAAGATGCAATTCGGATCGCTCAAGGTAAAATGGTGGCCTCGGGGGCTCATCGTCATGCCGCCACCGTGACAATTGCTGCCGCAGCTCCTCTACCTGAGCCAAAGAAGCCTCGTCGCCAGACGAAACAGTCAAGAACCACGAAAGCTACCAAGAAGGAGGCGAAGAAATGAAAACGCTAGATATCGTACGTCGGGCTGGGCGGAATCTGCGGCGAGCTAAGCTGCGCACCTTGCTCACCAGTGTCGCTATCGCGGTGGGTGGCTTTGCGATTACCGCGAGTTTGATGGCTGGCGAGGGTGCGCGGCAATATATTGACAGGATCATCAGCAGTAATATTAATCCTCAAGGATTGATGATTGGCAAGGCGAGTGAGGCGTTTACCGGTCGCAGCAATAAGCCACTTAAGGAGTATAAGCCGGACACTGGTACACATCGTGGTGCAGAAGTTGAGCTATTGACTCTTGATGATATAGCCAAACTGAAGGCGCGCAGTGACTTGAAAGATGTGACGCCGCTATATCAATTGAACCCAAAATACCTGACGTTTAGTACCAAGTCTGATAAAAAGTACACGGGCGAGGTAGCGATGCGCGATAGCGGTATCCGTGTTGAGACAGTAGCGGGCAGGATGATGTCCAAGGGCACTCAGTTGGGGGATAATGAAGTGATAATACCAGAGTCCTACCTTGAGGAATTGGGGATCTCTGCGGACAAGATCATCGGTAGCAAGTTGACGCTCACCGTTGAGCAAGCGCCGCAGAAAGTCAGTGAAGAGGACATTGCCAAGGCGTATCGGCAGCGCGGCGAGGCTGGCGTGCGTGAACTAACAAGTAGTAAGTTGAAGCACAAAGAGCTGACCATTGTAGCGGTATCAAAGAAATCGCCGGAGCAAGCGACGAATACACCAAATACCTATATCAGCCCAGAGACTGCCAAGGAGCTGACTGAATTTGCAACGCTCGGTACGCCGCAGTACCAAAAGTATATTACCGCTTCAGCAACGGTGGCTGATGGTAAAAAGCCCGAAGACGTCAAGAAAGCTCTTAAAGATGAATTGAACCTGTCAGCGGTAACTTCGAAAGATATCCAGGAGCTGCTCTTTACGTTCGTAAACTTGCTGCAGTGGATTGTGTTTGGGTTTGGTGTGTTGGCGTTGGTGGTGAGTATATTTGGCATCGTCAATACTCAATACATTTCGGTGTTGGAGCGAACGCAACAGATTGGACTAATGAAGGCGCTTGGTGCTAGTCGGCGTGATATTGCCAGGCTGTTCCGTTACGAAGCAGCATGGGTTGGCTTCTTGGGTGGTGCGCTTGGAGTGCTCGGCGCGTGGGGAATTGGTGAGTTGTGTAACCCAATGATCTCCGGGGCGCTTAATTTGGGGGAACATTCACTCCTGATATTTGTACCAATTAGCGGTCTCGTCATTGTCGTCGGGTTGATGTTAGTAGCAATTATTGCGGGATTCTTGCCGAGCCGCAAAGCAGCGAAGCTTGACCCAATTGAGGCGCTGCGTACGGAATGACTGGCTCATACTACTTAATTATGGCTGACCTGTCGTAATTATCTGCGATTTTTGATAAAATTATGGCTTTTAGAATATGCTCATGCTATAATCGTGCTAAATAGGCGTATAGCAAGATCAAATAGGGGATATAATACAATATGAACGAGCGCTCAGATAAAACATATGCGAGTCGTAAACTGGTAATATGTTTATTTATCGTCACGATACTGATTATTCTACTGCTGTGGTGGTGGCCGTGGGGCCGGCGGTAATCGCTTTTACAAGGGGGTTCGTCCAGATCAGATTAGCCTACGCCAAAGCAATGGCAAGGTACAGTGGCAGTTTATGGATGGTGATTGGCAAGATATCGTTTCTCTTTCTGAGTTGCGGGGTGAAAAAGGCGACAAGGGCGAGAAAGGTGACAAAGGTGACACTGGTGAGGCCGGAGCTGCTGGTAAAGACGGTAAAAACGGCGTAAGTACAGGACAGCGTGGAGCTAACGGTCGGGATGGAGCGAATGGTAAAAACGGTGCGACCGGGCCAAAAGGTGACACCGGTGCTCAGGGTCCAGCTGGTCCACGGGGCCAAAAGGGTGACAAGGGCGAGAAGGGCGATGCCAATGGTGTCGTCGGTCCGGCTGGCCCACAGGGTCCCAAAGGTGACAAAGGTGATACTGGCCAACAGGGTCAAAAAGGTGATAAGGGCGACAAAGGTGATACTGGCGCTAAGGGAGATAAAGGAGATAAAGGAGACGCCGGCGCCAAGGGCGACAAGGGCGATGCCGGCCAACAGGGTGCTAAAGGTGATACTGGAGCGACGGGCGCACAAGGCCAAAAGGGTGATGCTGGTAACGATGGGCGAGAGATTGAGTTACAGAAAACCGCGTTGTATATCCAGTGGCGCTACAGGGGTGATGCTACGTGGAACAACCTCATTGCATTATCTGACTTGAAGGGTCCGAAGGGCGATAAGGGCGATACCGGTCCACAAGGTCCCGCTGGCCCGCAAGGTGCAGCAGGGTCTCAAGGTGCAACCGGTGCACAAGGTTCTCAGGGGCCTGCTGGTCCACAAGGCCCGAAGGGCGACACTGGCCCTGCCGGCCCACAGGGCCCAGCTGGTCCCCAAGGCCAAAAAGGTGAGAAAGGTGAAAAAGGTAATGATGGTCCACAAGGTCCTGCAGGTCCTCAGGGAGCCAAAGGTGATACCGGTCCGGTAGGTCCAGTCGGTCCCGCTGGCCCGCAAGGACTCAAAGGCGCCAAAGGTGATACCGGAGCGACAGGTGCTCAAGGTCAAAAAGGCGACAAGGGCGACACTGGCCCAGTAGGTCCTCAGGGCCTGCCTGGCCCCCAGGGTATACCAGGTGTTAAGGGGGATAAAGGTCCTATCGGCCCGCAGGGCGCTAAAGGTGAGACTGGCCCAGCGGGTCCACAGGGCGCTAAGGGTGAGAAAGGCGAGCCAGGAGCCAAGGGCGACACTGGCTCTGCCGGCCCGCAAGGAGCTAAGGGAGATGCCGGTGCACCTGGAGCTAAAGGCCCGAAGGGCGACGCTGGTCCTCAAGGACAAAAAGGTGATAAAGGTGAAAAGGGCGAAGCTGGTGCAAATGCAACAGTTAATGTGACGAATAGTACTCAGCCATGTTCGACCGGCCTTACTGTCACGGGCAGTGGTACGCCGAATATTGGACTGACATTTACCGGATCAAATATTCCGGCCGGTGGGTCAATTGGTCAGGTACTGATGAAAAAGTCGGCGGCAGATTGTGATGTTGCGTGGAGGAGCTTGCCGCAAGAAACGATGTTTGCCGGCTCGATCGGTGTCGGTAATGGTAATATCGTGGCGGTAAATGTTAACGCTGACACTTATACAGCTATTCCGATGACAACGATCACCACGAATACCGGCGGTGGTACCTGGGATCCGGTGAATCACACGTATACTATTCCAAGTGATGGTGTGTACTTCATTCGTTCCAGTATTCGTACCGTTGACAACTCGCCAGTGCGTAATATTTACCAAATTGTTAATGATGTGAACGGTGATCGTCCAGAGGGCGCATGGTCATCTAACCAAGCCGGTGTTCGTCGTTCGACACTGCCGTATTCACGGATGATGCGAGCCACAGCTGGTACCAAGCTAAAGTTGATCGTCGTATCAGACCTCCAGAGTGTGCAACTCAGCGACGCAAGCCTGACAATTACCAAGCTTTCAAACTAATCAAGTTAGCGAGATAAATTATCGTATATCTGCTACAATGAAACCATGTTAGATATTCGCTTTATTCGAGATAACGCCGAAGCAGTGCAGGCTGCGGCGAAACACAAGGGGTGCGACGTGTCTATTGCGACATTGTTGCAATTAGATGACGAGCGTCGAGAGGCGCAGCGGCAGGTTGATGAGTTGCGCCAGCAGCGTAATGAGATTGCTGCTAAAATGAAGGGCGGCAAGCCCGAGCCGGGTCTGATTGAGCAGGGCAAGGCTATCAAGGCCAAGCTGAGCGGGCTTGAGGCTCAGCTGAGCGAGGTTGAGGAACGCTACATAACGCTACTCAAGCAAGTCCCTAATATGCCGCACGTCGACGTACCAGTTGGTCTGAGTGAGGATGAAAACGTTGAGGTAAAGGTAGTCGGTGCTATCCCAGCCTTTGATTTTGCGCCGAAAAATCACTACGAAATCGCCGAGGCAAAAGGCTGGCTCGACAAAGAGCGTGCTGCCAAGGTTGCTGGCGCTCGCTTTGCCTATATCATGGGTGATTTAGTGTTGTTGCAGCAGGCGATTATCCAGTTTGTGATTACATCTCTCACGAACCCAGCAGTGATCAAAGAGATCGCCAAAAAGGCTGGCCTTGGTGTCAATACAAAACCATTCATCCCAGTGCTGCCGCCACTGATGATTCGGACCGAGCCGTATGATCAGATGGATCGTCTCCAGCCGAGTGATGATCGATACAAAATCGAAGGCGAGGAACTGTGGCTACAGGGGAGTGCTGAGCATGTGCTCGGTAGTATGCATGCGGGTGAGATTTTTGATGCGAAACAGTTGCCACTTCGATACTTGGGCTTTGCGACCAGTTTCCGAAAAGAGGCGGGGACGTACGGCAAGGATATGGAGGGGCTGATCCGGATGCACCAGTTTGATAAGCTCGAGATGGAGAGCTTCACCGAGGCGAAGGATAGTTATAACGAGCACCTGCTATTTATCGCGATTCAAGAGTGGCTTTTGGCTCAGCTCAAGCTACCGTACCATGTCCTGATGAAGTGCACCGCTGATATCGGTAAACCAAATGCGCGCGGTGTTGATATGGAAGTATGGTTACCGGGTCAGGGCAAGTACCGCGAGACGCATACCGCTGATTATATGACGGATTATCAGGCGCGCCGTCTGATGACGCGGGTGCGTACGGATAACGGAGTTGAATTGATCCACACAAACGATGCGACGGCCTTTGCATTGGGTCGCTGTATGGTGGCGATTATCGAGAATTGCCAGACCGCGGAGGGTGATGTCGTGGTGCCAGAAGCACTGCGTCCATATATGAATGGCCGTGAGATGATATAATAGAATTTAGGAGGGTATATGGCACTGACGAACGATGACAAGCAATGGATCAAGGGCGCGATCTTACGGCAAGCCGAACAAATCATTTATGAGCGCCAGCTTTGCCAAAATGTCATCGAAAGAAAAGCTGCTCGTCATTAACGAAGAATTACTAAAAATAGCGAAGGATGCGGGTGTTGTCTTGCCGCGCTAACGTATACATAAAAGGAGGAACTATGATCAAAGATATTACCATTACTGGCGTCAAATACGAATTGACGGACACCACAAAGAAATACGTTGAGCGCAAAATCGGTGCGCTGGGCAAGTACTTGCCGCGACATGCCCGCAAGAGCGCGACCGCTGACGTAAAGATCAAGCAGATCGATAATCCTGGCGGCAACAAGTACGAGGTTGAGGTGATTATCAATGTGCCAGACAAGAAAATCACCGCTAAAGATTCGACAATGAATGTGCTAGCAGCAGTGGATATCGTTGAGGCGAAGCTAAACGGGCAGCTGCGTAAATATAAGGACGATGTATTAGCACACGTTGGCAGCAGCCGCGGCGTACTGGCACGGTTCAAGCGCGGTTTCCAGCGCGAGCAGTAACCCTATCCTACTGAGGGACGTATACCTATATGCGAATAGTAGTTTTGGCTTGCTGGACGTCTAAGATCGGCAAGCTTAACGCACACTCGGTCAGAGAATGTCCCCCAGTGGATGTATGGAGCTATGTGAGCATTTATGTTCGGTTGTAGACACCATGAGCCAGCACTTCGGTCGGTCAACTCACCATCAGCTAGTACAGCGGTGAATTTGTCAGTCAATCCTTCAACTAGTGTCTGATGCTCTTGAATATTTTGGTATGGTTTGCCAAGTTGCATTGGCTGCTCTCTACCAGAGATAAGACGAAGTGTCCATTCAATATTCAAAAGACCATTTATACATTTGTAGGTTGGTAATGTATTTAATGCTGGAGTTGTCGTGAAAGTCGATGCTTGGTCTAAGTTGTGCCATATATCATCCGTGATTTCAGGACTGATAGATAATCCGTAAACGTCTCTAACCTTTATGATGTCACTTAGGGGATGCTGATCCAATGGATTGTTTGGTATAGTTTTATCGTTGGTCATTTTTTGACCAATAGCCAGCCAATTTTCTTTGCCAAGACCGTGGGGCGCTAAAACAACGTGCGGGGCGACACCTTCTTCTTGCTTCATGAGTGCAAATTGTTCGGCTAGGTATTGAAGGTTAACACCGACAGACACCATTTGTTCTGGTGTTGGTGCCGAAAGGCCGATGTAGCTAACCAAACGCTCGGATAGAGTGAAAGCTTTTTCAAAAGCCCGTTTTGTTTCTGGATTGGTTATCGTGTCAAGACTATTAAAGGTTTTTTCTCTCTAGCTTCTCTCACATCAGCATTGAGAGTGTTTAGAAGCGCTGCAGAACCAAAACCCTGACTGGTATTGAGAGACTGGGCCTTTTGTCCTTCCTGAGCTCTCTGCCAAGCATTATTCGCTGCGGCTCGAATGTCTGGTGATAGTAGATTGAGATTAGCCATATGTTATTCTTTTTATGTTTGAATGGTTGTTTCTATAAATGATTGTAACACATTTGGCAGGTCTTTAGGGTCGTTGATACGTTTGGCATTCGGAGCGTACAGTTGCTCAGCGGCGGCTGAGCCAATGGATACGCCGTATACTACGGTGTTCTGGTCACGGCGAAGCTGGCTGACGGCTGCCTGGGCGGCGCTGGGGTTATCGCTTGCGCCGTCAGTCGCGACGATGATGATTCGCTGACGATCTTGACTACGGGGTAGATCAGCAATCTCCTGGAGAGCTAAATAATCTGCTGTACTACCCATATCGGCTGCAGTGATGGCTGCGTATGTATCAAGCCGTTGTTTGTCATTTAGGTCGCTACTGAGCGGTTTGTGACAGGTTGCAGTATCACCAAACGTGTATAATGAGGTACGTACTGACAGGTCGGATAGGTCAATACTTTGTTGTTGTTCCAGCTGTCGGATATCGCGTTCCGTGCCGGCTAGTCCTTCCAGCATGATGACGGCGCAACTGGCGGCGGCTTCTGCAGGCGCACCGCTCATGGAAGCAGAGCAGTCAAATACAAAGAAATAGTCGGTCTTGCAGTTCAGTTCGGTTCGTCCGCGCACGGTTTCGTAGCGCTGGAACGCTTCTGGTGTGATACCACCCTTGATGTCGGTGATGGTCTGCGCTAGGCGGTTGGGGTCGAGGATATCGCCGTCTTGGTGGGAACGGCGACTGAGACCGCGGCGGGCGGTAACGACTTCATTCAAGACTGATTGAAATACTTGGCGCATCTGATCAATCTGCCTATGTAGTCGCTTGACCTCGTTATCATAATGCTGCTTTTCCTGTAGTGAATGTCCGGTTTGCTCTTGATAGCGGCGGTCGGCTGCTATCTGACGGGCATGTTCTTGCTGTTCAGTACCGACACCAGATAAATTGGCGCAGGGTGGTATTGATTTTGGTTGGCTAGCAGAACTAAAGCGCATGCGGCCAGAGTACGACTTGGTGGTAGCACCACTGACATTGCCATTGGACACGTTTGAGAGAATTGAGGGCGACAGGTACATAGAGGGGGCAGTGGTTTCTAATTGGGCTAGTATAATGAAAGACACGGTAGACAATTGGCGACTGACGGCTGTAGGCGATAATAAATGGACGGCTTTCATGTTATCTAATGATGAAGAGCCGGGGAAATGTGGTTTATCCTACGATCAGATAACACGATATGGGTCGGCTGTGCCAATAGTCTGCTATACTGCCTATCAAGTGCACCGTATTCGCCAAGGTATATCACCAGTAGATATCAATGTCCGCTCTTGGGCAGCAGGCAGGTTCGTCGTTGGCAACGACACCTATGCTCCGTGTATTGGCTGGGAGATTGGATCTGGGGACTGTATGATGGTAGTCGATTACTATAATGCATCGAAGGGGACTAAGATTGTAGGCTTGCGTTCTCTGATGGGCGACATTGCGCCAGCGCGGTCTGGCTAATTCCGCGCCCAAACACTCTTTAATTTTCCAGCCCTGCACGGTATAATTGTATACAGTTTTTGAAAATGCCTGAAAGTGAGGGAGTTTTGAGTTTATGGCAATGACACAACAAAAGGCGCTGAGTAAGATTTTTGGCGATCCGCAGAAGAAGATTTTGAAGCGGCTGCAGAAGCAAGTTGACGTAATTAACGGTCTGTCTGAAAAGTATGAAAAAATGTCGGACAAAGATTTGCAGGCGCAGACAGAGGCGCTGAAAAAGCGTTTGGAAAAGAAAAATGTAACACTGGATACGATTTTACCGGATGCCTTTGCGGTGGTGCGCGAAGCCGCCAAGCGTGTCATCGGTGAGCGTCCGTACGATGTCCAGCTGATCGGTGGTATGGTGCTTCATGAGGGCAATGTGGCTGAGATGAAAACTGGTGAAGGTAAAACCTTGGTGGCGACGCTGCCGACGTACCTCAATGCGCTGGAGGAAAAGGGCGTCCACGTGGTGACTGTCAACGACTATCTGGCGCAGCGCGACGCTGGCTGGATGGGCCAGGTGTATGACTTTTTGGGCTTGACAACTGGCGTGATTATCAACGAGGCGTCATTTGTTTATGATAAAGATTACGACAATGAGCATCACGACGATCCGCGCATGCGCAAGCTCCGTCCGGTCACTCGCAAGGAAGCCTACGCGGCTGACATTACCTATGGTACCAACAACGAGTTTGGCTTTGATTATCTGCGTGACAACATGGTTAACGACGTTGATTTGCTCAGGCAGCGCGAACTGAACTTTGCTATCGTTGACGAGGTGGACTCAATTTTGATTGACGAGGCGCGCACGCCGCTGATCATTTCGGCGCCAGCAGCGGAGAACCCGGACAATTACTATACTTTTGCTAAGGTTGCCAGTAAATTAGTGCCGGAGGACTATGTTTTGGATGAAAAGCGCCGCAGCGTAGCCTTGACCGACGAGGGCGTGGAAAAAGTCCAAAAACTGCTGGGAATAAAAAATTTGTACACACCAGACCACGTGCGCAGCGTTTACCACATGGACCAAGCCCTGCGAGCACAAACATTGTTCAAGCGCGACAAAGATTACGTGGTAACTAATGACGGCGAGGTGATCATCGTCGATGAGCACACCGGTCGTTTGATGCAAGGACGCCGCTACAACGAAGGTTTACACCAGGCAATTGAGGCGAAAGAAGGTGTGCCAGTGCTGGAAGAAAGCATGACGCTGGCGACCATTTCGTTCCAGAATTATTTCCGTTTGTACAATAAACTTTCCGGTATGACTGGTACGGCATTTACCGAGGCCGAAGAGTTTCAACAAATTTATTCACTGGACGTCATTCAGATTCCACCGAACAAGCCAGTTATTCGCGACGACAAAGAAGACCTGATTTTCAAGACCGAAAAGGGTAAGTTGAAGGCGGTGGCTGAAGCTATCAAGGATTATCATAAGCAAGGCCGGCCGGTGCTGGTTGGCTCTGGCTCGATTGCCAAGAACGAGCAGATTGCCAAATATCTGGAAAAAGAAGGCATCAAGTTTGAGATTTTGAACGCTAAGAATAATGAGCGTGAGGCGGCCATCATCGAGAAGGCTGGTGAAAAGGGTGCGATTACACTAGCGACAAACATCGCCGGACGCGGTACCGACATCAAGCTGGGCAAGGGCGTCAAGGAATTGGGCGGCCTGGTGGTGATCGGTTCGGAGCGCCACGAATCACGACGCATCGACAATCAGCTGCGCGGCCGCGGCGGCCGTCAGGGCGACCCGGGCGAGACCCAGTTCTACGTATCGACCGAAGATGATTTGATGCGAATTTTCCAGGGCGAGCGCATCGCCGCGCTGATGGACCGGCTGGGCGTCGACGAAGATACGCCAATTCAAAACCGCGCCGTGTCAAAGACCTTGGAGGCAGCCCAGAAGCGTGTCGAAGGTTACAACTTTGATACGCGCAAAAATGTTGTTCAGTACGACAACGTGATTAATCGTCACCGCCGTGTGGTCTACACGATGCGGCGAAAAATCCTTGAAGGCGACAATATCCAGCCGGAAATTGAGCGGTTGTTGCGTGACAGAGTCAAAGAGTTAGTGACGCTACCAACCAAGAACAACCCGAAGTTTATCGAGGAATTTACGGCAGCCTTTCCAGTCGATGAAGCGGCCGTGCGCAAGGTTGGCCGCGAGAAAAAGGACCGTCTGCGCCTCCAAAAAGCTCTGAAACTAGCACACCAGGCCTACCGGGAAAAAGATGAAGAAATCGGTACTGAAGAGCTGCGCGGTGTGGAGCGCGAGGTGTATATGGCGGTGCTCGACACCCTGTGGATGCAGCACCTAGAGAATATGCAACACCTACGCGAAGGGATCCACTGGCGCAGCGTTGGCCAGCGCGATCCATTGGTAGAATACCGGGCTGAGTCACAAAAATTGTTCACCAGCCTTCAGGAAAATCTGCGTAACGAAGTTCTGAACACAATTTTTCATATTCATAAATCCGACGCAGTAATTCGCCAATCGCAGGATGATGAGTATGACACCGAGCTAACGCGCCTGGCCGAAAGTGCAGTTGAGCGTGGTGTTAATGAAGTTGGTGCGGGCGAGGAAAATCGTGACGGTGACTTTTCGGTGAAAAAGGGCAAATCAAACGCCGAGTCGAACCGCGCCAAAAACCAAGCACGCAAGAAGAAAAAAGCGCAGCGCCAAAACCGCAAAAAGAACCGCAAATAAATCTAAAACCGGTGGGCAGAGAGCGACAGACAGATGAAACATACGGTCAAAGAAATAAAATTGAAAAATGGTGCGAAAGGCTTGTTCATTGATGTGCCAGACGCGACGGTGATGAGCTTTCAGGTGCAGTTCCGGGCAGGCAACCGCTATGTCCGCGACAAGGACATCTACGAGACGGCGCACATCATGGAGCACATGGCGTTTGGGGCGAATGAGAAGTTTCGTTCGGAGCACGCCTATGAGCAGGAGTTTACCAAGAATGGCGCCTATCATAATGCGTTTACCTCTGATTATTCAATGGTGTATGAGGCGACCTGTGCGGATTTTGAATGGGATCGGATTTTGGAATTGCAGCGGCTGGCGATCACCACGCCGCGCTTTAACGCCGAAGAGCTAGAGGCCGAGAAAGGTAACGTTCGGAGCGAGCTGACCGGTTATCTTAATAATCACAACCGCGTGATGTGGCCGCGGGTGCAGCAAGCGCTGGGCGAGGATATTTTGACATATAATCAGCGACTGAAAACGATTGATGCGATCACGCTAAAGGATATCAAGGAGCATCATCGGCGGACACATACGCTCAACAATATGCGGTTTGTGGTGGCGGGCAAGTTGACCGGGCGGATGGCGACGATTCGTGAATCGCTGGAGCAGTGGCAGCTAGAGCCGGGCGAGCGGTTTACCATTCCGCACGATAAGCTGTCGAGTGCCGCACCGATTTTTATCCGTCGCAAGGAGGCCTCGAATCTGACATTTGGCTGGTCGATGAATCTGCCGCGTGAGCTGAGCGATGAGGATTCTGACGCTATGGGCTGCTTGAATCATATCTTGACCGGGACGATGAGCTCGCGGATTTTTGGGGCGGCGCGCAAGAAGGGGCTGGCTTACGGCGTGTTCAGCGACACTTCGGTCGGGTTTTATGATTCGGCGTGGGACTTTGGCGGCCAGGTCAACCTCGAGACAGCAGAGGCACTGTTCGATATCATCGTGCGTGAGCTGCGCCGGGTGCTGAACGGGACGATCACCTCGGAGGACATCGAGAATGCCAAGTCATATGCACTGGGCCGCTATCAGATGGGAGCGCAAACGGTAGCGCAGGTCAGCAATTTCTATACCGGGCGTTATTTTGCTGATGATTTCGTCAAGGATTATGAGGGCGTACCAACGGCAATTTTGGCGGTGACCGCTGATCAAATTGTTCGGGTGGCACGAGAGTTTTTTGCAGCAAATACCTGGGTGCTTGCTGGCGTGAGTAGCGGTGAGAAAGAGCTGCTCGGGCGACTGCAGGAGAAGCTTGAGGGGCTGTTTTAGTAGTGCTCAATGCTATAATGAAACCATGAAGATTATTATCGCTGGCTATGGTCTTGAGGGTATATCAAGTTTGAGATATTTTCGGCGGGTTTTTCCTGATGCTGAATTTGTGATTGCTGACCAGAAAGCGGTCGAGAATGCGCCGGATGATGTGGCGGTGCGGACTGGCGAGTCGGTGTTCACCGAGCAGCTGCAGGATGCCGATATGGTGGTGCGAGCACCGGGTGTGCCGCCGCGACTGCTCAAAACGTCAGGCAAAATATGGTCGGCGACCAATGAGTTTTTCGACAAGTGCCCAGCGCCGATTATTGGCGTGACGGGGACGAAAGGCAAGGGTACGACCTGTAGTCTGATCGCGGCGATCTTGCGGGCGGCCGGTCAGACGGTGCATTTGGTGGGGAATATTGGTGTGCCGGCACTGGACGCGCTGCCAAACATCACAAAGGACGATTTCGTTGTGTACGAACTATCGAGTTTTCAGCTGTGGGATCTCGAAAAATCGCCGACCATTGCCGTGGTATTGATGATCGAGCCGGACCATTTGGAGGTGCATACGGATTTTGCCGAGTACCTCGACGCCAAGAAAAATATTCGTCGTCACCAGAGTGTTGTTGATACATGTTTATATCATCCAACGAATAAATATTCGAAGGAAGTAGCCGCTACGCCTTTTAATGGACTATTGGATGAGCAGGGTCGTGTGACGTGTGAGTATTGTGGGGATGATGCGCTAGATTTCGCGCACCGCTATGCCGTTCCCGACGAGAATCAGGTGTATGTCCGGGATGGCTACTTCTGTGTGCAAGATCGGCGGATTTGTCGCACTGATCATTTGCGGCTACCGGGCGCACACAACCTCGAGAATGCGTGTGCGGCGATAAGCGCGGTGACAGAATTGCCGATTACAGTGATCGACGAGCAGTACGCGGCTGGACTAGAGAGTTTTACGGGATTGCCACATCGATTAAAATTCGTTGCTGAGAAAAACGGTGTGAAGTATTATGATGACAGTATCGCTACCACGCCGGGCAGTGCCATCGCGGCGCTGCGGGCGTTTGAGGCGCCGAAAGTGCTGGTCGTCGGCGGGTACGACAAGGGGGCGGATTATGATGAAATGGCTGTGGAGATTACCAGACAAGCGGTGCGGGCGGTGATCATTATCGGGGCAAATGCGGCGAAGATTGAGCAGTCACTGCGTCAAGCATCGGTCACGGCGACGATGGTAGCGCTCGGCCAGACAACGATGGTGGATGTCGTCGCTCAAGCCAATCAATTATCTCGCCCAGGTGATGTTGTCATCCTCAGCCCGGCGGCCGCTAGCTTTGGGATGTTCAAAAATTACGTCGACCGCGGTGAGCAATTTGTGGCGGCGGTGGAGAAGCTTTATCCCTGATACACCTCAGGTTTCAACACCCCGATATATGGTAGATTCCGGTATTGTTGGCGGAAATCTAGGCCGTAGCCGACGACGAATTCGTTGGGGACGGACAGGCCGACGTAATCGGCGGCAACGTTGGCGATACGCCGTTCGGGTTTGTCGAGCAGTGAGCAGACTTTGACTGAGGCCGCACCACGACCGGCGAATAACTCTAGTAATTTTTCCAACGTTCGGCCGGTATCGACGATGTCCTCGACCAGCAGAACATGCCGCCCGGCAACATCGCTGTCAATGTCTTTGAGAACGGTAACTGCGCCGGATGATTCAGTCGCGTCGCCGTAACTGGAGACGTCGATGAAATCGATTTCCATATAGCAATCCATGGCGCGTACTAGATCAATCATAAACGGTGCTGCACCGCGCAGTACGCCGATGACCAGCGGGTTCTTGTCACTATACTCTGCCGTCAGCTCTCGGCCCAGCTGCGCCACTGCATTGTTAATTTGCTCAGTAGTCACGAGGATTTTAGCAATGTCTTGATTCATTAGGATAAGTATAACAATTAGCTAGCAAAATCGCTAATCCGCTTGGCGATAATTGCAGTGGGTTCAAGAATGCGGCATTGCGGAAAAAGGCGTTGTAACCGCCTCTTAATTGCCAGATAATGCGTGCAGCCTAGAACAATAACATCGCTGCCGTCCGCAACACTGGCTGATACTTCATCAGGCACAATATCGTCGGCCAAACCTTGATCAATCATCTGCGCCCACGCACGGGTGTCTGGCGTGTCGATGCGAACGCCAGTAGCATATTCACTGATAAGCGCGCGCAGACGCTGGCTGTGTTTGGTGGCGTTTGTCGCCAATAGAGTGATATGACGTGATTTAGTGAGTGTTGCAGCTGGTTTAATCATTGGCTCAAAGCCAATAAAGCGGACATCTGAATAGCGCTGTCGTAGTGGTTGTATGGCAATTGTTGTAGCGGTATTGCAGGCGAGGATAATGATGCTACATGACAGCAGGGGCTGGATAGCGGTATCAGTCAGTGTGATAATTTCTTCTGACGAGCGATTACCGTACGGTGCGTGCTCGCGGTCGATCGCCGTGATGTACGAATGCTGCGGCAGTAATTTTTTCAGCCTCTTTGCTACTAATTCGCCGCCAGTTCCTGTATCAAATACGCCGATCTTCATACAAAAAGTATAGCAAAATTGTTACAATGGTATCCATGCAACCGCTAAAAAAACGTATCCAAACCCTGCAATCAGAAGTAGAACAGGCCAAGGCGGCGCTGGATTTTGCGGCGCTGGAGCAGGAGATGGCGGCGCTGGATGAGCGGCTTAATCAGCCGGAGATTTGGCATAATCCGGACGAGGCGCAGGCACTAGCAAAAAAGGCGGCTAGCTTGCGCCAGACGGTTGAGCCGTGGCAGACGCTCGGGGTGCAACTGGCGGATATCGCTGAGTTGATGGAGCTGGGCGACGATGATCTACTGCCAGAGTTTGAAGCGCAGGTAGCGGCGCTGGAGCAAGAATTTACCCAGCGCAAGACTGATTTATTATTCAGCGGCCCGTACGACAACCGCGAGGCAGTGGTGCGGATTTCGGCGGGTGTGGGTGGGCTGGATGCTCAGGATTTTGCGGCGATGTTGGAGCGGATGTATCTGCGCTGGGCGGAAAAGTCGGGGATGAAAGCCGACACGCTGGAGCGCTCGACCAATGATGATGCGGGGATAAAGACGGCGGTGTTGGAAATTTCTGGATCGTTTGCGTATGGAAAATTGCGCTCAGAGAACGGCGTGCATCGGCTGGTGCGCCTCAGTCCATTTAATGCTGATAATTTGCGCCAGACTAGCTTTGCACTGGTGGAGGTGCTGCCAAAGATTGATACACCGGATGAAATTGCGATTGACCCGAGTGATCTGAGGATTGATGTGTATCGCTCGGGCGGCAAGGGCGGCCAGGGAGTGAATACTACTGACTCGGCGGTGCGGGTGACGCACGTGCCGACGGGCATCACGGTGGCGATTCAGAATGAGCGTTCGCAGATTCAAAATAAAGAAACGGCGCTGAAGATTTTGCGCTCCAAGTTGCTGGCAATGAAGCTAGAACAACACGCCGAAACCCTGTCTGACCTCAGAGCTGGCGAGTCAGCCAACTGGGGTAGCCAGATTAGAAATTATGTCCTGCACCCATACACACTGGTCAAGGATACCCGCACCAAGCACGAGAACCGCAATACCCAAGGAGTGCTGGATGGTGATATCGATGAGTTTATGGCGGCTTATTTGCGTGAGTCGCGCGGCTAAATAAAGAGCCAGTATATGCCTATTCGCACCATCCTAAAAAATCTGCTATACTAATGGCAATGATTTTGTTAGATAGGGTTACCAAAACGTATGGCAAGGATAACAAGCCGGCCTTGAACCGGGTGAGTGTTCATGTCAAGCCGGGCGAGTTTGTGATTTTGGTCGGGACGTCCGGTGCGGGGAAGTCGACGCTGCTCAAACTGCTGACCCGCGAGGAAAAGCCGACTGGCGGCAAGATTGTCGTCGGTGGGATTGATTATGACACGCTCAAGGACAAGCATATTCCGCTGCTCCGCCGCAAGATCGGCGTGGTGTTTCAGGATTTCAAACTTTTGCCGAATCGGACGGTGTTTGAGAATGTGGCCTTTGCGCTGGAGATTGCCGGCATGACTAATCGTGAGATCAAATCAACAGTGCCAAAGGTGATCGAGCTGGTGGGGCTGAAAGGTAAGGAAAAGAATTTCCCAAACCAACTGTCTGGCGGTGAGCGCCAACGGGTGGCGATTGCCCGGGCAGTGGTTCGGCAGCCAAAGATCTTGATCGCTGACGAGCCGACTGGTAACCTTGACCCAAAGCATAGCTGGGATATTGTGCGCTTGCTGGAAAAAATTAACAAATACGGCACCACGGTGCTGCTGACCACGCACAATGTCGATATTGTCAATAAGCTCAAACGCCGGGTGATCACCATTGATCACGGTAAAATCACCTCTGATCAAGCCAAGGGGAGTTACAAACAATGACCGATATCTCACGTAAAGCCGCCGCCAAGGCGCGCGTCGATCCTAAAGTTCTCAAGCGCACGCGGCAGCGTCGCCGTCGGGTGCTGACGTTCTGGCGAATGTGCCGGTATGGTATCAATAATTTTAGTCGTAATACCTGGCTGACGATCGCAGCGACTGCGGTGATGGCGGTGACGCTGCTCATTATTGCCGTTACTATGGCTGCTCGCCAGGTGCTGGTTGACTCGGTCGATACAATTTCGCGCAAGTCCGATATGTCAATTTTCCTCAAAGGCTCAACCGAGCAAAAGGTGATCGACGAGCTGACATCGCGCCTGAGCAAGCTCCAGAATGTCGAAAAGGTGACGTATATCTCGGCAGAGCAGGCGCGTCAGGAGCAAATCGAGAAGTATAAGAATGATCCAGCAACTCTCGAGGCGATCAAGGAATCAAGTAACGAAATGCCAGCATCGCTTCGGGCTTCGCTCAAGGATTTAAACGATCAGCGGGCACTGATTGAGTTTACGAAGCATGACGAGCTGTATAAGAAGCACAAAGATCCGACTAAAGAACCGTCGTTCATCGGTGATCGGCGTGATGCGATCAATGCCATCGGTGATTGGGTGCGGTTTGCCAGTATCGCCGGCTCGATCGCTACGGTGGTGTTCGTGGTGATTTCGTCGCTGGTGGTGTTTAACACCATCAGGATGGCAATTTTTAACCGCAAAGACGAGATCCAGATGATGAAGCTGATCGGTGCTGATCGTGGGTTTATCCGTGGGCCATTTATCGTCGAGGCAATCATGTATGGATTTATCGCGGCACTGGTGGCCTCAGGAGTCGGGTATCTGTTGTTGTTCTCGGCGCATGACAAGCTGGCAGTGCGGCTACCGATGGATAACTTGATGAATATTAGTACCACGTATGCCGGGCTGGTGGTGCTAGCGATGATTATGATTGGTGCGGTGATCGGTATCGTCTCATCATTGATCGCGACGCGCAAATACTTAAAATTATAAATTATTTTGTCGCTGACCCCTGAACATGTAATGAACCAAGACGCTTGACGTCTATATGTCGCTTGTGCTAAAATAAAAAGCAATGAAGATAAGGTCCACCACACCAGTTTCAACATCACGGCCCACACGGGCAGCTCTCGTGGCGGTTAGTGCTGTTGTTTTGGGCGCTGGCGTATTCCAGCTCGGCCCACACGTATTTGCACGTGACTATGATGCAGAAATTGATGCCCTCAACCGACAGGCACAGCAGGCGCAGAACGAGGCTAATCGTCTCGGGACGATGGCAGCGACGCTGGAGGAAGAGCTGGGGCGCATTAACGCCCAGATTGATTCGATCCGAACGGAAATTGCCAAGAGTCAGCAAAAGCATAATGCACTGGTCGCGGAGATTACCAAGAATAAGCTGGCAATTGAGAAAAGCCGTAAGGTCATGGGCAAAATCTTGTCAGATATTTACCTTGATGATCAGATTTCGCCACTCGAGATGTTGGCGAGCTCCAAATCAATCGGCGATTATGTTGATAAGCAGGAGCAACGTAGTAGTTTGCGATCCTCACTGAATGATAAGATCAAGGAAATTAAGGCGCTGCAGGCTAAGTTAGAAGAGAATAAAAAGTCAGTCGAGAATGTGCTCAAAGACCAGAAAGCTCAGCAGACGCAACTAGCGTCCAAGCAGGCAGAGCAGGCCAAGCTGGTTAATGACACCAAGAATGACCAAAATGCTTACGCAGCCCTGGCGACGCAGCGGAATAACCAAGCAGCGAAACTGCGCGAAGAGCAGGCGGCGGCTAACCGGCGAGCACTTGGCGGCGTATCAATTCCGGGTGGTATCCCGGGTGGTGGCGGCTATCCAGGCGTCTGGGCGAATGCACCACTGGATGCTTACGTCGATCCATGGGGCCTATATACGCGCGAATGCGTGAGCTATGTGGCCTGGAAGATCCACAGTACTGGTCGGTTTGTGCCGCATTTTGGTGGGGCTGGTAACGCTAATCAGTGGCCATCAACAGCGGCGCGATACGGCATCCAGAGCGGTTCGACACCAAAGGCTGGCGCAGCAGCGGTTATGAATGTTGGCTATTATGGACACGTGATGTACGTCGAGTCGGTTAATGGTGACGGCACAATTACGGTCAGCGACTATAACTTGGCGTGGGACGGTCTGTACCGGAAGTATACGCGTTTAGCCTCGGGCCTAACCTACGTGTATTTTTAATAGCACGATGAGTCAATAAAACCCTCGCATCAGCGGGGGTTTTTGTGTACAATAGATATATGACAGAGCAACGGAGGGTAGGAACGCGAGCTCACTTGTTTTTGGGCGGGCTGCTGATCGCGATTGTGAGTTTTGTGGCCGGAACGCGGTCAGATCTGATTATGGCGCAGGTCGGGTCGCTGTTTGGCCTCAGGACAGCGACGGGGTCGCTGGATGTATCAACAGTGCAGCGCGTGTACCGTGAGCTAAAGGCTCATTATGACGGTACGTTGGATGAGCAAGCACTTACACGTGGGGCGGCGCGCGGTATGGTGGCGGCGACGGGCGATCCGCACACGGCGTATATGGATCCGGATGAAGCCAAGGAGTTTGAGAAGAGCTTGTCGGGCAATATTGGTGGCGGTATCGGGGCGGAAATTGCCAAGCGGCATAACGTGCCGACGATCATCCGGCCGCTAAAGAATAGCCCAGCCGAAAAGGCGGGCGTCAAAGCTGGTGATGCCATCGTCAAGGTCAATGACACGGTGGTGACTAATATGCCGGTTGATCAAGTGGTGCAGCGTATTCGTGGCGACGTTGGCACGACGGTCAAGTTGGTGCTGTCGCGTGGCGGCGAGCGTAAAGATATAACGGTGACACGCGAGGAGGTCGTCGCGCCGGCTGCCGAGTGGAAGGTTGATGGTGAGATTGGTATTTTGACGGTCAGTCGCTTTAATGATGACACCGGCAAGCAAGCGCGCCAAGCCGCCGAGGAGTTTCGCTCGGCAGGTGTTAGGAAAGTCATCCTCGACCTTCGAGGAAATCCTGGCGGTACGGTGGCGGCCGCACAGGCGTTAGCGGGGTTGTGGCTCAATCATGAGGTGGTAATGACCCAACGGCGCGGTGAGCAGGTTATCTCGACGGAGAAATCGACCGGCCAGCCGCTTCTCGGTGATATCAAGACGGTTGTGTTGATTAACGGTGGTAGTGCCAGCGCCAGCGAGATCGTGGCGGGGGCGCTCAAGGATCACGGCAAGGCGACGCTGGTTGGCGAAAAAACTTATGGCAAGGGCAGTGTGCAGCGGCCGATTGATCTCGCGGATGGCTCGGTTCTAAAAGTGACCGAGGCGCGCTGGTATACGCCGCATGGCAAGAATATTGACAAGTCGGGTATCGAGCCAGATATTAAGGTCGAGATGACGGCTGGGGCGGCAGATAATGGACGCGATCCACAATTGGAAAAAGCAAAGAGTGTATAGGCTCAAAAAGGGAGGGTAACGATATGCAACACAGGAAAAAAATACTATTGGTTGAAGACGATACAGCACTGGCGGCAGTCTATCGGTCGCGGCTGGAGCTGGAGGGCTTTGAGATTCGTGAGGTGCATAATGGTGAGGACGCGCTGTCGGCAACGGTGGCGTTTCGGCCGGATCTGATCGTACTGGATGCTATGATGCCGAAAATTAGCGGCTTTGACGTGCTCGATATCCTGCGCAATACGCCAGAAACGACCAACGTGCGGGTGATCATGCTGACGGCGCTCAGCCAGCAGAAAGACCGAGAGCGGGCAGAGGCGCTGGGCGTGGATGAATACCTCGTCAAGTCACAGGTGGTGATCGGCGATGTGGTAGCGCGAGTGAAGCATCATTTGGGCATGTCGCAGTCGTTTGAAAACTAGGTTGGGCCATCCCCGCGTAGGTAGTTTGCTATAATAAGGGCGTGGAATGGTTGCCAAAAATTACCGAAGATACGCTGACAGTACTACGCCGGCCGGTCTCGTTGGCAGAAGCGAGGGAGTATCGGCGGCGTATGGGACTTTCTCGTTGGTCGCTGGGGTTTGATACGTCGCTAGCCGACATGGCGGTGCTGGCGGTCGTGTGGGTTATCTTTTGTATCGGACTTGCTGTTTTGATGTCACTTGTGCCGCACTGGCTCGTTTTGGTGGTGATGATTGGTATATTGGCCACCACGTCAATGATTGTCTTTTTCCGCGCCTCAAGGCGGGCGATACGTCGGCATATACGAATGGCTGACTTTGCGTCTTGTTGTGGATTGGAATATGATCCAGTCGGTAAAGCTGACACAATCGGCCTTGGTCTATTGTTTGATGTCGGCTATTCGCGGCATTATCGCGGCGTGTTGTCGTATGGACGCGACGGACAGCGACTACTGGAAGTCGGTCGTTACGAATATACGGTTGGTAGCGGTAAACAGCGGCGGACGTATACCTGGTACTACGCTGGGATGCGCCTACCTCGCAGGGTGCCGCACTTGGTGCTGGACTCGAAATCCAATGACGGAATCGTGATGGGCAAGGCGCTGATCAGTAATTTGCCGGTGGTGATTTCGAACAGTCAGCGCATCAGTCTGGAGGGCGATTTTGATACGTATTTCACACTATACGCGCCAAAGCAGTATGATGTTGATGTGCGCTACGTACTGACGCCGGATGTTATGGCGGCGCTGGTTGACAAGTCATCTTGTTTCGATGTCGAGCTGGTAGATGATATGGCGTTTTTCTATGCCCTGCAGGGCGAGACACCTGATAATCAAGTGCTCGGTGACATATTTTACGGCGTTGGCAGTCGTGGGTCGTGAGCTACATGACCAGATTGATGGGTACGCTGACGACCGTGTCGAAGGTGCGCGTTACAGTAATAAAATTGCAGAGCAAGGCAAGCGGCTGAAAAAACGAACGCGACCAGCGGCGCTGTGAACAAGATGATACTTGACTAGCCGACGCAAACCTGAGTTCGCCGCTCAGTTTTGCCGGTGAATTTGGTTTTCTTGACCTGTTTGAAGGTGACGACGCCAGACTTAGCGGCGTGGATAGTGTAGTTGCGGCTCATGTACGCGCCCTCGCCAGCGATTTTTGTGGCGCCTGTTTGGCGGACGAGTACCTCGCCAGCGTTGACTTTTTGGCCGCCGAAGCGCTTGACGCCGAGGCGTTGGCCAGGGTTGTTGTGGATGTTCTTACTTGAGCCACCAGCTTTGACTTTTGACATTGAAACTCCTTAAATTTTCTAAACCTAATCTGTACCAGTATAAGTGACGGCTGATAAAAAGTCAAGGGGCTTTACTTGATTAGCCAAGTGTTATATAACTAGGGGCTATGAACGAGCAGAATATGACGACAATGGAAGCTATTTTCAACAGACGAGTGGATAGAAGAACGGTACTACTGGGTGGCTTGGGCACCGTTGGTGCAGTGGCATTCGGTGGTGCTGTGCACGAATCTCGAGAAATGCCTCGTGACGGAGAAGCGCTGCAGGCACTACACGCGGTACAGACGGCGGCGGCAGAGGTTGCTGAGCGCGGTGTCAATGGTCAGACGACAACGGAAAAGATGATTACAGCGACACTGCAGCACGAGAGTGGTGCAACGGCAAAGGTTGAGGTGGCGCTTTCCGAGCCGCTTGAGCAATATATCTCAGACGAGGGGTCATATGCGTCAGCCGGGGCGAATATGGTGGATGGACTATTGAGCCAGATTGGGCAAGATATGTTTGCTGATACCGATCAACAAATGACGACGGAAATAACCAAGCAGGCGCGGCCGACCTTGGCATTTTTGATCATGGTGTTGAATCAGCGGCGGATCGGTCTGAGCGCTAAGGATTTACTAGCGATGTGTCAACAGTATCATCAGGAGGCGATCGCTCCTTCTGCGGCCAAGCAAATGGCAGAGGCGCGTCAAGCGCAGCTTGATCTTTTGGAAAAGGAATTGGTAGGTCGCTTGGGGCAGCTCGCAGACTATGATCCGGCGCTACAACTTAATCGTCCGGTGCTTAGGTAGTCTGCAGGATCAGTAGCTCGCGGGCGACGACCTGGTCAGGGCGGCGGTATATGAGCGGTGTACGACGGTTGAGATGGTGATAATCGAGCTGTTGGAGGTGCTTTATCAGCGGCACATGAGTGGCCTGGCCGGACGCGTCGTACCACGCTGGCACGGCGATACACAGCGGCGTGTTCGGCGCCAGTTGCGGGCGAATGTTGGTGAGAAAGCTGGTGATAATATGGTTGCAGTTACCGGCAACCTCTGCTAATTTTTGAGGCGCGGGCGGCGCGGAGAAGGGCTGGCCGAGGTAGGTTTCGCAGACGACGGCAGTGAGGTGCGTGCTGTTTGGCCAACGGTGCGTGGTGGCGTCGGCTTGATGAATGTCGATGACGTTGCCGGGCGTGGTGAAAGTTGATTGTAGCCACGATAGATTCTCTGTCGTGTAGTCAACCATTTTTTGACTGAGGTCGGTGCCGACGACATCATAGCCAGCGAGTAGGGCTTCTTGCAGGACGGTGCCGGTGCCGCAGAAGGGGTCGAGGATTGTCACAACAGGTCGGCCTCCAGCCATCTCCTCCAAGTCGAATGCATCCGGCAACGCCGTCCGCAGAACCATCGACTTGTCAAAGAGGCTAGAAGCCGACCCCGTCGCAGAATTACTACACGATTTTTGATGAGCTAGCGACCCAGCACCCAGCGCTAAATTCAGCATAATCTGCGCTAATTTGGGCGGTAGCATACCAACGAACGCGTCGCGCTTGGGACGGTGGCGGTCACGGCGGGTGTAGGCGGTGATGTTTTGGACGCCGCGGCTCTCGGCGATGACGAGGCGGCGGTCGGTCGTTTTGACGAGAAGTAGCTCGACTTTATACGGTGAACCACCGAGCTTATTATTGTGTGCGGTGGCAGTAGAGAGGGCGGGTTGATCGTTGGGGATGAGGCGGAGACTGGTACCCGATTTTTTCAGGGATGATTTGAGGATGAGGCCGGTTTTCTGGACATCGCGGGCGGTAACGGCTAGGTTATAAGCGCTGAGACCGAGGGTGATTTTATGCGGCGAGTGCGCCCACTTGGCTTGATAATGCTGGGTGATGAAGCGCGAAGCGGCGAGGAGTGAGGCCTTGTCGGTGCGGCTGGCAGGCAGCTCGGTGATCACTTTAGCACATTTAATGGTGCCGCCTAGGGTGGTAATATCAAATTGAGATGTTTGAACTTTGGCAAATTGCTGGCTGATGCGATTGACGCAGTCTGCGCCAAAGACCGCCGCAAGTTCGGCTATCGAGATCTCTGGCTGGCGGCCAAGCAGGGCGATGTACATGGTTTGATTATAGCAAAAACCGCGTGATATAATTGACGATATGGTATCAAAAGGGATACGGCAACTTTTGGAAGCATGTAAGTCACCACGGACGATCATGAGCCTCGTGACGTTGGCAGTGCTGGTGCTGATTATTTTTCTGTCGCGGGCGGAGCTGGCTCGGGCATGGGAATTACTTGGCCGGGCAAATATCTGGCTGTTGATGCTACTAGTGCCGTTTCAGATTATCGTGTATTTTGCGGGCGGTGAGATGATCTTTGCCTATCTTCGCGACAAAAAACTGATCGGGCATATCTCGCGGTTTGAGCAGACGCGAATTGCGCTGGAACTGAATCTGGTCAATCACATTTTTCCGTCGGGCGGCGTCAGCGGCATCTCCTACACGACGTGGCGGATGCACAAGCTCGGCGTCAGCTCGGCGCGCTCGACCTTTGCTCAGGTGATCCGTTACGTGACGGGCTTTTTGTCGCTGATGGTGCTATTGATCGCGGCGGTATTGATCCTGTCAATTGACGGGCAGGTCAATCGCTACATCGTGACGTCAAGTTTCTTCCTCGTGCTGGTGGTGCTGGCATTGACCTTTGGGCTGATTTTTATGTTCTCGTCGCGAAAGCGGATGCACAACACGGCGGTGCGGGTGTCGCGGTTGATCAACGCGGTAGTGCGCTGGGCGACACTGGGCAAAATCAAGCGGTTGCTGGTTTCGACGAAAATTGAAGCGTTTTTTGCTGAGATGCATGATGATTTCGTGGAACTGTCAGAGCACCGGCGCCTACTCGTCAAGCCGCTGGTCTGGGGCGCGATTTATGCCATTTTTGATGTGTTGATGTTCATCGTGGCGTTTTGGGCACTGGGCGTGTCGGTCAATCCAGCAGTGCTGATCATCGGCTACGGCGTGGCAGGACTGGCTAGCTTGGTGGCCTTTACGCCGGGTGGTGCGGGCGTGTACGAAGCAATTATGATCGTTTTTCTGAGCATGACCGGTGTGGCGCCGGACGTCGCTATCGCTGGGATTGTACTGACGCGGGTGATCTTGCTTGCAGGGACGATTATCTTTGGGTATATATTTTATCAGCACGCGCTGATCAAGTACGGGCAGCCAGATGACGACGATAGCGCCGCGGTTTAGTGTCAGCGGCTTTGTAGCGGTTGTCAATCAAGTGCTGGAGACGGCTGTCCCGGTCGTCGAGGTTGAAGGCGAGGTTGCTGAGTTCGCGGTGCGTCAGCAAAAGTTTGTCTTTTTTACCCTCAAGGACAATGAGAGCGCGGTCAATTGTTTCATGATGTCCTGGCAACTCAGGACGCCGATCGAGGAAGGGATGTGCGTGATGGTGCAGGCCTCAGCCAAGCTAACCGCCAAGGGTAAGTTTAGCCTAACGGTACAGGAGGTCAAGCCGCTGGGTGCGGGTCACCTCAAGCGCAGCGCCGAGTTGCTCAAGGCGAAACTGGCGGGCGAAGGGCTGTTTGATACGGAACGGAAGCGTCCCTTGCCGCCATATCCTGCTCGCGTGGCGGTCATTTCCAGCACGCAGGCGGCGGGCTACGCTGATTTTATGAAAATTGCTGGTGAGCGCTGGGGCGGGGTGAAGTTTATCGTCGCTAATGTTAAGGTTCAGGGCGACGGTGCGGCTGATCAGGCGGTGCGGGCGATTGCCCATTGTAATCAGCTGGCGGAGCCGCCAGAGGTGATTGTGCTGATTCGCGGTGGTGGTAGTGCGGAGGACCTGGCGAGCTTTAATGACGAATGCTTAGTGCGGGCGGTGGCGGGCAGCCGCGTGCCGGTACTGACTGGTATCGGGCACGAGGTTGACGAGAGCCTGTGCGATCTGGCGGCCGACGTGCGGGCAGCTACGCCGAGCAATGCTGCTCAGCTGCTATTTCCGGATAAATACGAGGTGAGGCGGCAGTTAGCGTTGCGGCTGGGCAGCGTGGCGGAGGTAATTCAGCGGCAGATTACGGAGCAACGCCTTCACGTAACAATGTTGCAACAAGCAGCGCTCGAACAGTGGTCGCACCGCGTTGACATTGCTAAAAATATGGTATTGTCGCAACAACGGATGATTGCTGAGTACGATCCAGAGACAGCACTGCGGCGCGGTTACGCGATGATCAGCGGCGATCGTCAAATTGGTAGTATTGTGAAGATTACAACAAAAGATATGATTATGAAAGCGAGGATTGAGAGCAGTGAACAACGATAAAACAAACGAAAAAACGATTGAGCAGATGATGGCGGAGCTGAATGAGCGCATTGCGTGGTTTCAGAGCGAGGAGTTTAATCTGGATGAGGCCAGGCAGCGGTTTGTTGAGGCGCGGCAGCTGGCGAAGGAGATTACGGTGGCGCTGGATGATATGCAGCACGATATTACAGTGCTCAGCGAGGATTTTAGCGCGTGATATGGCTGCTGTGGCTTGGTGGCGCGATTCTGATGATCTTTGCACTGCCAGCACTGATTGGTGCGCCGTATGTGCCGTCACGGTCGCGCGAAGTGCAGCGGCTGTTTGCTGAGGCGCTGCCGCTCGGTAAAGGTGACGTGGTGCTTGATATCGGATCGGGCGACGGTGTGGTGCTGATGGCGGCAGCCCAGCAGGGTGCGCGGGCGATTGGCTATGAGATTAATCCATTCCTGGTGCTAATATCGCGCTGGCGGCTGCGCAAACTACCGGGCGCCCAAGTACACTGGGCGAATATCTGGCGGCAGCCGGTGCTCGACAAGGTGACGGTGATGTATGCCTTTGGCGATGGTCGCGATATCGCAAAGATGTTTCAGCTGGCCGAGCGTCAAGCGGCCGCCCAGACCGAGCCGCTGACTTTCGTGAGCTACGGATTTTCTGTCCCCGGCACGCAACCGACAAAAGAATACCACGGCTATTTTCTCTATCAGCTGCCGGGAGGCTTTACATCGCCCGAAGCATAAGCTATACTGATGCATATGAGTAGAAAAACAGAGATGGAACAGGGATATGTCAATAGCTGGATGATTGTGGCGATTAGCGCGATCGTGCTGTTCGTGGCGGCTGGTAGCGCGGCAATCTGGGCGTACCTGGCATATTCACAGGAAAAAACTGCGGTCGAGAGTCGGATGGCGGTAGCTTCGGCCAAGGCGCGCGAAGAGCAATCAAAGGCTGACCGCGAGAAATTTAATGAAGAAGCCAAAAACCCGCGCATTGAATTCGTCGGCCCCGAGCAGTACGGCCGCGTCTCATTTATGTATCCAAAAACCTGGAGTGTTTACGTAGCGGCTGACGGCAGCGATCGCGGTGATTATAAAGCGTATCTCCACCCGGCTATCGTGCCACCGACGAACACACATAGTAGCAACCAAAACAAGTTTGCGCTGCGCCTCGAAATCCTCAATAGTGACTTTAATAAGACACTAGATCAGTACGCCAGCCTGCTGAAAAAGGGTGATTTGACCTCGAGTAGCGTCGAATATAACGGTAATACCGCCACGCGCATTGACGGTGCGTTTAGTAAGGATCTGCGCGGCTCGGTGGTGCTGATGAAGGTGCGCGACAAGACGCTGCGTTTTTCAACCGACGCTGATACGTTCAAGCCAGATTTTGAGGCTATTCTCAAGACAGTGAAATTTGTACAGTAATCTCTCTCGGTCGCGGCTGGTGCATGAAATGATACAGAGCGGCAGCGGTTCTTTTTGGCGCCTCGATTTGCTATACTAGAGATATATGGTGCAGCCACAGTGGAGTGATAAGGAGTTTACCGCGATGCCGAGCATAGCGGTGGCGGCGCATGAGCTGAAGGCACCGCTGGCGTTGATTCGGCAGATGAGTTTACTGATCGAGGATGGTCGGCTTAGTCCAGCCGAGGCACAGTTGATGCAGCGACGGCTGACGCTAACGGCGGAGCGCTCGCTGGCCTTGGTACAGGACTTAGCGCGTACCGTGAATGTGCAGCCAACGCTGTTTCCGCTGGAGCCGGTTAATCCACTGGCGCTACTGACCCAATTGGCGCACCAGTCGCGCGATATGCTGCGGCTGTATGACCGACGGGTGACGTGGCCGCGGGCGGGCAAGAAGCGGCTGGTGGTGGCCAATCCATTGCTGCTTGGGCGGATCATGACGAATTTTCTCGATAATGCGATGCGCTACAGCGAGGCTGGGGCAGTAATTCGCGTGACCATGCATCAGGCAGGGACGATGGTGCGGCTGGGTGTACGGGATTTTGGGCCGATGATGAGCCTGGCTGAGTATCGGCGGCTGGTGGATGAGATGACTACGCGTAAATCAGTCAGAACCCGACCGGACAGTAGTGGCCTCGGAGTGTATATCGCTGCAACGTTCGCGCGGGCGATGGGCGGGCAGATCGGGCTGATACGCCACCGAGACGGACTGACGTTTTATGTTGATGTGCCGCTCAGCGAGCAGATGAGCTTATTGTGAAAAAACTCCTGATCATCGAGGATGATCCGCAGTGGGCGGCGGTGCTGGAGCGGTATGCGCTGGAGGCGGGGTATACGGCCCGGACAGTGGTGGCGGCTGGACAGGCGATAGCGATGCTTGATGAGTGGCGGCCGGATGGCTTGGTGCTCGATATGCTGCTGGCGGGTGAGACAGGGATGGCGCTGCTGAATGAGCTGCAAAGCCATGAGGATTTGGCGCAGTTGCCAGTAGTGGTGTGTAGTAATGTCGCACTTGATCTGGATCAATTGCGGCCGTTTGGTGTGCGGGCGGTGCTCGATAAGGCGCGCATGACGCCCGATGACGTACGGGCCGCGCTCAGCGTGCTAGGCGAGGAGGCTGAATGAAAGACGGTGAGCGACTCAAGGCGATTGTGCTACGGCGGACGGATTACGCGGAGGCTGATCGAGTGCTGCAGCTACTAACGCCCCAGGGGCGGCGGGCGGTGATCGCCAAGGGGGTGCGCCGCGAGCGGAGCAAGCTGGCTGGCGGCATTGAACTCCTGGCGCTGTGTGACGTGGTGATTCGTTCGGGCCGCGGCGAGCTGGGACTGCTGACCAGTGCTAGGCTCAGCGCATTTTATCGGCATATCCTCGAGGATTATGAGCGGATGCAGTTCGCTTACCAGGCGCTCAAGCTGGTGGCGCAGGCGACTGAGACCGTTGATGGGCCGGAGTGGTTCGCGGTGCTTAGTCAGGTGCTGGCGTGGCTTGATCGGCCGGCGGTTGATCGGCTGCTGGTCGAGACGTGGTTTTATATGCAGTACGCCGAGCTACTGGGTGACGAGCTGAATCTACGCACTGACGTGGCCGGGCGGACGCTCACGAGCGATAAATCATACATGTACGATCCAAGCGAAAAGGCCCTAAGGCCAAGCGAGCAGGGTGATCTAACGGCCGATCACATCAAGCTGCTGCGCCTCATCCAAGCCAAGCCGCTGGAAAACCTTACCCACATCGGCGGCCTCGGCCCGGTCATCGCTAGTTGCTGGCTGGTGGCTAGGCAGCATGCCGCGGTGTAACTGTGTCTTGTAGAGCATGCTTCACAATTGCTTTCCGTAGGGGGGAGAAGGCAGATTCCATGAAAGTATTAGGGTTTTGCCCGGACTCAATATCCGACTGATTAAGCTTGGTGAGTATGTTATGTGTTGAAATATCGGGGTTCTCTTCGGGGTTAATCTCTATCTCTTCCGAGTATTGGCCACGGAAATATTCAATCTCATGTAAATAGGACTCCTTGCAATATTCCACCTCGAGATCTGGCTTACTTATTTTGATAATCTCATCGGCACATTCCCAGAGCAGGGCAACCGCGCTTCTTTTAGCGTCGTCATCAAATCGACCCATCGCGGCGAGATCGCGTAACGTGCGCGCTAGGAATATTTTATTGAGGACGGAACTAAAAGAAATATCTGTTCTTTTGGTCTGACTGGCGTAAACACTGTGAGCATCTTCTAGTGCTTGATCTAGGAAGGCCACCTTTACTTGGTCGGACACTTTACTGGTGCAGGCAGAGTCAAAATTACGCTTTGCCGAGAGAAAAGTATTGTGTTCATAGGGGGTGATGAGTCCTGAGAGTTGATCTCTGAGTAGCATCCATTGCCCAAAGTATTCTCTAATTTTACCTTGCTCCTGAGCTGTTAGCGGGCTTGTGGAACTAAAAGCAGCGAAACCAGTGACGCGGATCCCTTCGGCGACTATGCTTCTAGCTCTATCATCCGCTCCTTCGTATTTATCAGAAATCTCTAGTAATCTACGGACCTCCTCCAATGAGTATTCCTGGGGGTGACGTATTACAGGGGAATCTGGAAAAATTTTATCTGTAGACGATGTGCTGTACTGTTCCTGACTCATAACACCATTGATACTCCCTATGTGCGATTGTTGCACAATAAATAGCGACCGTCAAGCATGCTATAATAAACCTTAGTTAATGAATCGCCATGTTGCCAACATGGAGAAAGGTTGTGTGATGAGTCAAGCAAAAATGGAAGACATTATCAGCCTGTGCAAGCGCCGCGGCTTTATTTATCAGGGGTCGGATGTGTATGGTGGTCTGAGCGGTACGTGGGATTACGGCCCGCTAGGCGTGCAGCTGAAGCGTAATATCATGAATTTGTGGTGGCGCCGGTTTGTTGATGAGCGCGACGACATGTATGGCGTGGATGCGGCGATTTTGATGAATCAGAAAGTTTGGCAGGCCAGTGGACATGTGGATACGTTTGTCGATCCGCTGTGCGAAGATACGGTCAATCACCGACGCTACCGCACCGATCATATTCTCAAGGACAATGGCGTTGACGCTGATGGCATGACCATGGAGCAGATGGATGCGGCGATTGTAGAACAAGGCATCAAAAGCCCGGATGGTAATCCACTGAGCGCATCGCGCACCTTCAATATGATGTTCAAAACGCACGTTGGTGCGACTGAGAGTGAGGATAGTATCAGCTATCTCCGCCCCGAAACCGCCCAAGGTATCTTTACCAATTTCAGAAACGTCGTCGATAGTTTTTACCCCAATTTGCCGTTTGGCATTGCTCAGCAGGGTAAGGCGTTTCGTAATGAGATTGCGCCGCGCGATTTCGTCTTCCGCTCTCGGGAATTTGAGCAGATGGAGATTGAATATTTCGTCGACCCTGAGCATTGGCAGGAGGCGTTTGATGAGCTGCTGGCGGCGACGCATGAGTTTTTGACAGAGCTGGGTCTGAAACCAGAGCATATCCACGAGCTGGACGTGCCGGCGGAGGATCGGGCGCACTATAGCAAAAAGACGATCGACATCGAGTACGATTATCCGATTGGCCGCGAGGAGCTGATGGGCATCGCGTACCGCACTGATTTTGATCTGATGAACATCCAGCGCGCCAGTGGTAAGAGCATGGAATACACCGTCAAGGGAACGAACACAAAATTTGTTCCGCACGTCATCGAGCCGTCGTTTGGTGTGGAGCGGGCGCTGATGGCGGTGCTGTCGGGTGCGTACCGCGAGGATGAGCAAAACGGTGAAAAACGGGTATATTTGGCGCTGCCAGAGCATTTGGCGCCAGTCAAATTTGCCGTCTCGCCACTACTGAAAAACAAGCCAGAATTGGTGGAAAAAGCCCGCGACGTCTACGCCGCGCTCGCCAAAGCCAACCCAGGCCGAGTGATGTGGGATGACAATGGCAACATCGGCAAACGCTACCGCCGTCAAGACGAAATCGGTACGCCGCACTGTGTAGTCATCGACTTCCAGACGCTAGAGGACGGCACCGTCACCGTGCGTGAGCGGGATACGACGGAGCAGAGGCGGGTGAAGGTTGAGGAATCCGATACGGATATCTTAGTCTAAAAAAATAGATTAGCGCGCTCCTTGATAAGTTAAAAGTAACAGCTTATACTTTAAAGTAGCAAGTTAAGTAAAGTGTGAAATGGGGAATATGGCAACGGAGCATCAGCGCGCACAACTCGAAAAACAATTGCGGGAGTATCGCAAGAAATATCTTGGCAAAAATAAGCCGACTGACATGAATGAATCTGGGACGCGTATTAGTGTCAATGAGTTTCTACAAGATGTACTTGGTTATGCATTTGGTGATGAGATTAAGACGGAATACGCCATTAAGGGAGAATATGCTGATTATGTGATCCAGCTTAAGCGCAAGAAGCATTTTGTTGTTGAAGTAAAAGCTATGGAGATTGACTTAAATGAACGACATCTACGTCAAGCGTTGGCTTATGCTTCAAATGAGGGTATTGACTGGATTCTACTCTTTAATGGTCGTCAAGTCCAGCTTTATCGGGTTATCTTTGGCAAGCCGATTAGGACTCACTTGGTATTCGACTATGATTTATCCGATTTATCTATTATGCGCGCGGCATCGAAAGATTTTATTAATCTTGCAAAGCGTAGCGTGGAAAAGGGAGACTTGGAGCTATATTGGAAGAGGTTTGATGCTTTAACGACAGATAGTCTTGTCAAGACAATTTATACGGAGGATGTAATTCGAGCTATTCGTTTGAAGATTAAGAAGCAATCTGGTATTAACTTTAGTCAAGAAGATGTGCTTGATGCAGTACATCACCTAATTACGGTCGAATGTAAGGGGGCTGTGAAGCCGCGTGTACTAAAGTAATGTGAGACTATACAACACTCTCGAGAAAAAGTGCTATAATTATCCCCATGTCAAATCTTACCAACGGACACCTCATCACCCAAGATTCAGATGGCGCGACTCGCCATGATTATCTCTACCGCATTTCGCTCAAATCGCTGATTTACAACGACGTTGGTCAGATTTTAGTCGTCAAAGAAATCGATCGGACGTATTGGGATTTGCCGGGTGGTGGTATGGATTTTGGAGAGACTATTGAGTCGTCACTGAAACGCGAGCTGCTTGAAGAAGTCGGCTACAAGGGTGGTTTGTGCTATCAACTGTTTGACGCGTCGGACGAGATGTATATTGAGCGGATTGATGCCAATCAAATCTGTTTTTATTGCCGTGTCTGGCCGGAGAATTTTGACTTTGCGCCAGGTGAAGAGGGTGACGAAGTAATGTTTATCGACCCTGAGGAGTTGTTGCTCCAGGAAAGTGAGGTTGACGCGCCAGCTCGAGCCTATGGAGCGCATGAGAAATGGCAGGAGCTATACAACAGGGGCATTTACAAATAGTACGCAGCGCTTAGATTGACATTAGCCAAATATTATAGTAAAATAAACCGCATGATAAAGGAATTATTAAGTAACTCCTGTGATTACGATACGGGTAGTCCAGAGTTTATAAGCAAGACCGAGATCAAGCGGATAATTATGGAGGCAGTCCGTGGGCGTCTTGAGTCCGATGGCGTGACCGTTGCACCCGTGATAATCCGTAGACGGTTAATGTATGATGCTACCACTGGGGAGGAGTGGCTTATAGGTCCGGAGTTAGAACCTGTAGAATGCGAAGGCCCTCTTATAGTTGAAGGTCGTCATAAGATGAAAGACTTGCCGAATGGCAACACTGTTATGGAGCATCCAGAACGTACGCATTTGGATCGTGCGATTTATAATGCTATGACGGGTCGCTGCGAGAGAGCCTTTAGTCCCGATGATATTAACGTGCTTAGTGCTGGATCCAAGAGTCTAATTAGTGCCCTGAATCAAGCTGGCTATGAGAAGGGGGGATTTGAATTAGGACAAGAGATGCCCTCTTTCCAATTTGGAGACGATAGGAGCGAGGATGGTGAATTGCCTCCAACCAGATTATATTTACATCGCACGGATCTATTATCATTGCAGATGGTAGCAGACCTTGTAAATTCAGGTGCTCGTCCGGACTATGGAAAACTTTGGGTTCCATATAATCAAGAGGGTCCACAGCGGTATCGCCAGGATACGCTTATTTTGGGATTCTCAGAGTATCGTGATTTGAAAGAAACAATTGAACTACTGCGCGAGAGGTTTTCGTGGGACGATGGGGCCTGTATAGGTGCCGGTGAGACACTTTATGGTCTGAAGGTTGCGGGTATCCCAGGCGCCTATATAGGTCAGACCAAGTATGGAGGAGACTCATTTAACGGCGAAATGACACAATATTTTGAAGAGGCTATCCAGTGCTCATGTGAGGATATCAAGCAGCCACAAACTGGTGAGGTGCTGACGGATGAGTGGCTGGATGCTATGGCGCGGAAAACGACAGATATACTAGGGTCAATTATGTCAAAGAATGGACGCACCACCCACCACGCTTTGATTGATTCAGATATGACTGCAGATTTGATAAAGCTTGCTAGCAGCGTACAATAGGGGAAGTGAATTGCAATAAAATTATAATTTTGTTATAATGTTTGCATGACAATCACTACAATTCAGAAGGTTATCAAGATTGGTTCCAGCCGCGGCGTGACATTGCCGGCTAAGCAACTACGGGCGCTGGGTGTTCATGATGGTGACGAGATTGAGGTTACGATACGCAAGCGGACGGTGGCGGCTGATTGCGATGAAGTGTTAAAGGTCGCAAATTCGCTCCTTGAGCGATACAAAGAGGATTTTTCTCACCTGGCGAAGCGCTAATGGTTAGTTTGACTCTCGAGCAGATCTTGCAACTTCACGCGCTAGTTCTTGTAAAAGACGGCGGTGCAGGTGGTGTGCGTGATATTGGTCGGCTAGAAGCTGTGGTGTCGGCGCAGCATCAGGTAGTATTTGGCGAGGAATTGTACGCAACAGTATTTACCAAGGCAGTGGCATTAATGCGCGGGATTATTGGTGACCATCCATTTGTTGATGGCAATAAGCGGACAGCCATGTTGGCTGGACTAACGCTACTTGAGGTGAATGATTATAGTTTTGTAGCCCGGTGTGGTGAACTAGAAGACTTTGCTGTCCGCGTCGCGACCGATCATCTCGATATCGATGCGATTGCTGATTGGCTGAAGCGTCATTCGTAGGTGTGTCAATAAATATATCTGGACTCGTCGGCTTGGACGCCGCTCTGATATTTGAGGCACCCACGCTCGGCATTTTACAGTCCATCACTCCTCCTGCTATAATAACCATATGCATATTATTCTTGGTGGGACGAGTGGGCTTGGGCTGGAGATGGCGCGGCAGCTCAGAGAAAGCGGTAAGCGCGTGTTGGTGCTGGGGCAGACGCATAATGTTCAGGAGCACGGCGAGGGCTTCCCGTTGGATGTGTATTATCCCGAGCAGGTTGAAGCAGCGTCGGCGCGGATTGAGCAGATTCTGGGCGGCGATGCTATTGAGCAATTTGTCTGGGCGGCGGGCTATGGCTGGCGCGGTAATTTCGAGGATCAGCCTGATGCGCGCTCGATGGCGGAGGTTAATTTCGCTGGTCCGTTGCCACTGGTGCAGTGGGCCTGGCATAGGATGGCGCAGCAGCGGATACGATCCACACTAATAGTAATCGGCTCGACCAGCAGTATCAAAGCTCGCAGGGACGAAGCCGTGTATGTGGCAACCAAGCACGCCCAGGCGGGGCTGGCGCGCAGCTTGGCGTTGCAGGCGGACGAGCAGCATTTACCGATTCGCGTAGCGCTGTTCTTGCCCGGGGCGATGAAAACACCGTTTTGGCGGGGGCGTCGGCCGGATGATTATGCCTTTTTCAATGACCCGGCCAAGGTGGCTGGTCATATACTGACCGCCGTTAACACGCAGCATCAGATGTTCCTCGAGTGGCCGCTACCAAAGGGCACGTTGGTCTAAGCTCGCTGAAGTGCTATAATGCGGGCATGACGTATGAAGCGGATAGAGAATATTTTGGAGTAAAAATTGTAGTAATCGGTGGCGGAACTGGTAGCTTCACGCTACTGTCGGGTTTGAAAAGGTATACCCATAGTATCACGGCGCTGGTCAATATGGTTGACGATGGTGGCTCGACGGGCATGCTACGCGATGAGCTGGGTGTGCTGCCGGCGGGTGATGTGCGGCAATGTCTGGTGGCGCTGAGTAGTTCGCCAAAGGTGCGCGACCTGTTCAATTACCGGTTTGACGAGGGCAGTATGAAGGGACACGCGTTTGGTAATTTGTTCATGGCGGCGCTGGAAAAGATGACGGGGAGTTTTTCGCAAGCGGTCGAGACGGCCAGCGAGGTGCTCGGCGTAAACGGACGGGTATTTCCGATTACGCTGGACGATACCAAGTTATCGTTGAGGCTGCGTGACGGTACGGTCGTTGAGGGCGAGCATGCTATCGAGGTGACGAATATTCCAGGTGATGAGCGGCCGTGGCTGGAACTCAGCCCGCCAGCAACGATTAATCCGCATGCTCGGCAAGCGATTCTGGATGCCGACCTCGTGGTGGTAGCGCCGGGGTTATTGTATGGTAGTTTGGCGCCAGCACTACTGGTGCGCGGTGTGACGCGGGCTTTGGCTGAAACCAAGGCCAAAAAGGTGTATGTCTGTAATCTCGTGACTAAGCCGACGCAGACTGATGGCTTTACGGTGGCGGACTTCGTCGATGAGATTGAGCGGTTTGCTGGAGTGAGCATGGATTATGTGCTGTATAATAATTATCGTCCGCCACAGGAGCTGCTTGATAAATACGCGCACAACGGTGAATATTTGGTTGAATGGGATGAGGAGGAGCTCAAGAAAAAGCATTACCACGCCTCGGGTAAACATCTGATCGCTAATGGCGTTCGCCAACATAATAAAAAGGCCGATCCGCTAGCGGCGCTGCGTAGTCTGATCCGTCACGATTCGGATCGTGTAGCCAGGGAGTTAATGAGGATTTACTTTTCATGAGTTTGAACTTGTTTCTTGATCTTGATCGCACCCTGTTTCGGACAAGCGAATTGGATGCGGCGGAGTGGGGGCTGCTTGGGCAGCAGTTTGGCATTGACAGCGAGGCAGAGCTGAAGCGGCGGACTGACTTTTATGTGCGCACTGAGAAAGCATACTATTATGATTTTGCGGCGCATGTGCAGGCGGCGGAACTTGGTGAGGAGGCGGTATTCTCGTTCCTGCTTCAGTCGACGTTGGCTGATGGGCGAATGGAGTACGACGGGGTGGCTGAGTTGGTAGCCTGGGCCAGGCAGCGCGGAACGGTGCATGTCTTGACCTACGGGCCAGCGAATTACCAGCGGTTCAAGGCGGCGCTGTGTCCGTCGCTTGAAGGGGTGGAGATTATTACCACACTGCAGTCGAAAAGCGATTATTTCCGTGAGCAGCGTCCAACTGGCGAGGTGTGGATGGTTGATGATAAACCAATTGGTGGTGATCTGCCCGATGGTGTGCGGTTTATCCAGACAGTTGAGTACAATAACATCACGGCGCCAGAACATCCAGCGTGGCCAGTAGCGACAGCATTGAGCCAGATTCCTGGTATAATTGATAATGATGAAATTTCCGATCGATCAGTTGCCTGAGGTGCTTGATACGCCGAGCTTTGTGTATTCGAGGCGGATACTAGAGGAGCGGGCCCGGCAGGCGCTGGCGTGCCGAGTGCCGTTCGGTCTGACGGTGCGTTACGCGGCCAAGGCAAATTCGCACCCCGAGATTATACGATTATTTGATAAGTTGGGGTTGCAATTTGATGCCAGCTCAAGTTACGAGGCGGCGCTATTACTCAAGCAGGGGGTGAGCGGCCCAACAATCAGCCTCTCTAGCCAGCAGCCGGCGCACAACCTTGATGAGCTGCTCCAGGCTGGCGTGCGTTACGTGGCGACGTCGCTTCGTCAATTAGAGCTGTTTGCCTCGAGTCCATACCGCCCAAATACGGTCGGTCTGCGGCTCAATCCTGGCATGGGCTCGGGGCATAATAATCGGACGATGACCGGTGGGGTTAATTCCAGCTTTGGCTTGTGGCATGCGTATACCGAGCAGGCGCTAGGGCTGGCGAGGCGTCATAACATAACGATTGATCGGCTGCATATTCACATCGGCTCGGGTGCTGATCCACGGTTGTGGGGCGAGGCGATGGATGCGGCATTGGCGCTTGTTGGGCGACTGCCAGAGGTGACCACTCTAGACATTGGCGGCGGCTTTAAGGTGTATCGGTTCGGTGATGAGCAGGAGGCGGATCTGGCAGCAATTTGCGAGGTGTTTTCTCGGAAATTAGCTCAGTTTTCTGAAGAAACCGGGCGGCAATTACATCTAGAAATTGAACCGGGAACCTGGCTGGTGGCGCACGCTGGTGTGTTGGTTGCGGAGGTGGTGGACATTGTTGATACCGGGGCGGATGGTCATACATTTTTGCGCCTTGATACCGGTATGAATGACATCACCCGGCCGGGAATGTATGGCGCGCAGCACGAGATGATGGTGTTGTCGGGTCGCGAGGAGCAGCGAGAGTACATCGTGGTAGGGCATTGCTGCGAGACGGGCGATATCTTGACACCGGCACCCAGTAATCCAGAAAATCTCGAATCGCGACGACTAACTCAGGCGGAGATTGGTGATAAGCTAGTGATCTTTGATGCGGGGGCGTATTGCCAGAGCATGTCGCTGAAACGGTACAATGCGTATCCGGATGCCGGCGCGTATTTTATTGACTAAATTTAATTCATCTGTTATAATAGCCCAGTTTGACAACGAACTGAATTATGAGTGAATTATGTTCTTCGCGCAGTGAGCAGCCAGAGCCAAGCACACCGCAAAAATTTGAAAAAACGATAGACCTCGAACGTCCATCTCTTGAGTTTCCTTTTCAGTTGGCGCTTGAGGAATATTTCCAAGCCGATGGAGTGGGTGAGCGAGAAGATCTGATAGAGCATGCTAAGCGGACGATGGAACTGGTGGAGGAGTTTGCCGGCTTGAAACTACCGCCCGAAGCGCTTTATGCCGTGCTGCTGCATGACGTGGTCGACCGTTTTCACAACAGAGACAGCCAGAAGTGCACACCGGAGCGTCGACAGGCTGCTGGCTTGGCTCTGGCCGATGTATTTACGAATCCTGAAACTGGGGTGACGTGTGCGCAGGGTTCATATGTAGCGTCGCTCCTAGCGGACTTTATTGCAACGGAAAAGGCCTCTGCTCATCACCGAGTGCGGGTGGCCACTACTATCCCTGAAGATATCAGAGAGATTATCACTGATCATTATCAAGAATCGGTACCGGCTGAGGCATGGCGGCAGATCGAGCCATTTGTTGATGTGGAGCAGATGGCTGAATTCCTCGATAAAACCAATATCGAGGCGGTGATCATCAAGGCCTGTGAGCTACTCGACAATATGTGCTATCCGTCATCATCGCGTGAGTCTGCCAAACTGCAGGATGTCTTGGAGGCGGAGTCATTCTATGCGCCGCTGTGTGAAGTGATGGGATTTGACGGGCTGGCGGCAAGCCTGCGTTCACAGGCGCATATCATTCGGCTGGAGGGGCAGGGCAAGCGTAAGCTCATCGAGGAGATCCGCGAGCAGTATGAAAAAACTCGCCACGTTGGTGTCCGTAATTTAGTTAATACAATTTTTGGTACTGAACAAGTCGAGACCGAAGCAGTGGTTGGTTTGCGCAGTGAAGCATCGTGTCACAATCGGTCAGTTCACATCGGAGATTTTGTAGCGCAAAACGGTAAGGCGGTCTATGGAAAATATCGCCTGAAAACTGTGGGGTCGTGGGCAGCCAAGGTGCATGAAGCGCACCAGAACGACAAACCAGAGTATACACCGATGGACGTGCTGGGCTTGACCGTTATATCAAAGAATGTGAAAGCTCAGGCACGTGATTTTGTGGAGTTTTTGCAGCGGCGAATTGATATGAACCCAGCGTTTCAGCTGAAAAAGGCCGCCAGTAAATCCAGTGCCATTTGTGTCCATGGTACGGTGGATTATGTTACTACCGTTCGCCGGGAGATGGAGCAACGCGGGTTTGATACAGAGCGCTGCGAGTTTGTGGTCCAGGATGCTGAAAGTGTGCAGCAGCGCGGTCAGAAATATCAGGTTTCCAAGACGACTTTCCTGATGGATTATCCAGGGCTAGACAAGGGCGTGCCGGTCGAAGTGCAGTTTGTCACCGAGGATGAGCGTCGGCGATCGCGGACGGGAGAGGTGGCGCATATTATTTATAAATATATTCGTCAGCTGGAGCGGCAGCGCCCAGTCTCTGATGAAGATAAACATGCCATTGCTCAAACGATGTCTCAGCTGCTCAAGCAGATCCACCAGCGGCGCGACTATGCCAGCCATGATCTGGAAGTAAATGAGCGTTCAACTCCGGCGCGTGATGCGTTGCTGGAGGATTTATATCATTTCTTGTGTCATGAGCTCGCCTAGTCTCGGCAAACTATGTATAATCAGAATATGACAATTTACTACACTGACGGTTCGACTAGCCCCAATCCCGGCCCGGGCGGCTTCGCGGTGATCAAGGATCTTCAGCCGTGGATCTTGGGCTCCGAGGACGGCGAAACGACCAATATTCGCATGGAAGGCAAGGCGCTGATTGCGGCGCTTCAGGACGCTGACGGCGCGCCATGTGTGATTTATACTGATAGCGAATTTTGGATCAATGTGGTGACCAAGTGGGCGCCAGGCTGGAGGCAGCGCGGCTGGACAAAGAAGGGTGGCGAGATTAAGAACTTGGATATCGTACAGGAATTATACGAGTTATATGTGCAGTCGCAGGCGGAACTCCGCTGGGTGCGTGGCCACGAGGGCGACGAGGGCAATGAGCTGGCGGATGAGTGGGCCAACCGAGCGCGTGAAGGCGAGCGATTAACTAAATAGCAGCTGGCGACATCTGACAAAAATTGCTATAATTACCCTCATGGAAGAAGTGAGGGAAACGACTGATATTTTTTTGTGGGCCAATCAAACTGATGCGAAGAAGAACGATTTACAGATAGAGCTGTTCTTATTTAATAAAAATTACACGCCGTATTTCATGCCTTTGAAGGGTGATGTTGAGCAGCAGCTCCGGCCGCTATTTTTGTTTGATTATATCAATCAAGTTAATTTGGGGGCGGGTACCGGCCTCAGTGTGCGCGACTATGAGCTGAGCGAAGCGGAAGATAACGTGCTATTGCGAGCAGACCTCGCCAAGGTCGGCCGGGCGGAAACCTTGCTTCATTTGATCGAACACGAGCGTGATGACATCGTGGAATTCTCGGAAACCGAGCATGAGTTCAAGCGGATGAAGGGCGTGATAGCGCGGTTTACTGACCCAAATGATCCAGAAAAAATCTTTTACACCGCCAAATTAATTCAGCAGGGGCAGACGCTGAAAAGCGCACTGGCGTGGGAGTTTTCTGACGGCAAGTTTGGCGCGTTTAAGGCGGAAGTCGGGTTTAAGGTGCCAGACGATAACCAGGTGCTGATCATCGGTCAGGATATATTTGCCTTTAATCCAGGCAAGTTTGAGCGGATGTTTGGCTATGAATACAAGAAGCAAGTGATTGCCGATAAGAAGGTGGCGGAGATCGAAAAGGAATACAAATTGAGTTTTCCAGAGGGCTTGGATCTAAATGCGCTGGTCAAGGAGCGCAAAAAGACCATCAATAAACTGCAGAAATTGGAGATCGGCGAGGTCAAACAAGAGCAGGTACTGGACTATGCTGATGAGATGCAGCTGGAGCTGATGAGTGATGATAACGGCGCGATTATCATTATGGATGGTAATGATCTGGATATGTTTGTGAACTTGATCAATGAGGACTACATCGAGAGTAAAATTACTGGCAAGCGCTACGAGATTAAGTCGAAAAAACTGCTGGGTGAGCCAGAAGGCGAACCGCCGCGAGGTTAGGCATGGACCAGGAATTAGCGCTGGCGATTTTGATGAGCGGTCGGTCGGCGCTGCTGACGGGCGCGGCGGGTACCGGCAAAACACACCTGCTGAACACGTTTATTGCACAGGCGCGTGACCAGGGTAAAAAGGTGTCGGTAACAGCGACGACGGGCTTGGCGGCGACGCATTTGGGTGGCAATACCATTCACAGTTGGAGCGGCATTGGTGTCAGTGATCACTTGGCGAACAACTTTTTTGATCGGCTGTCAAAAACGCGGCGTGAGGTGATTACCAAGACTGATGTGTTGGTAATTGATGAGATTTCCATGCTGCATGATTTTCGGCTAGACATGGTCGATCAGGTGCTGCGTGGTGTCCGGGAAAATGACCAGCCGTTTGGCGGTATTCAGCTGGTGATGAGTGGCGACTTTTTCCAGCTGCCGCCGATCAATCGTCCGGGCGAGCAGGGCGGCGGCTTTGTGGTGTATTCGGAAGCGTGGCAGGAGCTGCAGCCGGCGGTGCTGTATCTGGAGCGGCAATATCGGCAAAATGATGAGCAGCTCCTCGAGATTTTGACAGCACTGAGACATGACGATATCAGGCGACATCACGCTGAGATGTTGCTGGCACGGACGGAGGTCGAGCTGCCTGATGGTGACATCACCGAGCTACATACCGTCAATGTTGATGTTGACGCTATCAACAGCCAGAAGCTGGCAGAGCTGGTGGGCGAGGAGCGGACGTATCAGCAGACGACGACTGGCTCGAAGGTATACGTCGAGAGCTTGCAACGGTCGGTGTTGGCGCCGAGTGAACTCGTGTTGAAACCGGGTGCGTTGGTGATGGCCGTGAAAAATTCGCCGCAGAAATTGTACGCCAATGGTAGCATCGGTACAGTGGTGGATTTTGAGCCACTGACGGACTATCCGATTGTAGAGTTTCGTGGTGGCCAGCAGGTGACCATGGTGCCGGATGTCTGGGAGCTACGCGATGGCGAGCGTAGGCGCGCCAGTATCTCACAGGTGCCGCTGCGACTGGCGTGGGCTATCACCGTGCATAAAAGTCAGGGTATGACCTTGGATGCGGCTCGGATTGACCTGAGAAAGGCGTTTGTTGAAGGTATGGGTTATGTAGCTCTCAGCCGGGTGCGTGATCTCGATAATCTGTATCTTTACGGTATTAACCGCAAGGCACTGGAAGTCTCGCCGGATGCGTTGGCGATTGACGAGGTATTGCAGCGAGCAAGTGATGAAGCGGCCAAGCACTATCGTCCGATGTTGGAGGACATGAAGCGAAAGCAGTCAGTGCCGAAAAAATCTGGCAAAAAGCCTCAGTCCGCTAGCTGGCAGCAAAAGATTGCCAAAATGCGCGAGACACATCCGAAAGCGTACATGCCGTGGGAAAAAGCCGACGACGACATCCTCAAACAGGAATTTTTACAAGGCGCGACCATCCAGCAGCTTAGCCAAAAACTTGGTCGCCACGAAGGCTCAATTCGCATGCGGCTGCAGAAACATTTTGGGGAGGATGTGGTGCAGTAGCCCCAGGCTGGCAGATGAGCTGATAACTTGGTATAATATACATTGATGACAACGAAGCAATCTGAACGCATCGTGTTTCCAAAGAAGTTTTTATGGGGTGTAGCGACGTCGGCGCATCAGGTCGAGGGTGGCCTGGTGAATCAGTGGACGACGTGGGAGCTCGAACATGCCAAGCGGCTGTCCGTGCAAGCACCGCATCAATTTGGTGATCTTGACAGCTGGCCGCGCATCAAAAAAGAGGCGACCAGGCCTGACAACTACGTATCGGGGCGGGGTGTCGATCATTACCATCGCTACGAGGAAGATTTCGCGATTCTCAAGAGTCTCAACATGAATGCCTTTCGGTTCTGTATCGAATGGGCACGAATTGAGCCGCAAGAGGGCGCGTGGGACGCGGCGGCGATTGCCCACTATCGGACGTATCTACGGACGCTGAAAAAGATGGGTATTACACCGGTGGTGACGCTGTTTCACTTTACGCTGCCGGAGTGGTTTATGGCCAAAGGCGGTTTTGAAAAGCGGCGCAACATCAAATATTTCGTGTATTATGTCGAAAAAGTTTTGAGCGAGCTGGGGCGCGATATCGAGTGGATCGTGACGATTAACGAGCCGACCGTGTACGCTGGTGAGAGTTACCTCGAGGGGCATTGGCCGCCGAATAAAACTCGCAAGTGTGATATGCTGCGCGTGCTCTGTAACCTCGTTACGGCGCATAAAAAAGTGTATAAATTGACGCGTGCTCGCAAAAAGTGGAAGGTGTCGATGGCGCATCATCTGATTTATTGCTATCCGGGCGATGACGCGATTCTCAGCCGCGCTAGTGCGCGGGTGGTACATTATTTCTTGAACACGTGGGTGCTGCGTCGAGTGCGGCGGCATAGTGATTTCTTGGCGATCAATTATTACTTTGCGCGGCGGATTTATGGCTATCGGGCACATGACCCGTACCTGAAGGTCAGTGATCTCGGCTGGGATATGCAGCCGGATAAGCTGCAATACCTGCTGGAGGATGTTGCCGAGCGCTATCGGTTGCCGATTATGATTACCGAGAATGGGCTGGCAGACGGCGCTGATAGTCAGCGGCAGTGGTGGCTGACCGAGACCATCAAGGCCATGCACGAGGCGCTCAAACATGACGTCAAGCTAATCGGTTATTTGCACTGGAGCCTGCTCGACAATTTTGAATGGGACAAGGGTTATTGGCCAAAGTTTGGCCTGGTAGCAGTCGATCGGCGGACCATGACCCGGACGATACGCCCAAGCGCGCACTGGTTTGCGGCGGTGATCAAGAAGCTGCGGAAATAGTGACCAGCTTCGCATAACCCTAGATTCGAATGTAAAGCGACATGCTAGAGAAAGTAGCGCTCCGCCGTTATACCACACCACTAGACTTTTCCACAAAACCGTGGAAAAGTTTTTGTTTGGTAGGGAAATGGGTAGAAAGTGGGTAAAAAGGCTTGCATGTGGGTAGTTGTGGGTAGTATAGTGGAGGTAGTGGAACGAATGTTGGCGGGTAACACCAACCAAAACAAACATCCACTAGAAAAACCAACTAATCTACCACGGAGGAAGGACGACGTGCAGACAGATTACTTTGAGCGAAAGTTGGACGACAAGCGGCGCTTGACCATCCCAGCCGAGCTCAGGGCAGAGTTTGCGTCCGGCGTCGTGTTGACCCGCGGGTTTGGCAACTATCTGCACCTGTATCCACAGCAAGTCTGGGATCGGGAAGTGGAGGGCGCGCTGACCGGGAGTATTCTGGATGAGCGGGTGGCCGACCTGAACGTCAAGTTTCGCCGCGGTAAAACCGCATCGGCGCTCGACCAGAAACAGGGGCGAGTGACGATCGAGCAGCATCTACTCGACTATGCCGGCATTGACCGGGAAGTCGTGGCGGTGCGGGCGGGCGCGTATTTTCGGCTGATGGCGGCCGAGAATGCGGATTGATTAGCCGGGGTCAGTACTTTAACAATTTGAAAACCTCTCGAGATCAACTATCTGGGTATTTGAAGATGGCAGGTGGCAATTTGCTCCACGATAAAAACGGCAACGTTCTTTCCTCAAAACACCTCCCAAAAAACTCCACCTCACACATAAGTCTCTTTTGGAAACTATGGTTGTCACTGACAATCATCACATTTCCACTCTTAAGACAACAAAAACAAACAAAACACAAATACAAAACAGCCAGAATTAAATATCCAGTTAGGTGATCTCGAGCAGCAAAAGAGGAGGGGCTCACCCCGCCGGTAGCCAGCCGAACTAAATTCGTCTGCGCTACCTCCTCCCCCTAAAGCTCGCTTACGCTCGTGCGGATCGGCTTGCGGGATGGTATACTTTTGCTATGAGTATTAAAGAACATCCACCACAGTCGGAAGCGCTTCAAGTGAGCGAACCGATTCATGTTCCCGTACTCCTGGAGGTGACCTTGGATAGGTTGCGGCCAGCTAAAGGCGAGAGTTATCTTGACCTGACGGCTGGCTATGGCGGCCACGCCAGGGAATTCTTAACGAGGACGGATAATTACTTGGGCGCAGTGCTGGTTGATCGCGATGATAACGCGATTAACACGCTGGGCGATTTGGCTGAAAAAGGTGCCACGCTAATTCACAAGGATTTTGTGAGCGCAGCGCGGGATTTGGTCAAGCAGGGACGTACATTTGACGTGATTTTGGCTGATTTGGGGGTGTCGTCACCGCAGCTTGACAGAGCAGAGAGAGGTTTTTCGTTTCGGTTTGACGGACCGCTGGATATGCGGATGGATAATCGGACGGAAACGACAGCGGCGGATATCGTCAATTCGTATTCGGTTGATGAGCTGACGCGGCTGATGACTCGTTACGGCGAGGAAAGTCCCGGGCGGGCTAGGCGGATTGCACAGGCAATTGTTAGCGCCAGGCCGATTCGGGGAACGACTGAGCTGGCTGGTCTGATCAAGCACACTGTCGGTCGCGGCGGGATGAAACATCATCCGGCGACTCGCACTTTTCAGGCACTGCGCATTGAAGTCAATCACGAACTTCGGCTGGTTGAAGAATTATTGCCGCTGCTACCGCGCCTCCTTAACCGGGGCGGGCGCGTTGGAATAATTAGCTTTCATAGTCTGGAGGATCGATTGGTCAAGCGATATTTCTGGGAGCAAGCGGCTGCTGGCTATGAGGCCGAGCTGATCATCCCAGAGAAAAAACCGGTGTCTGGAACAGAAGATGTTCACAACCCGCGTAGTCGGAGCGCTCAGTTTCGCTACGCCGTGAAAACATAAACAAACAAAGGAGGGCGACACCATGCCAATCCACATCAAAGTACAATTCCAGGACGCAGAAGCAGCTGAGACCGTTGCGGTACGCCGCGGCTAAGTAAGCTCGCTTGATAGTTTTCCCGGAAAAAGTATGCAAGCTCGGCGGCTCGCTCTTCCACGATAAGGGCGGGCCGACCGGCTGTATTTTCCCGTGTCATTATGATGCGCCACTAAAGTACCAAACGTAACACATTTAAACACACACAGAAATTATTTATGCACACACGCTCATCCACCACATTTACGCCGCGTCGTCCTGGGCCACAGCTTCGCCGTAACCAGAACGCCACCCGTTTTCGATCACAGACCAAGCTCGGGCCAGTGGCACATACGGTGCTGGTGGCGCTGATGATTATGGTACTGGGGCTGGTGTACTTGACGCAGGCGACAAAGACGACGGCCTATGGTTACGAGGCGGAGGGGCTGGATTCGCAGTTGAATGAGCTGGCGACGAAAAAGTCAGAGCTAGAGGTGCAAAATGCGCGGCTGACGGCGCTCGAAAAGGTCAAGCACAGCAATGTTGCATCGGCGATGAAAACACCGGCGCAGACGAACTATGCTCGCTAGTTCGGGCAAAAGTGGTACAATAGGACAAGCGGTATGAAACGTCACTTAACGCAATCTCGAACCGGCGTACTCGCTATCATTCTTTTGGGGATGATGGCGATTTTTGTGATGCGGCTGTTTTATTTACAGATCATCAAACACAGCGAATACGTGTCACTGGCTCAGGCCAGTCAGCAGCGGCATTTCGTCATTCCGGCCGAGCGTGGCAAGCTATACATGATGGATGGCGGTACGGCTGTTCCTGTGGTACTCAACCAAACAGTTTATACGGTTATCGCTGATCCGCAGACGGTCAAGCAAGAGCAGCGTCAGCAGATTGTCGCAGCGCTGCAGGAAATCGCGGGTGGCGAGGTAGTGAGCGATGCAGCCAAGCGGCTGGAGCGCACCACCTCTCGCTACGAAGTGCTGGCACGCAACATCACGCGCACGCAAGCCGAGAAGTTAAAGGCCAAGGATTTTGTCGGTATCTTGTATCAAAAGGGGTCGATTCGCAACTATCCGGAGGGGCAACTGGCAGCGCAGGTGCTAGGCTTCGTGAATGCTGAGGGCAAGGGTCAGTACGGGGTTGAAGGGGCGCTGAATGATAGGCTGAAGGGCCGCGATGGCCTACTCAAAACAGTGGCGGACGTGCGTAATGTGCCGCTGACGCTGAGTAAGGATAACGTGCGTGTCGAGGCGAAGTCGGGCGAGAATGTGGCGTTGTCGATTGATCGAAATGTGCAGAGTTATACCGAAGAAGCGCTCAAACGAGGGATCGAAAAGGCCGGCGCGACCGAGGGCAGCGTGATGGTAATGAATCCAAATAATGGGCAGGTGCTAGCGATGGCAAATTATCCGACGTATAATCCAGCCGAGTACGCCAAGCAAAAAGACGCAGCAGTGTTTAGTAACGCGACGACAATGCTGCCGTTTGAGCCGGGCTCCATTGTCAAGACGTTCAGTATGGCGACGGGGATTGATAAGGGTGTGGTGACGCCGCAGACAACGTACTCGAATACTGATTGTACTGAGGTGGGGGATCGGAAAATGTGTAACGCCCTAAGGGGGCTTAGCGGCACAACGAGTATGCAGAGTGCATTTAATAATTCGCTCAATGTCGGTATGATTACGATTGCGCGGCGGCTAGGCGATGGATCGATGATCACCCCGGGTGCGCGGCAGACACTGTATGAGTATTATCATGAGAAGTTTGGGTTCGGCGAGGCGACGGGGATTGAGCTAGCAGAGGCGCCGGGGCTGCTTTACGTGCCAAATCGGCCGGGAGCGGAGGTGAATTACGCGAATATTACGTTCGGGCAGGGTATGAATGCGACGATGGTGCAGGCAGCCAGTGCGTTTTGTTCGGTGGTGAATGGTGGGCAATATTTTCGGCCGACAGTGGTGGCTGGAACGGTGGACGTCAATGGTGGCCTGAAGCCAGCGGCTGCTTCGCTGCTGCGTAGGACGATTTTTGAGCAGTCATCAGCCACCATGCGCGGCATGCTGTCAACAGCGCGGGCGGTTCTCAATCAGCGTATGCCCGATAAAGACAAGCCGGGCTATGATGTTGGCGGCAAGACTGGTACCTCAGAGACACTGATCAATGGTAGCTATACCATGGACGAAACAGTAGCGACGTATATCGGCTATGGTGGCGCAAATCGCCCCGAGTATGTCATAATGGTACGTGTCGCGGCGCCTGGCAAGCGCAAGAACTTACAGGGTAACATTCACGCTGCACCAATTTTTACTGATATCTCCAACTGGATGATTGATTATATGAAATTAGCACCGAAGGGATAGCCATGGCAACTGCTTTACAAACAATGACCAACGAATTAACGCACGTATTTTTGCTCAGTGTCGGGGCGTTCTTACTAGCGATGTTTCTGACGCCAATTTATACGTTTTTTGCCTATCGATACCGGTTCTGGAAGCGGCAGCGCTCGGAGAGTACCGACGGCAAAGAGTTGAAGGTTTTTGCTAAATTCCAAGCGGCAAAATTGCGGCGAAATATTCCAACAATGGCCGGAGTTATCGGTGTTATTTCGATTTTTGTGGTGACGTTCGTTTGTAATTTAGATCGAGCGCAGACATGGCTGCCACTGGCGGCGTTGATTGGCGGTGCCGCGGTTGGGCTTATTGATGATGTTATTAATCTACGCGGGCTGGGCGGTGGTGCAGCCGGCTTACGTAGTCCGGTAAAATTTGCGTTAATTGTCCTCATTGGTGTCGTCCTTGGCTGGTTTTTCTATGTCAAGCTGGGCGTGGCCAGCTTCCATGTGCCGTTTATGGGCGACGTGGCAATTGGCTGGCTGATCGTCCCGCTGTTTGCCTTTGCAGTGGTGGCGACTGGTAACGCGGTTAATATTTCTGATGGTATGGATGGTTTGGCCGGCGGGTTGTTGGGGATTAGTTTTGGAGCGTTTGGGGTAATTGCCCTGTTGCAGCAACAAGTATTGCTGGCGGGGTTTTGCTTCACGGTAGTTGGTGTGTTGCTGAGTTATCTCTGGTTTAACATCTATCCAGCAAGGTTTTTCATGGGCGATGTTGGTAGTTTTGCCTATGGGGTGAGTTTGGGGGTAGTGGCGATGTTGACTAATTCATTGCTGCTGCTGCCGGTGATTGGGTTGTTGTTTGTGATCGAGGCAGGTTCGAGCTTGATTCAGATTGTGAGCAAAAAACTCTTTAAGCACAAAATTTTCTTGTCAGCGCCAATCCATCATCACCTAGAGGCCAGCGGCTGGCCGGAAACTAAAGTGACGATGCGGTTTTGGGTGATTGGCTGTGTGATGGCGTTTATCGGCGTGATGCTGGCCCTGGCGGGGGGTCATATTGCGTAACCGCACTGCCGCCACCTCAACCGCCAAGGCGGTGCGTCGCCACCGGCCGATGTATCAGATCGTGCTGTACATGGGGTTGTTATTGATGCTCGGGTTGGTGGTGATGTATGCGCTGGGGCCGCAGCGGGCAAATGTGTTGAATCATACCCACGGCGCGAATTATAGCGACACCTTCTTTTTCAATAAGCAGCTGGCCAGCGTCATCACCGCTGTGGTGGCATTTGGGGTGGCGGCGATATTGCCATATCGGTGGTTGACCGAGGCGTGGGCCAAGCGACTGTTTATCGCGGGCTTGACGGCGTGTTTCTTGTTGGTGGTTTGCGGGGCGCTGCTGCATCTGCCATTTGCATCGGACACCAACGGCGCGTACCGCTGGTTTTATCTGGGTGGACTGGGTAGTTTTCAGCCGGCGGAGTTATTGAAATTTGGTTTGCTATTGTTTGTGGCCGGGTTTTTGGCCAAGCGAGTGCGCCAAGGCAAACTCAACGATATCAACGAGACGCTGATCCCACTTGGTATTATTATGGCGGTGTCGATGTTTGTGGTGGTGGTGCTGCAGAAAGATTTGGGGACGGGTGTGTCGCTCGTAGCGCTGGTACTGTCGGTGTTAGCGGTGTCGGGGATGGACGTTCGGCTACTGCGACGCATCGTGCTGGTGATCGCGGCTGCGGCGTTGGTGCTGACGTTCTCATCACCGCACCGCATCGAGCGAGTGATGACCTTTATCCAGGGTGATACGCATCAATCAGCCAGCCGGGATGAAAATAATTATCACATCCAACAAGCGCGCATCGCCATCGGTTCGGGCGGTCTATTGGGTCTCGGCATCGGTAAAAGTGTGCAGGCGACAGGTTACCTGCCAGAGGCGATTAATGACTCGATTTTTGCGGTGATGGGCGAAACGTTTGGATTTGTCGGCCTGTCGGTTATTTTGGCGTTGTTTTCGGCGCTGCTGCTGAGCCTGCTCAAGGTGACGTCGCGGCTGGCTGATATGCACTTACGGCTGGTGGTGGCGGGCGTATTTGGCTGGGTGGCGTCGCATGTGCTGATGAATATTGGCTCAATGACGGGGATTATTCCGATGACTGGTATCTCGCTGCCGCTGCTCAGTTATGGCGGCACCAGCATGTTATTTATCGCAGCGGCGCTGGGTCTGGCATTTCAACTATCAGCCTACACGGCGCATAAACCATTAATGGAAGGAGAGGGAAGTGGCAAAGATCTTGGCAGTCGGCGGCGGCTCGGGCGGACACGTTACGCCAGTCGTGGCAGTGTGTAAGGAGTTGCGATCATCGGGTGATCACGAATTGCGGTTTTGGTGTGATCGGAAATTTGGCGCTAGCGCTCGCGGTATTTTTGGTAAATTTGACGAGACGGTCCCGGTTGAGCTGATTATCGCTGGCAAGATCCGTCGCTACCACGGTAAAAATATGGCGTTTCATCTTCGACCGTCAATTTTACTACCGAATCTGCGCGATATCTTTCTAGTGGGGGTTGGGTTTATTCAGAGCTTTTGTAAGTTGCTGAGGTGGCGGCCAGATGTGATTTTTATCAAGGGCGGCTACGTGTGCCTGCCGGTTGGCTATGCAGCGCGGCTGCTGAAAATTCCGCTGGTGCTGCATGATTCGGACGCGCATCCGGGACTGACCAATCGGTTGCTAGCGCCATTTGCTGCCAAGATCGGCACCGGGGCGCCGCTGGAGCACTATAATTATCCTGACGTCAAGGCGGAGTATGTCGGCATCCCGGTGGCTGAGGAATTTCGACCATACAGCGCGGCTGAACGGCGGCAGCTAAAGGCCAAGTTTGGCTTTGATCCGGCACGGCCGCTGGTGGTGGTGACTGGCGGTGGACTGGGAGCAGCGCGCCTCAATGAGGCGGTGGTAGCCACGCGCGAGCAGCTGCTGGCTGAGACGTCGGTATTCTTGATCTCTGGTAAGCATCAGTTTAACGAGCTGAAAGAGCGCGTTGATAGCCGGGCGGGCTGGCGATTAGAAGCGTTTGTTAACCACGGTATGGCTGAAGTGCTGGCGGCAGCGGATGTGGTGGTGGCGCGGGCTGGTGCGACGACGCTGCTGGAGCTGGCGGCGCTGCATAAACCAGCGGTGATCGTGCCGAATGGCATGTTGACGGCCGGTCATCAGCTCAAGAATGCCAAGGTGTATCAGGACGCGCTGGCGGCAGTGATCGTTGAGGAGTCGACGCTGGAGCAGACGCCAGAGGTACTGAGCAAGAAGGTCATTGGCCTCGTTAAGTCGCCGCGGATCTTGGCCGGCCTCGGGCGAAACATCGGTACGTTTGCGAAGCCCAACGCCGCTAAAGACATGGCAGCGATGCTCCTCACTGTCATTCGTCGGCAGGGGAGACGTCGGTGAAATTACCCTTTTCTCGGGCAAAATCTACGCTGGCCACACGCCGCGAAATTGCGGCTCGTCGTCAAGCGGCGCTCATTAACGAGGATAGTTCATTTGAAACAGCCTATCGCCGCAATCGCAATCTCAACACCCGCCACACCGCCTCGCCAGTCGAGACCTCAGAGCGCACGATTCAGCATGCGAAATCTCGGCGTCGCCGGACGCGGTGGATTATCCTCCTTAGCAGTGCGCTGGTGCTTATTGTCATTGGTCTACTCGCATGGCAATGTACCGTCACGGTCTCGGTGCAAACGCCAGACGCAGCCAGTGCTAAAGAGGCCGATCGCTATCACCGCCTCATCGATGAATACCTCAGTGTGCGCCCAGCTGAGCGGTTTCTGTTTGTGCTCAATCATCAGTCGCTGGCTAGTTTTTTCCTTGAGAAAGCCCCAGAGGTCAAGACGGTTCGCCTCGAGGCTGACCAGCTCGCCAGGCCGCGCCTCAAACTTACCTTTCGCCAGCCCGTTGTCCAGTGGACTTCTGGTGATAAAAGCTATTTTGTTGACGATGCGGGTGTGACATTCTCGACCACCTACGTGGGCTCGCCGTCAGTCATCGTCAAAGACCAGAGTGGCGTGCCGACCGCCGCCGGCCAGGAGGTTATTAATCGCCACTTTCTTAGTTTTCTCGGTCAAGCTGTCGCCGGCTTTCGCGAGCACCAGCTCGAAGTTACGGAAATTATCCTGCCACAAAACACCGTTCGCCAGGCGCTTCTGTCAATCAAGGGCCGTCCATACAGTATTAAAATGACCACCGACAGGGAAGCGGCGGCACAGGTGGCGCAAGCGGTCAAGGCTATGACATTCTTCCAGGGTAGTGGCGCGACGCCTACGTATATTGATGTGCGCGTCAATCAGCGAGTGTTTTATAAGTAGAGCGGGCAGGGGGTGGATTGCTCGTCCGCGCGGGTTGCAGGTCGAGCCACCAATAGGGTAGAGACGTCGCCCCTGATTATATAAGTTCGCTTTTTGTTCGTTTATCAGAGGATTAAGAAAAACATAGTTATAATATCAAAATAGCAAAAAATCAAATAGGGTGCTTGTGGAAAAAATAGAGCAGGGGAATAAAATAGGAAAAAGTCAAATATTTGTAGGCTTAACCAGCGCGGGATGCTTGTGTTTGTCGTGCGCGGCCTCGTACACAAGTGCCATATGCCCATGCTGGGCGGTGCTTTATGATGTGGAAAAGTCTACGAGTTACGCCTAGATTGTAACAACGTTTAGTTTGGTAAAGGCCTAGCTTGATATTTATTTGAGAGACGGAGACGACGCTGGCGCTGGAGGCATCCCAAACTCCCCCGGCTGAAAGTCGAAAGTGGTTAGTGCGCCCCGTTCTGTTTATGGTAGCTTGAACGTGTCCTGGTGTTGGCACTCACCGTAGTACGGTGAAAGCCCGGAGGAGATCCCCCGCCGCAAGAGGTGTTAGGCGAAAAAGTTATAAAGGGTATATTAAGTGTATGTATAAACGAAGTTTAGCGTATCAAAATAACCATAATACGTAAAAGCTACCTTGTGCGACATTAAATTATCTACGAAAAGATGCATGCTCTACCGTCTCTTCGCGATAATATTTTTTTGTTTTGTATGTAATGTTAGCTTAGCTTTGACTGCCCTTTACTGGACGCCCCCATATCGTGACTGACGGATAAATCTACCAAATGCGGTTTTGCGGAATTTATTGAAAACTTAGATTTGTTTTATTACCTCGGCGTTTTATGTTTTATGGTGATTGAGCGCTTCTGATCGGTATCGTACCCGTTGCCGTATTCACCCAGGCTTGCTATATATGGACTGCGATACAACGATACAGCCTGTATGTGCGTAATCTTGGCAGCCTAAAGTCGCTTGAACCGCTAATGTGATAAGTTCTCTTTTTGTTCTATTATTTTTCGAATACTGATGCGTGCAGGGCCTGGGCAACTTGCTGCTTGATGGTGTCGGTATTCCAGCCGCTGGCGGTGAATCGTAGCAGGGGTATGTGTGCACTAGTGATAACTGTATTGACAAAAGCGTCTCGCTGTTGACGGTCAGGGCGATTGTGAGTGATATCATCAAGCTCTATGGCGAGAAGTGGTCGCATGTCATTGGTGCAGATGAGGAAGTCTACTGATTTACCATTGATTCTTGAGAATGCCCTGCTCCAGTTTTGTCCGCGCACCTTATGATTCAAGAATATGCTCAGATGGGCTTGAGGAATAATGATACAGCCGCTGACTACTTCGTGTAGGGTTTGATAGAAGGCTAGTTCGTACTGTGTTATGATGCGCTCCTTTTTGGTGTATGCATACTCCCCTGTTTTTGGCTTAGAAAAAGTGGTTCGTCTGTTTGTTTTTGCCCCAATTATTCCAAAGACGACAATGATGATAAGAATTATTATACTTATTTCCATAAGGGAAATTATAATATGTTATGACGGGTTAAGTAAATGGGTTTTTTAGGATTGTCGTGCTGTATTGCTTTGTGGTATGGTTATGGGGGTTACATGGAGGTTATTCTGCCAATGTAAGTAAAATGGTGGTATTTTGGGGATTACCAATGGTTCAAAACCTGCTCGCTGAAGTGAAAGTGGCTGATGATAGAGCTAGTATATGCGAGCGTAAAGACTCGACTGGTAATGTTAAATGTAAGATCAAAAATATCAAATATGGCGACAGTGAGGTTATCATTTCTGTTATTGACGGTAGACGCCGCGGTAATAAAACTATTAAGTTTCATCGTCGGGCGGAAAGCTACACTTTCGTAACTGTAAAGAGGCACGCACTGCTGGTTATAGCCATATGCATCGTGGTCAACCAGGGTACGCACTGCACCTTGATAGAGACGGCGACGGCATAGCTTGCGATAAGCATAAATAACGCATTTAGTACCAAAAATAAATAACTAAGCCAGCTTTTAATCTGGCTTAGTTATTTGTATAGTTTTTATATTTTAACTTTAACTTTGACCAACAGAATAAACCTTGAATGTTGCGGTTTTTAGACTATCTACTTTACCAGCCTCTACATATTTAAATGCTTCGTATGATCCAGACCCATTGCTTTTGAGGTCGTTAGCGTAAATCGTATCTTCTGCAAGTCGTGTGCCGCTAGCATCTACAGCCTCTATTTTAACAGTATATGATTTTGTCTCGGCATTCTTATTTGTAATCTTAACGCTTAACAGGGTTTTATTGATACCATATGCATCAGTAGTTGCTGAAAATTGGCCAACCTCAACACTAACATCGTTTTTGAGCAGCTCATCAGTCTTTTTGCCGCTCGATGTATCCACTGAATCCTGGATGGCTTTACCAGCATCGTTTATTGCTTTACCGTACATCGCTTGACTGGCTAGCACGATGCCAACGCAGACTAAGCCTATGATTAAAACGGCAATTGACATTCCGTGGCCTGCGCCGTCGTGCTTCTTAGCGCGAACAATGCCAACTATGCCAAAAAATATAGCGAGCACGCCAAGTATTGCGGCGAAGTTGTTAATAATCGGGATTGCCGATAACACTAGCCCGATAATACCCATAACTAATCCTGTTATGACTAGCCCAGATTTCTTTTGTTCGTTTTTGCCCATAATCCCCCTCAGGATTTTATTAATAATATAGATTGCCTGCTGAGCTGTCATAAAAAAGGACAGCCATTTGCTGACTGTCTAGATCTGACAAGGGAACGCATGCGTCCACTTTATCGCACAATGGTTGCTCATTTGCAAAGTAAACCAGACCATGCGGTACCCAGTCAGATCTAGACGAATTCAGTATATCAATAAAAGATAAAAATTTGAATAGTTACAGTTTTTATACTGTCTTTGGGGCTGTTTTACCGTGTAGAAGTTTTCTATTTTTGTCGAGAGGCTTAATTATTATATATCATGCAGCACTCTTCTTCCGTCGTCGGCGGCGTTTCTTCGGTGTGGCGGTGTCGGTAGCTGCTGATTCAAATGCGCTGTTGCCGCGGATTTGCAAGATGACTTCGCCGCTGTCTGTGACGGGTTCGGGTTGTGGTGCGGGGTGTTGGGTGTTAGTGGCCGTGGTTCCCTGCACCGGTTGACTAGTGGCCGCCTGAGCGGGCTGGGCTAGTGCGGCTGCGGCGACGGCTTGCGGGCGCGGCTGGCTGCTGGGCTGTTTTTGTGGGCGCGGTGGCATGATGACGGCGGCAATTTCTCGCTCGACGTCTTCCCTGTTTCGTGAGTACATACGCCGCGAATGTTCGATGATGTGCGGTGTGTTGTCGGCTTGGCTGGGCGGGAGTTCCAGCGTGCGCGCGGAAAAGGCCGGCGTCTTCTCTCCCCCGATGACCATATTGATGACGAAGTTACGATTGTGCATTTGCAAGAGGTCGACGGCTTCAAAATTCGGCTCAAATTGCTTAGCCAGGATCGGCGCGTCGTCGGCGGAAACACGGAATGAAATCATGGTACCGACGTTACCAAAAACTGCGTCGCGCACGGTTTCGTTCATCTGCGAGATGTACTGGTTGGCGACGGTCAGGTTGAGGCCGTACTTGCGGGCTTCGGACAGGATGGTGGCAAATGAATCGGTCGCAAAGTTCTGGAACTCGTCAACGTAAAGGTAAAATGGGCGGCGGTCGCGGATGTCTGGGATGTCAGAGCGCGACATGGCAGCCAGCTGGATCTTGGTGACCAGGAATGAGCCGAGGATGGCAGCGTTATCTTCGCCGATCAGACCTTTGGATAAATTGACGATGAGAATCTTGCCTTCGTCCATGATTTGGCGGATGTTGAAGGTGGATTTGGGCTGGCCGATGATGTTGCGGATGATGGGGTTGGCGGTAAAGGCGCCGACCTTGTTAAGGACTGGCGCGACGGCCTCGGCGACGAACTTGTCATTCCAGCTGGCGAATTCAACGTTCCAGAACTGTAGGACCACGGTGTCGCGGCAATAGCCCAGTGTTTCTTTGCGGAAGGTTTTATCAGTCAGCATGCGGGTGATGTCCAGCATGGTCGTCTCTGGCCGGTCAAGCAGCGCCAGGATGGTGTAGCGCAAGATGTACTCCAGTCGCGGCCCCCAACTCTCGCCAAACATGCGCTTCAGAACGCCGATGACCTCTGATGAAATGTTGGTCTTTTGGTTCGGATTGGTGACTTCCAGCGGGTTGAAACCGAGTGGATAGGCGGTGTCGGCCGGGTTGAAATAGACGACGTCGTTCAGCCGTGAGCCGGGGATGAATTTCATATTGTTGATGGCAAAGTCGCCGTGCGGATCGATGATGGCGTAGCCTTGGCTGTGAAAGATATCGCTGAGCGCGAATAATTCGAGCAGGCCCGACTTACCTGCTCCGGTCTGGCCGATGATGTAAACGTGACGCGAGCGGTCATAGCGCAGCATGCCGAATTGGTGGTTGATGCCGCGGAAATTGGTGACGCCAAAGGCGGAAATTTGGTCGTCATTGGCGTCGCTGCCAGTCAGGACAGGCAGCTTGGACGGCGGTTCGGCGGTTTTGGCGCTGGCCCAGACGATGTTGGGCGTCTCGACATTGGTGTGCGGCAAGTGAAAGACGGAGGCCAGTTCTTCGATATTCAGGATGTAGCCATCGCCGTAAAATGCGCGCTTGCGGTACTTGTCGAGGAACTCCTTGCCGAACGCACCCTTGACAGCACGAAAGCCGTTGAGGTTGGTTGAGTTGAATTGCTTAAAAGCACCGACCAGCGCCTGCATATGTAGCTTGGCGCTGGCTTGATCTTCGCCAAGGTACGCCAGGCGGATCTTGACGTCGTAGCCTAATTTAGTGGCCTTCTTCTCTGCCTCAGAGACGCGCGTCTTGTCACGCTCAGACAGCTCGGGCGCTTTTTTGCCATCACTTCCCTGGCCCGGTGGTCTCCAAAGTGCCTCTAGTAGCGTACCAATCCATTGCAAGCCACCGCCGCCGAGCCCGGGGATGAGTTTATGCCCACTCTTGACGCTGGCGATCCAGCGATCAGCGGACTGTTGCCAGCTGTCGGCGATCGGCCTGATGAGTACCTGCACCCAGAGTTCCTCGCCGGTCAATTCTAGCTTGGCCAGCGTACCGGTAATTCCCGCCAGTGGATCGACTTCAAAGGTCTGAAAGGTGCGGATTGGTAAGAACTCTGGCGCCGTCAAGGTCAGCTCGGTAGTGTACACGGTGGAATGCTCACGCTCGTGCTCGGTGTAATCTTCGCTGGCGACGTAGATTTGGACGGTTGGGTATTGGGCGTAAATTTGTCCCTCGACGAAACTTTGCAGTGTTCGGGGTACCCAGACGTAAAAACGAATTTGACCGTTGACCGAGGCGATTTCAAAGCTGATATGCTCCTGCCGCCCGCCTGATAATTTGAGTTCGCGTTTGTCGCGCAAGATGCCGTGCAGGCTGGCGAATAATTGCTCGGCGGCCAACTCTTTCTTGTCGTTGGCTTTGGGGATTTCCAGTACCAACAACACACTCTCGGTCGGTTCGAATTCGTCGGCCCGCTGATAGTTGCGCCACGTCAAGAATGACAGCACGGCTGTGATGGGTATCCAGACGTACCACTGCGTTAAAAAACTAATCATCGAAGAGATAATTTCCATGCTATTTCATTATCTCACCCCTTATAGATAAATGCAAACTTAGGCTTCGCTGACCAGAATGTAGGTGGCCTTGGCGGAGCGTTGGAATTGCGGTTTGGCTTGCAAGTTGAGCAGAATGGTGGTTTCTTTAACTTGACGCTTGTCGAGGACGCGCTTCACGATTTCATCGCGGTGCAGCGGCTCGCCGGCCTCGCGTAGGACGCTGGCGATGATGTCGGCGACGGTACCGCGAGCGTAACCCCACGATTCGAGGGCATAAATACCGCGGCCGATCAGGACGAAGCGTTTGTCTTTGATGAGTTCGTTGTGGATGGCCTGGATGGTGACATCTTTGCGTTTGAAGTCGCTGTCCTTGATGGCTTTGGCAATGTCTGAGAAATGCATTGGCTGGCCGTTGCTATCAAGAATGACGAAGATCTTGTCACGAATGGTTTTTGGGTTGACGAGCGGCCACTTGATCAGGCCCCACAGACCACGGAGATGGGCTAGTTTCTTGCTGATTGAGGCGAGTGCGGCAATGTTTGATGGATGCTCGTAGTTGAGCGTTTTGTGTAGCTCCTCAGCGGTGACTGGCTGGCCATGTTGCTTGATGGCTTTGACAATTTCTTCGACTTGCTTCTTGATATTCTTCTCGTCGTTCGGCGTGCCGATGATGGCTGAGTGGTAATAGTCATCGTTCTCGGTGATGGTGTTGATCGATGGATTGAGCTCGGCGATAAAGGCGACATGGGATCGTTCGCTATCGGTGACATCCCGGCCGAGGACATGCTTGGCGAGATTATGCAGTGGTGCGGCTCGGCCCATTTCCGACAGGTGTGAGGTGACCATCTTCTCGGCCGCCGAGGCACTTGGTATGCCGCCATCAGCCACTAATAGGCGCAGGCGAACGAGGATAGCCTTCTCGAGCTGACGGACACGCTCACGCGTGATCCCGAGCATATCGCCAATCTGCTCCAGCGTCTCCTTATTGCCGTATAAACCAAAGCGACGGCTAATAATCTCTTTCTCGCGCTCTTGCGGAATCTGCGCCAAGACATCCTCGGCTGCTTGCCGAAGCTGCCTGTCTGGTGCGCTCTGTTCTTGTATGTCGCTCATGGCTTTATGTTAAATCCTCTCTGCCTCACCTCAGAAGTTATGTTGATATATGACGATATTGCTATTATACAATAAAATATTTTCGTGTCAAGCAAGTCGTGTAGTACGCCGTAATTATAGCATGTATTTAACAATTTTTGCAATGAAATGGTGTGATAGTTTTTAATTTTGTGAATTATGGGGATATGGTCTATACAGCACTAATAAAATGTGGCTTGATTGGGTTATTTTGTGGGTCAATTACTTCTTTGAGCGGCTGCTTTTTCTCGGGGATTTGGATGGTTTGGTTGAGGTGCGGCCGCGGCGGGCGGGTTTCGCGGGTGCGACCTTCAGAAGCTCCAAGGCTTGCTCGTGAGTGATGGATTTCGGGTCGGTGTCTTTGGGGATCTTGGCGTTTTTGCTGCCGTCGGTGATGTACGGGCCAAAGCGGCCGTTGAGGACTTTGACGCCATCGCCGAAATTAGCGATATTCTTCTCGGCTTCGGCTTGGAGTTTGGCGGCGTAGAGTTCGCGGGCTGTTTCTAGGGTGATGGTGTGTGGGTCTTCAGGCTTGATGGAAACGAAGAGTTTGCCGACTTGGATGTACGGGCCAAAGCGGCCGATGTTGGCTTTGATGTCTTGCCCGTCTTCGGTTTGACCGACGACGCGCGGTAGTTTGAACATTTCTAGTGCCTGCTCCAAAGTGACCGTTTCAATTTTCGCGCCCTTCGGTAGCGGTGCAAAGCGTGGCTTGTCCTCGTCGTCAGTGGCACCCAGTTGCAACATTGGGCCAAAGCGGCCAAAGCGGGCCAGGATTGGTTTGCCAGATTTTGGATCGATGCCGACTTCACGGTTAGCGCCGACTTTACTGCGGTCGATGCCGCCTGATTGTTCAATCAATTTGTGAAACGGCGTGTAAAATCCGTGCAGCATGGTGCTTTTCGCTAGGTCAGCAGCGGCGATTTTATCAAATTCAGTTTCGACATTGGCGGTGAAATCATAGTCAACGATTTGCGTGAAATGGTCGGTCAAAAAGTCGGCGATTAGTTCCCCGCTTGGTGTTGGGATGAGCTTGCCGCGGGTGGAACCGGTTTTTTCTTGGACGATGTCACGGCTGACTTCCTCGCCGTTATAATTTAGGACGATGACGTCGCGCGGCTGGCCTTCGCTGTCGCCTTTTTCGACGTAGCCGCGGGTTTGCACGGTGTCGATGATGGTGGCGTAGGTGCTTGGCCGGCCGATACCGAGGTCTTCAAGCTTCTTGACGAGTGAACCTTCGGTGTAACGGGCCGGTGGCCGGGCGAAGATTTGGCGGGCGGTGATGTCGTGGGTTTCAAGTGTGTCGCCAGAGTGGAGCTTCGGCAAGAGTTCGTCTTTGCCGCCGCCGTAGACGCGCAGGAAGCCGTCAAAGGTGATGACTTCGCCTTTGGCTTCAAAGTGGAAACGCCCGAAAGAATTATCTGCCCCCTCCAAAACGGCTTCCGCACGCCGAGATTCTCTCTCCGATTCGTCTCGGGTGGCTGCGGAACTCGCTTCGCTCAGACAGTCCTCGCCGCGCCGCGCCTCATCGTCATTCAACTCTCGGGTTTGTGCAGATGTTTTGTCGTGAGTAGATAATTCTCTGCCTTCAATGTTAATCGTCACTGTCGTCTTCTCCAATTTCGCTGCCGACATTTGTGATGCCAGGGTGCGGCGACGGATGAGGTCGTAGAGTTTTTGGTCGTATTCGTTGGAGGTGACGGTTTCGCGGGTGATGTCGGTCGGGCGGATGGCTTCGTGGGCTTCTTGGGCTGAGGCGGATTTGGTTTTGAATTTGCGCACAGTCGAATAATCCGGGCCGTACAGCCGCTTGATAAAATCAGTGGCGCTGGCGATGGCCTGCCCGCTCAGATTGACCGAGTCAGTACGCATGTAGGTGATCTTACCATCCTGGTAGAGCCGCTGGGCTGAAGCCATGGTGGCTTTGGAACTGAAACCAAGCTTGGCGTTAGCCTCCTGTTGCAAGGTCGAGGTCGTGAACGGTGCGGCTGGGTTGCGGGTGCCAGGCGTTTTCGAGATATCGTTGACGGTGAATGTGGCTGGCTTGAGGCTAGTTAGGAATTCACGCGCAGTCTCTTCGGAATCAAATTTCTGGTTGAGCTCGGCTTTGAATTCTTGGTTGTCGTGGATAAATATGGCGGTCACCTTGAACTGCGAGCTGCCCTCGAACTTCATAATTTCTCGTTCGCGCTCGACCAGCAGCCGCACTGCCGGGCTCTGGACGCGGCCAGCCGACTTGCCGCCTGGTACTTTTTGCCAGACCACTGGACTGAGCTCAAAGCCAACCAATCGGTCGAGAATCTGCCGTGCCTGCTGGGCTTGTACCAGATTCATATCAACAGTGCGTGGATTTTTGATAGCGGTGGTGATAGCATCCTTGGTGATCTCGTGAAAGACGATGCGCTTGGTCGTCTCGATCGGTAGATTCAGCACTTTACAGAGATGCCAGGCAATCGCCTCCCCTTCGCGGTCTTCATCGGTGGCTAGCCAGACGTTGTCTTTACCGACGGCCTTGACGTTTTTCTTTAGCTCGGTGATGACTTTCTTTTTTTCGGGATCAACTTCGTAGACGGCAAAAAAATCATTCGCCACATCAATTGGCGGTGTGCCGTCCTTGGTTTTTTTGACGATTGAGCGGATGTGCCCCACGCTTGATAAGACATGAAAATCCTTGCCCAAATATTTCTCAATGGTTTTGGCTTTGGCTGGTGACTCGACGATGACGAGATTTTTCATAACTCTATATTATATCAAATCACCTCGCAACCACAACCGCCGAGGGTGTTTCTCGGTGGCTCTGGTTGCGAGGACAGAGAGATGGGTCTGTCCTCTGAGGGGCGCTAGATGAGTCTAACGATACTCTCTTCCTCGAGCAACTCTTCGAGGAGATCATGGTATCTCAGAAGCTTATCTTCATCCCCTGTAATAACGGCATCGTGGAGGAGTTGTTCGTACTGTGCTTTGCGCATAGTATAGCACCACTTCCTGACATTACCGGCAAAATCACCAGTAATTCGCCAGGTGCCAGTGCCGAAACAGTCGAGCAGAACCTCGGCCACGACTACGGGTTTACTACCACTAGCTCTAAAGCCAAAAGTACACTCATTGATGGCCCATGCGGCTTCCACGCTGCTGTTTTGGATTATTTGCCACAGGTGCTCATTGCGGAGTTTTTTACTGGTATGAACAGTGATATCACCGCCCGTAACGTTGATGACGAAGAAATCATCATAGTCCGCCATGTCAGACCTTCTCTCTCTGTCCGAATTGTCAACACCCAGACTTTCTGGATGGACGAATCTTCGTTTTCTGAACGAAAATCTGATATATATATCAATTATTGGATAAAAAGTCAAGCCTCTGGCGTATCATCATCACTATTACCACCAAAAATGGCTCGTTTGACATATGTGTATGAGGCATGAGCAGCAAGTGGTAACGAGGCGATAAATGCAGTGCGGCCAACTCTGCGGAGGGTTTCGGCCAGCTCTGATTTATCGTTATGTTCGGCGGTGTAGGCGCCCGCGTAGGCAAATAATGCCAGCGTCTCACCGGCCATGGCTAGTTTGCCGGATTTTGTCGGGCGCGTTTCACCCTTGTGTTTACTGCGGTAATTGGCGATGCCTGTTGCGGCGGCATTTATCGTGTTTAACACGGCGATGGTGCCGATAACCGATTTTGGCGCTGCGCCTTTTTTCAGCATTTCATAGAGCAGTTTGAGCGTGACCACTTTATCGGTGATCGCGTCAACGGCCGCGCCAACATTACTCGTTTGTCCTGTTGCGCGGGCGACCGCTCCGTCGGCAACATCGAGCGTTCGCCCAATGATCACCCGCACCAAGCCAGAAACCTCCTCAAGGTTTTCCGCACCGTCCCATGTCAACTTTCCACCCGCTAGACTCATCGCATTAGGGATGGTCAAGGCGTCCCTAATCAAGGTGGTGATGTCACCGTCATTGACCGCTTTGCTGCCAGATACCAGTTCCCGACCTGCCTTCATAAGCCGTAGCCTATCATCAATTTGTCAAATTGGCAATATTATCGCGATTATCGTAGCGCCCAATTATTCGCCCCAAGCGGCTTGATCACGCCGTTGATCTCTAGCATGGTTAGTGCCGTGGCGAAGTCGGCTGGGTTGAGGCCGGATTGTTGCTGCAGTTGGTCGCCGTCTCTGAGGCCGGTCCGGAGTAAGTCGATGATAGTGTTTTCGGCCGGGGTTTCACCGAGGGGGATGACGGCTTGGTCGGTGGCAGATTGAGTGGTTGACGGGGCGATGACATCGAGGATGTCTGTGGCAGTGGTGGCGACGAGGGCGCCTTGTTTGAGTAGCGCGTTGCAGCCTGCAGAGAGTGGACTGGTGATGTTGCCTGGCACGGCAAAGACGTCGCGGCCTTGGGATAAGGCGTGGGCGGCGGTGTTGAGCGTGCCGCTGCGCTCGGCGGCCTCGGTGATGATGACGGCGTCGGCTAGTCCTGATACCAAGCGGTTGCGCTCTAAAAAGCTCCAGCGATTGACGACTTTACCGTCGCCTTTTTTCCACTCGGATAGAATAGCGCCGCCATTTTTTATGATGTTCATGGCTAATTTGTAATTGGTTTGCGGCGAGATATCAGGTAGTTCATTGGGGATAACGCCGATGACCGTGCCGCCAGCCTCCAGGGCGGTCTTCTGGGCAATGCCGTCGATGCCGAGTGCCAAGCCGCTAACGATGATGCAGCCGGCTGTTGCTAGGTCGCTCGCCAGCTGCTCGGTCACTTCCCGGCCGTACGCCGAGGGCTTGCGTGAGCCAACGATTGCCACGACCGGTGCGCCGCTATCTGGCAAATTTCCCATGAAACACAAGCTTTTCGGTGGATTAGCAATACTTGCCAACCTCTGGGTAAAAATATGCTCATCTGGACGGATTCTATTGATTTCCATGACTTTTGTGATAAAAAGTATTGACATGTTGTCAAATGCTTGCTATAATCAGGAGCGATTGGTTAGTTAAAGCGCTAATCAAAAGCACCTTATACCCCCTATTCTAACTAATATGTTAGGTTGCGCGCAATGGCATTAAGTATTCTTACCCTCCACTTTTTGCGATTCAACGTTACGCGCATACTAACCCCTTTAACTGCCCTTTTTTTGAAGGCGACCTCTGTTAAGGTGAGCACTGGATGGTGTTGATATTATAATCAGGCGCGGACTTTTGGAGTTTTAGTCACGACGCTTCACTGAGACGGGAGCTCGGGTGGGTTGAAGGGTAACAAAGCGCCAGGTGATGCCCACCCTTACCTGGCGCTTTTTTAGTTGGGTTTTTAATGTGATCTTGCACCGTGTAAGTGAAGATTGGGCGTGAATTAGTGTGAGGTGACCTGCCGGAAAGCGAGACGTTAGACGAATATGCGTGAGCATAATATTGACTTTTTGTCTCTAAAATAGTATAGTGAATATATATGACGCAGATAATTGAGCACGATACGTTAGTCAAGTTAAGCCAAGAGCGCCCGTTGGTGTTTCGAGCCCAAGCGGCCGCCGTCTTGGCACGTGTGCCGCGGCGATTTCGACGAGATGCGCGGGTGCTGAATCGTAGCAAGCGCACGATGCATGACATGTTGACGGCGTGGCGGGACGAATGGTTGCCGAGGCTAGAGACGATCACCTCGGCGCATAACGCGACAATGTTGCAACAAGCCTTGCGGGAGGATTTACTGGCCGAGACGTCGTCGCAGCAACGGCTGATCGCCATGATGATACCGGTGCGGCTTGAGGAGGAGCGACTGGCCTTTGCGGGGTCGCAGTTTGCGTCAAAGCGAGAGAAAAAGCCGTATCAGCGGACGCTGGCGTTTACCCAGCAGCCAATCGAGGTCTGTCGGCAGCAGGTTGAAGATTTTATGAGGTACGAACTGTACCGGGCGGTGCTCTCTGAGGTCGGTGTGACTGTGGTGGACAAGCAGGCCTGGGGGCTGGTGCGATGCTGGCAGCGGCTGCGGGCCGGCCGTCAGGTCAAGAAACTGCGGCGCGAGGTAACGAGGTGCTTGGCGGCAATTGAGCGAGAAATGGCGGCGATTGAGCAGGAGCGCGGCGGCTTGGCGGCCCGGCTGTTCGGGCTGAATATTGATTATGTGACGGTACTAGCAGCGCGACAGGAGTATGAAAAGGCGCTGGGTCGGCTGAGTAAAAAAGCGGCCGAGAGCCCAGCCAAGCGGCTGGCGCTATATGAGAAAAAGACCGAAGCGATTCGCGAGGAGTACCTCGACACGGTGCCAGGCGTGGCGAATTTGTCAGAGGCGCAGCGGGCGGTCAAGGAAATTGATTCGGTGCTGCTGGCGATTTTTGACCTAGACGCGACAGCACGCAACGAACTGATGAGTGCGTTCAAGCGCTACCGGATGCTGACGCGTGAGCGGGATGTGCTACGGGCGAAGCTTGAGGTGTAGTTTGTAGGAGAGATATCGGGCCCCGTGTGGTTCGTTGGAATTGAGATAGCTGCTGCCGCGGCTGATTAGGCTTGGCTCGTCGTTTCGGTTGAGCCAGGCTGCGTATCGCCAGCTGCCATGCAGGTCTGGCACACTCCTTCAAGTTCAAAGTGGTGGCGCTCGACACGGAAGTGATGGCGCTGGCCGATCAAGGCAATGAGCCGCTCTAGCTCTGGTGTCTCCAGCGGTTCGGCGTTATGACAGCGTGTGCAGTAGAGGTGGTGATGATGTTTGATGAATGGCTCGGCGAGCTCATAACGGACTTTCCAACCGATGTGGATGGTGTTAATGACGTGGAGCTCGTGAAAGGTTTCGAGAATGCGATAGATGCTGGTGCGGTTGGTGTTCGGGCAGCGCTTGGCGATTTCGGCGATGGTCAGTGGCACGTCGATGGATTCGAGTGCCGTAAAGACTTCGCAGCGTGATTTGGTCAGGCGAAGGTCGGCTTGGCGAAAGATGTCGCGTAAGGTATCCATGTCGCAATTGTAGCACTTATTGCGACAAAATTGCAATAAGCTATACAATACGCCATACTGATGAGCTATGAATGAATGTATTGAACGAGTGCTGAGCTTGCCGCAGCTCACACCTTCTGAGGAAGTTAATGCGGCGTTTACCGAATTAGTTGAGAAAGTGGTGGCGCACGGTGAAGAGCCACTGCTGTGTGATGAGAATAGGCGCCATCAGGTGCAGCAGCGGTGCGCGGTAGCCGAGGGAGAGCTGGAACAGTACTGGTCGAGGCGTATCCCAGGGGCGGATAACCCGTGGGCAGAGCTAGGAGCGTTTCCGTATCATGAAAATTATAAGGAGTTAACGCGGCGTGAGATTGGGCTGCTGGGACGAGCTGGGCTGCGGCTGTGTGGCCCCTCGGAAGTAGCGATGATCGGTAGCGGGCCGTTGCCGCTGACGGGCTGGTGGCTACATCAGCTAACGGGAGCGCGGATTACGCATGTTGATGCGTCGGACGAGGCGATTAAGCTATCGCGCGGCCTTGCCACGGCGCTTGATTGGCCGGGTGAATTTGTGACTGGTCTGGGCCAGTCGGTGGCGCTGGATGAGGGGCGGTATGATGTGATATATGTAGCGGGGCTGGCTGGCGAAACGCTGGCGGAAAAGCAAGCAATTGTTGATCGTGCACTATCAGCGCTCAAACCAGATGGGCGACTGATCGCGCGCGGGGCGTATGGGGCGCGCACCCTGCTCTACCCAGGGTTTGACGCTGACGCCCTTGAAGGTGTGCAGCTGATGGAGGAATACCATCCGACAGATGGGGTGATTAATTCGGTCTTTGTGTACAAGCCTGCGCAGTGAGAGGGCTTACCAGTAATTGAGACATTGTCGCAATAATGATACATAGCTAGACGCCGAGGAATTCGTATGGATTGGCTGGTTCGGTGGTTGGGGTGATGGTGGGGTTAGTGAGCACATAGACGGCTTTGCCGCCAGATAGTTCACGTTTGATCTGACCGCGCGCTTGTAGCCATTGGTTGTTGCGGTAACGCTCGGCGTCTGGGGATTTAACGAGGATGTTGATCGGGGTGCTGTCGACGGCACAGCAGCTGATGACGAAGCGCGAGAGCTCGAAATAGCGGTTGTCATAAAAGCCACTCGGGTCGCGCGCCACGAAGCCGGTGACGTCAATGGTTACGCCGTCAAAAAAGCTGTCGTTCGGGCAGTCGTCAAACGCGTTACGCCAGCGGTTCATGGAGACAGGTTTGCCATCAAGCGGCTCTGGCTTATCACAGCGGCCGGTCGTGCTGGTCGGCCCGGATGTGGCGCGATTGGCAGCACTGGACGAGGACAACGGGCGCGGTGGCAGGACGATGGCCAGAGCGAGGATGCCGGCGGTGATGATTGAAAGTAGAGAGATTTTACGCCGCGGCTTTGCTGGACGCTCCGTGGTTGTCGGGTGAGCGGAGGCGCGCTGCTTCCCTGCTGGGTTATGGCGCAGCTCTAGAACGACATCGAGGATTAGTAACATGCCGCCAGCCATGGCCGCCACGACGGCAAGCAGATGGTAGCGCGGATGAATGTAAAAGCCGAGCTGGCCGCGGACGGCGATGAGGATGATGTAGCCACAGGCGAGCAGTCCGCCGCCAGCGCGTAACAATGGGCCGAACTTAGCGTGCATATAGATTGACTCCGATCCCTATCGCCAGCGACAGGCTGAAAATAATAAGCATGACTAGCAAGATAAAGCGCGGACGGAAGGTGCTTCTCATGAGGAGAATGAGCTTGATGTCGATCATCGGGCCAGTCAGCAGAAAAGCGAGGACGGAGCCATTGGTGAAGATACGGGCGTAAGCCAGCGCAAAAAAGGCATCGACGCTGGAGCAGATAGAGACGACGAAGCCGAGACCAATCATGGCGATGACCGACAGGATGATATCGCCGCCGACGGCGTTGATGATGGAGCGCGGAACGAAGACTTGGGTGGCGGCAGCGATCATGGCGCCGAGGACCAGCATGGTGGTGAGCTGCCAGAATTCGTTGCGGGAATCAGCGAGAATATGGCGAAAAGTTGTTGGATGACGGTCGGTGCAGGAGGCAGCAAATGACGGCTGGAGGACGTGCCTCGGGTGAATAAAGCTGACGATCAGGGCGGTCAGCTGGACGATCAGAAAGCCAAAGCCGATGCGCCACCAGACCATGCGCGGCTCGAAACTAAAGGCGGTCATGGTGGCGATGATGGTAATCGGATTGAGGATCGGCGCGGCGAGGAGAAAGCTGATGACGTCGGCTGGCTTGAGGCCGTGTGCTAGGAGGCTGCGGGCGACCGGGACATTACCGCACTCGCAGACTGGCAGCGCGATGCCGACAAGCGAGAGGAGAATGCGGCGGATGAATGTATGCTTGGGTAGGATTTTAAGCAATCGGTCTGGCGGCAAAAAACGGCGAATGAGAGCAGAAACGATGATACCGATAATCAGAAATGGTGTGGCCTCAACGATGACGCTGCATGTTAGTGTCAGGAAATCTTGTGCCAGCGGTGCTAGCGTCTCGGCCCACGTGTGCGGCGGATGCGCGATCAGCCAGAGATCAATTTGTAAACCGTACTGCATGACGATAATCCCAAACAGGCCGACGATAGTCCATCGGATCGCGTCGCTATGGTCTTTGAGCCAGGCGGTCGTGCGCTGATACATTGTCTGTAGTGACGGCATAGTTTCTATTATACTACTCCCCGCCTAGCATGCTATACTAAAACTCAGTATGAAACATTGGCTCCACTCACATCACCCATTTCGGATTTTTTGGTTTTCGGCGCTGCTGACGCTGGCTTTGGGCGGGTTGATTTTCGGACATTTCGGCGCGGGCGGCTTGTGGTTGTTTGCGATTTTGGTAGTGCTGGAAGTAACCTTTAGCTTTGATAATGCGGTGATCAACAGCAAGGTGTTAGCCGGCATGAGCCAGGTTTGGCAAAAGGTGTTTTTGACAGTTGGGATTTTCGTGGCGGTGTTTGTGGTGCGGTTCGTGCTGCCGATTATTATCGTGATGGTGGCGAGCGGCCATGGCTTTATGGAAGTGGTTGATCTGGCGCTGAATAAGCCGGCGGAATACGGCCATATTTTGCACGAAGCCTCGCCGATGATTGATGCCTTTGGCGGCGCGTTTCTGATTATGATTGGCCTCAGTTATTTCATTGATTATAACAAGCGCGTGCACTGGATGCGGCATGTCGAGCCGTGGCTGGCCAAGGCTGGGCGGTTTGAGAATTTCAAGGTGTGTTTGATGCTGAGCGTGGCGGCGGTGCTGTATTTTACGGTTGAGCCGCCGCATCGGGCGCTGGTGCTGATCTCGTCGGTGCTGGGGATTATATTGCATATCGGGCTGGAATTGTTCGGCTCATTCTTTCATGAGGATGATGCTAAATCGGCCAAGGTCAAGACTGGCTGGGCGGCGTTCGCTAGCCTGCTCTACCTGGAGGTGTTGGATGCTAGTTTCAGCTTCGACGGCGTCATCGGCGCCTTTGCTATCACCAGCAGCGTGCTGCTGATCGTGGCGGGTTTGGGTGCCGGCGCTATTTGGGTGCGGTCGCTGACGGTGTATTTGCTGCGGACGGGCATGCTCAGCAAATATAAATATCTGGAAAATGGCGCGCACTGGGCGATTATGGCGCTCGGCATGATGATGATCGCCAAGCTGTTTCATCTGGAGCTTCCGGAATGGGCGACGGGCGGCTTGGGGCTATTGTTTGTAAGCTTGGCGGTTGGTAGTAGCATGCTGGAGGCGCGAGCGATTAGGCTGCAAGAAGTAGCCGCGGCGAAATTACATAATGCTGAGCGGCGGCTGAAGCACGGCGCGGCGAGGATTGTGCCGCGTAAGCGACGGTAATTGATATTTGTGGCTTTTTGTTTCGGGCGGCATTGCTTGCTTATTGCGACATTGTTGCAATAAGCGTTTTTAATCTCGCAGGCGCAATGGTGTAGTGATGTGTCGGGGATTAAAGCTTGACGCTTATGGCTGAAATTTGATCGGATAAAAAGTCATGAATCATTGTTTGCACCGTTGGGATGGTCCAATTTTTCAAAATAGTTAATTCATCGCTATTAAAATTCATCATAACAAAACGGTCGATTGAGACTTGCCGGCGCAGTAAATTATCGGTACCGATACGAATATGCCAGAAATCAGCGCCGATGTGAGCATGAAGCGATTTTAAGCCGTTGCTACCAGCGTCGCGGCCGCCTTTACGGACGCGGATTTTGCCAAAATCAAGGTCAGTGTCATCGTGAATAATTAGTAAATCATCCAGTGTCAATTTATAAAAATCCATGAGCGCCCGCGCGGCAACGCCGACTTCGTTATAGTACGTCGTTGGTTTGACCAAGAGAACTTTTTCCTGCGGACTAGCGGTTAACGACTTTGCGTCAGCAGTTGAGGCTAGCTTGACATTATTTAGCTTAGCAATATCCGCAAAGAATTTGGGCTTATTGCTAAATTGTGCACCCTGCTCCGCCGCCAACTGGTCAATTGCCAAAAAGCCAGCATTATGCCGCGTGTGAACGTACTTTTCGCCAGGATTGCCAAGGGCCAGAATGACTTTCATAGCCTTAGTATATCACCTTGGCCAGGATGACGTATAATAGATGTATGGCGAAACGCGATGATGATTTGGAATTTAGTGTTAATGCGGCGTTTGACGAGGCGCGGGCGGTTGTTGACAAGGTGCCGCTATATTTGGTGAATGGCTCGCTGGGTGCTGGCAAGACCAGTGTGCTGGAATTCTTATTGCAACAAAGTGGCTATAAGGGTGCGCGGGTGATTGAAAATGAATATGCCAATGAAAATGTCGACGGCTACCGGCTGGAGGGACTAGCGGAGATGGTGACGACGTTGGCTGGCGACTGCGTCTGCTGCTCGTCGAAGCACGCGCTGACGCGGATGCTGCTGGACTTCTGCCGGAATTCTCCGGCGCCAGTGTTTATCGAGGCGACGGGCGTGGCGCGAACGATGAATTTGGTGGAAAAACTCATTAATGCACAAATCTTCAATAAGTATGAGTTGATGCAGAGTTTTTACGTGATCGATGCGCACGAGATTTTGCGCGGGATTGAGCCAGCGCACGAAGTTGAACTGCAAGCAGCAGACGTGATTTTAGTGACCAAGGAAGATTTGCTAAGTGAAAATGAGCGCGCCGAGTACGAGGAAAAATTGCACACTCTGCCCTACGCCAAGGTGTTCAGCGCGCCGCACGGTCGGTTTGAACTCAGTAAATTAACCACGCCGTCGGGGCTACTGGCATTTTTTGATACGTACGACGGCGAGCTGGCGGTGCCGGATAATCCGACGTACGCCGTGCTGGACGTTTCAGGCATGAAAATTACGGCAGCGACTTTGGAAAAAATATGGCCGGAATTATTTGCGGCGTATGGCCTGCGGCGAATGAAGGGCTGCTTCATCAACGACAACGGCGCGCGCCAGCATGTGGAGGCAACCGAGCAGCAGATTCAGCTAACTAATGCCAGGCCTGAGGAGGCGGCAAAAATCGTGCTCATCGGCAAACGAGCGGATGAAATTACGCGCGAAGCCTTGGCGGCGCAACTAGTGATGTTTGAATAAATTGTTCGCTTTCGTCGTTTCCGACTCATCAGCATAGACACGCATCTATGGAGCGAACTGACAAGCAGAAGGTGGAGGAAAGTTAACTTTGCCCGCCAGTTCGTAACTAGTGTATATCTATCAATCACCTCCTTTTGAGTCATGTACAGGTAGGTCACGGTCCAATGGTCCCCCCTTGCTTTGCTTTCATGAGAGCCTTCGTTATGGAGATTGGATCGGAATTGGAACATACTTGGATGGTGTGCTTATTGAACTTGAACCTAACCACAGTCTGCCCCTCCCGGTCGTGCAATTGAGCAAGCATCTTCGCGTCAATAATGGCGCTAAGCAGGTTAGTGCCATCATTGAACTTTATACTAATTGAAATAACCTTATAGTTGGGCATAATACTCTTCCTCCCCACCCGAGCGGATGCTCGTGTGAAAAACACTGGTCGACACCCGAATGGGTCGACTCGAGATGGGGTGTTTTGGTGCTTCTTGTGACGCACCGCAACATCCCATCTCAAATCAAAACTTTCTCTGCTTGTCAAAATACACTTTCGGACAAGGATTCACTCAACTCGTCAACAAAAGCTGATATATATATATCACTAATAGAATAAAATGTCAATGGATTTTGTCAAAAATATGGTGTAATACTTTTTCTTACCCCTGTTATGATCATGGACAACTTTTTATAGAAAATAGTAGCCGGTGTTTTCCGTGAGTGGCTGCCCCATCCTCCCCGCGCTATGCTGGGTCGCTAATTATGACTCGCCTAGATGTTTCGCAGCGGAGATGGTCACCGTTATCGCTCTCAAAATCGTCTGCAAATTTGTAGCGGTGATGGCCTTCGCTAGCTCATGTTTTGTCAGCGGCGTGGCGGTTTTCTGGTAAAAATAAATTGGCGCGGAATTATAGAATGGGTCGGTCGTGAACGCCTCGGCGAGATCATTTAGGCGGCTGGCGTGCGGTGCAGGGTCAAATGTTCGTAAATAATTCTGCGCTGTTTTGCCTGCATTTTGCCAATCAAAAGATTTTTTCACGGTGTAGGTTTGACCGACTGAGTTGCCGTCATGATAGGCGGTGAATTCGCTATGGCTGGACGGATAGGCCGAGACTCGGTCAAAGCACGCGCTGCGCACCAGGTCGAGCAGTATCGGATACATGCAGAAAAAGGCGGCAGTTACCTGCTTGCTGGCATCGGGAACCTCAATCGTCAGCGTGATGTCTATAAAATCCTCTGGCTGGTAGTCAATTTCCAGCGGCGAGCTTGTGACTGGTTCGGTAATTTCTCCAGGTCTAGCGGAGCGGCGCCTGGCGAAAGCTTTTTGGCAGCGCGCCAGTTGTTTGCGTAATTCTTTTTCATCCCAAATGACAACGTTTGATCTCATTTCCGCTTCAATGTGGGCGACGGATTCGTGAATCATGGATAAATCAAACGGCTTTACGTCAGCGATGACTTTTTCAAATAACGTAATTGATTCGCGGGTAAAGAACGCGACGTCAAAAAAGACGCTTGATTCGGATGTCGTGCCGTGTAATTCGCCGACGAACGCGCGCTCATTGCCAGATTTTTCTGCCGCTCGTAAGAACCGCCGAATAACCAAATGCTCAAACAAATGGCAGACATCATGGTCGGCTGGTAGGTTATAAGCCGAATATAGTTTGTGGATCATGGGGTTTATTGTACCAGATGAGTGCCCCACCCTGTAGCATGGTCCTACAGGGGCGGGGTCTTCTCGAACTCAGAAGCTCTTGAACGGAGCCTTGCTGTTCGAGGTTCCTGAATCGCCACGGTTGCAGCGATTTAGGAGCGTCGGCTTTCGGGGTCGACGACTTGGGGGTGAGCACGCTGCTGATAGTGGTCTTCGGCAACGTGCCGGAAGAACCACCGAAGCCGAACCGCTGGCTACCGCTCTGGCTCAGGCTGTCGTGATGGTTCTTGTTGCTGTTCAATCCCTTTTGGGGACGTCCAGTTGCCATAGTAAACTCCTTTTGGAGTCGGGCGAGAACAGACCTTCTCGCAAACGGCACATTTGACGCATGGCATGAATCAAATGTGAACCTAGTGCGAAATTGCACAAAAGGCTACTATATATCAATACTGGAACAAAACGTCAACGGCCTTTGTCAATAATCCAATAAGATTATGAAATTTTGTCAAGAACAACCAAGTGCTCACTATGCGGTGTGCGTGGGAAAAAGTTGTAGCCGCGGTGCCAAGCGATGCGGTAGTGTTGCTGGAGCAAGGCGACGTCGCGGGCTTGGGTGACAGGATTGCAGCTGAGATAGAGGATGCGCGGTGGCAGTTGTTGCAACAATGTCGCAATAACATCGGAATGCAAGCCGGCGCGCGGCGGGTCGACGATGACGATTTCCTTGCCTGTAATGTAGTCGAGGGCTTGTTCGCTGGGGGCGAGAACGGCGCGGGCGTCGGTGCGACCAAGTTCGGTGATGTTGCGCTGCATTTCGCGGACGGCGTCGGCGTTGCTTTCCACCAGCGTGATGTTGTCGCCGCCAATGGTCAGGCCGATGGTGCCGACGCCAGCGTAGAGGTCGATGGTTGATAATTTGACAGCTCGAATATCATCATAAAATAATCCGGGACCCACGTAAAGTTGCCCAGATTTTTTCTGAGATATTGCTCGCTGTTGACTATCGGTGTTGTCATGTGCCGCCAACTGATCCAACTGGCGCTCTTGGCGCGCCTTATTGTACGGTACCCATTCCCGCATGTCGCGCAGCGCTTGCTCGTAAACTGGAATATTGACTTGGAAAAAGCCTTCGCAGGCGTAGCGGAATGGCACGCCAAGGACGGTGTCGGTCAGGGTGGTGTTGCCGAAACGCGCCAGGCGTTCGGTGATGCGGCTGGCTGGTGAGCGCGGGTCGGAATAGATGACTTCCCCGCCCTGAGCCGGTAGTTTGGCGACTTCATCAGCGGTAATGATTTCGGGCAAGCGATCCTTGATATACAGCTGCCACACGCAACTCCCCGACTGATCGCAGCGGATGAGTAGGGTCTTGAGCTGGCGAGCCGAGACATGTTTATGGCGCAGTAAATCGCGGATCGCACGCGCCAAGTTGTTGATTGCAGGGTGTGCCAAACTTGTGCCATCGACGACAATCTTGCCCTTGCTGCCGCGACGGAAAAATGCCAAGTCAAGCGTATCACCAGATGATTCTTCACGGTCGCTATCCGCGTCTATCCCTCGGGTATCATCAGAAAATAATCCGAAACCCGAGATAGCCCCAGGTTCTTTCTGAGATACCGCTCGGGATGCTACCGATTCACTATACCAACTAAATTCAACTTTATTGCGATAGCCATATGCGACATTGTCGCAATAGACATTAATCGCCGCTGGTAATGCAACATTGTGTAGCATAAAGGCGTCGTTGATCAATTGCCTTTTATACGTCTGCTCAACTTCGAGCGGCATAATCTGCCACGGGCTGGTCGACAGATAACTATCCGGATCACGCGGCTGGATGCGGTCGGGGCTTGGCGAGATTACTTCCTCGACGACTGCCTCGACGAAGTGCGATTTCTTTTTGGTAACGCGAACGGTGACGGTCTCGCCTGGTAGCCCGCCCCATACGAAACATTTACGCCCGTCAGCCAGCGTCCCCAGTGCTTGCCCGCCGCCGACGATTTTCTCCAGTGTCAGCGTCTCGAAACTCTGTCGTTTCATCAAGAGTTATTATAACAAATTAGAAATTACACTCTGGCACGCCGCCAAACCAGCCGTTTTGCATATTGCGGCCAGTGCGGCAGGTGGTGCCATCTGAGAGCGGCACCTTTATGGCGTAGCGGGTCGGCACGACGCTGGAAGCGTGGGTCGTGTCAGTGGCTGCGAGATACCAATAGTCGCGGCCTTCGTGGTCTTTCGGCAGCTGCTTGATGTAGCGTGGAATGAGGAGTGCGCCGAGCTCGCCGCCATTACAAATTTTCATATTAGCGGTGTTATAAATGGTGCAGGCACTCGTCGGCCATGGATATTCGCCGTTGTCCGAACGATATTTCTCGATCGCCTCCTTGAGCATTGAAATATTTGACTTGGTTTCATTGTCGCGGGCGGTGTTATACGTATTGCGCCAGACGAGGCCGCCTAAGGTAGCGAGGATCGCGATGACCACGATGATAATGATAATTTCGACGATAGTAAAGCCATACTGCTTATGCATATGACGATTGTAGCGCGTTTTTGGTTTGATCGCAAGGCTGGTAATTAGGTGATTATTATGCTACACTAGTCCTTGGTATTGGGCCGTCGCCAAGTGGTAAGGCACCAGGTTTTGGTCCTGGCATTCGGGGGTTCGAATCCCTCCGGCCCAGCCAAGTTTTATATAGTAACCGTCTAGTCCAGAGTGGCTGGGCGGTTTATTTGTATGATTTGGTCTATTGTATAGATACCCACTATCTTTGTGCCTATATCTGGCGTAGGTCTAGCGCCAAATGTGTTGAGTATAAGGAGGATATTAATCTCTAAACCGCTCTTGCTTAATTATGCGGTTTCTTTCTCTCTCATAAGTCTCTGCAAGCTCACGCAGTGATGCTGCAAGATTTATAAAACCTAAAGATTCAATCTTATCTGCACGATTTTGCCATTTATCTCTCAAGGATGCCTCAGCCTCGCCCGTTTCGTCCACTGCATGAACACCACGCGAATTGTATACCCCTCTGCCATATCCGGACCTCATAGACACTGAGTCGTTTCGGTCTAAAGTTTTTGCTACCGTTTTGTTGATCCATAAGCCGCTTTTGTCTTCAGGGGAGTTTATTAGATATCCACCTATAACAGACTGGGCAATGTTCAAATGCCCGCTCGTCTCACATATCTGCTCAGTCTTGTGTATCCAAGCAGTAAAATTATCTTCTCGGAATGTGCCATATTGGTCTATGCCTGGCATAACCATAAAGTCATTAAATGATAATATTTTTAATAGTCTGTATTGGATAGCATCGTCAATCTTTTGGTACTTGGCATCGGGAAGGTCTGATTTGTAGGCAGTCTTAATTAGATCGCAGAAAAAATCTGCGTCATTTGCAATTCGATATATTAATGCTCGCGGTTGTCCTATGCCGTGTTTTCCGAATAGTTTAAGGTGGGCCCATTCTGCCCCCCATAAGTTCGTTTTCGTATAGTCAATATTGTCGTATAAATACTTGAATACTCGACCTATTTCGTATTGTAAGTTATTTGTGCTTGAAATATTCTCGGTGGTATTTAATGATGTCATTAGTGCTTGTAGACATAATTCTGGATCAATTTGCTGTTTGATAGAGTCCACAGTCCCATGAATTATCAAGGCAATATATTCAATTGCGGCCAGAGGGCGTCTGGCCTTCAGAAGATTTCTAACTGTAGCTTCGGAATATTTGTCATCCGTACGTCGAAAATTATCGACCCTATCCCAGTATCTTTTAGTAAGGTCTTTATCTTGTTGTGCGGCCAATAGGTCCCAAGCGCTTTGACCGAATGGCAAAGCTAGAAGAAGTAGAATCTTTTGTTCGTTATTCCAGCTGGCAAAATCTAACTTATTGACCCAGTTGATGTCACCTTTATAATAGAAATATCTCGTATAAATGAAGTTACTAATAAATTCTTTTTCAGCTTTATTCTCGTTGAGGAATTTAGGCAATAACATATTTTCGATGGATGGATAATCTATAGAGCCCAGGCTAGATCCTATGGTGTACGGAATCTTGGCTCGGTTAATAAGTTCATTCAACTGACAAATGGCATTATCTGAGTTTAAGATCTTGAGAAGTGATTCTCGCTGCTTCTCTTCCAGCTCTTTCTTGCCTTTTTCCCAGTCGTTATAGCCTATTAGGTTGTGGTCAGAATTACTAAATAGATATATAGACTTATATAGATCATCCTCAGGCTCTATATCATCGGCAATTTTTTTAAGTATCTCTGCTCTTTTGCCTTCATCTTTACTACGCCGATCTAGATTATTTATTTTTTTAAGTAATATCTCCCATATTACTTGCTTATCTTTGTTAGCCATTTTTTGTAGATGTTTATTTAGTTGGTCTATGAAATTCGAAAAGGCATCATCTGTAAGATGGTCGATATTTTCAATTACATCGATAATTTCTTGAAGAGACTCGGTTGTATCTATATAGAGATTTGAATAGTATGAACTCTCCTTCCACAGCTCTTGTTGCGTAATAGGCTGAAAGCTATTGGTAATATCTAGCCATTCTGGAAGTTCCCTCTCCATGGTTGTTTGAGTCATATTCGGCAGTAAACCCTTGAGTAGCTCTCGCCCGACAGCTTTATGCTCATTGACTATTTTTTCGACCACACCGTGTTGAACCTCTAAGGGGGCAAGCGTTTTCGGCTGCCACGGCAGGATCGTATGTAGGATGGTATCTAGGGAGCGCTTTTTATTCTCTGTCTGATCAATTTCGAGGGCTGCGATCTTAGCTAACGCTAAACTAGCTCGTGAAAAATATTTTTTATCCCAAGATAAATCAGCCAGCGCCCAGCGCAAACCAGTCATGTAATCCGACTGAAAGAATGAATCGCCCGAACTTTCCTTTATGACTATTGCAATTGGATTATTATTTTTTATTTCAAGGATGTTCTCTAGCTTTGACAAAAATTGAACTGGAGATGCTTGGGCGATTAAAGAGGTGTTGTCTGTGATGCTCATCCATAGTTTGGGGTTTTGATTATCAGAAAGCAACCTGTATACTGTATTATTTGCTGTGTTAGCTATTTTGTTGGCAGAGCACTTACGAAGTATGTCCTGGTTATTTGCAAGCATGGCCATACCATTTGCTACGCCAGTCCTAATTGTCGCTGAGTATGCTCGGCTCTTTTTGTAAATATTAGCCATATATCTTTCGTCTATTGGCAAATCTAGCGCTGGATTGATTTCACTCAGGATCCTTAAGTAAATATCCGCAAAAACATCAATATGGTTGTCATAAATGCATTTACTTAGCTGCTCAATCGTAGATTTAATGTCAAGAACCTTCCACGTAGTATCTCTTAGTTCTAGTACTTGATCATCGGTAGAATTTATTTCTTGGACTATGTCTAATAATGAGCCATCATCACATCTTAGCAATTCAGACACTATTTTTTTATCATTTGAATTTGCAGAGTCAAATTCACCAATTAAACATAGTAATGCTAGCTCTTTTTTGTGTGCTGTTTTAATTGTGATCTTGTTTTTTGACGGTTCTACTTTTTTGACTAATTGATTTTCATCCTGCAAGCTCACTACATCATCTTGTCGGATTACTTTCTCTTCTTCGAATATCTCCAGTAGTTTTTTAGGCAGATCATCTTTTAATAGCTCTATCTGGTCTTTATTACGAGTAGCTACATAATGACAGAGCCGTTCCCATACAACTTTAGGGCTTACGTTATCTTTCCATTTTTTCTGTGCCAAGATGCTATGAATCAGGGCGACATTAATATCACCGTCTTCAAACAGATTCTCATGCATGTCAGATTTTATTATGAAGAAAGATTTCAAGAACTCAAATTCCACTTCTCTGTCTAAAGTGACACCATTATTGGCTAGTATTAGTTGTTCACGCAGACGTTTAAGACCCTCGCGCTCCGGTTTGCCTCTACCCAAAGTCTTATTATCGTAGTTTTCCCAAAACTGATCAGCCGACTGATAAGAGCTTTGAATATGAGTCAGTATATTCTTCAGCCCAATTCCATTACTATCAAGACCACCAGTGACGAGCATTATTCTGTCAGAGTTCCTATTAAAGCTCTGGCTGTTAAAATCATTCCAAGCATCTTTTATGGTTTTTGTAAATTCACTACCTGAAAGGCGGATATTTCGCTTTACCTGGACTAGTAGTGTTTTTCTCGTATCAGTTAGCTTGTCTTTAAGCGTTACCTCGCAATCATCAGTCTTTCTTCCGTATCGCTCTGTCTGAAGTACTATCCTCGTTACTTCGCAGCTGTCCATTCTCGGCACTAGGCCTCCTGTTATCATTTGGATCACAAAAAAGGTCTGCACGGAATGCTCAAAAACATACCCATCGCCAGCTGCGGATATGGGGTTTGTGTATTTCTTGTTTATTATTGGACTGCCGCTGCTCATGATATAAAATTATAGCATTTATACTAATATCTACACCCCGCTATTGCGAGTAGAACTGATCCATCATGGCCGACAGTGTCGAGTCAAGTTCAACCTGCCCCAGCTCATTGGCCCCAATATACCGCAGCTCGCTGACATCTGTCGTGGTTGTGGGTGGCGACACGAGGCGAGCGTGGTAGGCGATAATGAGCACCGGAGTGTCGAACTTTTTGCTCCATGTTGGGATGATGATCGGCGCTGCGCTTGCAATTTCTATCTCGGCGCCCAGCTCTTCTCGGCACTCACGCTGCAAGGCCTCGGCTATGCCCTCGCCGTGCTCCAGCCCGCCGCCGGGTAAATCCCATGTATCGCTCCTCTCGCGGACGAATAGTAACTTTCCGTCCTCATAGATCAGTCCCTTGACCGACACGCGATAGCCAGCTCGGATATGTTTGAGCTCAGGCATGATCATTTCTCCTGCCCCACCACTTGTGTATCTCGCAGGTGGTGATCGGGATGACGAACGAGGCGAGGCCGATGAGTGCGCCGTGCCAGAAGTTGATCGGTGTGATGTGGAGGATTGTGCCAAGCGGGCCGAAGAAGACGAGTAGCTGTAACATCACCGACAGGCCGATGCCGGCGTAAAAACTGGCATTCATGACCCTGAGGCGGGTGAAGATTGACTCGCTGTCGGAGCGGGCGTTGAAGGCATTGGCCCACTGGCTGACCACCAGCGAGATAAAGGCTAGCGTCTGCGCGTAGTCGTGGCCGTAATGCTTCTCGAAAAAGATATAGACCGCCAGCGCCATGACTGACATGGTGGCGGCGACGATGACCATCCGCCAGATCATTTGACGGCTGAGAATCGGTGCGTCGGGGCGCTCCGGCGGGCGGTTCATGGCCTGCTTTTCGCCTGGCTCCAAGCCAAGCGGGATGACCATTGAGGTGTCAGTGACCAGATTGACCCAGAGGATTTGCACCGGCTCCAGCGGGGTTTTGATGCCAATCAGAAGCGCGCCAATCATGGTGATCAGCTCGCCGGTGTTGGTCGACAGCAGATAAAACAACATACGGCGGACATTGGCGATGATGGTTCGCCCTTCGCGCATGGCGTCGATGATGGTTTTGAAATTATCATCCAGCAAAATGATAGCTCCAGCGTCACGCGCAATGTGCGAGCCCGAACCCATAGCCACGCCAATGTGGGCGTTACTGAGCGCTGGCACATCATTGACGCCGTCCCCTGTCATGGCGGTGATGTGGTGCTTTTTGAGAATGGTCAGCAAGCGGTATTTTTGCTCGGGGATGACGCGGGAGAAGACTTTGGTCTTGGTGACGATGGCGTCCAGCTGCTCGTCGGACAGCTTGGCCATATCACGGCAATCGAACACCTCGTCGCGATTTTCAACCATGCCAAGTTCCCGGCCAATCTGATAGGCCGTCTCGAAATGATCGCCGGTGATCATCCGCACCGACACGCCCGCTTTCAGGGCGGCCCGGATAGCCCGCGGCGCCTCTGGTCTGAGTACGTCGGCCACGGCCACGAAGCCAGCAAGTGTCAGGCGCTGCTTGCCCAGTTGATCAAAGCCATCAATTGCCTCATCCAACTCGCCCGTTGCCAGTCCAATTACCCGGTAGCCGCGGGCGGTCATTTCATCAAGCATCTGCTGGGCGCGCTTTTTGGTGCGGGCTGACACGCGACAGGCCGCCAGGATGGTTTCGGGCGCACCCTTGACATACAAGCGAAACTGCCGGCCGTGATGCCAGATGGTGGCGGACATGGCGTGGGCTTGACTGAATGGCAGGTCGCGAACTGGTGCGTGGCGTGGGGCGGCGCTCTGCTTGCGGGCGTATTCATTGAGGGCGATGTCCAGCGGATCGTGACTCTTGGCGTGAGCGCGGTTGACTACCAGTCCGATGATGCGGTCGATGTCCTCTGTCGCCTCGTCCGGTGTCCAGGTTTGCTGAACGGTCAGCTTGTTCTTGGTCAGTGTACCCGTCTTGTCAGTGGCGATGGTGGTGATGACGCCGATGGTCTCGATGGCGCGCATCTGATGCACCAGCGCCTTTTTGGCGGCCATCCGCCGCATCCCTAAGACCAGCACCACGGAAATCGCAATCGGCAAGCTTTCTGGCACGGCGCTCACCGCTAGGGCCATGACGAAGCGCAGACTCTCTAGTACATCCATGCCGCGCAGCAAACTCAGCCCAAAGGCAACGAGGGCGATGGCCGAGACGGCGGCGATGACTTTGGTGATGAGGGTGTCGATTTTTCGTTGGACTGGGCTTTGGGTCGATTCGCGCTTAGAGAGCATGGCGAGATTGCCAAACTCGGTCTGATTGCCGGTGGCGACGACCACGCCAGTACCGGTGCCGCTGATGATGAATGAGCCTTGAAACAGCATATTGGTTTGCTCATACATTTCTTTGGTGCCAGTGAGGGCGTCGGCTTGTTTGGAGATTGGCAGTGATTCGCCGGTCAGCTGCGCCTCGTCTACCCGCAAATTGGCGCTATGAATGAGGCGGATGTCGGCAGGGACTTTCTCGCCCTCGGCTAGTGAAACGACGTCGCCCGGAACCAGCTGGCTGGCGTCGATGCGCGTGGTACGATTGACGCGGTGAACGTCGACTTTTTGGGCGTCGTGGCGGGACAGGCTGCGCAGCACGCGGTCGGTTGAGAAGCGCTGAATGTAGAAAATAACGGCCGAGATGGCGGCGATGACGAAGATGATGATGGCGTCAATTGCCTCGCCATGCCAGAGGCTGATGATGGCGGCGATGAGCAGGACGAGCATAAAAATGTCGAGGAATGGCTCGAGGATGATACGCCAGAGCGGTTCGGATTGGACTTTGATGACGTTGAGGCCGTAGCGTTTTTGGCGGCGCTGGACTTCGGCCGCACTCAGGCCGCTACTCGAGGAACCCAGTCGCCGCAGTACCTCGTCGCTTGATGATTGATAAAAATGCATATGGTTATTATAGCGTGAAGTGCGGCTTGGAGGAAATGGTAGTAAATGGCTTGGGGTATAGCTTGAAATGGTGGGTAATCATCGTACCTAGTTATAGTTGAGGCCGCTATTCTGCAACAGTTAATTACAGGCAAAAAGGTGCGCCTCCGGCTTCTGCCTCGCGCACCTCTTGCTTGAGATGGGGGTTTTATGATTCTATCATCGTCAGTCGATTCGGTCGCTCCACGTACCGTAAGTGACGTGGGCCGCACCAGGCCTGACGCTATGCCCGTAGCTTCTTATCCTTCAGTTTCAGCACCACATCCGCCTCCTTAGCCAGCTGTTTGCTGTGGGTGACGACGATGACGCATTTGTCGTTTTCGTGGGCGGCTTGGCGCAGGATGTCGATGATGTCAGCAGCGGTAGTTTCGTCGAGGTTGCCGGTCGGCTCGTCCGCCAAGATGATCGGTGCGGAGGATACTAGCGCTCGCCCGATCGCCACGCGCTGTTGCTGACCGCCAGAAAGCTTCATGACGTTGCGGTGAATGTGATCGTCGTCCAGTCCCATGGCATGCAACGTTTCATTGGTGGCCTTGGAATTAACCAATTTCAAGTTTTCTAGCGGCGTCAGATAATCGATCAGGTTATAATTCTGAAACACCAGCGAGATATTGTGCTTGCGATGATGCGAATACCCCTGCTCGGCGATGTCTTCGTCGTCGAACAAAATCTGCCCGCCAGTCGGCGTGTCCAGCCCCGCTAACAGCCCCAGCAGCGTCGACTTACCAGCGCCAGAACTACCGACGATGGCGTAGAACTTGCCTTTTTCAAATTGATAATTGATGCCGTTGAGCACATTGCTAGTGCCGTCGGCGTATGAATAGATAATATCGCGTAACGTAAGTAATGACATGATAACTCCTAACTTAATTTTGCTAAAATTTGCTTTGGTGATTGGCGCATGATTGGCGCGGTGGCAGCGATGGCTGACAGCAGAACGACCATGTAGCCGAAGGCGAAAGCCTGCAGGTAGGTCGCTGGTGGCGCGGCTTGCACTACGTTCTTTTCTATGCGCTGGCTTTGGTCGGTTTGCGCTGTGAGGGCGGTAGAAATCTGCGACGAGGCGACCGAGCCGATGGCGAGCGCGAACACCGAACTAACTGCGGCAATGATAGCAAGCTCCGCCAAGAGCTGTCCGATAATCTGCCGCTTTGACGTGCCGATGGACAGCAAGATGCCAATTTCATGCAAGCGGCCGCGCACCCAGAATACCAGCACCAGCGACAGCACCGCCAGCCCCGCTGCGGCTGCGCCGATGGTGGCAATCGTCAAGATGTTTTGAATGCCAGCGATGTTTTGGAGGACACCAGCGAATACCGCCCCGTTGTCGGTCAGGCTAAATTTTTTCCAATCGACGTTTGGTAGGCTTTTGGTGCGGTCTGTTAGCGACTTCAGCTGATGCGGATTTTCGGCGAAATACGTTGCCCGCGTCAACTGCTGGCTACCCGTCAGCTGCTGCGCCGCAGCCAAGTTGGTGATGAGATGATTCTCCGCCATGTCGGACTGCAAGACCGCTGGCTTTTCGCCTTTGCCGCTGAAGATGCCCATGACAGTCACCGTCACCCGCCGGCCGTCTTTGGTAATGTCCAGCTTGTCGCCTGGCTTGATACCATTTTTCTCAGCAAACGTTTTGTGAACCAGCGCCGCGTTTTGATCGTTCGCCGTTAGGTGCTTGCCCTGCTCTAGTTGGTAAAATCGACCGGTGAACTCGCCGAGCAGATTACTCTCTGTCGCGCCCGTCACCTTCGCCTCGCCAGCCACGTTAGCGTCCAGCTGAACGCCGCTGCCTGCCGTGTCGATCAATTGTTTGCCCGGCAGTCCCGCGGTAGTCTCTGATTGGAAATTATGTGCTTTGACCTTGTCCAGGCGCTGCACCTGTCGTGCCGTCTCCATTGGCACCTCGCCCGACGGTTGCTTGCTGGCGATACTAAAGCCGGCACGAATGTTCCGCTCGACCGATTGCTTCAGCTGCGCCATCGTCTGCTGTACCGTCAGCGTACCGATCAGCAGCGTGAAAATCAGCGTCATGATCAGGGCGATGGTCAGGCTGCGACGCCGTTTGCGCGCCACAGCCGTCCAGGCTCGTTTGATAATCGTCATCATTTGCCCCTAGTCCACTTCGGTTAGTAATTCTTTTGGCGTTAACTGAGTAATCGGTCGAGAGGCCAGTAGCACCGCGATGATAATCACCGCCAGTCCAGCGCCCCACACCGCCAGCAGATCCGTTGGTTGCACGCCAACCGTCACCTTTTCTAGCGTACGCGATGACGTCACCGAGTCAGCGTCAGCACCGAGCGATGCACCGTTGAGGGAACTGCCAGCTTGACGCGTGGCATTCTGTGCCGCCTGCGATACCACGTGATCACCCATTTGCTGGGCAATCAGCCCCGCGGTAAAGTATGATGCGCCGAAACTCAGCACCGCGATCATCACCAGCTCAGCGATATATTGCAGCACAATCTTTGACTGCGGCACACCCGTCGCCAAGAGCACGCCTGCTTCGCGCTTGCGCTCGTTCATCCACAAGTACAGCACCATGCCGATCACCGCGACGCTGACCAGCGCCGTTGCCCACAGCATACCGTCGATCAGACCGTACACACCGTTCACTGCGCCAGTCACGCCGGCTAGTTCCTGGCTATTCTTATTCAACTGGTACTTTTGCCAATTGACCGGTAATTTATTTGCCCGCGCCATCACCTCGTCCAGCTGCTTGGTGCCTTTGGTGAAGAACGTGGCGTCCTGATAAATCTCGTTTTGCTCTGTGTACGCATTCAATTGGCGGGTCGTCGCGATGTCAGTCAAGAACAAATTCTCAAACAGTTCCACCTGATACGTTGCCTGCTTTGGGTTTTTGCCGTTAAATATACCGACGATTTCTACCTCAACCTCGTCCTTGGATGGATGTTCGTTATCGGTGTCGTATTGATTGGCCTTTAGTTTGATTTTACTGCCAAGCTTCAGGTTGTTGGCCTTGGCGAAGTCTTCATGCACCAAAATCTTGTGTGAATCGTTCTCGGTGATGTGCCGGCCAGCGATGAGCTTGAGCGACTCAGCCCGGAACTTTTTCTCGGACTCAGATTTATTGACGCCGATGATGGTAGCGGCGTTGCCAAACTGTTTATCTTTCTCGGCATCATAACCGCTACCGCCACTCGGTAGTGGCACTAGCTTGGTATTGATAAAATCGACCGTGGCGTTCTGGCGCTTGACATAGTCCGTCACGCCTTCCAGGTTCTTCACTGCGTCGATGTCTTTGTTCGACACCGTCCCCGAGCCGCGGGCCGTTCCCGGATTGGTGCGCGGATTATTGCCCAGCGTGAAGCCAGCCTTGAGCGTTTTGTCCAGCGACTGCGCCGCCGCGTCGGTCGAATGCTTGATGGCAAATCCACTCAGCATAATCGTCGACATACACAGCAAAATCGCCAGCAAAATCAGCGTTTTGAGTTTTTTCCTGGTGATATACAACCAGGCACGTTGTATAAATGACATAGATCTCCTTTCTTGGTTCTATGTCAGTGTAGCAGGGGTGTGTGAAGGGAATGTGAAATGGACAATGAGATCACAACGGATTATTTTTACTAATCAAGAGATGAGGACAAAAATATGAATTTAACACCTTAGAATTGCTTAGTCTGTCATTATGCTTCAGGACAAAATGTCTTAATGGATGATGACATTTTCAGGTTGTGATTGCTTATTTCTTCTCAAGCTCAGCTTTTGCGGCAATATGCATAGAGATGGTGCTACTTTTGAACCTCGATGACGTGAACGCCGAGGCGTTCCTTGTGTGGTGGATAGATCTTGTGAAGCAGGCGAAGTGCTTCCTCTTTACTTTTTGCCTGTGGCACAATCTCTCGCCATGGCTCGGTCGCCAGCATATCAGCAAATGTATCATAAATTTGAATTGACTTGATTCGCACTACACCGAACGCATGTCCGTTTTCCAGCTGCAATAGCTGACCCTCCTTAAGGCGCTTGATGCTATTGTAGCCGATGCGGACTTCTAAAGTCTTGCGGCCCGACATGATTGCGTCGTAGTACGGCCGCTTGATACGCATCTTACGCATAGACACTCCTTCCTTGTTGAGACTAAATCCCCACTGCTGAACAGTGACGTCTAGCGCATAGCCTTCGGGAAATAAGCCTTCAATCGTCCAGCCGTGGCGCTGGAGACAGGCGACCTGCCGCGGTTCAGGGACCAGGTGGACGTACAGCTTGTGACCATAGTCAGCTAATAATCGCGGCAAGTTAGCCACCAGTACTTCGAAAACAGCCTCTGATTTTGCTACCAACGGCATGATTTTAATCGGCTGGCCTTTCTTTGGGGTTGCAACTACAACGCTAACGACCTTTCTATCCTGCTCGGCGATGAAAATGAGCTTATATTTAGCGTTGATATCTCGGCTCTCACGTCGTTGGTAGCTAGCAAATAGCGCATCCACCCATGTATCATCCACGCCATTAAAGTCACTGCCCACTCGCGACAGGATCAGTTGGCGCGCCGCTACAGCGTGCTTTTTCTCGTCAAACGGGATGATTGAAATATCTGACAAATCAGGAGCTGCACTTTGATTCAGCGGCTTGTACAGCATACACTCGTCGATACCAGGTTTATAATGATCTTGCGCCCTACCAGCCAGATGAAAGCCTTTGCGCAATAGAAACTTGAACGTGGCTTGGTTTTGGGCAGCCACTGTACAGTAGAGTTGCCGAGCGTGGTGTTTGCGAGCAAAATCCTCAGCATGGCGAAGTAACTTACTGCCAATGCCAAATTTACCGCGATATTCTGGAGCAACGATGAGCGGACTAATTTTAACTGTCCCCTGCTTCTTGACAACTAGATGAATCATCCCGGCGGGATGATGATTAACTTCTGCAATAAATGTGTATTGCCCGAGTGAAAACTGCCCGACAGAATCGACGTTGCCATTGATATGCGCGGTAAAAATCCGCCGTGCATGAGCTCGATGATCGCCATCGTAAAACGGCCCAAGTGTTTCTGTCATCAAGCGGGAAACGAAATCAACATCGCCTGTTTTGGCTTTACGGATAGCCACAGTGACTGAATATTTCTTATGTCGGTTCATGAGTTTATTGTCTTATACCCTATACAATAATACAAGCTATCTATCGCTATACATGCGTAATTTATGGCTATAGCTAGTCAAATTGGTGTAAATTCAATGCCGGTAACACCGTTTTGTAGCTGTTCGTCAAGCGGATAAAATTCATTATCCATTCATCGGTTGGTAAAAATTATTTGGTTGCCGATTTGAATTTTCTGGCACTTGTCGTCGTATGTTTATGATTCTATGGTTTTATATTCTCAGAGACCAACATTAAAGAGCTCGGTGGCTTTTTCGAATTTGGTGTTCTTGATTTCTTTTTCTAGGACGGAACCTGCCACAAAGTAGGTCTGCTACACTACTCAACCCGCTCAACAAGCGACATCACCTGATAGCCGTACTGATCAATATCTTCTTGTTTCCAAAAATCAACTTCTTTCGTGCGTAAAACTTCGCCGACTACATGACGGACTTTGCGGCCGGTCGGCGCTCCGTCACAATTTACCTCAATCTGCTCCAGGATATCGCCGGGTTGGATGTTAAAATCAGCCACTCTCATATCAAATGTTTTCTCGCCCGCTAGGACTTTTTCGAATAAATCGGGGTAAGATTTTTTGGTGATGACTTTCATACGTTTCATTATAAAGCTACTTAATTTAGTTCACAAGCCGATGCTAAAATTGTGCGGCGAATACTATCTTGATTTGTTAGGGGCCAGGTATTGGTTGTAGTTTTATTCTAGTACGGGTGAGCGGGACGTTACCATGGTTTGTGGTGATTTTCGTAAAATCGCTTGACAGCGGGTTCTATTATTGATACATAATATATTGGCGTTTTGGAATAATCCTGCGCTGTTCCTTCTGCTCGAGAAAGGTCTCTATGAGTTATTCAGAGAGATGCGACGTCGAATGCGGTGACAACTGCATTCTCAGGAGGCTGTCTAATGGGCGACATACTGTTGCCACACCTAGCCAACTGCCTACTAGTACCGATTGGTACCGATGCAATTTCGACGACGATCTGAGCTATCAGATTCTGTCGCATGACACGGTTATGGTGCATCGTCGATCGGCTTGCCGTGGCGGTCCTGATTGTACGTTTGGCGATGGTGAAACGTATGGTAACCGTAACTGGACGCCGCCAGTTTATGGCAGCACTAGTAGTGGTCATGATGTTACTGTGTCGTTCGGACTTGGTCCGCGGGATGGAGAGGCGCTTATTGCTTCTGACCATCTCGACCGCGTTGACTTCTATGGCGACAAGAAGCTTCGTGTCAAAAAGCATCACGATCACTACGATGCTTATGGTAACCTGGTCTCGGATCGTGGTTCCTATCGAGAGGAGTGACACAATAGACCCGAGCAAGTCTATAAACTGCTCACTTTCAAAGAGGGTTGAAATGAATGATCCAATTGAGATATCAGTTGCCGAGGAATTATTGTTCCTAATAGATAGCGCCATAGAAAAAAGAGATATTAAGCAATTGACTAGTATTTATGGCATAGTCCATGAGTTTATTGGTAAACCTATTTATGATCCTCGGGCGGACTTTGTTATTATAGATGATTATATTTATGATCTAATTGATGAGCTCGAAGCTGGTAAAGAACCAACTATTTACAATGGTTTACGCAAGAGGATAGAAGAAGATTTACATAGTTCATCTAAATCATAGGGGGTCGATAGAATAATAGATCAGTAGTGCTAATTACTGTTTTACTTCCCTCTCCTCGCTGCCACTGCAAACCACATAAAGTAATCCTCCAACGATTCGTCCTCCATGCCGGCGAATAGCTCGCGGGCGCGCAGGACTTCGCGGAGTTTTGGTGATTTTTGGCGGGCAAGCTGTTCGGCGGTGACGTCCAATAAGTCCAAGCCGCGCTGCCAGGCGCCAGTCATTGCAGCCGTATCGCCGCGGCGCCGGGCGGCAAACGCTCGCCCGACCTCCGAGCCGATATTACCCATTTGCTCAAATATCGTTAGGCTCTGCCACTTTTGCCGATCAAAGACATGTTCACTCACGGACGACTCCGGCGATGATATCGATAATTTGCTGGCGTATCGCTTGGTCGAGCACATCGCGCGACGAGTTGCTTTGCCGCGGTCGGATGTTTATCATGCTGTCAAACTCGATAAAGTCATCAGTGCCAAACTTATCTGGATGTAGGTTGATCCCCCATAGATCTGCTTGTTGCGATCCACGTTCTAACAAATACGCTTCACCATCAGCATGCATATCCATGTCGATCACCACAATTTTCTTCGCAACATCGACATCCGCCTTGACCATCGTCCCGTACATTCTCTCGGCCATCGGGCGAAGCTCGGCGAGGGTTATGGTATCAATAATCTTCATGGTTTAATTGTAGCACAGACAGCTAGCGCTTCAGCATGATATGCTGACGGCGGAAGCTTTATGTAAAGCAGGAGTTGAGAGTCTGTTTGACGACTTTAATATGCACAATTTAGGAAGACCTATTCTTGGACCCGTATTTTTCTCTAGCTATTTTAGTATACTTTCTGATAAAATCGCTTTTTGCATCAGTATATCCATCTCTGTCATGCTCAAATTCCTTCCAAAGTTGTAGTTTCAATTTCTCGTACTGTTTGGCAATGTCTCCATTCTCAATTAGATAATCCCTAAAGTAGATCTCATCATTATCCCCCACAACCCTAATGTGGAGATGAAATACCTTATCCGCGAAGCCCTGTTTAGTATAGCCCTTATTCAATGAGATTCGTTTTGCTTTCTCACTCATGCACAACCAATTATTTTCAACAAGGATATTTTTTACAGGCTCTAATTCTTTTTCCGACGGGACTTCAAGCAATATATCTACTATATTCTTTGCCTGTATATTTGGGATGGCCGTGCTACCAATGTGAGATATTTGTGTTATGTATTTTTCTGGCACCAATGAGGAGATGGCTTTCACTTCCTCATCATACCAGCGTACCCATTCTCGATTGTGTTCTACAAGAAATATGGGGAATAGTTGCCACAATTCTTCCAAACTCATTTTCTCTAGCTCTCTGTCCACTACATCTCCCTACTCAAATCTTACCACAAACCGCATGCCCCGCCCATGCGGCACAAACTCATAGTCCAGACCCTTAGCGTCGAGCAGCATTTTCACGGTGTAGAGGCCGATGCCGCTACTGTCGCCGTGCTGCTTCTTGTCGCTGTTGCTTCGATAAAACGGATCAAAGACGTGCTGGAGTTGCCGCTTGGTGAGCGGCTTGCAGGCGTTTTCGATGGCTAGTTCGCACTGGTCACAAGTAATTTTTATGACACTGCTGGCGTCGCCGTGGCGCACCGCGTTTGACACCAGATTCGAGATGACGTGCCGCATCATATCAGGATTAGCGCGAATGGTCGTCGGCTGGGTATCAAGCTTGAAGGTCATGCCGCGCGTTTTTGCCAGTAGTATATAATCGTCAACCGCTTCAGTGATTAGCTTATCGATCCTCAGCCGCTTTTCTTGACGCAGAGCCTGCTCGGCGACACCGCCAGAGCGCAAGATACCATTCACCATCGCCGCCAAGCGGTCAACCTGAGCCACCGATTTCGCCAAATACCGATCACGATTTTTATATTCGCCGATGTTCAGCTGCATGTTTTCCAGCATAATCCGGAGCGCCGCCAGTGGCGTTTTTAGCTCGTGCGAGGCCGCACGGAGGAAAGCGATTTTTTCTTTTTCCAGCTGCGATATCCGCTGATTTTCCTGCTCCAGTGAGCGAATCGTTTGCCACAGATTTTGATATAATTCATTAATATTTCGCCCCAGCACGCCGATTTCATCACTGCTCCGTACCGGGTAGCGGGCGTCCTTTTCCAGCCGCTGCATGGTCGTGGTCACCGCCACCATCTGGCGAATCGGCCGCGTGATAAAACGGCTATAGATGTACGAAAACACGAGCGCCACCAACAGCGAGCCCAGCATGGTATATGGCAATACGTGCAGCGTGGCGAGTTTGGCCTGAGTGACAGGCGCTACGTCGGCTAGTAGCTTGATTCTGGCCGTTTGTCCGTGATTATCCGCCGCGCTGCCCTGTTGCAAAATCACCGAGCGCGGATCGACCGTTTGTCCGTCAGCGATTTTCACCACGCTGGTATCGACTGGTTTACCGCTGTCTGTCACGATATTGACGGATTGAAAGCCTTGAAAATACTGATCGCGCCCGTCAATCGTCAGCGTGATGTTGACGTTTTTCATACTCGCAAATTCCTGGCTGATTCGGCGCATTTCCTCAGGTGATTTGCCACGCAGTTCAGATGTCAGCGCAGTAAGATTATCTGCTGCCTCGCGCTCTTTTTGCTGCAGATAAAATTGCGGCATCAAGGTGTAAACCAGCGCATGCACCAATATAATTAACGTTGCAAATAGGCCGATCGATACCAGAAACGTCCTGGGGAATAATTTAAGATTCTTCATAGCGGTAGCCCACTCCCTTCACCGTGACGATGCAGTCCAGGTGCAATTTCTTGCGCAGATTTTTGATGTAAACGTCAATCACCCGATCAAATGGCACCTCATCGTCGCGCCACAGCTTGTCAATGATGGCTTGCCGGCTCCAGACCATGTTTGGATTGTCTACCAGTAGCTTGAGCAGCTGCACTTCCTTGGGCTTGAGGTGTGCGTCAGTGTCATCATAAAACCCCTGATATGCCATAAAATCAACCGAGGCCAGGCTGCGGCGCCATAAGGTTTTGGTGGGTTGCTGCTGGCGGCGAAATAGCGCTCTGATTCGCTTTTCCAACAGCACCAGCGAAAACGGCTTGCTCATATAATCATCCGCTAGCTCGTCAAAACTCGCAATTTGCGTTGGCTCATCATGTAGCGCCGTCAGCATCAGCACCGGCACATCGCTGGTCTGGCGAATACGCCGCAGCACTTCAATGCCACTCATCTTTGGTAGCATGATATCGAGGATGATGACATCTGCTTTGGTATATTTCTCCAGAGCCTCCTCGCCGCTGGTTGCTGTCAGTACCGTAAAACCCTGTTGGCGGAGGAACTGCTCAGTGCCAGTGCGTAAGGTGGGCTCGTCTTCAACAATAAGAATCGTTGATGTCATATAAGTAGTATACCGAAAATGCCGCCCGTGGTAAACGAGCGGCATGGGGCGCGTGGTCAGCGTCGAATTGGGACGCTTGGGGCGCGTTAGTGGACGCCGACCACTTGTAGGCGCCGAGTGGTGCGACCGAGACCGAGAGAGATGGTTTCGGTGGCATGGCGGTTGAGGAGGCTCTGTCCGAGGGGGCTGTCGACCGAGATGCGGCCGTCAGACGGATCAGCCTCAAGGCTGTCAACGAGTGTGTAGCGAAAGAGCTGACCCTGCTGATCAATGAGATCAACCACCGAACCAATGGCGATGCGTAGCCGATCGCGCTTACGCGGCAGTGGTTTGGCGGTCTTGAGCGCAGTGCGTTTCTCGGCGAGCTTGCCATGGACGTTTTCGAGATTCATAATAATGTCACTGCGGCGGAGTTTGTCGTCGCGAGACTTGGCGCGGCCGATGTCACGCAGTTCAGCTGAGAGTGCTTTTTCGCGGATTTCGAGTTCGTTGATCTGCTTGTGTAATTCTTTGAAGCCTTTTTTACTGAGATATGTTGTCGTATTCATTCTTACCCTTTCCGGTGAAGCTCACCTCACCTGCGATCTATTACACCATGGTATTCTGAAAATTAGCTGAAAATTACAAAAAAGCATAAGAAAAGCCATACCACCAGAGGTGAATTACAGAGTTTTTGGTAGTGAAATGGTGAACGTTGTGGTGTCCTTGCGGCTGGCGGCGGTGAGTTGGCCACCGAGGGCGCCGGCCAGTTGCTTGGCGAGACTGAGGCCAAGGCCGTAGCCACCACTGCCCTGCTCGCCAGAGAAAAATCGCTCAAAAATGTGCGGTAAGTCGCGTGCCGCGATTTGACCATCGTTCGTCAAGCAGACGGTGACGCGGTGATTGGTAGCCTTGATGTCAACCTGGACGCGGGACTTACGTGGGCTGTGGCACAGGGCGTTGTCGAGGATGATGGCGATCAGTTCGCGGACGATGAGGCGATGGCTGGTCAAGGTGATGGCCTCGTCGGTGATCAGTACGGTGCGCGCATCGGCCTTGCGTTCAGTGATCAGCTTTTTGGTGAGGTCAGTGATGTCAAAGGTCTCGGTTGTGGTTTCTAGTTGTCGATTGGCAGATGACAATTTGAGCAGCGTCTCAGTTAGCTGTGTTAGGCGGTCGGTCTCTTCGAGTGTGCTCTGCAGCGTTTGGCGAAGCGATGCCTTGCTGGCGCGCTGGTCGGACAATGCCAGCTCGGCCTCGGCCTTGATGACAGCCAGCGGTGTACGCAGCTGATGACTGGCGTTGGCGGTAAAGCGTGACTGGGCGTCATGTGCTGCCTCGATTGGCTCAAGCGTCCGCCGGGCCAATATATAGGCACAGACGCCACCGCCGATGAGCACGATGAGGTTGAGATAGCCGAGGCTGATCAGCAGGTTGGTGGTCGAGATTGACGGATGGTCTCGGATGATGGTGGTTTCGGTGTGGCCGTCGGTTTTGTGGTTCTTACTCCAGTTGTTTAGTTGGACATCGAGCTCGGAGCTAGCGACCTGAAAGATGATGCCGCTAAATAGTAAACTGACGGTCATCAGAATGAGCAAGTACCAGCCGGCGAGCTTGAGCGTTGCTGAGAAAAATAATTTCACTCGCCAGCCTCCAATTTATACCCAAAGCCGCGCACGGTGTGAATCAGCGGCCGACGAAATGGCTTGTCGATTTTCTTGCGTAGCTGCTTGATATAGGCCTCGACGTTGTTGGGTAAAATATCGGCATCAAAATCCCACACATGGGCGATCAATGTGTCTTTGCTAAGCGTCTGGCCGGGGTGGCGCGCCAGGTATTCGAGGAGCGCGTACTCCTTGCTAGTCAGGTCGATCGAGGTGCCGGCGCGAGTGACGGATTGCGTTGTCTGGTCGATCACGAGATCAGCGATCTGGAGCGTGTCCGGTTGCTGAATCGGCGGGCGGCGAAGGAGCGCTCGCACGCGGGCGGTGAGTTCGGCGATGGCGAAGGGCTTGACGAGATAATCATCAGCGCCGCTGTCCAGGCCGAACGTCTTGTCCTCAGTCGTCCCCAGTGCCGTCAATAGCAGAATCGGCATATCCTTGCCCTGCCCGCGTAACGCTCGCACGATGTCCGTGCCGCTCCGTCCCGGTAGCATCCGATCAACGACCAACAGATCGTACGGCTCGCTCATCGCCATGTTTAGTCCCTCGTCTCCGTCATGCGTCACGTCCACGGCGTGATGCTCACGCCGTAAGGCCTCGGCAATGATCCGGGCAATCTTTCGTTCGTCTTCGATGATGAGGAGGCGCATAAGTATATTATATAAAATATTTTGCTAGTGTGTATAGTGAGCATCTCATACCTGGAGTTGCTCAACACAGTATATAGGCTTATAATTATAATCAATGCATCTGGACGATAAAACATTTACCAATCTACTAATCATTTGTCAGGCTCTTGATGCGAAGTTCCCTCGTGGTGCTGACATATTCCAGCGCGTATCGCGGTTGTGCGAGGAGAGTGGCGAGCTCGCTAGCGCCGTTAACCACCTTGAAGGTATGGGCGTCAAGCGCCGCAAACACGGCCAGCCGCAGTATGATAATCTCATCAAAGAGATTCAGGACGTCATGCGCTGCGCGGTTGGTATAGCTATGCATTACGGAGTAGAGCGTGAAGTTGTAGCGGCGATAGCTCGGAGCGCCGAGGGAGTAGAGCGAAAATAAGATATAGTGCCTTATGCCCCCTGCTCCACCCACATAGTGTATAATAAGCAGAAAGAAGGGAGACGTATGGGACGAGACACAGTGAAACAGCAGCAGCCGATTGTCGAGATTCGTCATTTTCGGATGGCGTTTGGCGACAAAATGGTCATCCAGGACCTCAGTTTTGAGGTGCGACGCGGTGAGGTGTTTGGATTCTTAGGCAGCAACGGCTCGGGAAAAACAACGACACTCAGGGCACTACTGGGACTATATGAGCCGGCGGGTGGCGAGCTGCTAGTTGACGGCAAACCGTATACGGTTGAGGATAGCGTCAAGCTAGGCTATCTCCCGGAGGAGCGTGGCCTGTACAAAAAAGAAAAAGTCATCGACACTATGATTTATTTTGGCCGGCTGAAGGGGCTCAGCAAAGAAGAAGCTCGCAATTTCTCCATGAATTATCTGGAGCGAGTTGGTTTAAGCGACAAGGCAAAAACTCGGCTGGACAAATTATCAGGCGGTCAGCAGCAAAAGATTCAGCTGGGTGTGACCATCATGGGCGACCCAGAGCTGCTCATTTTAGACGAGCCGACCAAGGGCTTTGACCCAGTCAACCGCCGCCTACTAATGAACATCATCGAAGAGCGACGCAAGGCTGGCGCAACGATTATTTATGTGACGCACCAGATGGAAGAGGTCGAACGACTATGCGACCGGCTGATTCTACTAAAAGATGGTCGGGCAGCGGCGTACGGTACGCTAGCAGAAGTGAAAAAGCAGTTCGGCGGCGCGTCAATGGATGATATTTTTGTGAAGGTTTACGGTGGCGAAAAGCAGGAGGTACGTCATGAGTAAGATGCATAATTTTGGGATGGTATTCAAATTTGAAGTGCTGCGCACCCTGAAAAAACCGACCTTCTGGCTGATAGCGCTGGGTTTTCCGGTTATGATCGGGTTGATTTTCGGTATTGTTCTTTGGTCAAATCAGGCGACTAAAGAGGCGGCCGACAAGCTTCAGGAGCAAAAATTTAGCATCACTATGACAGATCACTCAAAGCTAATCAAGCCAGAGATCGCGGCGGTAATGAAAGTCCAGTCTGTTGACTCTGAAGCTGAGGGTGTTGAAAAAGTCAAACATCGTCAGACCGATGCTTATTTCTATATACCGAAGAATCTCGAGAAGGAAACGATCAGAATATATGGCCAAGATACAGGGGTTTTCGAGAACAATAAGTACGAGGCAGTTGTCCGTACACTGCTGAGTCAGTCGGTTGATAGCAAGGTCACCGGATCAGAGGCGGCAGTGATCAAGCAGAAAGTTAATTCATCGCTCAAAACTTATAAAGACGGTAAAGAAAGTGGCGGTGTGAACGAGATGATCGTGCCGGGGTTCTTCTTGGTACTGTTCTATATGCTTGTTGCTTTCTTTGGCAATCAGATGCTGACGAGTACTGTCGAGGAGAAAGAAAACCGCACTGTGGAGATGTTGCTGACAACAGTGCGAGCCAAGACGCTGATCGTTGGTAAGATCTGGGCGTTAATCGCTCTATCGTTGATTCAGGGGATGGTCATCGTTGTACCGGTGTTAATTGCTTACTTTGGATTTGGTTCACAGCTGCATTTGTCTAGCTTCGACCTGTCGCAAATCGTATTTGATCCGACGAGGATCGCTATTGCTGTTGCGCTATTTGGCGCGAGCTTTACCATGCTGACCGGTTTGTTGGTGGCTATGGGAGCAATGATGCCAACTGCCAAGGAGGCAGGTTCGTGGGTTGGTCTGGTGATGATACTACTATTCGGGCCGCTGTATGCCGCGTCAGTATTTGTTTCATACCCAGAGTCAACGTTCTCAATGGCTATGTCGTACTTCCCGCTTACGGCACCAATTCCGTTGATGATTAGGAATACGGTCGGCAATTTGTCACTCATTGAGGCCTTGATCGGCGTGGCGGTCTTGGTGGTGTCTGCGGTACTGATCATGATGCTGGCGGTGCGGATTTTCCGCTACGGTGCGATGTCCTATGACAGCAAGTTATCTCTGTCGGCGTTGCGGATGAAGCGAAAAGCTGATAAAGTTTAGATTATGAAAGTACGCATTGAAATAGACACCAGAACATTTGTGCGGTTTTGGCTGGTGGTGATTGGCTTTGGGCTGGCGGGGTTGATGATTTATTCGGCGCGGGATGCGCTGATGGTGCTCGGGACGGCGTTGTTTCTGGCGCTGGCGCTGAACGCGCCGGTGCGTAAGTTGGCGTCGTGGCTGCCCGGCAAGAGTCGGCTGGGTGGGACGGCGCTGGCGTTTATGCTGCTAGTCATCATCTTGACTAGTGTGATTTGGTTTGTGGTGCCGCCATTGGTGCAACAATCGGCTAAGTTTGCCGAGACGCTGCCGGGGCTGGTCAACGGCGTTAACGAGCAGTGGCACGGGCTGAAGGGCTTTGTCGAGCAGAATGGCTTGCAGCCGCAGATTGATTCGCTGATGAATAATATTCGTGGTCAGGCATCTGGCTGGGCGGCGAGTTTTGGCGCGAATATCCTCGGCAGTATAGGCTCGCTGGCGTCATTTTTGGCATCGGCCTTTCTGGTGCTGGTGCTAACGTTCTTGATGTTGCTCGAGGGTCAGGAATGGATGGAGCGGCTGTGGCGATTGTATCGGGATGAGCAGCGGCGCGACCACCACAAGATGTTGGTTGGCAAGATTTATAACGTGGTGACTGGCTACATCGTTGGGCAGCTGACGGTGTCGGGGATCGGCTCACTGTGTGCTGGGGCGTTTGTGTTTGGCATGAGCTGGTTTATTCCGGAGATCACGGCTAACTTGGCAATGCCGGCGATTCTGCTGGTGTTCCTACTCAGCCTGATCCCGATGTTTGGGGCGACGATCGCTGGTGTGGTGGTGGGGTTGATGTTGATGCTTAATAGTGTGTCGGCGGGCGTTATCTATCTCATCTATTTCGTGATTTACCAGCAGATTGAGAATAATTTTATCGCGCCAGTCATTCAGGGCAAGAAAGTCGAGCTGTCGGCGCTGGCGATTTTGGTGGCGGTGACGGTCGGGCTGTATGTTGGCGGCTTGGTCGGTGGTGTGGTGGCTATTCCGATCGCTGGATCGCTCAAGGTGCTGATGGACGATTATCTGGCGCATAATCGCGGGCCGCAGGCACCGCCTCGCCGTTCGCCGCTAAAAAAGGCGCTCAAAAAAGCTGCTGAGACGAAGCCAGCTGAGTAAGCGGCCGAGAGATTATCGGTACGACCAAACTTGACCAGATGGGGTGTCGCGTAGGGCGATGCCCTTTTCGTCGAGTTGAGCGCGAATATCGTCGGCGGCCTGCCAGTTTTTGGCGCGGCGAGCCTGCTGACGCTCGAGGATGAGTCGCTTTGCTTCATCATCAATGTCTGGCGTGGTATTCATTAGCTCTAGGCCCAAAACCTCGTCAATTACCTCGAGTAGCTGCAGTAAACCGTCGCGGTGAATCTTCTCCAATGGCGCGTGATCCAGCCGTGAGAACGCCTCATCAATCAGCGCCAAGGCCCCCGGTGTATCCAAATTATCATTCAACTTTTCGACCAGCGCCTGCCGTGCCGCCAGCAGCGACACGGTGCCCTCCTGCTCATCTTTCTCATCGTCATCATCCAGCGTGTCGTGCGTCTGGTGTCGCAGCACCGCATAGCCGCGCCAATGGTCCAGCCGCGCCTGGGCTGCCTCCAAAATCTCCCAGGTGAAATTGCCCTCGGTTTGGTAGTGCTTGCTGAGAATCGCCAGCTTAAAGGCCATCGGACTAAAGCCTCGCGCCGTGATGTCGCTGAGGGTGATGATATTACCGAGGGATTTGCTCATCTTGCGGCTATCAACTTTGATGTGGTTGTTGTGTAGCCAAATTTGAGAAAACTGCTGTCCGGTCAAACTTTCACTCTGGGCAATCTCGTTGGTGTGATGTACCGGAATGTGGTCGATGCCACCGGTGTGAATGTCAATACTATCGCCGAGTGTCTCCCGGGCAATGGTCGAACATTCCAAATGCCAGCCCGGAAAGCCGACGCCCCACGGGCTGTCCCATTCCATGTCGCGCTTGATGTTAGTCGGTGAGAATTTCCAGACGGCGAAGTCGGTGATGTTGCGCTTGCCTGCCACGCTGACCCGCGCGCCAGCCTCCAAGCCCGCCACGTCCAGCCGCGCTAATTTGCCATAATCCGGCAGCCGCGACGTATCAAAATACATGCCGTCGCCGTCAATTTTATACAAAAATCCCTTCTCGTCTAGCCCCTTGGCAAAGTCAATTTGCTGCTGGATGTAGTCCGTTGCCCGCACCAAATGGTCGGGCCGCACCAATTTTAACACCTCATACGCTTCGTGATCAGCGATGGCGATATATTGCTCGGCGATATCCCAAGCGGTTTTACCCTCGCGGCGCGCACCCTTCTCCATCTTGTCTTCGCCATTATCATCATCACTGGTCAAGTGTCCAACGTCGGTGATATTCTGCGTCCGAATAACCGAGATGTCCTGCCAGCGCAGCAACCGTACCAACACATCCCAATAAATATAGCCAACCCAGTTGCCAATGTGTGGCTGCGAATACACCGTCAGCCCGCAGGTGTACATGCGAACCGTCTGCCCGTCGAGCGGCTGGAGTTCATCTTTGTGGCGCGTGAGGGTGTTATGGAGCTTCATTGCTTTTATTTTACAGGAAAAAGCAGAGATTGGCGAGTGGCCCTGCCCCCGTCGCAACTGAACGCTACCCCCCGCATCTCAGTCGTTATCTAGGCGGCTGTAAGATCTGTCTGTACCTATGGTATGATGACTCCAGGAAGTGTAAGGCGAGAAAGGCGATATATGGATACAACCTTGTTTCAATACTGTCAAAAAATAGTACTATTCAGTCAAGACGGCTCTGCCGTGCTGCTCGCCAGGCGTCGCGGGGAGGCTGATTATGATGGCGTGTTCTCGTTTATTGGCGGCAAGTTGGAGTCGACGGATGGTGGCCTGGTGAATGGTCTTCGGCGGGAGAAAAACGAGGAAATTGGCTCGGCCGCTAAAATTGCGGTGGTAACGAGTATCAGTGTTAATGAATATTTTGTCAAAACTAATGGGCAGGCCATGGTGCTACCGCACTATTATGCCCGGTTTATTGGCGGTGAAATTATGCTCAATGATGAGTATTCCGAGTATCGGTGGGTGAACCTACGTGAGTTAGATCAGTTTGAACCAAAGATTGAGACGATCGCCCCTACGGTTGAGGCTGTCCAAAAAATTATGCGAGTCGCCACCGAGGCGGATTATCGAGAGATGTGACGCGTATCGGCTACTCCCCACGCCCTCCAATGCCGGCCTAGATTTACGGTATTTTCTATAGTAAGTTCGCTTTCGTCGTTTCCGACTCATCAGCATAGACACGCATCTATGGAGCGAACATGACAAGCAGAGCTGACAGAGGTTCGCGGGAGGTTAGTTTTTCGGGGGTAAAAAGGTTACAATGAGTACCCATCCTGTGTCCTTTGCCTTATAGCAGTTTGCATGCGCTACAGGCAGGATAGTTTCCAAACAATGTCTTAGGCCTCCCTCCAGGAGACCCCTTGCTAATTCTAAGGGGGTGTCGACCGGCTCCTGGTATAATCCGCATCCGTCTGCTAGGTGGCTCCACTTTCGCCGCCATAGCCACGGCATATCAGATAGAGCGATTGATGCGGATATAGTTGTCTCTCCTTTGGAGTCTCCCTCAGCAAGGGCTTGTATTACCCGGCGGCGGAGCTGCGCGATTGCTTGCATCCACTTGGGGGTTGGCTCCAGTTGGCGTCCGAGCTCGGCGGCCTCATCTCTGACACGCTGCAGGAAGGCTTCCTCCTGTCTGCGCCGTTCGGCGATGCGCCAAGCCTTAAGTTCTTCTTGGTCATCGCGGTAGTCCGCAACATCTTTGCGTGAAATTTGCTCCATACCTGTTATATATCACTAATAGAATAAAATGTCAAAGTATTTTGTCAAAATGTGGCATTATATACCCTTCTCGGCATTTTTGGCCTGCTTGTAAGCTTTGGTGACGGGCGCCAGGCCGCGGGCGACGCGTTCACGGTTGGCTTTGAGTTGCTTTTCGTCGCGGAAAGATAGTTTGATGGGCGTGCCGGCAAAGTTGAAGGCTTCGCGCAGGGTGCGTTCGAGGTAGCGTTTGTAGCTCCAGTGGACGAATTTCAGGTTGCTACCGTAGATGACGAACCATGGCGGGGCTGTGTCGGTCTGGACGATGTAGCGCAGTTTCGGATGTGAGTTTTTCAGGCCAGCTGGCGGATGAGCGGCGACGGCTTTTTGTAAGAGGTCGTTTAAGATGCGGGTTTTGCACTCTTGGCGGCGGCGCTTGTAAATGTCGAGGGCTAGGTCGAACAATTTGGCGACGTTTTGGCCAGTGACTGATGAGGTGAAGATCAGTGGTGCGTAGGGTGTGAATTTGAAATGATAGCTAATTTGCGGTGCTAGCTCGTCATGGGTGTAGGCGTCTTTGCCTTCGACGGAGTCCCATTTGCTGACGACCAGGACTAGCCCCTTGCCTGCTTCGTCGATGATGCCAGCCAGCCGTTGATCTAATTGAACGTTCAATTCGTTAACGTCCATCAAGAGGAAGCAGATGTCGGCTTCGTTGATGGCCTGCATGGTGCGTAGGACGGAGAACTTTTCGATGCCGGTTTCTTGTTTGCCTTGGCGGCGAATGCCAGCGGTGTCCAGTAGCTCGATGGTCTGGCCGTGATAGCGGACTTGGACGCGGTTGACGTCGCGGGTGGTGCCGGCAACGTTGGCGACGATAGCTTGCTGCTTGCCTGCTAGGGTGTTGAACAAGTTACTTTTGCCGACATTTGGCCGACCAATCAAGGCGACGCGAATGATGTCGTCAGCTTCGGTTTGAGTGGCTGGCGGAATGAGATTGGCAATGTTGTCGAGTAGCTCGGAGATGCCAATGTTGTGCTCGGCAGAGGTTTTGATGATGGTTTTGATGCCGAGACGCTTGAATTCGTCGGTGTGGAGCGAGCCTTTGAGGTCAGCTTTATTGGCGATGAGGAGGACGGGCTTGCCGCTTTTGAGGGCTTTTTTAGCCAGTTGGCGATCGGCATCTGATGGATAGACGGTGGAGTCGACCATGACGAGAATGACATCTGCCGCGGCGGAGGCATCAGCGATTTGGTCTTGGATGGTGGATTCGAATTCGTCTTCGGCGGGTTTGAGGCCAGCGGTGTCGATGAGCCAGAATTCAGCCTGGCTTGCCTCGTCAGGAGATGAGGCGCGGCGTTTGTATGAGACTTTACCGACGACGTTGTCGCGGGTGGTGCCGGCTTCGCGGGCGACGATGGCGGTGCGGGCGCGCGTCAGGCGGTTGAACAGCGAACTTTTGCCAACGTTGGCTTGGCCGATGATGGCGACGGTAGGTAGTTTATTAGGCATAATTACGCTTATTATACCAGAGGCGTGAGGATTTAGCGAGGATAAGCGTTATATGCTGGATCCGACTAGACCAAAGCGGTATAGCGAATAATAGACGATGCAGCCGACAAAGAGGGCCGCCAGGAAAAATGCCAGGTAGCTGCTGCCGCGCCAGGCGTGCTTGGTTGATGATTTCTCGGTGCGTTTTGCCTGACGCCGGGCGAGGATGGCGAATGTCATGAGTCCGGCCAAGATGACGACTTCAATGCCTAACGCATACAAATTCAGCCCGAACTTTGGCTCCTGACCCAGCGGGATGACGTGCGGCTCGGCGATGTATGCTTGTGTTTTGTCAAACAGACAGACCTTGCGCTCGCGAACCGGCGTGATGATGAACATCGCGAAATCCTGTGGATGAGCGAACGGGTGATCGAAATCTACGTAGCTTTCCTTCCAGTGATACGGAACACCGGGTGAAAATGGATTAACAGCGGGCATGCACATGATGGTAGTATAGCACGGGGTTTTGGCGGGAGGCAATGAAAATAGCCCACCGAATGAGCTCAAGCTGCATGCGAGTATTCAACCCGAGAGATAGAAATTCTACCTCAATCAGATTGAGCACATACGGCGGGCTATTTTCGGTGGGCTTAGCCCTTCCTCTTCTCAAATCCCTCCTTGGCGACCATAGCCATAATTATGGCACTGACGAGGTTCAGCGTCGCCACGCCAACAAAGATGGCGATTATCCATGCGTCAGCTATGAGGCTGACCTTGATCGCTAGAGTTAGATAGTGTATCGCAGTTATTAGGTTAAGCATGAATACCACGAGGGCGATGACGACCATGATTACGCCTTTCTTGAAAAAGCTCAAAGCTAAAGGGCGACTTCCGCCCTTAAGACAAACTTTGAGCAAAAGCTGATATATATATCACTAATAGAACAAAATGTCAATGAAATTGAAGCAAAAATGTGGTATTATATGCGTTTTTTGACGCCTGAGGAGACCTAGGTAGTCAGTGGACCTTCGGTAAATTCCCCGCGTTTGATGTCACCGAGAGTGTGATTGCCAAAGTCTGTCCGGTGGAGTTTGGTGACGGTGTAGCCGAGGGCGGCGAAGGTGCGGCGGATTTGGCGGTTGCGGCCTTCGCTCATCTGGACGATCCAGCGGTGGTCGTCACCCTCGTGCTGGCGTTCTAGTGTCAAGCGGCTGGGCCCGTCAGGCAGCTGCACGCCAAAGTCGTTGATCATTTGCCGATGGAGCGGCCGCAGCGGCTGGTCGAGCGTCACCAGATAGCGCTTGATCTTATAAAAGGATGGGTGTGTCATCTGATGGGCAAAATCCCCGTCGTTGGTGAGGAGGATGAGTCCAGAACTGTCTTTGTCCAGGCGACCGACGGGCTTGAGGTGATGGAGGTCTTTCGGTAATAATTCGTAAATAGTCGGTACACCGCCCTGAGAGGCACGCGAACAGAGGTAGCCAACAGGTTTGTGGAGGAGGATGAGTTGGTGGGTTTGAGCGGTGAGTCGTTTGTTGCCGTGGCGAATAATGTCAGTCGTGGTGATGCGTTGGCCGAGCTTGGCGGGTTGGTCGTTCACCGTGACCGTGCCCTGCTTGATCAGCTCGTCAGCCTGGCGGCGCGACACACCAAGCGCCAGCGCCACGAATTTATTGAGGCGCTGGGCGGATGAATCGGTAGAATCGGATGCTTGCGTTGGTGTCGTCATACTAGGAGGCTACTGGTGGCTGCGGCGGAAAGGCGTTGGTCGGTGGCTGGGGTGTCGTTGGCTGTGCTGGCTCTGTCACGGGGGATGGCCCTCCTTCAGGGGTCAAGGTCTGCTCTGCCTCAGGCGTTGGGGTCGAGGTTGGATCAGTTGGCATCGGTGCTGGGGTGGGCAGGACGAACGGTGTATCGTCATCTTGTGGCTGTGATGATGCCGCGTTGGCGAGCTCGGCATTGATCGCGGTACCAGCATCAAGCAGCTGGTCATCGGCTGGCGTCGGTAGTGGCTCGAGTGCATCTAGTGTCAGGTCGCCGTGCGGCCCCGCCATAGCATCAGGCGTCGGCAGCGTGAAGTCGCCTGAATCTGGCGTTGGCTGTGGTGCGGCCTGCATAGACTCGAGTTGGTCGCTGAGCTCCTGCTCCATCATCTTGGACATGTCTGGCTGTGGTTCTTGGCTCAGTGGCTGGATTACTCGTTCGCCACCGTGGCTGGTCGGCTGCGGCGATGGTGATGAGGTCGGTGCTGTTGGCTGTGGCAAGGTGTCGGTCGGGGTGGTCGGTGCTGCTTCAGGAGATGGGGTCAGCGCTGACTCAGAGACCGGAGTTTGCTCTACCTTGGGCGCTGGGGTTGGCGCTGGGTCGGCTGGCGTCACTGGTTCTGTAGTGGCCGGCTCGGCGGTTTGCTCAGTCGATGCGGACGGAGCCGTCGGTGCCAATGGGGCGCTCGGCAGGACGAACGGTGCTGGGTCGGTTGCTGGAGGGGTCGAATTGTCTGGGCTAGCTTGAGCGGGTGCGATGGCTGAATCATCGTGGGTCGTCGGAGTTATTGGTGCGGTCGGTGCCGGAGTGACAACGTGGGTTGCAATTGCTATCTCTGTTGGTGATGGCAAGGTAACTGCCGGAGCGTCTTGCTGGGTGGCCGGTGCCGCCAACGGCGCGTCAGCTGCTACGGGCTCTGCGGCCGGCTCGGGCGCGACGGGAGTCGGTTCTGGCGCGTCGCCGAGTACTTCGTGGACAGTGCGCACCACGTCTTCGATGCCAACTTGCGACTTAACGAGGTAGCGATCTGCGCCGAGGGCTTCGCCACGTTGACGCTGGTCTTCGGATGACAATGCGGTCATCATGATGACTTTGACGTCGCGTGTCTCGGTGGTCGAGCGCAAGATATCCAGCATGTCAAAGCCGGAAATCTTGGGCATCATCACGTCGCTAACGATCAAGGCCGGGCGTTCTTTGATAGCCATAGCCAAAGCCTCTTCACCGTCGCCCGCCGAAACGATGTCGTAGCCCTCAGCTAGTAACCTGACGCCGTAAATCTCGCGCAGGCTTTTGTCGTCTTCTACTAGTAAAATCTTTGTCATAACTACCCCTACTATACCGAAGTTTGCGCCAAAATACTATAGTGGTTATGGTTTTTGTTGGGCAGCGTCTGGCTCTGGGGTAGCGAGCGGTGCTGATGGCATGGGTGTAGCGGTTGGCTCAGGCGGTATGGGCATGGCGGGCGCGGGAGTGGTTGGTTCAGGTGGTGGCGTGAACATCAGCGGCAGCGGGCTAAAGTTGGGCGGCGGCACCGGCGGCGTGGCCGGCTTAGTTAGGACGGTATCGGCAGCGTCCGGTTGGGTGGCATTGATCGGGACGGTTGGCTGGACGGCGACAGCGGTTGGCGGTTCGGTGGCTAGTGGTGGAGCAGCGGGTGCGGGGATGGTTGGTAATTGACGCATCGCCTCGTCGGTTCGAGTGCGAGGGATCTCGAGAAAGAAGGTGCTGCCCTTGCGGTATTCGCTGATGACGAATAAGCGGCCAGACATCGCCTCAGCGAGGCGGCGACTGAGATACAGACCGAGGCCGGTGCCGCCGATCTCGCGGGTGTCGGAATTGTCGACGCGGTAGAACTTTTGAAAGAGGTGCGGCACATCTTCGGCGGGGATGCCGATGCCGCTGTCCTGGACGCTGATGGTGATCGTTTTGTCGTCGCCGGTGATGTCTACGACTACTTCCCCGTCGGGCGTGTACTTGATGGCGTTTTCGATCAAGTTAGAAACAACTTCGCGGAGGTGGTCGGCATCGACGTTGGCGTAGTAGGCTGGCTGGACAGTGGCGGCGGCGTCCGGACGGAAGGTGCAGACGAGGCCTTTTTCGGCGGCACGTGGTGCCAGGCCCTCAAAAATCTCGCCGACAAAGGTGGTGATATTGATGATCTGCGGCTCATTCTTGAGGCGGCCATCTTCGGCGCGGCTGATGTCGAGCAGATCTTGGAACAGTCGACCCAGGTGCTGGGCCGAGGCGTGGGCCTTGGTGATGAAATCGCGCGCCTTGTCGTCGATGTGGGCGGTGGCTGGGTTGAGCGCCAGGCCGAGGTAGCCCTCGATGGAGGCGACGGGAGTGCGCATTTCGTGACTGGCGGTAGAGATGAATTCGGCTTGCTGGCGCTCCTCGGCTTTTTCCTTGGTGATGTCGCGAAAAACGACGATGATGCCTTCGTTGTCTTTACCGACTGGCGAGGCGACGATGGAGACGAGGATTTGCTTGTCAGAGGCGGTGCGGAGGAGTAATTTGTCGGAGTGCGCCGGCCGATTATTGATCAGTGACTGCATGACCGGGTTTTCGGTGACGGTGACGTCTTTGCCATCGGCGGTGACTAATTGGATGACGCTTTGCCATTTGAGGCCGAGGGCGTCGCCTTGGTTCCAGCCGATGATCCGCTGGGCCGAGGGGTTGATTAGCTCGATATTGCCCTCGCGCGAGATGGCCAGCACGCCGTCGTCGATGGTGTTAATGACGATGTCAGAGGTGCCTTCGGCGGTGGATAGCTTGGTGCGGAGTTCAGATATGTCGCCGAGCTTACTGACGCGCGGCTGATGGCGCCAGATGATAAAGCCAAGAGCTAGGGGCGCCAGGCCAAAAAATAGGGCGCCAATCGTGGCGATGAGGCTGGCGTGCTGGGTGATGGCGGCAGTGGTGATGGCGATGATGACGAGGAGGCTGGTGCCGAGGACAACGGGCCAGCCAAAGAAGCCGGCGAACACCGCAGCGCTGAGCCAGGCGGCGGCGAATGGCGAGGCCAGAAAGCCGCTGGTGGCAACCAGTGAGCCGACGGCAAGGATGATCAGGCCGTAGACAGCGATGGATGCGGCGGTGATGGCTCGGCGCGGTAGCCACAGACAGAGGATGAGGGCGGCAAGGCTGACGAGGGCGCTGATGGCGGCGGCGAGGTCGGTGATGGCTTCGCCGATGGGTAGCCGGTAACCGGTCGGGATAAAACGCGCCCAAGCATAGAGGAGGACGATGACTAGCCCGACGAACAAGGCCGCCTCGCATAGTCGCCGCAGCCAAAATCGCGATAATTCACCGACTTGCGAAACATCCCCCGCCCACTTCATGCTTGTATTATAGACCGAGACGGGCGAAAATGATACCCACATTGAGCCACGTCACGGCAAGTCAAGCATGGTACGTATTCAGCTGCCCCGAGGGGCGCACTTAGCCCTTCCCTAAAATCGCCTCGAGCATCTTCATTCGCGAGGCCATGATGGCGGGGATGGCGCCGCTGATGATGGCAACTACCAGCACAACCTCAGCACGGAATAGCAATTCCCACCACGATATGTTGAGTGTCACGTCGGCAATTGGTAGACTGAACGGATGCGCCACTACATATGGCACTAGTCCACCGAGGAAAATTACCAAGCCGACCGCTATACCGCACACCGCATAAAATAGCGCTAGTAGAACGTAGCTAAAGACGATCACTCGCGGCTTGACGCCAATTGCCCGCTGAATGCCGATTTGCCGCCGCTTGTTGATGATGTCAACGTAAATCACGATGAAGATCGTCACCGCCGCAATGATAATGCCAACTATCAGCATAATAGCGTTGAGCGACTGAAAGCTACCGGTAATCGTATCCATAACCGTCGCTCCGTCACGCCAATCGTGAACCCGCAGGCCCGGATAGTTCAGGTCAGTAAGTGCTCGTTGCACCGACGCTTCCTTGCCGCGGCTGGTGCGCACGACGATCATGCTGGCATCGTTCTCGCCAGCCGTCAAATGGCTCGGTATACCGCTGGTGAGCTTGCGCCATAAACCGCGCGAGATGTACGCCTGAATATCTGCATTATAGAACTTCGTCGAGGTAATACCGCCGACCTTAACGTTGACCTTTTTACCGTTAACATTTATCGTTACCCGATCGCCAACTTTGACCCCTTCAAGAGAACCTCTCTCGAGCAGCCGGCTACCCAGCACGATCTCGTCGTCGCTCGCCGCCAAAAACGTTCCGTCCGACACGCGGTTAGCGACCTCCAGGGTTTGGCGAAAGGCTTGCGGATTAACGACATTGATTCGAGCTTGTACCTGCTTGTCATCGTTATATCCTAATATTGCCGGTACAGCCAGGATTTTGTCAGCCGACGTGACGCCGTCGATGCGTTTGATCTCGGCCAGCTTGTTATCGACATTGGTGATGTACTCGCCGGGCTTTTTGACATCAATATAGGCCTCGCCGACCATCAGGTTCTTGATCTGCGATTCAATCGCCGACGTGACGCCAGCTAGCAGCGACGATATGAAGGCTAGATTAATGAACGCCACCGCCACTAGCAGCGTCGTCAGGCCCAGCGTCCACTTGCGGCCGCGCACGATGTACTGCCGCATCAATCGCCAACCCAGCAAGAACTCGCGCCACAGATTGTTCTTGGGCTGCGGCGTTTGCGTTTCCTGCGTTTTGCGGGACTGGCTCATAGTAGCCTCCCGGCTGCGGGTTGACGCTCGCCTTTTAATTTGCCGTTTTCAAACACGATTTGCCGCTTGGCATAGGCTAGTTCATCAGCTTCATGCGAGATCATCACCAAGGTTATGCCGCTGGCGTTAATTTCCTTCAACGTTTCCATGACATTTGTTGAGGCGACCGTATCTAGGTTAGCCGTCGGCTCGTCGGCAAAAATAATGTGCGGCTCATTGACCAGAGCCCGGGCAATCGCCACGCGCTGCTGTTCGCCGCCAGATAATTGCGATGGCAGATGGCGCGCTCTGTCCTTCAAACCAACACGATCCAGTTCTTGCAGAGCTTTTTGCTTAGCAATCTTCGCCGAGCACCACATCAGCCGCGGCAACATGACGTTTTCTAGGGCGGTGAGTTCACGAATCAGGGCGTACTCTTGAAAAATATAGCCAACTTGGCGCAGGCGTAGTTCAATTCGCTGTTTTTCTGGTAGCTGAGTGATCTCTATCGCTGGTGTCTCGTCACCCCTACTATCAAACCAGATTGTGCCGCTATCAGGGCGATCCAACATCGCCACCTGATGCATAAAGGTCGATTTGCCCGAACCGTTGCGCCCTGTGATCATTAGAAAATCGCCGTGACGAATCGAAAAACTGACGTCCTTGAGCGCACGCGTGGCGCTATCACCCGAGCCGTACGTCTTGCTGAGATGCTCAATGGTAAGAATTTCGCGGGCCATAGTATCAGTATAGCGCGCGGTGGGGCGCCGCTTCAAGCCGAGATCCCGAAAAACCTACCGTAGTTTTGTTATCATTTCTACTTCGCGGGCCGTAAGACCATATTTTTCATAGAACGTTATGGCGCGCTGGTTGCTGCTCAGCACTTTTAGCCGCAAGGTATCGCAATTTTTACTCTGGAAATAGCGCTTCATTTCATCCAGTAAGGCTCGTCCGATACCGCTGCGGCGCTGCTCTGGCTCGACATAAAGCAGTCCGATCCAGCCGTCTTTTCGCGGCCGCATGCACTGCATCGAAAGCGGCGTCCTGACCAGGTTGATGATCAATAATCACACCTTGAATAAAGCCGACCACCTGGCCGTTCTCCTCGGCAACATACATCGCGCCGTCCATATCCTCACTATCGTCGATCATCCGCTGCATGTAGCCGTGCGCGTCTCGCGGGCTAGCGAACGGCAGCGATTCCGCCGTGTCGTTAACCTGTGCGAAATGCGCGTGCAGCTTAATAGCCAGTTCGTCGATTGCGGCGCGGTCTTTGGGGTGGAAGGGGCGGATTGTCATGATTATGTTCTGTATAAGATAGTCTGCCGTAAAGTTACTATTTTAGTTATAACACAAAATAGCCATAGATTCCGCGGTTGGTCGGCAGGCCCTTAGTGCTTAGGAGCAGAAAAGTATATTATGTAAATAAGGTGGGGATGGAGACTTTTAGCGCTTTGGCTATCCTGTCAATATTATCGACTGAAATATTTTGTTCGCCACGTTCTATTGCTCCTATATACGTTCGATGAAGCCCGGCTTTATCTGCTAGTTGCTCCTGCGAAAAACCGCTCTTCTTGCGAAGCTCACGAACACGTTTTCCGAATAATCGTCTGACCCTAGGGACCGCCATTTGCTACATAGGGGTCGTGGGCTGTTCTCTGCGCACGCAGGGTGTCTACTGGCTCCGTTCTTTCACATCGTTGTACTATCCAAAGTAAGGAGGTATTTGTAAATGCTCAAGAGGCCGCTTCTCGTGGTTCCGGGTATCCCGAAAGATGATGGCATTAAGTTCATTATGTCCGACCGAGAGATCTTCTTGGGATCTGAAATAGCACCGATTGCTTGGAATATTCTGGAATTGTGCAATGGAATGAATCCCATTCATGCAATTGCCGAACAGCTCTCAAGCATTGATGCAAATTTCACGATAGGATTCTTGAATGACTTGAATTCGCTCGGTATTGTCATTGATAGTTGTGAGGTATACAAACGCTTTCACGCAATCAGTGCAAACCCCATGACCTATCCTTCTGACATTACGGATGAAGAAGTTATGAGTCATGTCAAGTCTCCGCGTATGAAAATCAAGGAGGGTGTCGAATTCTCATTCACCGCTGAAGATAACCTCTCTAAGCTTACGGAGCTTCAGAGGCTTCGCTCTAGCTGTAGGAACTTCACCGGCGAGCCTCTATCTATTGAAGAGGTTGGCGTCTTGCTGAATGTTGGCTACTCTTTTGAGAGGCATGCAGTCCCTTCCGCGGGCAATCTTTATCCGATGAAGATATTTGTCATTGCCCTAGAAGACCAAAAGGATTTTCCGGCTGGATATTATGAGTACGATAGTGAATGTGATCGCCTCATACTATTTAACGGAACTCCTGATTTTCAGCGGATTTCTCATGCATTTAATGCCGTAGGGTTGCCCTTTGGCGCAAGCGTGATGCTTGTGATTGCTGCCGATGCAAATCGCCAGCCGTACAAGTACTCAAACTTGGGGTATCGCTTTATGGCTATTGAAGCGGGTGAAATTGCTCAGAATATTGCCCTTGGGGCGATAGAATCTGGCATGGATACCTGTCTTCTCAGGGGCATGAGAGAAAAAGAAGTCTCTGATGAGCTGCAACTTGAGGGCTGTCTCTCATTTCTTGCAATTGCGCTTGGTAAATCTGCTGGTGCAGAAGTAAGAACAGAACGATCTTTGCTCTCTCGGCTAGAGGATGAAGTTGTCGGAGATGTAAAACCAGTTCGTCGCGTCTGGCTTACCGACAACACACTATCCAATGACTACGGCAAGTCATATTTCCAGTTTTTGTCCGTTGCGCAGAATGGTCAAATTGCAAGTGGGATATCGACATCGTGGTCTGATGCGAGGCTTAAGGCCATAGCCGAAGGTTATGAGAGACAGCGTTCAACAGACGTATTCTACGATGTCTATTCATCGGCTCAAAACCTTCCAGGTCCGTGGCTTGATCCTCGAGTTGCTGCGCCTCTCACTGATGCGCAGTATATCCGGCTTCCGTATTTGCAAAAGTTCAATGAGGATCTGGAAATTGAGTGGATCAGAGGAGTAAATCATAAAGGAGAGACGGTATTCGTACCGATCGACTTGGTGTTTTATTCCATGGAAAACCTTGGTAGAAAGTTGGTAGTGGACACTTGCTCTTCGGGGTTCGCCGCCTATACTAATTTCGAAGAGGCTGTTAATCGAGGTCTCCTAGAGCTCATTGAGCGTGACGGTTTGATGCGAAGCTGGTACGAAAAGCGCAGTCCGCATAAGTTGGATCCTGCGGTTTTGCCAACTCATTTGCGAAACAGAATGGAATACTGGAAAGACCGAGGGCACAACATAGTTGTACTTGATCTGAGCCAGAAAGGGGTTATTATCATTGAGGTGGTGATAATTTCTGATTCGTACCCCTGTTTCGTAAGTGGCGCATCCAGCTCGCTTGATACGTTTGAGGAAGCCGCTATCAAGGCTTTTCAGGAGGCTGAGTCTCGTTTGATCTATGGGTTAAACGCTCAGAAGCCACGAAGACTGATTCCACGTCATGTTCATAGTGTTCTTGATCATGAGATGCTTTACGCTCAATCAAAGCAATACCATGAGTGTGTGAAGTTTCTGTTCGGAGGTAAAACTTTGGACAGAGCTTCTGTACCAACAGCATCAATCGATACCTCGAAAAAGGAGCTGGAGATTGTTGTGGTGGATGTCTCTGAGAAACACTCGATACTGAAAGTAGCTAAGGTGTTGAGTTGCAAGCTGATACCAATTAGCTTTGGATTTGGCACTGGACACTATTCTCATCATTCTCTGACTGGGGTGGCACGAGGCGACAGTCTTATGCCACACTACTTTGCTTGAGTCCATTTTACACTGATATGCGATTGTGTTTTGATGGATTCGCGAATCCAAACAGAAAGGAGGTGATTTACATGTACACCGAAACTCTCTCGACCATTACAGTGGCTGTGTCTCCACTGTCGCGAATCATGGCCAGTGGTGGCGGAAGTCACTGTGGCGGCGGTTCCGGCGGCGGAAACTGTGGTAACGGTGGTGGTAGCGGTTGTGCTGGCGGTAGCTGTGGCTCCGGATGCGGAGGCAGCAGCAGCTGTGGCAGTGGCTGCGGCAAGTGATGCTGATACTACAACGAAGATAAGACGTAGCTAAAACTACGCCCCCGTCGTTACGCATATCACGATGGGGACTTTTCAATATCCGGAGTGAAATCTCTATAGCTAGCAAAAGTTGCTTGTGCAATCGTTTGATTGGTTTTTAGTAAATATTGTTTCACGAAGTAATAACCTAGTTTATAGCCTGTCCAGCGTGGTAAATTATCATTGCCAGTATAAAATATTGCATTATAGTCATAAGCCGTGTTGTTAAAGTTGTTTTTTAGTGCCGCTATCATAGCGTCAACTTCTTTTTGTTTGGTATTTTGTATTTTACGCAGGAAGAACTGTTTATTATACTGCTTAAACCTATTCATCGCTTCCTCTTCAAGTACAACTGCCAATCCCTCCAAGATCATACCATCAAACATTGTCTCGGCATATTCTGGAACTTTCTCCCAGCGCAAAGAATGTGCCAACTCGTGGCATATTGTCTCAAAAACAAAATCTTCGTTAATTTGGTGCTGATGTTTATTAACAGACAGCATAATGAGACGCGAGTTATGTGTTCTACCTGCAATTCCGTCCTCGGTGATGGTTGGTAATAAGAAAGACGGAGTAATCACGACCATATCGACGTTATAATTGAATTGTTGAAACATTTCTGAGATAAATACCTCGGCTTTTTTAGCTGCCTGGCGAAATATGAAACAGTCGGTGTCGTTAAAAATATGATTAGCATTGGCGATGTGAAGATAAATTTTGCCCATGGGCATATTATAGAAAAAAGTGTGAATATGACCAGTTTCAGAGATTTGAGGCGTAGTATGGTGAAACAGTCCTACGACATATTTCTTTCATTGCCGCGGAAATAGAACGTTGCCAGCGGGATTTTTGATGAGGAATGTGGGTGGTCTTTGTAGCTTAGATTCCACAAAAACAGCTCGCCACCAGAGGTAAACGAGCTGTTTCAAATCCGAACGGAATATAAATCCCTGTATGGTGACCCTACCGGGAATCGAACCCGGGTTGCTGGGATGAGAACCCAGTGTCCTAACCGCTAGACGATAGGGCCGTGTTAAGCTACCGGGTCATTATAGCATGGTTAGCTGGGGGCGTCTAGCCCATCTTGTTGACGACGTCGATCAGCTTGCGGGGCGTGATGTCGGCCTTGATGAGGTAGCCGTCAACACGGTTCATGATGGCGGATTTGGTGGCATCGTCCTGCTCAAAGTTCGTCATGATGAGGATTTTGCTCTCTGGAATCAAGTCAGTATCATCAGAGCGCAGAGCGTCCAAAATTTGGTCGCCGCGCTGTTCGGGCAGCATTAAATCAAGGATGATCAAGTCAAACGGCTGACTCCGGGCCATAACCAGCCCATCATTACCATCAACCACCCAGGTCACGTCATAGCCAGCTTTTTGCAGGCTGCGCACATACATCTCGCCGATAAAGCGGTCGTCCTCCACGCACAAGATTGTTTTGATCGCCATACTTCCCTCCTCTTATCCTCGATACATAGCGTGATTTTTTATCCAGCCACCGCCCTGGCGAATCAGATTGCGATTGAGCTGTCCGTCTTCGAGTAGCTTGTCCTTGACGGCGGCGTACACCGGCACGGTAAACGAAAAGACCGAGCCTTCGTTCTCTTTGGAGCGCGCGGTGATGTGGCCGCCGTGACTCTCAATAAAGGCCTTGCAGATGTAGAGGCCGATGCCGGTGCCAGAAACGGTCTCGCGGCTGCGGTGCGAGCGGTAGAATTTGTGAAATAGATTTTTGACGACGCTCGGTGGCATGCCGACGCCGTTGTCGGCGACGGAGACTTCGATAACATCGCCCTTTTGTTCGGCACTGACCGAGACAGTGCCGCCCTCGAAACTGTATTTGATGGCGTTGTCGATGAGGTTGGAAATGACCTCGCTAATACTGGAGCGGTCGGCAGCGACAGTCGGCAGGTCGCTTGGGATGCTGATATTGAGCAAGCGGTGCTGCGTCGACGCGCGCAGCTGCATGTCGTCGGCGATCGAGCCATAGATGTCAGACAGCGAGTCCTCAGCGAGGTGGATGCTGAGGTGGTGGCGGTCGAACTTAGCGACGTTGAGGATATTGTTGATATAGCCAGACAGGCGGTTGGCGGAGACCGTCAGCCGTGCTAGTAGCTGCGGCTCGTCACCTTTCAGGCGGCCGGCTAGCTCCTCGGCGAGGACGTCGAGATAGCCGCGGATGATGGTGATCGGGCCGCGGAGTTCGTGGGCGGCGAAGGAGATGAAATTGAGGTCTTCTTCCTCGGGTAGGTATTGGGCTGAGCGGTCGATGAGGACGATGACGGTCTCGCCGGGTGCGTCTTTTTGGTAGGAGGCAATGATGTCAAAGAAGCGAGTTTTTTTGAAGGCACCGTTGGTGGTGGCGACGCGGCGCCAGGTACGCTCGGCGGAGACTTGGCGGGCGTCGGCGTCGCTGAGCCAGGCTGTGAGCGACTGCTCGTTGAGAAAATCCAGCGCCAGATACGGCTGGCCGTCGGCGTCAGTGGCAATTGGTGCAGCCTTGTTGGCGGAGATGATACGCTTGGCGGGATCGAGGACAACGATGCCGCAGCTGGTGTGGTTAAGCGCCTGGGTTAGCAGCGCGTCGGGACTTGGCGGTGGTGCGGGTTGAGTCGGCTCGTCATAGATGAGTTCAAGGACGGTCTTGAAGCCGGTTTTGGCGTGTTGCTCGGCGTTCGGGTTTGGTAGCGGCCTGGTGGTGCGCTCGCCGCGTTTATGGATCAGCGCAGTCAAGATATTATCAAGCGGCCGGCCGGCGATGATGATCAGAACGGCCGAAAGAAAGCTGCCGACAATGAAAATCGTACCAGTAATTAACCAGAACGCTGGGTGATTCCACGAGGTAAGACCAGTGATATTGAGGACGACACCACTGATGAGCGCCACCGCCATCTGCCCGGCCAGTGCACAAGCGAACAACATGCGCCGGTGGTATCGTCGAAAGCTACAGATTGACGTGCCGCCAGCTGTCATCGCCACGTGACGGATCCCCGCCCGGGCGTAAACACGCCGATCCATGTTTGGCCGCGACCCAGGGTAAAGTCTTTGCCATTTTCGTCAAGCAGTTTGAGCGGTGCGGTGAGGCTATCTTTCTTCCAGGTGATGGCGGTAGCGGTGCCGTTCTGGAAGACGGTCGCCTTGCCCGAGCCAATGGTGACGGTGTCCTCGTAGCCATCTGGCCCGACGCGTCGCTCGACGGGCGCTTCAAGGGCGATGACGACATGTGGGGCGATCTGGCCACCTTCCCGGTCGGCGTGCGGTGCGCCAGCTAGTGAGCGTTTGTAGGTGTTGGTCGCTTTGTCATAAGCATAGGCGGTATTGTACATGCCGCTGCTAAAGTTGAGCTGGATAGTGGTGGCATTTGGTGTCTCGACCGGCTTGCCATCGCTGCGTTTGAAGCCAGTAAATGATGATTCCTTGAAACCTTTGCTGGCGTTCAGAGCATCAAGCTTCTCGCCAGATGTGTAGACATTGTGTGGGGCGCGGCGGTCGCTGGCTCGCCAATAACTGCCGCCATTAAAGAACTGGTCGATGTCGCGGTAGCCGCTGCTGCGGACGGTATCGAGAGCGTTCGGGCTGCCGCCGACGTGGGCGATGGAGGCTTGGTACTGCGCGCCCCAGCTGAGATAGTAAAGGCGGAGGCTACGAACTGGGCCGATGAGGCCGGGCTTAGCGCCCTGATAAACAGCGAGGAAGCGCGTGATGCCACCCTCGGCGACGGCCTCATAGACGATACCGGCTCCGGAGAGGCCGGACTGTGGGCGAGCATCAGGGCTGTTCTCGATCATGACGGCGGTGACGGGCTGCTTGGTGGCTGCTTCATCAGCGACCTCGAGACCGGTGAGTGGTGAGTAGAATTTGGTTGGCTTTTTCTTAGCGGCGAAAAACGGCAGACCACCGTCGTGCTGGACAGAATTGATAGCGACGATGAAAATACCAGCGATAACCAGCGAGGCGGTGATGAGGACGATCGCCCACAAATGCTTTTTGCACCACTGGGCAAACGAGCGTTTTTTGGCCGGGGCGTTTGGTGATGCCGGCTCAAGTTTAGCTGATTTTACCGTCGGTTTTTGGGCCGCGGTGGCTGGGCGAGGATTCTTGATGTGCATGGGTTTAGTATAGCATAAGCGACATATCCGGTAAACGGAACAATGCAGTGACTGATCGGCGTATTTCGGTATACAACCTGCCCCGAATTACGCCGCCGAGAACGCGGTAATTCCCCGCTCAAGTCGCACCAACGTACGCTCGCGGCCGAGCAGTGCTAGCGTGTCACTCAGCTGCGGGCTGAACGGTGCCCAGGTGATGGCGATGCGGATGAGACTAAAGAGAATGCCAGGCTTTTGGCCGGTGATTTCTAGCAATTCGTTTAGCCGAGTCTGGACTAATTCTGGCGTCCAGTCGGTGAGCATGGCGAGCTCGCGCTGAGCAGTTTCTAGTAATTCGCGCCGCTCATGCTCAGATAATTTCTTGAGCTGTTTGTTACCGTCAATGAGCTCCATGTTAATCTCAGGCTCCGCAAAAAAATAGCCAAATCCACCGAGGTCACGCAGGGTTTTTACGCGGTCTTGGGCCAGCGCTAGGACGCGCCGGCGATACCCCTCGTCCGCTCCGGCGGCACTGTCCGGCCAAAAATCATTAACCCGCTCGGCTAAATCATCCAGCGCGAGCGAGCGAATAAACTGCCCATTCGTCCACAGCAGCCGCTTTTCGTCAAAGCGAGCGCCCGAGCGCTGCACGCGGCTGAGGCTGAATTTGGCGGTCAATTCGCTCATGGTGAAGGTCTCTTGCTCGGTGCCGTCGTTCCAGCCCATGGTGGCGATAAAGCTATCCAGCGCCTCTGGCAGATAGCCATCACGGATATAATCCAGCACGTCTTTGGCGCCGTCGCGCTTGCCTAATTTCTTGTTACCCTGCTCGTTCATGATGTGTGGCAGATGCGCGAACACGGGCCGCGGCAAGCCCAGTGCTTCGTAGAGTGCCAGATAATTTGGCATGCTGGAGATGAATTCTTGGCCGCGAATGACGTGAGTGATATTCATCTCGGCGTCGTCGATGATGTGGGCAAAATTGTAGGTCGGGTAGCCGTCAGACTTGATGAGGATGAAGTCGTCAACGACCTCGGGGCTGGTGGTGACGTCACCCATGACCTCGTCGTGATAGGTGTAGCTTTTGGGCTCAGCCTTGAAACGTAGCGGCGTGGTGCCATCCCAAGCTGGTGGATTGTCGGGGCGATGGTCGCGGTAGCGAAAGGCACGCTTCTCGGCCTGAGCGGCGTCACGAAACGCTTGGATTTGCTCGGGCGTGTAGGGATCAGCGTAGGCGCGGCCGGTATCAATTAATTTTTGTGCCCACTGGTGGTAATGCTCGAGCCGCTGGCTTTGGATGTACGGCCCGTGTGGCCCGCCAATGTCCGGTCCTTCGTCGTAGTCGAGGTGCAGCGCCTTGAGGCTGGCGATGAGATGCTCGCGGCTGCCGGCAACTTCGCGGACCTTGTCAGTGTCTTCGAGGCGCAGGATAAATTGGCCATCAGCCTGCCGGGCGACGAGAAAAGCAAATAATGCCGTGCGAATGCCGCCAACGTGCAAAAACCCTGTTGGCGAGGGTGCGAAACGAGTGCGTGTAGTCATGGGGTGATTATAGCATGAGGCCGCAGCGCTGGTAAACGCCGAGGCATCGGTGTGGCGTTGATTATAAACTAGTGGCGATTTTGGTGACTTGCTCGCTTGACAGTGCCCCGCTGAGGGTGATCTGGTAGAGGACGCCGCCATTGATCCAGGTGGCCGTCCGGTCGGTGCTGTAAATAGTCAGGCCGCCGGCAGTGGTGGTCTGGACGTCGCCGCCGTCGGCGGTCAAGGTCTCTTTGAGGGCGGCGGAATTGAGTGAACTTTTTTGCTGGGTGATGGTGTAGGATTGGCCGCCGTCAGCGTAGGCGAATTTCATGCGGACTTCCCCGCTTTTGAAGGTAATTGGGCCGCTGAGGGCATAGCCGGTCGGTCGATAGCCGGGGTATTTGGCGTTGACACCAGATTGGATGGCGGCAATGCGGGTGGAGATGTTAGGCATACCGAGGTAGGTAAAATAGCCGCCGATCAGCATGATGGCCAGGCCGACGGAGGCGACTTGCAGCCAGCGACCGATGCGGCTCTTTGGTTTTTTGCTGCGGCGCGGCGCTTTTGGCGGGGTGGTGGCGCACTGCAGGGCTTCGGTAATGGCTTCGTTTTTGAGAACGGCGGCCGGCTTGGGCGCGAGGGTGGCAGTGTGTTGTTTGGCCGGCAGGTGGTTTGGCTGGATGATACGAGTCGAGTGATGGTGCGGTGTGGTCGGGACATGGCGGGTTGCGGTTCGAGTGGTCTGATGGGGTTGCTGGGCAGCACGAGCTTGGGCACGCACAACGGTCGGGTGTGGTTCGGCTGGACGATCACGCTTGATTGGCTGCAGCTGGACACTCGGCACGCTCGGCGCAAATTTATTGACATGGACACTTATCGGGACGGAGGTGTCGCGCGTAATGTCGGGGCGGCTGGCCAGGCGACGCTTGGCGTGCGACGGCGCAGCAACGTGGCGGCGGCTGAGCGTCGTTGATTTTTGACCGGCAGTTTTGTGGACGGTTTTATGGATAGTTTGTTTGTTCATGAACCCCTCGTATTCCTAATGCTTATTGTTTATTGTACAAAGAGGACATGCTTTTTGCAAGGGGCGAAATGTGGTATAATCTCTCATTATGTATCGAAAGCAAAAGCGCGGCCTAGAGCTTGCTCGCAGGACGCTAATCTACACAATTATGGTGCTGGCGGTGTGTACGCTGGCGTTTATTTTGATTTTTCATACGCTTGGGTATCAGCTGGATCTCAAGACGCAGACGGTTGAGCAGCGGGCGCTGGTGCAGTATGATTCACGGCCACAAGGTGCACAGGTGTTTATTGATGGTACGGAGCTTGGCAAGACACATATCAAGGGCATGCTTCCCGAGGGGCAGCATCAATTTTCCATGCGCCTGGACGGCTACGATGAGTGGCGCAAGGTTGTCGAGGTCAAGGCCGGGACACTGACTTGGCTATCGTACGCGCGGCTGGTGCCGAGTGAACGAGTGGTGAGTTCAGTCAAGGAATTTTCGTCGCTGGCCTCAGTGCGATTTTCGCCAAATTGGCGGTTCATGCTGGGCGTGATGCAAGCGACCGATGCACCAAAGATCGTTTGGGGCGATCTACGCGATTCGGATAAGCCAAAGTTTAACGAGGTAACATTGGACACCTCGGTGGTGGCGGGCTACGGCGGCCAGTCGACGGCGCATGCGCTCAAGATTGTCGAGTGGGATTCGGGTAATCGCTACGCCATTCTCAAACACACCTACGTGGTCGAAGGCCAAGGCGAAAAAGTCCAGTGGCTGAAAGTCGACCGCGAGAATAAAACAGTGGTTGATATCGCGAAAGTGATCGGGCTGGAGCTACGAGAAGTGCGCTTCCTCGGTGAGAGCGGTAATGAACTGTATGTACTGCAGTCAAGCGGCGAACTGCGGCGAGCGGACCTCAACGCGGCGACAATTTCTGCGCCGCTGATCAGTCATGTACAGTCATTCTCGGTGTACGGCACGGATTATATCACCTACGTCGGGACGAATGGCACAAGCAAGCTGCAGCTGGCGGGCATTTGGCGCAAGGACTGGACTGAGCCAGTGGTCGTGCGACGACAGACTGAGGCGGAGGCCTCGACGCCGTTGATGATCAAGTTCTCGCGCTATGACAATAAAGACGTGCTAGTGGTCGGCGTTGGCTCAGCGGTGACGCTACACATGGGTGCGGCGCTAGACGGGTCGAGTTCGTCAGCATCAAAGCTACTCAGCCGTGTCAAATCAATTACCGCCGGCGAGCAACTAACTGAACTAGATCTAAGCGGTACCGGGCGGTTCGTCTTGATGCGAACGGGGGCTGGCTTTATGAGCTATGACATTGAGCGGCAATCGGTGTCGCACGATACGGCGCTGCCGACGGGAACGGTACTTGACTGGCTGGATGATTATCATGTGTGGAGTGTTGAGGGCGGCAAGGTGGTGATGCGCGAATTCGACGGTGCTAATCAATCGACGATGCTCGAGGCCAGCGAAGGGTTTGATGTGTCACTGTCGCACGACGGTGACTGGCTGTATGCGTTCCGCCGAGCCGACAATGGTGCGGTAACGATGTCACGGCTGCGCATGACGATCAAGCGCTAAGCACACCAGGTTAACTTTCTTATTGCTATTCTCGCTCTAGTCTTTAGCACCGAATAATCGTTCGAGTAATGTTGGCGATGGCTTGCCAGGGATGGCGGCCGACTGAGTGCTGACTGGCTCGGTTGATTTAGTAGCGCCAGATGGGTCGGGGCTAATTTGCTCGGCAAATACCAGCAGGCGCTTTTCGGCTGTGCCAAGTGGTACGCAGCTGATCAGGGTGAGCATCGGCTTGTCGGTCTGGATTTGAACGCGGCTGACCTCATTTGGCATAACGACTTCTTTCTTGGTGACGGCGTAGGTGTAGCGCTTGCCCTGGTAATGCATATACATGATGTCGTCTTTGACGAGCTTTTCGTTCTGGGCAAAGACGAACTTATAATCACCAGGCGCAAAGGCGTCGTTAGAAGAGTGTGCCGAGAACACGGCATTACCAATCTGGCCAGGTACGGCGTTGGCACCAGCGATCGAGAAGTGAGCAGCACCCTTCTCCATCGCCTTCATCTGAGCGTTGTGGTCGGCCGCATTAACGCCATAAATGACCGGTACATCAACGTTGAGTTTAGGGATGATCAGCCGTGGGTCGGGGCCGACAGCGGCGCTGCTTGCTGGATTGACGATGATGTTTTGTGGGTCGACATTGCCCGGGGTGGTGTAGGCAGCGGCGATGCCGAACAGAACGCGGTTGTACTGCAAAAAGACGAACGCTAGCAGCACCAGCACGCCCGCCAGTGCCGGGATGAAATGGCGTGACTTGGTGACTTTTTTGGCCTTGTCGCGGACGGTCTGCTGGATCTGGGCACGGAGGCGCTTGATGGGGCTTTGGGCGGACAACATATCGGTCATGGCCGGCGCGGCGGCGGTGTTAGCGTCGCGAGCAGACTGGACCAGCCGGTTAAATTCCTGTTGCTTTTGATCGAGGTGCGAGGCATAATAGCGCTCGTAGTACATCTGGTAGTATTTTTGCCACGAGCTGTGGTACTGCTTCCACTGGTCGGCGGTGATTTGCGGCTGATGAGTGGGGGTTTTTGCTGGAGCGGTTGGTTGCGGCTGTGTGGTTGGTGGCGCGGCGGTGGGCTTGTCCGTTGACTTGTTCGCTGGCTGGGGCTGAGGTGACTCGGTGATGTGAGCGGGATGAGCAGGAGATGGCGCTGTGGCTGGCTGGGTCGGTTGTGCTGCCGGTGGCGCGGTGTTCAGGGCGTGTGGGCTTGGCGTGCGCGGTGGCGGCGTGACAGTGGTGCGCTCGGTCGGTTCTGGATGTGGCTGCTCCGTGGGCCGCGGCTGAACCACCGGTGTGGTGTGTGGCGTGGACTCGGTGCTGCGACCGCCATATATAGCATTAATTTGATCACGAATAACATTAGCGGCAGCAGCTTGCGAGCCAGAATAATCACGTGGTGGCGGCGTCAGTGGACGAGGTTGACTCGAGATTGGCGCTCCCACTCGCCTGCCAAACTGATCGTCATGTGGATTCATCACCCCTTATTATACGGGAAAACGTCGGAAAGATAAAGTATCCGGGCTCTTGCTGATGTGGTAGCGGCCGTGGTATAATTACCCTCGGATGACTTGGGGCGTTCTCTCGTGCCGCGGTGGCGGAATTGGTAGACGCGCTAGACTCAAAATCTGGTGAGCAATCGCTCGTGCCGGTTCAAGTCCGGCCCGCGGTACCAGAGGTCGCCTCAGTTTGTTTAATTTTATTCCCGTTTTGTAGCGGGAGTTTTATTGGTGGCAATACCTTATGAGAAGCTAATGTTAAGAATGAGAATGATGTCCGCACCCTTTCTTCTCTGGCTTTTGTTTTAGTGGCGGCAGAAGCATACAGTCAGCAACCTGTAGATCGAGAGAATGACCCTCATTACTAAAGTCAAACTCGATGAGGGACTGTTCGTTAAATTCTCTCCCCGAGAGATTGTTCTGCGTGATACTGCCAACGATGACGGTTGGGTCTGTCGGCAGCATATTTTCTGTCCAGCGAATCACATGCCGTCTACTAATTCCCCTGGGAATCTTGGCAATGGTGACGTGTGGCTTGAATTTTTTATGGTGAGGAGTGGTAGCCCCTGCTTCTATAAATGCTTGCTTGATACGTCGTCTTTCTTCCCGCGGTAAAGTTTGGCTGAGGTCATTGAATACCAGAGTGAGTGCACACTCTCCTAATATACGAGCGCCAACTACATTGAGCTCAAGGCTCTTTTGTGATTGTTCCGGTAGGCGGACCTGCAGTCTAGACGGATGTAGAATCTTTGGGTATTCTCGTGCACCTAGGATAGTAAGATGACGCTCCCCGGATTGCGTTGGTTTTATGGGGTTGTCATTCAGTCTACTAAATCGTTCCTGTATCTCTTGAGCAAAATCTGGATCTGACAGAGGAAATTCAGCCACAGGATGGTAAATCAGGCATTTTCGTGACATAGCTATCCTTGTTATACCGCGTAGTCTATAAATCGTCAAGAGCTGGTGGGAACTGCCCCGGTTTATACGCTAGCGGCAATGCTGGTGCTGATGGCGGCTAACGGTGCTTCGGGTGACCACAAGAGGTAGCTGGCGGCGTGCGCAGCGGTTTGTCCGCGCCACAGCTGCATCGGCTCGGTCCAGGCTTGGGTGACGACTTCTCCGCCCCGTGCGATGACGAGTTGATCGGCATGAAAAACTACTAATGTGACCGGATAGGTGATGGTGAATTTGTGCAGCGCCTCGACGAACTGCGCCAGCTGCATGCTGAATGTCAGGATTTTTGGATAGTAGACGCTGCGAAAGAGTTTCTGTACTTGGGCGAATGAGGCGACAAAGACGACGTGGGGATTGTCAAGGATGGCGGGAAAGCTGTTTTGCACCAGGTCGATGGCGTCGCGGCTCAGTACGACTGGCCGGTGGTACTGGCGCACAAATTGCTCGTACAGCGCGGCCGTTTCGCTATTTTTGCCGGCGTCGCCGATCAGCAGCATGACGCTAGCCCACTCGCCGAGCGCGGCCAATTCGCCTGCTGCCGCGCCGCTGAGGCCGCCGGACGGATTGGTCGGTGCAAACAGGACGTCGGTCATCGCTGCTAGCACGGTGCGGCGCAATGTGTCGGGTAGCACGACTCGCACTTCGCCTGCCCCGGCGTCACGTGCTGCCTGGTAGCTGGTCGCCACCGCCGCAAAGCCGAGCTTGTTACCGCCAACGATCCCCAGTCGCCCGGCCTGGTCGCGGCGCTCTGGTCGATTCCATTCGACGTCAGGAAACAGCGGCTTAGATTTTTCCTGCCTGCGCCAAAAGGTATCCACGTTCGCCTTTCTCGAGTTCAAATACTACGCTTTTACGCTCCAGGACAATTGGCCAGCTGTTGGTTTTGGCAATTTCAAGGAGCTTTTCCGTGGGATTAAACACGACGGGATGTTCAACCATCGCCAGGAGGTGCCGGTCGCCCTCGCTGTCGCCAAACGCATAACTGCCAGCAAGCGTTAGCCCGTGCTTATCAATGATTCCCTGGAGGATCTTGTCTTTATTGGTATACGTCTTGGTGGTAATTGTACCGGTAAAGGTATCGCCCTGCCGTTCATACACCTGGGCCGCCCAGGCATCAAAGCCGTATTTTTTAGCAAATGGCTCGACCAGCTCCTGCTGCGAGCCAGAGATAGCGATTAGGAAGTAGCCCGCTTGCTTTAGCTCGCGCAGGCGATGTCGCGTGTAGGTGTAGACGTGGTTGAGCTCCCTCTCGGCGATACTACTCGCCACCTCGTCAAACACTGCGGTCGGGATGTCAGCGAGCGAGCTGGAAATAGCGTTGACCAAACTCATTTCGTACTCATCATAGGCATCTTTTGACTCTCGCCGTTTCCAGCTGAGTAATTTTTGCTGAATGATCGAGGCGTGGACTTCGGGGATGGCGCCAGCATCAATCAGCCCAAGCACCAATTGCCGGTACAGCCCGCCGCGAATGAGCGTACCGTCGATATCAAAAACTGCGAATTTCTGCTGCTTCATCGCTTGATTATCTCGTATTTTTAGCTTTCTCGCAATAGCTTACTATATCATGAAGGAGATGACTTAGCAACTGATGCATTGTCGCGTAATTTGACCATATTTTGGTACACTTCGTCAAAGGTCAGCCCCGATTCGTGGATGAGGCTGGCCAGGTCTTTGCCGACGTAGCGGAAGTGCCAAGCTTCGCTCGCGATACCGGTGATTTTTTCTTTTCCTTTTGGATAGCGCAGAATAAAGCCGTATTCGTGGGCATGAGCGGCCAGCCAGCTGGCGGTTTTTGGATCAAGTGCGCAGTCGCTAAAGCGGGCCTTGCATTTCTCAGAAAAGCTGGTTAAGTCAACCGCTAGGCCGAGCTGGTGTTCGCTGTGGCCGGGTTTGGCGACGTATTCATCGGTGTGGGTGGCGCCGTTTTTGGCGGTGGTTTCAGTGCGGACTTTGGCTTGGGCGGTGCCGGAGCGGTAGGCGCTGGAGACGAGGACCGGTAGCTTGGCCTCAGCCGCGGCTTGGCGCAGTTGCTCCAGTGGCTCTTTGACCATCGGCTGCACGCGCTTATCCTCTATCCAGCTCGGCGTACCATCAGTAATATCAGTCAGCGGCGGCTCAAAGGCTGGGTCGATACCCTGCTTGCCTGACACATAGGACCAGATTTTCCCGGTTTGTAAATATTTCCACGACGGAAAGGTCAGGTCGCGGTTGGTCCGGTCAAGGCGGATGGTGACTGGCTGGAAATTATACAGCGGCGAATGAGCGACCGACTCTGAGGTTCGGTTGACGAGCTGCGTGCCGCCGTTGATCATCAGTAGTGTCAGTGTCGTCCACGCTGCCAAAACCATGGCTACGACTGCGCGCCCCACCCCGTGCTTCATTTATTGTGTTCCTCGCTGCTTGAGTTTGGTCATTGCCTTTTCAATATACGACCAAGCCTCCTCCATCGTCAAGCCCGATTGATGTAGGGCACCCGCTAGCTCCCGCCCGACGTAGCGAAAATGCCACGGTTCGTATTGATAGCCGGTAATTTTTTCCTTGCCCTTCGGATAGCGCAGAATAAAGCCGTATTCATGAGCGTGGGCGGCCAGCCATTTGCTGGCAGTGGTTTGCTCAAAACAGTCCTCCACCCAACAAGCTCGATCGATGCCACCAAAGTCAACGGCCAAGCCCGATTGGTGTTCGCTATGACCGGGGCGTGAGCTAAACCGGTTGGCCTTAGCTTCGCCGTGCTGACGAACGTTGCTAGCAAAAAGTGAAGCCTGAGTAGCATAGCTGCGGTAGCCTGATCCGACGTAGATGGTGACACCGGCATTACCAGCAGCGGCGACTAATTTCTCGAGGTCAGGCATGAGCACGGCGCGGAGCGAGCGCTCGTCCTGGCCACGGCCGGGTAGTGTCGGCACGCTGACGAGGTGGAGGTCGTTGGGTTGGTAACGAGGATTGGCAAAGGCTCGGGATTTGTTGACAATTTTCCAGATGTCAGCATCATCTGCATCATTAACGATGCGCGCAGGGATCGGTGTAGCGTTTGGCAGAGCGATGGTAATTGGTGCAGCTGGCGCTGGAGTTTTCGGGCCGTCGGGATCTTTTTCTTTGGGTGTCGGCGCGGGCTGCTCTTGGCTGATAGGCTGCTGGGCAGTGGTACGCGGCGGGTTGAAATGACGGAGGGTGAAATAAGTCGCTACAGCACTACTGGCGATGATCAGCACGGCACCCAGGCCAAGGAGCAGCTTACGTTCCCTCAAGCGTTTGGTAATTTTCATACCTCAACCTCGATGCTTACCGGGCAGTGATCGCTACCCATTTGTTCGGCGTGAATTTGCGGGTTGGTTACATGCCCGGCGATTTCGCGCGATGCCAGCCAATAGTCGATCCGCCAGCCGACATTACGCGCCCGGGCGTTGGCCCAGTGCGTCCACCAGGTGTAGGCGTCGGTCTTTTCAGGAAACGCCGCCCGGAAGGTGTCGATAAATCCAGCGTCCAGATAATTCTGAAAGCCCTCGCGCTCCTCGTCAGTGAAACCGTGCTTGCCGACATTAGACTTTGGATTTGCCAGGTCAATTTCTTGATGCGCCACGTTCATATCGCCGCAGTACAGCACTGGTTTTACTAACTCCAACTCCTCCAGATACGCCAGCACCGCTGGATCCCACTGCTCATGGCGTAATTTCAGCCGGCTCAAATCCCCCTTTGAATTTGGTGTATAGCAGGTCACCACCCAAAAATCGTCGAACTCGGCAGTGATGATGCGCCCCTCGTCCGCTGGATTGCCATATTGATCGCCGGTCAAATTAAACCGCTCGATGATAGCCGGCGGCAACCCATCGCGCCAGTGCAGCGGCCGGATTTTCGACAAAATCGCCGTGCCGGAATAACCTTTTTTGGCGGCTGAATAGAAATGTTCGTGATACTCTGGCAGATTAATTTCTACCTGGTCGCGGGCGGCCTTGGTCTCTTGGAGGCATACAATATCCGGATCATAGGTTTGCAGGGAGCGGGCAAACTCGCCCTTGTTGATGACAGCGCGGATACCATTGACGTTCCAGGAAAATAATCGCATTCTTGTATTATACAACGAATTATCATGGTATAATTGCTAAATATGACTAAAAAGACATCCCGAATCGTGGTCAATATGATTTCGGAAAGTGAGTTTACGGTCCAAGGACATGGTGTACATACAGCTTATAAGGAGATTACTGGTGCCTTGGAAAAACAGCCTGCTATTGATATTGCCATTAACACTAATCGATCGGCAGATATAGTTCATGTACAGACAGTGGGTATGTATGCATTGGGACGGTTACTGCGCAAAAACGGTAAAAAAATTGTTTCAGCACACTTGGTACCAGATAGTTTCATTGGATCATTGAGAGCGGCCAAATACTGGAAGCCAGTTGGTAAATTGTGGCTAAAGTTCTTCTACAGCCGGGCCGACCTTGTGCTGGCCTGTTCCAAGATGGTACATGATGAGCTGGTTCATGACATGAAATTGTCTAACGTCAAGGTGTTATATAATACAGTTGACATGGCGCGATATCGGGTTACTGCTGATGATCGCCGTGTTGCGCGTCAAGCGTTACATCTGACAGAACGTGATTTCGTCGTCATCGGTAATGGCCAAGTGCAGCCTCGCAAACGACTTGATACCTTTATATCAATCGCTCGTGCAATGCCGGATGTTACGTTTTATTGGATTGGTGGTATTCCATTTAAACATCTTGGGGCTAAATACGAGTCAATGCAAAAACTTATTAATTCAGTTCCTCCTAACCTTACGGTAACCGGTGTTATACCGCTCGAAGATGTGCGTCAGTATTATATGGCGGCTGATGTGTTTGTATTGCCGGCTACTCAGGAAAATCATCCTGTGTGTGTACTGGAGGCAGCTGGTGCTGGATTGCCGATAGTATTGCGTGATATCCCGCAGTATGACGATACATTTCGTGGTTCGGCAGTTATGGCGGGTACTGATGAGCAGTTTATTCAATTAGTAACCCGTCTCAGAACAGATGCGTCTTTTCGCCAGTCAGCAATTCATGGTGCTAAAAAAATTGCTGAACGATTTGATAGCGGTGCTGGCGCCAAGCGCTTAGTCGCGATGTATCAAGAGTTGCTAAAAGAAGATGAGGAATGCGCGTAGGTTTATTCACCGATACCTATCGGCCGTCGATTAACGGCATCGTTTTTGTGGTCGAATCGCTCAAGCGCGAGCTCGAGGCGCTCGGTCATGACGTCTACGTGTTCTGCCCCGCCAAGTCGATGAACCCAGCCAAGCAGGCCGAGCTACTTAACGAAGATCCAGATTCGCATATCATCCGATTTCGTTCAATCAAGGGCGCGTTTTTTGATGATTACGATACGTCGGTGTTTTTCCCGCCGGCGGTGCAGCGCCGCATCAAAGAGCTGGAGCTAGACATCGTGCATATCTTTACACCGTCGCAAATCGGGCTGGTTGGCGTCAGTGCGGCGCACAAGCAGCAGATCCCCCTCGTTATCCAGCACTGCACCGATATGTACGAATTTGCCGAGCATTATCCGGCGGTGCTTCCGGGGATCTTGACGCTGGCTGGCGTGGTGCTACCTCTGTCGATTAAGCTCAGAGGCCGTGATTTATTTGAGCTGGTCAAGCTATATCGGCCGCGCAGCATTACCAAATGGAACCGGGCCATCATCGAGTGCGTCATCACTATTCTCTACAGCAAGGCCGACGCCGTCATCGCCCTCAGTCGCAAAAGCGTCGCTCAGCTCAGCGGCTGGCAGGACGATGATCATCTGTATGATTTGACATTGCTGCCAAATGGTGTCAATGCCCTGCCGCGGCCGTCAGCGGCTCAGCTCAAGGCCTTTCGGGCGCAGTGGGGTCTCAGGGCGTCTGATGAAGTATTTGGTTTCATCGGGCGGCTGGGCGAAGAGAAAAACTTACCGATTTTGATCAGGGCCTTTGACAAGTATGTCGCCAAGGCTCGCCCCAAATCCAAGCTGCTGTTCGTTGGCGATTTCGAGTACCGCAAAAAACTTGAGGCGATGGCGGCCGAGAGCAAGTACGCTGATCGGATCATTTTTACCGGCACTCTGCCGCGTGAGGAATTAGGCGTAGCCTATCAGGCACTGAATGTATTTTGCTTCCCGTCGCTCAAGGATACGCAGGGCTGGGTACTACACGAAGCGGCGCACGCTCGTAAGCCGATTGTCATCATTGACACGCAAGTATCCGAGGTAGTGCGTAACGGCGTGAACGGTATCTTCGTGAAAAATCGGCCCAAGAGCATGGCGGATGCCATTATCACGCTGCTCCGTTCACCGGCCCGCCGAGCAAAGTTTGGCGCCGAGAGCAAAAAATTAGCAGCCACATTCACTGAGCGCCGCCAAGTCCGCAAATTAGAGAAATTATACCGCCGGGTTATCGCCCAGAAAGCTGCCGCCGCGTCTCGCGATCTTGATCGCGCCGCTTGATGGTCTCGCGTTTGTCGTAGGTTTTTTTACCTTTGGCCAGAGCAATGACTACTTTAATGAATTTGCCGTTGGTCAATAATTTGGTCGGCACAATGGTCATGCCTTGCTGTTTGGCCTCAGTAAAGCGCGTTAACTGGCGCTTGTTAACTAATAATTTTCGTGCTGAAGTATCAATACTGCGGGCGTTGGCCTGGCCGCGAACATTGAGTCGCAGCGAAAAACTAGCGTTATTTAGCCACAATTCACCATTTCGCAGACTGACGAACGCCCCCTTTAGCTGCACGTGCCCTTCCCTGGCGGCGCGCACTTCCATGCCCGTCAGCACCAGCCCCGCCACAACTTCCTCGCCCAACTCATAGTCAAATCGCGCTCGGCGATTCACGACGGCTTGAGTGGATGGTTTTTTGGTCTTGGTGGGCTTGGTCACGTGATTATTGTAGCACGTGAGCTGGGGCTTCAGCGAGGTCCCAATCTATATACGGCTCAATAGGGTCATTTTCGGAATCGTTATGCGACTTCTTTGATAATTCGTCTAATGTGTGCTGAATGCGACCCTTGCAATCAAGCAGCAAGTTGGTTAGGTCGTGAAGTTTCTCACGACGCTCCTCGTCAGTACTAGTGCCAGATAGTATTTCTCTCATTTGCGCGTCAACGAGATTATATAATTGATCTTGGGGGCCATCGCTATGTTCATAGTGACAGAGCGCATCGTATGCATTGTCTGATCCAACTCTATCGCTAGTAAATTCCTGTTTAGCTCCTTTGGCAATGCTTCGTGCGACAACTCTTTGCTCAGTCCAGCTTACTACACTTATCAGAATATTGAGGTTTGACTGGACCACCCTCAGATTATCTGCATATGTGCGGGTTTGGAGATCTATATTATGGCAGAGTTTATAAATATCGGCACTCTGACTCTCGGGGGTCGCCTCCTCTTCAGGAGGGATAATCGTAGTATGTGGTGCTTGTGGTGTCGTCTCTATACTCATAATTTCATACTATAACATTGATTATGTATAAATGCAATAGTATAATGAATTTTAATGATCATCAACCGTTAGAGGTGGTTCATCCGTCAGAGCGCTGACTCGCACGGCAGCTATCATTCCTAGCTGTTTGATATCATTTGACCACTGATCTTTCCAATGTCGATTCTTTCTCTTGGCCCTGTCTTTGGCCTCATGTATATCAACAATCAGTTGCAGCATCGTGTTGTTGAGTGTACCCTCAATTAATTTGCCGTCAGTGTCACGATCACAAACGAAGCCCTCGATCGCCTCGTTCATATTCTTGGTAATTTCATCCGTTGGGATGCGGTGTCTGGCGTACAGGATGAGAGCTGTCATGCGCTTTAGATTATTTATCGTAACTTCTCGGGATTCATGTATTTCTGGATCACCTAACGCGTCTTTGGCTTGAGCAAAGATATCATCGAGGCGCGACTGATATCCCTCCATGATGGTTGCTATAGTTTCTGGTGTTTTTGCCGTGCTTGTCGGCAGCCTGTCGTGTATACCCATAATGGTAGCATATCATATATCTGCGTTTGTGCCAGGTGCGACCCTATCAATTCAAGAACGGTCCATCACCTCATTCATAAGGGTGATATGCTACAATATCCCAAGCATGATAGCCGACATTCACATCACCGAGAAGAGTTTTGGCGACAAGACGTTGATGCGCGACGTCAAGTTTAGTGTGGATGATGGCGAGAAGGTTGGCGTGGTCGGCCGTAATGGCGTCGGCAAGTCGACACTGTTTGGCATCTTGGCGGGCACGGACACTGATTATACTGGCGAGGTGATTTTTCGCCGCGGCATCACCGTGGCCAGTACGGCGCAGGAGCATCACGGTTTGGACGATCAGACGGTGTTGAGCTACATCCTGGCGGGGCTGCCAGAATATGCGAGCTTAAAGAAAATTATCGATGAATACCCTGAGACCATGGGCGACAATATGCGTAAGATTGAGGAGTATACGCAGGCGCTGGAGCGATTTGACCAGAAAGGGTTTTATCAGATTGAGGAGAAGATTGGGCGGGAGCTTGATAATTTTCAGCTGAGCGGGTGTGGCGGCCGTCCGCTTGGTTCCCTGTCGGGTGGTCAGAAGCGGCTGGTGGAGATCGTGAAGATTATGCATTCGGAGGCGCATTTGGCGCTGATTGACGAGCCGACCAACCACATGGATTATGTGGCCAAGCAGCAATTCATCGACTGGATGAGTTCGCAGCCGCGCCAGGCGATGCTGATCATCACCCACGACCGCGATGTGCTGGGTCGGGTGGATCGAATTATTGAGCTCAAAGACGGTGGATCAGTCAGCTACCGCGGTAATTATGACGCCTATCTCAAGCAGAATGCTCAGGCGACGGCGGCGGGCATGAATAATTTTGAGCAGGTTGAGAAGCGGATGACTAACCTTCGGCAAAAGGTGCTGGATTATCAGCGGCTAAAGGAAAAGTCGCGCAACCCCGGCACTATCCAAAAGTTCAAGCGGCTGGAACATGAGGCGCGGGCCGAGCTGGCGGAATTATCAGAGATGGACAAGCCGACATTTTGGATTGACAAGCAGTCAGCTGGGCAGCTTGATTATAAGTCGGCTGAGCGCTACGGCAAGTTCAAGGCGCGCAATATTCGCCTGTCGATGAAGGATGCGGCTAGTCGTAGCCAGCACGTGCTGGTGCGGGTTGAGGATGCGGCAGTTGGGATTGGCGAGCGGCTATTGTGTGAGGGGGTGAATATTGATCTACGTGAGGGCGAGGCGGTGGAGCTACGCGGCCGCAATGGCGCCGGCAAGACGACGTTGATTCGGATGTTGTTAAATAGTAGGGCGGCAGCCACTCCACCGTCCTCCGCCAGAGCACACTCTTCGCTCAAATCTCCACTGGAGATTTCTCGCGAGCGTTCGGCTGAAACGTCCGTTACTCACGAACGCTTCACAGTCTCTGGCGTAGGAGGTGTCGCACCTGCCGCCCCTATCCTCTACTCTGGTAATCTTTTCCTCGATCCGCAGGTGCGGGTGGGCGTGTATGAGCAAGAGATCGATGAGCAGTATTTGGCGGATCCGTTGGAGGCGGCGATTGAGAAACTGTATCTTGGCCGCGACCTGCCGATTTCTGAGACGAAAATTCGCCAACTAATGGCCGATTATCTGTTCACCGAAGCCGATCGGATGACGCCACTGGCGCGCCTGTCGGGTGGTCAGAAGGCACGCTTTCAGATCATTGCCATGCTGGCGAATGACCGGCAGCTGCTGATTTTAGATGAGCCGACCAACCACCTTGACCTGCCGAGCATTGAGGAGTTAGAGACGGCACTGGCGAAATATTCTGGCGCCATCCTCTATGTCAGTCACGACAACTATTTCCGTCAAGCAATTGGTGGTGAGGTGGTGCAAATTGGTGCGGCGTGAGCAATTGAATAGATCAATTAAAATACCGCGAGAATAAAAACCCCGCGGCATCTTAAGTCTCAAAAATTATTCGGCGATCAAACCGTTTTTCCGGAGCGCATCCTGTAGTTTCGGCCGGTCGAATCCCAGGATGACCTCGCCGCAAACATCGGTCACCGGCACGCCCTGGAAATTGCCGCCGTTTTTACTGAGCAATTCTTCCTTGGCGCTTGGATCAGCCTCGATGTCCTTGGCGACAAAATCAATGCCGAGTTTTTTCAGCCACTCCATCTCGGTGTGGCAGAATGCGCACCAGCTGGTGCTATAGACGGTGACTTTAGCGTCTTGGTGATTGGCCGTGTTATCTTCGCTCATAACTTCCCTCCTTATGGCTTTTCTCTATTGTAGCATAAGCATCGGTGCCTCGGCAATGCTACTCTAGTCTCGGGACACCCGACTCGTTAAGTGCCAGCCGTCACACCCTTGGCAATAATACACGTCTAGTTCCAGCTTTGGTGACATCAGCTCCTGCGTATCAGCCGCTCGCCTGGCGATTTGCTCGGTGGCGAAGCGGCGCTTGCGCCGGCAGGTGTCGTGATCGGTAGTTGTCAGCGTCGGCTTGACGAGCGTTCGGGCCGATTTTGGTTGGTTTTTCGGGTAATTTCGCCGTGGCATCTTGTCAAGAGTATAGCATGTTGCTATAGTGACAGAGTAATGGCTGAGAGACCAGATATTGAGAATGGCGTGACGACAGCGACGGAAGTGGCGGCGGCTCGGGTTATTCTCGGGACGATCGGCGACACAACGTGGCGGATGTTTGTGCCGAGCATCGGCTGTACGCTGCTGGGTGTGTGGCTGGATAGCGTGTTTGGCTTGAAGCCGTGGCTGATGTTTGCTGGTGTGGTACTTGGCTTTTTAGGCGCGTATCTACTGGTGAATAAGCAACTGGGGCGTGTGAAACGAAAAAAGGAGCGTAAAAACATATGATGCAACGATTTGCCAGTGCCGGTCCGCACATTTCAGTCAAGGCTGATGAGGTAGCGAATATCATGGGCGTGTCGATCACTAACTCGCACATGCTTGGCGCGCTGGGACTGATCGTTTTGGTGTGGCTGATGTTTCGGACGCGGGCGGCAGTGCTGGGCAAGAAAAAGCATAATTTTGCGACGCGGCTGGTACACTGGACATTTGATGGGCTGTACAATACGGTTTGCCAAGTCATCCCTGACCAGACATGGGCGCGTCGAGTGGCGCCGCTGTGCATCACCATATTCTTTTTCGTGGTGGCGCAGTATTGGTTGGGGCTGCTACCGATCGTCGGGCCGATTACCGTGGGTAGTCATGGTACACCGCTGTTTCGCGGTGGTGTGGCCGACCTGAATATGACGTTTGGCCTCGCTATCGTGACAATTGTTGCAGCGCAGGTGTACGCCTTTAAGTACCTTGGCTTTAAGGGTAATATGGGCCGCTACTTTGTCAATCCATTGCGCGATCCGATCATGGCGTTCGTTGGCATCCTGGAGCTGGTGGCGGAGTTCTCGCGCCTGCTTGGGCTGAGCTTCCGTTTGTTTGGCAACGTGTTGGCCGGCGAAGTGCTGCTGATTATGATCGCCTTTTTGACGCAATATATCTCGCCGGCGGCGCTCCAGCCGTTTTATCTGTTCGAGCTGTTCATCGGCGGTATTCAGGCGTACATTTTCTTTATGCTGTCAACGGTATTTATTTCGCTGGGGCTGGCTCACCACGACACGCACGAGCCGACTGATCATGCTCATTCACCTGCTGATACGACGAAACTCGCGGCGGCGAATGATTAGAAAAGTAAAGTATTAAATAAAGGAGAAATTATATGAAAGAATTAGCATTTGCACTCACCTACGCCATCCCGGCTGCGCTGGCAGCGATCGGCGCTGGTATCGTCGGCGCGGCAGCGATGAACGCGGCTGGCCGCAACCCAGAGAAAATTAACGATCTACGCACCATGATGATCCTCGGTATTTCGTTCATCGACGCCCTGGCGATTATCGGTTTCGTGGCGGCTATCGTCGGCAAAGTTATGTAATTTGAGAGGTAAATTGTGGAGACTATATTGACACAATTTGCGAGTGCCGAAGCGCACGCGGCCGAAAAGGCTGACCTGTTCAGTTCGCTGGGCATTGACTGGAAGCTGCTGATTTTACAAACGGTGGCGTTTCTAATCTTGCTAGTGATTCTACGCAAGTGGGTATATCCACCGCTGGCAGCGATGCTCGACAAGCGCGAAAAAGACATGCGCACAGCCGAAAAGGCAGCGCAGTCGGCGCGTGATAACGCTGATAAGGCTGAAAAAATGACCAACGAGTTGATGCGAAAAGCTCGGGCGGAGGCCAGTGATATCGTGGCGGCAGCGCGCGAGGAAGCGGCCTCGGTCGTCGAGCAAGCTGCGGCTAAGGCGACTGCCAAGTCTGAGACCATCGTTAGCGCGGCGCAGGCGGAAATTGCTAAGGAAGTTGAGCAGGCCAAGAAAACATTGCACAATGAAACGCTGGAATTAGTGGCCGAGGCGACTGGCAAGGTTTTGCACGAGAAAGTTGATACTAAGACAGACGCCAAGCTGATCGCGACTGCGGTCAAGGAGGTTGCCTAGTCATGGCGCGGACGCTTCGGCGAAAGTTGGCGCAGCATGCGGCCGAGCGGCTGCTGACGGGCGACGCAGCAGTGATTGATGAACTAGCGGCGCTGATCATAGCCGAGCGGCGCGAGCGAGAGATCGATCTGTTGGTGCAGGATATTGAGGCGAAATTGGCTGAGCTCGGGATGATTGTGGCGACGGTGGAAAGCGCAACACCGCTGGACGCGGCGACAAAGGATGCGATTAAACGACTACTATCATCTAACTCGGGCATGGAGTCGCTGACATCTGTGGAGGGTCGCTCTGCAGCCCGAGCGTCCAGAAAGGACGCCCGGAGCGAAGCCCACGCACCCGAAACAGATGGTAGCGACCGTGCCACTCAGCATGTCGAACTTCCTGATACGGAAGTCCCGAGCGACCGCATCGCTCAGGTGCGCCTGCGTGAAATCATCCGTTCCGAGTTGATTGGTGGGGTGAAGATTACCACGCCGACTCAAGTGATGGACGCGACAATTGCCAAGAAACTAAACGACTTGCGGGCGAAGAAAATCTAGGAGGAAAAATGAGCAAGATTGATGTGACAGAACTAGCCAAAAGCCTGCGGGAAAAAATCGCGCAGCTGGAGGCGACGGAAGGATTAGCGGACGCTGGTGTGGTCATCCGCGTCGGTGACGGCGTGGCATGGGTGCACGGCCTCAGTAAGGCTGGCTACAGCGAAGTGCTAGAAATTGAGACTGATGGCGGCGTGGTGGAAGCGTTTGCCCTGAACTTGATGGAAGATGAAATTGGTGCGGTGATCCTCGGCGGTGAAGAAAAAGTCAAGGCTGGCGCCAGCGTTCGCCGCAAGGGTGCGGTGCTGGACGTGCCAGTTGGCGAGGAGCTGCTCGGCCGGGTGGTTGACCCGCTAGGTCGGCCGCTAGATGGCGGACCAGCTATCAAGACCAAGCAGCGCGGGCTGATTGAACGCCCAGCTATCGGCGTGATGGGCCGTAAGTCGGTGCACGAGCCGCTGATGACCGGTATCATGTCAATTGACGCCATGTTCCCAATCGGTCGCGGGCAGCGCGAGCTGATTATCGGTGACCGCCAGACCGGTAAAACCGCCATTGCTATCGACACCATGATCAACCAGGCGCGGCAAAAGACTGGCGTGGTGAACGTCTACGTGGCGATTGGACAGAAATTATCAAAGATTGCCCGGTTGGTTGACCGCCTGAAAGAAGAAGGCGTGATGGAGCAAACCATCGTGGTGGCGACCAGCCCGTCAGACGCGGCTTCCCTGTTGTACCTCGCGCCATATGCCGGTACGGCCATGGGCGAATATTTCCGCGACAACGGCGGCCACGCGCTGATGATTTATGATGATTTGACCAAGCACGCCGTGGCCTACCGCCAGATGTCATTGCTGCTACGCCGTCCACCGGGACGCGAGGCGTACCCTGGTGATGTCTTCTACCTACACTCTCGCCTGCTCGAGCGTTCAGCTAAATTGTCGGACGAATTGGGCGCCGGCTCGTTGACTGCTCTGCCAATCATCGAGACGCAGGCTGGTGACATCTCGGCGTACATTCCAACCAACGTGATCTCCATCACCGACGGTCAGATTTTCCTAGAAACCGATTTGTTCTACCAAGGTATTCGCCCGGCCATCTCTGCTGGTCTATCGGTCTCCCGTGTTGGTGGCGCCGCTCAGACCAAGGCGGTTAAATCGGTTGGTGGTAACCTGAAGCTCGGCCTTTCACAGTTCCGTGAATTGGCTAGTTTCGCGCAATTTGGCTCGGATCTGGATGACGCGACCAAGGCGCAAATTGACCGCGGTCAGCGCCTGACTGAACTTTTGAAGCAGCCGCAGTACCAGCCGATGAGCGTGTGGGAGCAATTTGTCAGTATCCATGCGGTGACCAGCGGCGCCTTTGACAATGTGCCAGTCGCTAAGATCAAGGAAGCACAAGCTGCCCTGCTGACACAACTTTGGAAGAATAACAAAGACGCCATGCGTGAACTTAATAAGGGCGATAAGCCAGCTGACGAGCAACTGAAGCTGATTGATGACGTAACGCAGGCAGCGGCGAAAGGGTTTGAGGAGTAATCCATGCCGAGTACTCGTGCGCTGAAAAATCGCATTCGCTCGGTGGATTCGACCAAGCAAATCACCAAGGCGATGCAGTTGGTGGCGGCCAGCAAAATGCGCCGTTCGCAAGAGGCGGACAAGGCGTCAGCTCCCTACACCATGGCAGCCGAGGAGTTGCTGAGCTACCTGGCCAGTCAAGGTGCAACCGATAACCACCCGCTGTTTAAGCGCCGCAAAATCACTAAGCGTCTAATCATCGTCATTGCCAGCGACAAAGGTTTGGCTGGAGCGTATAACACAAACGTGCTGAAGAAGTATCTGGAGCTACTGAAGCGTGATGATGAGCGCGGCATTGAGAATCTGACCTTGACAATTGGGCGTCGGGCTTCACAGTTTGCCTCGCGCTTGAAGGATACGAAGATTATCGGTAACTATGACGATTTACCGGATCAGCCGTCAGGGCTCACTTTTCACACCATTTTAAACACCGCGACTAGCATGTTTGAGAATGGCGAAGTTGACGCAGTAACGTTGGTATACACGCGATTTGTCAATAGCATGGTGCAGACGGCGGAATTATCGCGCTTGTTGCCAGCTGGCACGAAGACGCTGATTGATCCGAGTGAAGTTTCTAACACGGTTTCCGATGCCAAGTACGAGCCGAGCATTCCGGAAGTGCTGGACGCCGTAGCGAATCGTTTGACGGGCGCGCGATTATTGCAAGCGTTGCTGGACGCTCGCGCTTCGGAACATTCTATGCGGATGATGGCTATGAAGAACGCGACGGATAATGCTTCTGACCTGGTGGATGACTTGACGCTGGCGATGAACAAAGCCCGCCAGGGCGCGATCACCCAGGAATTGGCAGAAATTTCTGGCGGTGTGGAGGCGATGGAACAATGAGCGTGTACTTTGCTTGCTACGATGAACATCAGCTCTCAGGAAAAGTATCCTTGCGCACTGAAGCTATCCAGCGAACTAAACGGGGTATTTTGGATAAAAATTTAACAATTGATAGAATCATTACTTCACCGCTTCTTGTTGCAAGGGCTGCCGCTAAGGAAATAGCTCAAACGGCTGGATCCGATGATGTACAAATTAGTTTTGATGAGCGATGGCTGGATTTTGATATCGACGCACTAATGTACTGGTTGAGAAATGGGTGGCACGGTAAATCTCCGAGACCAGAGCGTGAGCCCAGGCCGCTAGATAAGATATTAACAACTATCGCATCTGCTTATGAGGATGTAGTTCGTTTTCCCGGAGTTACTCTCATCATTAGCAATAGTGAGGTGTATAAATTTTTGCAAGCACATATACAGAGATTATCTATTGATGAAGTGGCATCGCTAAAAGGTATTAAGAATGGCGAGATAATCGAGATAGTAAAAGGAGGAATTGATGAGTAAAACACTAGGAAAAATTATTCAAATCGTTGGCGTGGTGGTCGATGTGGAATTTCCACGTGACGTTAAGCTGCCGGCAATTTATGACGCGCTCCATGTCAAGAACGGCAAAGAGACGCTGGTGCTGGAAGTAGCGCAGCACCTCGATGAGCACACGGTGCGAACGATTGCGCTGTCGTCGACTGACGGCTTGGCTCGCGGTGCGGAAGTGGTGGCGACTGGCGCGCCGATTTCTGTGCCGGTGGGCACTGAAACTCAGGGGCGCATGTTTAACGTGGTTGGTGAAGCGATTGACGAAAAGCCACAGCCAAAGGGCAAAACCGCACCAATTCACCGCCCTGCTCCGGATCTGAGTGAGCAATCGAACAAGACAGAGATTTTGGAAACTGGTATCAAGGTCGTCGACCTCATCGCGCCGCTGGCCAAAGGTGGTAAAGCTGGTCTGTTCGCCGGCGCTGGTGTCGGTAAAACCGTCCTGATCACCGAGCTGATTAACAACATCGCCAAATTCCACTCTGGTAACTCGGTCTTTGCTGGTGTTGGTGAGCGTACTCGCGAAGGAAATGACTTGTACTACGAAATGGAAGAAGCCGGCGTGCTGGACAAGACTTCGCTGGTGTTTGGTCAGATGAACGAGCCACCTGGAGCACGTCTGCGTGTGGCATTGTCGGGTCTGGCAATGGCTGAAGCCTTTCGTGATGAAGGCAAGGACGTGCTGCTGTTTATCGACAATATTTACCGCTACACCCAGGCTGGTGCTGAGGTGTCGGCACTGCTCGGTCGTTTGCCAAGCGCTGTGGGTTATCAGCCAAACTTGCAGCAAGAAATGGGTGCTCTGCAGGAGCGTATTACTTCGACGAAAAAGGGTTCGATCACCTCTGTTCAGGCGGTCTATGTGCCAGCTGACGACTTGACCGACCCAGCGCCGGCAACCACCTTCGCCCACCTGGACGCGACCATCGTGATGAACCGTGCTTTGACGGAAATTGGTATCTACCCGGCTGTCGATGTGCTGGATTCTAGCTCTAATTCGTTGGATCCAGAAATCGTTGGTGAGGAACACTACCGCGTGGCGCGCGAAGTTCAGCGAGTGTTGCAGCAGTACAAAGAACTGCAGGATATCATCGCTATCCTTGGTATGGAAGAATTGTCGGATGACCAGAAGCAAATCGTTGCTCGGGCGCGTCGCATCCAGCGTTTCCTAGCCCAGCCATTCCACGTGGCTGAGAAGTTTACTGGCAATCCAGGCGTGTACGTCAAGTTGGAAGACACAATTCGCGACGCCGCTGACATCTTGGCTGGTAAATACGATGACAAGCCAGAAAGCTGGTTCTACATGGTGCAAGGCACACTGGCCGACCAAGTAGCTCGTGATGCTGAAAGCGCAAAGCAACCAGAAGCAAAGAAGGACTAGCCTGATGGATCTAAAGCTGGTAACGCTCGGTGGTGTCAAGCTGGATGAGATGGTCTACTCGGTAACTATTCCGACGATTGACGGTGAGATTTCGGTGCTGCCGAGCCACGAACCGCTGGTGACGGTGGCGAGGGACGGCGTGATCACCGTGCGCCGGCGTCAAGAAGACCCCGACAATCAATTGGAATATTTCGCAATCTCCGGCGGCGTGGTGAAAATCGATTATTCATCGGTGCAAATCCTGGTGGACGAGGCCGACCATGGCGACGACATCATCGAGGCGGAGACTCAGGCGGCCCTGGAGCGCGCCATCAAAGCCCGCGACGAGGCCGGCGACCAAGTCGAGCGCGAGAAAGCCAAACAGCTCATCGACCGGCATATGGTGCGGTTGAAGGTGGCGGACTTGCATCGGCGCAAGCGACGACGGTAGTAGATTGTTTACAGTGTCATTTTAGGCGCACGTTTGATTACGATGTGTCTTGCGGTCGGTTATGGGCGCTCAGTTTTATTGATCATCCAGTAATTGGCGGACTTCGTCGGTGCTGGTGGTGTGCATCAATTGCTCGCGCAGTTCCTTGGCGCCGTCGAAGTCGCGGATGTAGATCTTGAAGAAGCGTTTGAGGGTTTCGAAGGGGCGGCCGAGGGCTGGCTGGTAGTGGTCAAAGAGGTCGAGGTGGTAATGTAGTAGATATATAAGCTCTGATTTAGTATTGTCGCTCCCGTCGTCGCCGTCTCCGACGGCACGTAGGTCGCTAAACGCGGGTCCTGCTAGTCGGTCCGCCCCTTCTTCTGAAAAATCAGAGATTTGTTCAGAAGTGGGTGCTGCCCCGCCGACTATCACCCGCTTATCCTCGATCTCCGAAGACACTCCGCCTTTCCGAAAACAAAACGGATCGCTGAAAATTCCCCGCCCGATCATGATACCGTTGATGCCGGGGTGCTGACGGGCGAGCTCTTTGCCTTGGGCGCGGTTGCGGATGTCGCCGTTGATGGTTAGCAAGGTTTGCGGGGCGATTTCGTCGCGCAGTTTGATGATGTCGTCGATAAGTTCGTAATGGGCTGGGACTTTGCTCATTTCTTTTTTGGTGCGCAGATGAATGGTCAGATTAACAATATCTTGCTGCAAAATAGTCGTCAGCCATTCTCGCCATTCGTCAACATACGTGTAGCCCAGCCTGGTTTTGACGCTGACTGGCAGGCCGGCAGTTTTGGCGGCAGCGATGGCGGCAACCGCCACGTCGGGTCGGCGGATGAGCGCTGCGCCACCAGATTTGATGGCGGATCTGGCGGGACAGCCCATGTTGATGTCGATGCCGTCAAAGCCGAGCTTGGCGCAATGGCTGGCAAATTGTTCCATATCGCCTGGCTCACCGCCCCATATCTGGGCGACCAATGGATGCTCATCGTCGGTTTTGACCAGCCGCCCAGCGATGGCCTTGTCGCCAGCGTGTACCCAGCCGGTGGCATTGGCGAACTCGGTGAAAAACACGTCGGGCGCGCCCGCCTGCTTCACGACATGACGAAACACCACGTCGGTGACGGCTTCCATGGGTGCCAAGATGAAAAATGGCTGCGGCAGATTGTCCCAAAAGGTCATGTTCACGTCACCAGTCCTTTGCTAAACAATATACTCTCCGCGATAAATAGACGCAGCGCGGCCAGCTCGCCGCGAACCTGCGCTCGCTCCAGATAGGTATAGTACGCTCGCTTGCGCTCTTTGGCAACGAGGGGTGGCACCAGTCCTAATTGCAGGGCCTGAACGAAGAGCAAGAGTCGCCCGGTGCGACCGTTGCCATCGCTAAATGGATGGATTTTTTCAAATGTTGCATGAGTACGGGCTAGCCATTCAATTGGCTCTGTTTTGGGCAATCTGTTCATTTCGTCAATACATTCCGACATCGCTTCAGTGATGCGCAGATGGTTTACTGTTGTGACGCGACTACCCATGATGCGCACACCGTGCCGGCGGTAGAGTCCGGCGTCAGACACCAGCGTGTTCATCAGCCGGACGTGTGTTTGCGAGATCAGCTCTTCGCTCCACGTAAAATGTGTTCCTTTTTCGTGTAAGGCATCCAGCAGAAAATAGAGCGCAGTACGGTGGTTACGGGCCTCTATCTGTTCGCGTGCTGTCTTGTTGGCGAGGACACGATTATCATCGTTCAGCACCTCTGCGACGTCCGCTAGGGTCATTGTGCTACCCTCGATCGTGTTCGTGTGGTAGGTCAAGTGGAGCGTCAGGATGTCAAGTAACTCTTGATTCGCCAGGAGTGTCCGGATCGTCATGCGACTGGCATGGGCGGCACGTTCAGTAGCGAGGCGCTTCGCCTCGTCGATGGTGTCCCGCCCGAGCATCTCTTGATGTAATAGCTGAATATTCGCCAGGTTTTTGGCACGCGGCGACATATGTTGGTGTACCCAGGCGTTGAGCGTACGCACCGGCACATCTAGGCGACGCGCCAGTTGTTCTTGGGTAAGGCCTGTCCGCACCAGAATTTCTTGGAGTAATTGCGCAGCATTCATGTCGTGATATTACCAAAACATCATGATGTTTGTCAAATAGCACGATGTTTACTAGGAGTCTGATGGTATGGTGGCGAGAGTCTTTGGGGTGTACGAGTGGCTACCCCTGCCCGACAATCACCGCCAAAAGGTGAAATCCCCGCGTCAACGATGACGCGGGGTGGTGGACTCAAGCGGTTCTGCTCGGAGCGGCCCGGAGGGGCTGCTAGCGATGAGTGAAACTCGCGAATCCAATGTTTTGGGGCCCCGCGACCAGATGAAGAATGCCCGTCTCCCCGAGGAGGCTGGTCGCGGGGCGGAGGTCTACACTCCCATAGTGACCTCCTTTCTCCCCCTTTCGGGGGTTTCATCCCGGGGCTCTCCCGGGAATATTGAAGGGTGAAAACAACGTTGTTCTCGTGATAGACCAGAGTGGAGGTTACTGGCCTATCATGCGTACCGCGGCTCAACGCTGAGCACAGTACGCACCCCAGTGGATGTGGCGGGAGTCGAACCCGCGAGGCTCGGCGGTTTTTAAAACCTTGCCTCCTGACCCAGCACACCCTTGTGGGCGGACGGACGCCCTTTGCCAGTTCACGACTGGCGGGTTTCGGGGTGCACGTACCCCGACCGTCATTGTCCATACTACTTCGGGTAGCATGGACAACTCTTCTTGTGGTTCGTCGGGGTCTTACCCGGCCCCTTACCACAAGAAGAGCATTTTGGAATGGGGCCTGCAAACCCCCGATGGGGGTTTGGGCAGCAGCCTCGGCAACTATCAGTGCCGGCCTTGCCGGCGTCGATAATCGGCAAGGTTTCACCTCCCTTCTGCCGCAGATATGCGGCTCCCCGCTGGACTTTCCAGCGGGCGGGTTGTTGGCAGCGTCTCTTCGTGCTTTGCTCTCGTGCCGAGCAAAACAAGGTTGCATGTATCCGATATGCAACAGACTCCACTCGAGAGTGATTCTATTTATATCAATAAAATCAAGAAATGTCAATATATTTTGTCATAATTTCCTACTCCGCCTCTGCCAACAAATCCTCCTCAAACTGCACCATCCCCTTATAATCCGCCGAATACCCAGAGATATCCGGCAGTTCCAGCGTGGTTATTTTCCGCCAGACGACATTGATCAGCCGGGCGAATTCAGCTAATTCCTCCTCAGAGAATGTGTCCTCCAGACTGAGGATGTCGCCAGTTTTGGTGTCCGGCTCGACGAACTGCAGGCGAGCGCCGGTGAAGCTGAAATTGCCATAATCGCGTGATGACGTGACTAGGAGTTGATAAAACATCAGCTGCTGGCGGTATTTGTGGAGCTTGATTTTTTCGTAATCAGAGGTGCCCTTCCAGGAGTGCGATGGCTTGCCGGTCTTGTAATCGGTCACGAAGATGGTCTTATTATGCTTATCAATGTCGGCGACGTCCAGCTTGCCGGTCAGGCGCGCGCCGCCAACGACGACGCCTTGATGAGCGAAATCGAACTCTGCGAGCTCTGTGTCACGAAAATCGGACGATTTGGCGTCCAGAAACGCCGTCAGCGCCGCCGTGCCCTTGTCCAGATACAGCTCGAAATCGCCGGGCGGCAGGTGCTGGGCCTCAAGCGATGTGCGGAAATGGTGGAGAATGTGCTCAGCGGGCGGCAGGTAGTGGTCAGTGCGTAGCAGGTTGTGCAGCTGCTGCAGGCTGGCGTGAATGGCGGTGCCGTAGCTGGCGGCAGGGCTTTTGGCGGACGGAAAGCGCAGCAGATTGTTCAACAAAAAGTTCTGCGGCCCGCCGCGCGAGACGTCGAGGAAATTATTGAGATGCGTAATGGAAAGTTTGTAAGTCTCTAAGGTCGGCGCCAGTACATCCTTGAGTTCCGCGGTCATCGGCGCACTCAGCCGCGTGCTCCAGTCGGTGTGCGCCACGGTCATTTGCGCTGTGGGCGTGTCGGCAGCGGGGATAATCGTCGGCGCGTGGTCGGTCAGAAAGCTGGCGATCATGGTGTCGCTACCGGCGTCATTGGTCTGAGAATAGGTCATGGTCAGGGTGGTTTTGGCGCGGGTCATCGCCACGAAGAATAGCCGCAGCCGCTCGTCGTAGCTGGCGCCGGCGGGCTGGAGCTGGAGGTTGGCGGGATAGCGAATCAGCCGCGAGCGCGAACGGACTTTCTCGCCCCAGGCGCTGTCGATTGCCCCGATGACGAAGACGTGCGGGAATTCCAGGCCCTTGGATTTGTGGGCGGTCATCAGATTGATGGCGCCGCCGAGGGCGCTGGCCTGGGGGCGGATGTGCGTCAGGCGGGTTTTGGTCGAGCGGTGCAGGTTGATGAATTCCAGGAAGTCCGCCAGCGTTGGGATTTCGTCGGTGACGCGGTCGCGTAATTTTTGGCGCAGCGTGCGCAGGCTCTCGAGCGTGGTCAGGTAGGCGTCGGGGTGTTCGGCGAGGGCTTCGGGTGAGAAGTAGTGAGCGGCGAGAGAGTTACGCGAAGAGTCTTCACTAGGACTCCGTACAGCGATTGTTGCTCGAACGTCCTCATTGGTTGGTGGTAAAGAACTCTTGTCGGAGCAAGCACTGCTGGAATTGCTCTGATCGACTCCGTGCAGCGATTGCAGCCCGAGCGTCCTCTGACGCCCGGCGCGTAAAGAGGAGTCGATTGGAGTAATTCCAGCGTCTATTTCCAATCCCAACAGCTTATCCAACTGCTCCTCCAGCGGCAGATTCGGCACGTCCTTCGCCCGCTCCAGCAGCCACTCGCCAAACGGCTGAAAGGTGCTGTTCGCCAGCATGCTCTCCAGCCACAACTGCCGATTGTTATAGGCATGGAGGCTGAGCCGCCAGATATCCAGCGCCGAAAAGCCAAACGCCGGATGGGCGATGACCTCTGGTAGCAGGCTGTTAGCGACGTCGAGGTTATTCTGATGAATCGCTATGACGACCCGCACTAGCTTGTCCAGTGTCTGAATGATATTTTGCTCTAAAATATCATCGTGGCGCTCATAATTAACCGTCAGGTTCTGGCGGTACAGATATGGCAGCAGCTCGATCAGCTCCTTGTGGTGGCGGGCGATGACGGTGATATGCGCTGGGTCTTTGCCACGTTTGATCAGCTCGGCAATGTGCTGAGCTACCCCTGCCCGCTCCTCGCTTACCGAGGCAAATTCCTGGATTTCAACCCGCGCGCCGTTACCAGACGCGTGCGCGGTCAATTGTTTTGACAAGCCGTCAATGGTGTTCTCCAGGCGATCTGTTCCTTGGGTAATCACTCCGCGCGCCGCCGTCAGGATGTCAGCCGCCGAGCGGTAATTATCGGTCAGCACGATGATTTTCGGGTCGTGATAGTGCTGGCGGAAGCGCTGGATATTGCCAATATCCGCGCCCTGAAAACTGAAAATCGCCTGGTCGTCGTCGCCAACCGCCATGATGTTGGGATCGTCCTCATCACCAGTCAGGTCGAACAGTAGCCGCAGCTGCGCCAGGTTGGTGTCCTGAAACTCGTCGACCATGATGAACTGAAATTGCTCCTGGAGGTTGGCGCGCAGTTCTGGGTGGGCTTCGCAGGCTTGAATAACGGACAAAATCATGTCGTCGTAGTCAAACAGCGAGCGCTCGGCCAGCACGTTGCCGTATGCTTCGTAGACGTCAATGGCGGCGGATAGTTTCTCGCTGGCAGTGGCGTCTTTGAGGACGAATTCGCCGGCGGCGTTCTTTTCGCACCACTTGTTTTTCCAGGCGGTCAGCGGTTTGGTGGAGCTAGCGTCGATGGCCTCTTGGGTCGCGTGAGCGATGCTGAGTGCCAGAACGTGGGCGTACGGGGTGATGGAGGACGGCAGCGCGGCGGATGGTGTGGCGTGATGCGGCGCTGAGCTGGCGGCATTTTCAGAAAGCTCTGTAGCGCCTTCCTTGCTAGTTTTCGCAGCATTTTCCTCGCCGATTCTCTCGGCAATCTTCTCTGCCAGCGGTGCAAATAATTCAATGGTTTTTTTAGAAATTTTGGTCGCAAATACCTGCTGAATGTCATGGGCAATGTCGGCGATAACGCGCTGATTATCGGCCATCACTAGCCTTAGTTCCGCCGGCGTGAGGCCGCTCTGTTTGAACTCGGAGATAACTCGGATTAGCTCGCTGGTGTAGACGAATTCACCGTTGTTTTTAACGCTCAGCGGATTACGCCAATCAAGCCCCTCGAGGATCCCCGTCACAATTTGGTGCTGCGTCAGTTCATCCGCCGGCTGACTATCAGCGCCGTGAAAAAAATACTCCCGGTGCTGATTGATAATCTCCGTGCCGAAACTGTGAAAGGTGTGAATGGCAATTTTATACGCGTCCTCGCCGATGATCTGGCGCAGGCGCTGGCGCATGTTGGCGGCGCCGCTCTCGGTAAAGGTAAGGCACAAAATACTATCCGGCAGCGTGTCGGTCTGGCGCAAAATCTGGGCAGCGCGCATGCTCAGCAGCTCGGTCTTGCCCGTACCTGGCCCGGCGATCACCAGGAGCGAACCGTGAATATAATTGACCGCCTGGCGCTGATTGGCGTTCAGCGTGGCGTAGCGCGTGTCAAAATCCATGAGTCAATTGTAGCACGCTGGCGGAGGCACGGGTAACAATGGTAAAATAGTAGGTATGCACGATGAACGGGCACTCGCGGCGCTGATTGATGATCAGTTTGGACTGACGGTCGAGATCCAGTCGGTCGTGCTGCCGATGAGCGATGTCAGCCGCACGGCGCAGGCGACGGTGGTGCTTGACGCGACGGGCGAATTATTGGCTTACATCACAGCGCGGGCCATCATGACGCTGGGCGATGTCAAGCGATTGGTGCGGCGAATGGGCTTGCGGCCAGAGCGGTTCGTGCCGCCAAAGCACCAGCCGAACTACTTTGACGACGTGGCGACCGAGAAGTTTCAGGCGGTCTTTCCGGGGATGAATGTTACTTCGCCGGATGACTTGATATACTATCGAACACTGGTGCCGTATAATCCAGCCCTGGTCGTCATATCAGAAGTTAAACGCGGCGAAATATACCAATTTGACCCGGACGCTCGCGGCGGCTATCGTGTCGGCGCGCGATTACATTACAAAAGGAGTGAGGCAATATAATGCGAGATTATCTGGATATTATCAAGAGAAATTTACTATCGCCAATTGTGCTAGCAATTTTCCTGCTGGCTGGGGCGCTAATTTATGTGCGCGAGTATCGGGACGCTTGGTTTATCTCGGTGGTGATCGTGGTCAATTCGCTGATCGGCATCGTGCAGGAAATTCGTGCCAAGCGGGTGCTGCACCAGTTGGAACTGATGAGTGCGCCCAGGGCGCGGGTGCTGCGTGATGGCCAGGCGGTGGAAGTGCCGTATGATTCGCTGGTGGTGGGTGATGAGATCATTCTACAGGCTGGTGATGAGCTGCCGGCGGACGCGACGGTGACAGTGTCGAAGGGCTTGGAGCTCAATGAAAGCATGCTGACTGGCGAGTCGGCGGCGGTCGAGAAAGCGGCTGGTGACACGGTGCTGGCGGCAACCACGGTGCTGGCGGGCGAAGGTACGGCGCGAGTCACGGCGGTCGGCGACCAGACGAAAGCCGGCGCCATCAGCCAAGTCCTCAAGCGCTACAAGCCAGAGCTGACGCCCTTGCAGCGAGCGATTTGGCGGGCGATTACCTTCTTGACATACGGCGCGATTGTGTTAGCGATATTGATTTTTACCGTATATTATTTGTCGGGCGATAATATGGTGATCATCCTCAAGACGATCACCTCGTCAGCAGTGACAGTGGTGCCGGAGGGATTGCTGCTGGCTAGTTCCCTGCTGCTGGCGTTCGGATCGCTGCGGCTGGCACAGGCCAAGGTGCTGCCGCAAAAATTAGCGGCGATTGAGGCAATGGCCCTGCTGAATTTGCTAGCGGTGGACAAGACTGGCACGCTGACGAGCGATGAGGTGACGCTGGAGCGAGTGGTGGCGTTTAATGAGACGGGTGTATCGATGGGCTCAGCTATTGCCGAGCTGGCGGCCCTCATCGCTCATGAAACCAGCGGCGGCAATATCACCGGGCAAGCGATCCTCGCGGAAATCACGCCGCCCAAGCACGCAGATATCATCGAGGTGATGGCCTTTTCCTCGGCGCGCAAGATGGCGGGCGTCCGGGCAAAAATTGATGGCAAAGCCAGGACATTGATGATGGGAGCGCCGGAGTTTGTGGCCAAGCTAGCGCCGGTTGACGCCATGTTGCAGCGCCAGCTAGACGAGTGGGCGGACAGCGGCCTACGGGTACTGATGCTGGCGGAATTTGACGATGAAACGACGAAGTTGAAGGATCTGCCGGATGGTTCTGGGTGGGCGATTGGTGCGGTGATTTTGCGTAATTCTCTGCGCGACGGCGTGATTGATACGGTCAAGTTTCTCCAAGAGCAAGGCGTGGTCATTCGGGTGATTTCCGGTGACAATCCACGCACCGTTCAGCATATCGCGCGCGAAGCGGGCATCGATAATCCAGATAAGGCCATCCTCGGCTCGGCACTAGCGGGTCTCAGCGACAAAGCCTTCGACAAGGCTGCCGATGAACACACAATTTTTGCCCGCGTGCTGCCAGAGCAAAAGGAGCGGCTGATCGCTCATTTCAAACAGTCCGGCAAGTTCACCGGCATGGTCGGCGACGGCGTTAACGACGCGCTGGCGCTGAAAAAATCTGACCTCGGCGTGGCGATGTACGCGGGTGCTCCGGCGTCGCGGCGGGTGGCGGATATTATTTTACTCAACAATTCGTTCACGTCCCTGCCGATCGGTATGAAGCTGGGCAATCGGATTATGCAAGCGATTGAAGTGATTGCCACCCTGTTCTTTCACAAGATTATTTACGGCGTGGTGCTGCTACTCAGTACCATGCTGGTCGGGCTGAATTATCCGTACGCGCCGCGGCACATCACGTTTCTCAATATTTTTCTGGTGACCATGCCGACGATCATGTGGACGCTGTTTCCACCACGGCCGCGCCACCGGGTCAATCCGGCGCATTTCTGGCGCGACACATTGCAGGCGGTGGCGCCGATCGCGCTGCTGACGGGTCTCACCGTGGCGTTTACCTACTGGTCGGGCGTGACGCTGCATCCACATCAGGCGGCCGAGGCGGCGACGATGACCGTCCTGACGGCGACGTTCTTTGGGATTTATCTGGTATTTTTGGTCGGGCCGATGTTGGGTGTAATTTTGGACAAGCGGGCGCACCTGGCGCGGACACTGTATATGGCGGGCGTGCTGTTCGTGACCTTGGTGAGCTTTGGCATTGAGCCGCTCAGGCAGTTCTTTGACTTTACCATGCCAAATGTCGCCCTGCTCTGGCCGGGCATCGCTGTGGTCGTTCCCGTCGCTCTGGCCCAGTGGTGGCTGGCTCGCCGTGCTGGCCGGAAGTTCGTTGATACGGTAGAGGTGGCTGATGAGCGAATACAGACGAACCACCCAGAATGAGTGGGCGAATAGGTCTCAATTCCTAATCTATCTCCAATGAAAATAGCCCACCGAATGAGCTCAAGCTGCATGCGAGTTCTTCAACCCGAGAGACAACATCACATTGTCTCAATCAGATTGAGCGCATACGGCGAGCTATTTTCCGGTGGGCGTTAGCCCTAGTCCTCACCTCTTTATGTGTCTTGTTATCTCATACACCGTGACACCTATTCCGAGAAAACCGAGCAACACCGAGAAGAACGCTGCGGAGCAGCTCTCCGCCTCCGGACAATTTCTGACCCCAACACAGACGTCAAGGTCCGAGCATGCGCCGTCGATGAGCAGCAAACTGCCCCCGAGGACACCGATTATCGATATGATCGCAAACACGATGAGGGCACTCTTGGACATACCTTCTACCTTTCCTAGAGAAAGCTCAAAGCTAAAGGGCGACTTCCGCCCTAAGACAAAGCCTTGAGCCGAAAGCTGATATATATCACTAATAGAACAAAATGTCAATGGATTTTGTCAAAAATGTGGTATAATATCTTCTCTCACCCCTGTTATGATTGTAAATAAATTTTGGGTAGCGATGATGGCTCGCATTCGCTATCGGTGGCCGCTTTCCGCGCTATGTACGCGAAAATCACCAATCCAGCTTTTGCTTGGTCACCGCCAAATAATACCGATAATAACTCTTTGGGTCTGGCACGAAAAAACTGTTATCGATATCGTCGTTCGGACGAATTTCAATATGCTGGTCGTTGGCGTATGGCTTGATGAGGTAAGTGAACTCAAACTCATATTCGCCAGAAATCTGCTTCAACTCCTCGCTCTGATAAAGCGGGTCGGGATAATCCGTCATTACCAGCGCGAAAAAGCCTCCATTTTTATCGTCAAACAAATGAAACGCCGTGTCGGGACAGAGTGGCACAAGCGACGCCAGCTGGCGAATATATGATGCGCCGTCAAGAATTGGGAATGCTTCATTGATTATTTCTGGGAACAGGATGTTTGAATAATTGTTCATAGGGAATGACTAGTTCTGCCCTACCTCTCGTAAGGCCTTATCAGTCGCCGTCACCAATTCCCGCACGGCCTCGTCATAATTCTCGTACACGCGGAAGCCGGCCGCGTACGGATGGCCGCCGCCGCCGAAGTAGCCAGCCACGGTGTCGGCGATCGGTAAGTTGCCGCGTAGGCGGGCGGTTAGTTTGCCGTCGGGATAGGTTTTGATGACGCAGCTGAGCGCCACGCCCTCGACCAACCGCAGTTCGTCGCCGATTAGTGCGCCGGGGTTGTAGGCGTCGCTGTAGGCTTGAATTTCCTCAAATGGCACGTGCACCAGCGCCAATTGTCCGTCCAGTAAATATTCGATTCGCTCAATTAGTCTGCCTTTGTACGCCAAGATCTCCGGCGATTTCTTCATAAATTCGCGCCGCCGTTCTTCAATTTCGGCATTGGAGGCGCCTAGCGCGGTCAATTCGCCAGCCACGTGAAAGGTCGACGCGGCAGTGTTTGGTGTGGTGAGACCCAGGCTGTCGGACATGATGGCAATCAGCAAATCTTCAGCCGCCTGCCGGTTGATGACCCAGCCGGTATGCGTGAACAATTGGTATAGTAATTCCCCGGTCGCCACCACGGTATCAGAGAGCATGGTGTGCTCAAAGCTCAGCGTTGACTCGGCGGTGTGGTGGTCGATAACTAGTACCGGATGCGTTTCCAAAAAATGCCGCGCGCCGGGTGTTTCTAAGACTTTGCTAAGCAAAATATCAGCGCTGGTATCCACGATGATGGCTAGGTCAGCGCGGGTCGGAAAATCGCCAACTACCCTGTCCCAGCCGCGAATATACCGCAGATATTTGGGGATATCGACTGGACAGTACAGCGTCACGGTTTTACCCAAATCGCTCAGCACTTCCTCCAGCGCCAAGCTAGAGCCCAGACTGTCGCCATCAGGGTTTTCGGCCTGGATGATGACGATGTTATTGGCGGATTGGATAAGTTGCTCGGCGGTATCAAACATAGTCTTATTATAGCAGATGGGATTTTCAGTGGTGTGACGGGGCTATTCGTCGCGCATGTCTTTGATCGGGTTGCGGTGGGTGTTGCGGATGAGCGGTATCAGGCACGCCAGCACGGCGGCAGCGATGATACTGAGGGCGACCGCGCCGATGACTATCCAGTCCATCGTCCAGAAATGGAAAGTTGTCGCCAAATCTTTCGGCGTCATGGCGATGCGCAGCGTCGCGGTGATTTGACTAGCCAGCAAATTGTCGGCGATATATACGACGATTAGTCCGGCAGCGATACTAAACAGCGTGGTAAGCAGTGCCACGATCATGGTGTAAACGAAATAAATTTGGCTAATATCAAGCCGCGTTGCTCCGAGCGCTCGAAAAACTGCGGATTCTTTGCGGCTGTCGGCGATAGTGCGGGAAATGATAATCAGCAAGATAAAGGCGGCGATGATCGTTACGCCGATGAATGTCCACATGATGATTGGCTTGAGGCGTTCCATGGCGTCGTAATTAACGAGTGAGTTGCTGCCGGTGGGCGACGCGAATACTACGTAGCGCGGCAGGCAGATTGATTTATTAGATTTTTGGGTTTTGGAGGCTCCGGTGGGTTCGGGTTGGGCGGCTCCTTCGCCGCAAGAAGCGGCTGCCAGGTAGCTGCGAGCTTTATTGGGGTCACTAAATTCATAGATAGCCAGCGTTTCGTCCCTGTTGGCACCGCCCTGATCATGATTGTTGGCAGCGGTTTGAATAGTCGATTCAAGTGTCATTTGTGCCGCGGTAGTCATTGAGCCGCGCGGCATGATCCAGGTGTATGCCAGGCGGGTGCTTAAAAATTGTTGTAAGAAGCTGCCGATATCGCTTTGAGTAGCTTTAATGCCGTCTGGCATCAGGCCGACGACATGAAAAGTAAATTTGGCTTGGGCGGGTTCGGGCTGGGCTGAGCCGAAAGTCTGATCAAATTGGCGCTGGTTAGCTTCGGTGCGCCTGGCTTCGGCGGAACGATTATCCTTAACGACGGCCGGCGCAGCGCAGGAATCAGCGGACGGCATGGCGTATTCGCGGTCTGGCTTGACATAATCGGCGGATGGTTTTTTAGCTTGATTGGCGGCAGCTTGGATTTGCTGTTTGGCGGTTTGCAGTAATTCTTGCGAAGCCGGGTTGCGATAACAGGCGCTGAATGTCAGCTGCCCGGCTTTTTGGCGCAATTCTTTGAGTCTTGTTAGTTGCGTGTCATTGCTGGCATTTTTATCCAGCGGCTTGAGGCCAAGCAGCGCTTCGGCGTCCTGATAGCGGATGATTAGCGGAATCTCGCTGGGTTTGGCGCTGGCGTCAGCCAGCAGATAGCCGCCCAGTAGCGATTGGTCGATGGTGGTTATACTGCCGAATTGCTGCTTAAATTCTTCCAGCGGTGTCGGCTGGTTGTTTTGCTGGCGCTTGTCGTCAAACGACTCAATTCCCCGCTCCATATAGTTCAGCATGCCATTGGCGGCGATTGATTGAATACTAAACTGCCGCACGGCGCCGCGGGTGCGGGCAAATTGCCACTGCGCGTTCGCTGTGAGGCGCGGTAATTTGGCGGTCTCCTGGCGAATAAGCCGCTGGACAATGACGCTCTGGCTGTTCGGGTACGGCGGGCTATCGGGAAACGATTGCATGATCGGTGGTTCGGATTTGGGGTCGTATGGCAGGCCGAGGCGGGCGGCCAGCGCCTGCTTGTCCTTGATCATTTGCGTGCGTTCGGCTTCGGCGCGGGCAGTTAGATTTGGGGTAAATTCAATATTATTTGGCCGAATGGCGGTTTGCGCCACCAAGTAGCGATTATTCAGGCTGCCCCGATCAAATTCCTCGATGCTCCGCTGGGCGCCCATTAGCATAGTCAGTCCCGCCAGCAGCGCCGCGAAAAGCAGCCCGGACACGACCACGGTGATGGACAAGCGAATACGCCGCACTCGGAGTTTGGTACCAGCCAGCCGCAGCGAATCGGTGATTCTAAGCATCGGCTATTCTCCCGTCCTTCAGGCGGATTTCACGATCGGCTGCTGCGGCGATGTCTGGATTGTGCGTAACGATAACGACGGTGGTGCCGAGTTCGCGGCGGATTTGGTGAAATAGGTCAATGATGCGGTCGGAATTGGCGCTGTCCAGATTGCCTGTCGGCTCGTCGGCGAGTAAAATATTCGGGCGATTGAATAAAGCGCGGGCGATGGCAGCGCGCTGAATTTGACCGCCGGAAAGTTCGCGCGGCAAATGGTGCATCCGGTCTGCTAGTCCGACCAGTTCGGCGAGTTCCTGGGCGCGAGCGCGGCGCTGCTTGGGCTTGATGCGGGCAAACATGGCGGGGATTTCCAGATTGGCGAACAGGGTTAGGAATGGCTGCAGATAAAATGATTGAAAAACAAAGCCGATTTCACGCGATCGGAACCGCGACAGTTGCCGGTCGGACAAGCGGCTGAGCGGCTGGTCGTTAATGAGGATTTGGCCAGTGGACGGCTTGTCGAGTCCACCAATGAGTTGCAATAAAGTGCTTTTACCCGAGCCGCTAGCGCCAGTGATGGCCACGAACTCGCCAGCAAAAATATCAAGGCTAACGCCATCAAGCGCCGGAATGGTCTGGTGGCCGACGCGGTAAGATTTAGCGAGGTCGGTTATGGCGATATGGCAACGGTTGGAGCGTTTTGGCGCGGCAGCGGGCGGTGTCATAACCTTAGCGGCTGGGCTAGATTTGGCGGCTGGAGGTAAATCAACTAAACCAGCCGAAACAGCCGGTTGGGCAAAGTTACGGATTGCGTCAATTGCTTCCTCGACATCGTCAAATTTCGCTAAAAATGCCGCGATATCCTCGTCGCGTGCCCTTCCCACCTCTGGTTTCATAGTTGTATTGTAGCAAAAGCAGGATGGCCTTAGCAAGCTATAATGTCCGCCGTCCTTCCAGCGCGTGCGTCAGCGTGATTTGGTCGGCGTATTCGAGGTCGACGCCGACGGGGATGCCGCGGGCGAGGCGCGAGATGGTGATGGTCAGGCCGGCCTCCTGGAGGTAGCGCTGCAAAAAGAGCGCGGTTGACTCACCCTCGACCGACGCGTTGGTGGCAATAATTAGCTCCTCGGCATTATCGCGCTTGATGCGCTCAATGAGCTCGGGGATGTGTAGCTGCTCCGGGCCGATGCCATCAATTGGTGAAATCGCCCCGCCCAGCACGTGATAGGTGCCACTATACTGCCCCGTCCGCTCCAGCGCCACGATATCCAGTGGCTCTTCAACCACGCAAATCAAGCGGCGATTGCGCGACTCGTCTTGGTATAGCGGCGACACCTCTTGATCATGATCAATTAAGGCGAACGTGACCGGACAGGTTTTAACGCGTGTGTGCAGTCGGTCCAGCGCTCGCGCTAGCTGCTCGGCCCGCCGGGCGTCACGCCGAAGCACGGCGTAGGCATAGCGCTCAGCAGTTCGCGGCCCGACACCGGGCAGCCCGCCAAATTCATCAATCAGCGTCGTCAGCGCTGCCGGTAAAATCGTCGGTTTCATTAGAACGGCAAGTTGCCCAGCCCGCCCATCAGCGGTTTCATCGTCTCGGCAGCAACTTCCTGTGCTTTGGCTAGACCGTCACGAATTGCGATTTGGATCCAGTGCTCCAGCTGCTCGATGTTATCGAGATCAACCATCTTTGGATTAATCTTGATCGACTTAATTTTCAGCTCGCCAGTGATCTGGACGATCACTGCACCGTCGCCGGCTTCTACTTCAATGATTTCTTTGCCGAGTTGTTTCTGGGCCTTGCGCAGCTGCTGCAACATCTTGACTTGGTCAAACGCCATAATTATTAATTCCTCCTTGAATTTACTTTTTCATTATACGCTATTTTCTCGCTGATTTGTAGAGGTAAAAGCGGTCAGCTTGCTCGGCGTGGCTATTGGTGACGATGCGCTCGAGTGTCCAGCCGTCAGTGTTGGGGTGCGCCATTTGTTCAGCGCGGGTGATGACGAGCGTAGTACCCTCCGCGGCCGGTTGATTGACGGCGAGTTTGTGCTTGCTATAGCGAGCGACGGTTTCGTAGAGCGGCGCCTCGTGCGGGTTGGCGACGAGAACGACGTTTTGCCTGCCGGCGATGGCTTTTTGTAGTAGTGGCAAGTCGGTGCTAAATTCATGTACTGCACCTGAAAAATGACGATACCCATTGGTAAAGCGGTCGAGGCCCGAGAGCACCATCACGCCGATGAGCGCCATCAGCATCAATAAGCCAGTAATGCGGGCGTAAGGATTACGCGGAAATAGCGAATACCATTGATTGAGCAGCGCCTCGACGCCAACGGCCAGCAGGATAAATAGCGGCAGGATGATAATGCTGGTCATTGATGGCTGCAGCACCAGCAGCGGCAAACTCAACAGCAGCCAGACGCCGATCATGTACGAACGCGCGGTGTGGTGGTGCTGGATGGTTTTGAAAAGACCAAGCACGATCAGAAACAGCGCCGAAAAGTCGAGCACTGGTGCGATCTGACCACCGATAACGGTCGGTTTAACCCAGAAATAATGATACAGCAGCAACCGCAAATTATCGACCAGCGCCCAACTGAGGCTGTGAATACCGACCAGTGATTTGAGTAGATCGTGATGTGTCGCGGCGAGGAAAATTACCGGCGCACTAGTGAGCGCGAGAACGACGATCGCTGGTAGCCACTTGAAGCGATTGCGCTTGGCGAGTAGCGCGTAGCGGGTGTGTGGGTGGATCAGCGCTACCAACAGCAGCGTCAGATGAATATACCAAAAATACGGCGTAAACAGACTCAGGCCGACCGTCGCTGCCAGCAGCAGCCGCCACAAGGCCGAGCCTTTAGCGCGCTGAACGATCAGGCTGGCAAAGAGCAGGATGAGCGCGGCATAGGTGATGTAGAGGATGTGCGGTGTGAAGCTTTGGGCAAAGAAGATTAGCTGGCCGGTGACCGTCATGATGACGAGCGACAGGATGGTGACATTGGGCTTGAACCAGCGCCGCAATAGGAAAAATACGGCGACGGCGGCGATGAATGACAGGATGAGCGACGGCAGCTTGATGGTATAGATGGTGACGCCAAATACACTGAACAGTCCACGCTGCAAGAGGTGAAATGGCAAGTTAGTTTGAGCGAGCGATCCGAGGTGACTCGGCGAAATAGCATTGGTAGTATTAAGCGCCTCAATTTCCGCCTCGGTTACGCCACCCGGGGCATACAAACTAGCGGCGGTGATGGCCGCACAAAATAGCACAACCAGCGCCATATAGCCTAGCCAATAGCGCCAGCGATAGACAGCCGAGTCGGCGAGTTTGTGCTTTTTCATTGGTATTGATTATAGCACAATTCTAGTCATGCTTGCGATCCAAGCTCATAAAACGCAGGCGCTCTGGATGGAAGTACAGCTGAATCTTGCCGACCGGGCCGTTACGGTGCTTAGCGATGATCAGGTCGGTGATGTTTTGGACTTCCGGATTGTCCGGTTCGTAATATCCTGGTCGGTAAATAAAGCTGACGATGTCGGCATCCTGCTCGATGGAGCCAGATTCGCGCAGGTCGGCTAGCTGTGGAATTGGCGGCGTGCGCGACTCAACTGAACGACTCAGCTGGCTCAGAGCGATCAGCGGCACGTTGAGCTCGCGGGCGATCAACTTCAGGCCGCGGGAAATTTCCGACACTTCCTGGACGCGGTTGCCGTTGTGATTGTTGGTGGCCTGCATCAGCTGCAGGTAGTCGACGATGATCAGGCCAATTTCGCCTTCGTGTGCCAACCGGCGAGCCTTGGTGCGCATCTCCAGAATACTGAGGCCCGGCGTATCATCAATGTAAATCGGCGCTTCGGCCATTTCGCCCATGGCCTCAGACAATTTCTCAAAATCATCGCCGCTCAGATTACCGGTACGAATATTCCAGCTATCAACGCCGGCCGCATCCGCCAGCATGCGGTCGGTCAGCTGTTCCTTACTCATCTCCAGGCTGAAGAACAGCACCGGCTTTTTCTCGATCGTCGCTACGTTGTACGCTAGGTTAGTCACCAGCGTGGTCTTGCCCATGGCCGGCCGCGCCGCCAGGATGATCAAATCCGACTTCTGCAGTCCCGCCGTCATGGTGTCCAGATCGCGGTAGCCAGTCCGCATACCGCGCAGGCTGCCCTTGTTGCGGTGAAGCTCCTCGATGCGGTCAAAACTATCGGTCAAGATGCTTTCCAGGCTGACCAGATCCTGTTTCAATGACTGGTCGGAGACGCTGAATAATTCGGCCTCGGCTTTTTCTAATAATTCCTGCGTCGTCGTCGATTCGTCGTAGCCAAGCTCGGTGATGCCGCTGCTGGCCTTGATCAGGCGCCGCCGCACCGCCGTTTGTGCCACCATTTCGGCGTATGCCGCTGCGTGCGCTGCTGTCGGCACGTAGTTGGTGAGTTCCGTCAAATATGCCGAGCCGCCGATGAGTTCCAGCTCGTCCTTGCGCTTCAGTTCATCAGTTAGGGTCAAGAGGTCAACTGGCTTATGCTTTTCAAACAGCCGCATCATACCACCAAAGATCAGCCCGTGGTTTTTGTCGTAAAAGTCAGCCGGCCGGACGATTTCCGAGGCGTCGGCCAGGACTTCCTCGTCGATGAGAATCGCGCCGAGCAGGCTTTTTTCGGCGTCTAGGTTTTGGGGCGGTAATTTGCCCGCGATGGTCTCGGTTTGGGTTGTTTCGCTCATGATAATTCCTCCAGGTTAACTTCTTCGCCGCCGCCCATTAGCTCGGCAATCTTCGCAAGCTCGGCGTCTTTGGGCGGGGCTTTTTGCCCAATTGTCGCAATATCTAGTTCGGTGCCGGCGACTTGTTGCACAATTGTCGCAATAAGCGGGCGATTCTTGGCGTCATCCAGCTTCTTTTTATTAAAGGCGTTGCCAACGTACAGGGTTAAGGTGTTGCCATCTCGCCGCCAGCTGCACTGTTGCAACAATGTCGCAATAGCGAATGACTGCTCCTTGGCGAGGGTGATGATTTTATCCCAGTCGATGTTTGTGGCGGAGGCTGGCGGATTGTCCGACGTTGGTTGATGGTCTGCCAGGGCGGCGGTGCCTGCGGTTTCCTTACCCTTAGAGATATTAGTTTGCTGATTCTTTGGGGTAGTTTTTGGCAAATTTTCTACCGGCTGCGCAGCTGGTGTTTCTGTATCAGCTGCCGATGACTCTGGCTTATCTATTGGCGATTTGGAAATGGTGAGTGGCGGTTTGGCTGTGGTTTTGGGACTGGTGATCGACGGCGATATCAGCTCGGGCGATGTGTCGGTCACCTGTTCCCTATTGTCCATAAATATCGTCAATAATTTCAAGTCCGGATGCGGATGGCGGTCGATCTCGATTAGCTGCTTGACCAATGTAATTAACTCTGGGCGCTGATGTAAGTGCGCTCGCAGTAGCGACAATAATTGACGGGACAGGACGACCGGATCGATGCCAGTTTGCTCTAGTTCACCCAGCAGGTTCAGCGCTCCCGGTGCGTCGCGCTGCTGATACAATTCCAGCAGGTTTTCCAACGTCTCGGTAGCGCTCAGCCCCAGGTATTGAGCAACGTCTGACGCGCTTAGCGGCTTATCAGGGCTGGCTAATGCCGACAATTGATCGAGCATGCTGATGCCATCGCGAAACCCGCCGCGCGAGCGCTCAGCGATCAGCCGAGCAGCGTCCGCCTCGATGGTAAAGCCTTCTTTCTCAGCAATGGTCGTCAGCTGGCGCGCCATGATGTCCGCTGGAATGGGGCGGAAAAAAAACTGCTGGACGCGGCTGAGAATGGTGGCGGGCAGCTTGTCGGCGTCGGTAGTCGCCAAGATGAATACTACGTGCTCTGGTGGTTCCTCTAGGGTCTTTAGCAGCGCGTTAAAGGCAGGCTTGGACAACATATGGACTTCGTCGATAATGTAAATTTTTTTCGGTGCAGAAACGGGCGCGACTTGAGCTTTTTCGCGCAGGGCGCGGATGTCGTCAACGCCGTTGTTGCTGGCGGCGTCAATTTCAATGATATCCAGGTGCGAGGCTTCCTCGTCGTACGGTAGCTTATTAATTTCATGCGCTAAAATTCGCGCTACGCTGGTTTTGCCCACGCCGCGCGGACCCGTCAACAAATACGCATGGGCGATTTTCCCCTGCTCCAGCGCTCGGCGCAAGATATTGGTCACGTGATCTTGCCCCAACACCTCGTCCAAGCTGCGGCTGCGATATTTGCGGTACAGTGCCTGACTCATACTTATGTATTATAGCGCAAAGTGCGGGATTAGTAAGCCGTTTTGGCGGTTGATCTAAAGACGACTCGCCTCGTGAGCACGCATTAAAACAGCGCCAGCTGTGTGCTGGGTATTTCGATGTTAATGGCGCCGTCAATTGTTTGCGCCTGGTAGCCGATGAATTTTTTCACGTTGTATGCTAATAGCTGTCCGTCATATTCAGTAATGAGCACTGAACCGATGACGCTGACGACAGTGCCAGCCATGGTTTTATGCCCCGTCATATCAATCACACTACTGAGGTCTCGACCGTCCGTGTGAAAATAATCTTCGCACATGATGAGCGTCCGATTTGGAAAATCCAGCCCCAGTTTTTGCTGAATGCGTATCAGCGTGTCAGCTAGGGCCTGCTCCGCCGCTGCAGTATCGAGCGGCCGCCTGATCAGCCCCAGCTTTTTGCTGATGGCCACTGTTTCCATGATGCCACTCAGACCGGCTATTTTCGCTTCATACTGCCGGGCGATCAACGCCGAAGCAAACGTCTCCAGCTTCACCGCCAAGCGTGCTCCCTGTTCCAGTAGCCGCCGAATGCCGCGTTCTTCCTGCGAGATACCGACTTTGATAACTCCCGGCGCGAAATATGCCAGATAGACGAAGTGCGGCTGCTGATTGATTTTTTCTTGTTGTGCCGACACCGAATCGGCGTGATAAAACGCTGGATTAAAACCAGTACGGTTACGACATTTCAGGCAGTTTTCATATTTCTCATCAACCGTGGCACCGTCAGGACAAACCTGACTGCAGTGATTGTCAAAATCCACCCAACCCGTACAATATTTGGCCGAAAAATCAAACGCCAGTGACAACTCCTGCCCCAAAACATCACCACGCTCAGTCTTGCCGTCAATCTGCCACTCCAGAAATGGCCGGTTTTTGGTATCAAAGCTGGCGTAGCTTAGCAAAAACTCCCCAGACATAGCACCATTATATCAAAAGCCGCCCGGTAACCGCCCGGGACGGCTTCAAATGTCAAACAGTCTATAGCGGCGCTTCGACAGCTGCCCAGGTGGCGTCCGGATTGTCATCAGGGATGATGATGGTGACTTGGTCGCCGACTTCGATGCGGAAGAACGTGACGCTGGCGAGCAGGATGCGATATTCGCGGCCGTTGGCTTCGACGTAGTAAACGCCGTCGTGTTGCACGAGTGTACCGATGACTTGTTTGCGCGAGACCGGGCCAATTTGCTTGTAGATAAAGCTGCCGTCTTCGGCGATGGTTAATTTCAAGATGTCGCCCTCAACAAGCTTGGATTTTGAGGCGTAGTTCGCCGGGATTGGATAATTCTTGCCATCAGGCCCCATCATCATTTGGCCATCAAACACGCCCTCAATTATCTTGCCAGCGACATCGTCCGATGAGGTTTTCGGCGTGACGACTTGCCCGTCGTCGCCAACGATGCTAATCAGCAGCTCCTTGGCTGCTGCTAAGTTAGTTTCTGCTTCTTGGATGAGCGTCCTGAGGCGCTTAACTTGCTTTTCCGGTAAATCAGACATATGGCTCGCATTCCTTGTCTATTTTGATAGTACGTGAAAGTAATATAGCACTAATTATGTGAGTGTGCAAGTCCCGCCGGCCTATTCGCATCGGCTAACGGCTCGTCTTTCCACAAGGACAACAGATAGCCAGGTAAAAATGTGGTAATTTTTACCCTTGCCAATAAAACACCGCCCGTGGTATAAGCTCCGGGCGGCATTTCTCTACGAAAACAATCGGTCGTTTCACGCAAAAATTAGCTTAACTCAACGCTAGCGCCGGCGTCCTCGAGCGTCTTCTTGGCAGCTTCAGCTTCGTCCTTTGACACCTTTTCCTTGACTGGTGCTGGTGCGCCGTCGACGATGGCCTTTGACTCGCCGAGGCCCAAGCCGGTGATTTCCTTGACTGCCTTGATGACAGCGACTTTTTGAGCACCCGCGTCCTTTAGGGTGACGGTGAACTCAGTTTTTTCATCTTCTGCGGCAGCATCGCCGCCAGCGGCTGGACCGGCCACCGCAACTGCGGCTGCAGCTGGCTCGATGCCGTATTCATCTTTCAAGTGATTCTTCAATTCATTAACTTCCAGAACTGTTAACTTGGTCAGTTCTTCAGCCAATTTTTTAATATCAGCCATGGTATTCTCCTTAGATTATTAATTATTTATCATCTCGAGTCATCCAATCTTCAACGCCTCCTCTTTTCGCGCCGGGCGCCTTCAAGGGCGCTCGGGCTGCAACGCTTTACCGGAGACTTATGAAGACCGAATAACTCGAGATGATTGATTGCTAAACTTAAGCCGTAGCTTTGGCTTCGATGCCGTCTAGTAAACCGTGCAAATTGCCACCAAGCGCGCCCACGGTGTCGTGGACTGGTGAGAGCAGCTGTGCCACAACTTCGGCAATGAGCTGGTCTTTGCTTGGCAGGCTCGCCAGCGCCTTGATGTCAGCTTCGTTGATGCTCAAGCCTTCGCCTGAGAAGCCACCGGCCAACTGCAGTGCTGGATGTGTCTTTGCAAACGTGTCCAGAACTTTCGCTGGCATGACCTCGTCGTCAGCGCTCATGGCGTAGACCAACTGGCCAACCAGTAGGTCGGTGTCAGCTTCTTTGTAGGTGTCAACGCCCTGTAGCGCTACGCGTACCAAGCGGTTTTTGACCACCTTGATGACGACGTTTGCTTCGCGAGCGGCCTTGCGCAGCTCTTGCAATTCGGCCACGCTCAGACCCTGGTACCGCGCAAATGCCGTACCTTTGGCATTCTTCAGCAGCTCGGTTAGTTCAGCAACCAAAGTTTGTTTTTTATCGCGTGAAATTGCCATAAAAATCCTTTCTTTGATTGGTTCTTGTGTGATTTGACCGATTTGTTAACGTGCGGTAATGGAGAACCTGGTTCTCGTTTTTCTGGGCATTAGCCGAGCAAACAAAAACGTCTTTGATTCTCGCACTACCAAAGACGTGATTAAAACAGTTTTGTTTCATCCCTCGGCGGCATTTTTACACCTCAGTTCCCTTCGGTCGCACGCTGTCTTTGGTAATGTTCCTTAGAATTGTAGCAGAAATGACAACGGGATGCAAGACAATGTTGGCTTTAATTTTCAGGAATATGAAAACGCGCCCTGCTTAATGCGGAGCGCGTTTATGCCAACAAGCCAACCTTACGGTGAAGTTTCAACCTTTACGCTAGGCCCCATGGTGGTGGCGACAGCGATAGATTTGACGTAAATACCCTTGAGGCTGGATGGCTTTTGGGCGTTCAGACTGGCGAGGAAGGCACGGGTGTTTTCTGCCAGTTTGTCAGCGCCAAACGAAACCTTACCAATTGACAGGTGGACGATGGCTTGCTTGTCGACGCGGTACTCGACCTTGCCGGCTTTGGCTTCGGACACGGCCTTGGCGACGTCGGTGGCGACGGTGCCGGATTTTGGATTTGGCATCAAACCGCGTGGGCCGAGCAGCCGGGCGTACTTGCCAAGCTTCGGCATATATTGCGGCGTTGCGACTAAGATATCAAAGTTCAATTCTTCCTTGTCCAGCTGCTTCAGGAACTCCTCGTCACCGATGATGTCAGCGCCGGCTTTCTTAGCGGCAGCATGCTCTGACTCTGGTGCGAACACTGCTACGCGGACGTCCTTGCCGGTGCCGTGCGGCAGCGCTACGGTTGAGCGGACGTTCTGATCGGCTTGGCGCGGATCAACGCCCAGGCGAACGTGAATTTCAACGCTGGCGTCGAATTTGACCGGGCTGGTCTCAGTCGCCAGTTTCAGTGCTTCATCAAGGCTGTACAATTTATTTTTCTCAATCTTCTTGGCAGCTTCCTGATACTTTTTGCCGCGGCGCTCTAGGAGCGGACGCGTGATCGGCTTCGGGCCTTTCTTAACATGCGCTTCAGCGTCGTCGGATTGCGGCGTGGTGTCGCCTGCTTCTTTGCGAGCTTCTTTTTCGGCTTTCTCGGCAGCCTCGTCAAGGGCTTTTTGGCTGCGCTTGCCGGCCTTGGCGACAACGGCTTCGCGCTCGGCGATAACGTCTTTATCTTTGGTATCGTGCGGCTTGCTATTTTCAGGCGCGCCTGATTCAGCTTCGGCAATTGCCGCTTCAGTCTCAGCGATAGTATTCTTGTCGCTGACTGCTAATTTTAGTTCTGCTGCTTTTTCTAACAGCTCGGCTTTCTTGGCCATACTAATCCTTTCTGTGGTACAAACGGCGACTCGCGACTTCTCGAGCGAATTTGCCTCCCAGCATTGATTTGATGATGGTGAAATTATACCTGAAATAGTACAGGAAAGCAACCGAGGGTTATACTACGAGATATTACCCATCGCTGATGTTACGGCGCATTAGCCTAGAGAGGAAACGACGGTCTGGGATAACCTGAATAGTACCGTCACTATCTTCCAGTGAAAGGGCAACCCGTGGAGTTGGCTCGTCATTAGTGTAGTCAGTGATTACACTAAAGCCGGTGGATCTCATGTCGTTAAATTTGCTATACGGAAGCCTAACCCCTTCACTCGTGAATGTAGACCCTTCACCGGAAAACGACCCACCCTTACAGAAATCTTCGCCCAATTGCTGAGTCAATGTTTGGACGCCCCAAGCGATTATTGCAGCACGGTCGGCGGGTGAGCCGGCATATTTGGCGGCATTTTCTATGTTGAGTATCGTCTTGTGTATCTCGGGATTTGTCGCTTGAGCCGAAAAGTAACCCGCTAGTAGGTCAGTTGGCAGATGAACATCAAATTGGAGAATATTGCTGATTGTCTCTTGGGAGAGTGGAAAGTGATGCGTATCTCCCTGGGAGCGAATGGCCAGCGCCGCTAGTATTCGCGAGCACTTATTAACCATACATCTTTTAGCCTCTGGTAACAGGAGCTCTCCTCTCAGTTGGCAGACAGCTAGCTTATCGCTCTCAGTAACATTTGTGATCGTGACCAGCGAGCCGATGTAGTCGTCCGGAAAGTGTGGGGTGATGTGCTGCTTGATTATGTTTTCGGGATCCCTATCCCGTGGGAGGCGCTCTCCTCTCTTCGTCACTTCTGTTTTGGCGGCGAGTGCATGATTAGCCTCATCAACCCCTCGCTGAAAGTTTGGGCTACTCAGTATAGATAGTCCGTCGGCTATTGGTGAATGATAACGTCTTTCTCTCATAATTAACTACAAGCATAGATGGTAAAACGTTATTTTGCAAGTAGTTTGACATATTTGCAATGTAGCGGTACAATTATGTAACTATGAATAAGGCGGAATTTTTAGGTAAATGCAAGGACTGTCCGATTGCTGGGCCAGCTTGCGAGAATGTGGAGAATAGACGGCGGGCTGCCCAAGAGGCTGCAGAGTTAGCCCTGAGGGGGTTGAGAGATAATCCAAATATTCAACTTTTTCGAGGTGACGGCGTGCAGGTTGATGTTGCAGGTCTGGATCCTGAGGTACTAGGAGAACTTAATAAAGATCTACGTAGCCAAGCAGCGGGCCTTCTTGATGAGATTGATGAATCTGGAAATCACGTACTGCAGTTTGCCGAGAATTGTCCCGGTCCGACAACGGCTCAATTTCAGACAAAGACGGGTCGTTTAGTACGAGTGAGGGTGTGTGATAGCCCTGTACTGCCTCGGCAAAGTAGCGGAGAGGGAAACATAGAGCCTGTACGAGTGAGGCGAAGGTCGTAACCCGCTTGCCCCTGCTCTTTCGTCTCTGCTACAATAGCAGGTATGAACAATATCACAATCACAGACATTCACGCACGACAAATTTTAGATTCTCGGGGCAATCCGACGGTGGAGGCCGATGTTCGGTTGAGCGATGGCTCGTTCGGGCGGGCGGCAGTGCCGTCAGGTGCCAGTACTGGTTCGCACGAGGCAGTCGAACTGCGTGATGGTGACTTGGCGTATGGCGGCAAGGGCGTGCTCAAGGCGGTCGAGCATGTTAATGTCGAGATCGCGCGGGCGCTGCGCGGCATGGATCCATTTGCGCAACATCGGGTTGACGAGCGGATGCGGCAGCTGGACGGCACGCCAAACAAGGGGCGGCTTGGGGCGAATGCCATCCTAGCGGTCAGCCTGGCGGTTGCCAAGGCGGCGGCCGAGTCTAAGGGTATTGAGCTTTTCGTCTATGTCAATCAGCTGGCGAATGCTGGCACGATGAGCCTGCCGATGCCGATGATCAATGTGATGAACGGTGGGCAGCACGCGCTGGGTGCGACGGATATTCAGGAATATATGATCATCCCGGTTGGTGCATCGACGTTTGAGGATGCGATGCGGATGAGTGCCGAGGTGTTTCACGCGCTGGCAAAGGTGCTCAAGGCTGAGGGCTACCCGACGACCGTTGGCGATGAGGGCGGCTATGCGCCACATGTGCGTGGCGGCAATATGGAGCCGGTCAAGCTGCTAGCACGCGCAATTCAGCAGGCTGGCTACAAGTTGGAGCAGGACTTTGCCTTTGCTCTTGATGTGGCCTCGAGCGAATTCCATGAGGGCGATGGCCAGTATCGGCTTGAGACGGAGCATCGCACGCTCGATGTGAATGGCATGATCAAGATGTACAAGCAGCTGCGGGCTGAGTATCCGGTGGTATCGATCGAGGATGGACTGGACGAGGAAGCGTGGCACGATTGGCAGACGCTGACGACAGAGCTTGGCTCGACGACGCAGCTGGTTGGTGATGATCTGTTGGTGACGAATGTAATGCGACTGGATCGGGCGATCGCTGAAAAGGCTGGCAACGCGATTTTGATCAAGCCAAATCAAATTGGCACGCTGAGCGAGACGATTCAGGCGGTGATGATGGCGAAAAAGGCCGGCTGGAATACGGTGATGAGCCACCGCTCGGGCGAGACCGAGGACGTGACCATTGCTCATCTGGCGGTCGGGCTCGGTACGGGCCAGATCAAGACCGGCTCGATGTCGCGTTCAGAGCGCATCGCCAAGTACAACGAGCTGATGCGTATCGCCGAGATACGGCCAGAGCTAGAGCTGGTGCGGCCGTTCAAGCAGCCGTAGTTCATAGGTCACGAGACAAGACGTCGGGCGCCTGGTTGGCTGTAGTGGAAATTATTGCCGCAAGGCAACCAGCTGCCCCTCATCAGTAAATTTGATGATCCGTGAAGGCATTACCCCCTTAATTTCCCCGCCGTCAACGTAGACAGCCACCTCATCACCAAAATACGCGGTTGCCTCATTGACTGTGGTGGCCGGCAGTTGCCCTGCGGGGTTAGCGCTTGGTGCGAGCAGTGGACCGACCAGCTGAATCAGCTCAGACAATGCTGTGTCTGGTGGTACGGCACGAAATGCCAAGGTCGCGTCAGTACGTACTAGGTGCGGCATAACGTCGGGGCTGACCCTGGCAGCAATAGTGGTCGGCCGTTCGTGGCGTAGCTGGTCATAGATATACCGCTGCTTGGTGGTGAGTTCGGGAATGTTGTCGGCGCTGCTGAGCAGGATGATGCAGGATTTAGTGCGATCACGCTGGCGTACGCGGTACAGCTCATCAACTGCCTTCGGGCTATCAGCTCGAGCGAGCAGACCATAAATAGTGTCAGTTGGCGCCACGACGAGTTTGTCAGCTCGTAGCGCCTCGATGACGGCAGTGTCAAGTAAGTTTTTGGTGATCACCAAATGATTATACCACAATAAAATTGCCCCCACGGCAGGGAGCAATTTTGTTTGAATGAACAGACGTAAATTAGTCGGCGACTTCTACGCCCATTGAGCGAGCGGAACCAGCAACGACTTTCATCGCGCCTTCGATATCGATGGCGTTTAGCTGATCCATCTTTGCTTCGGCAATTTCCTGAAGCTGAGCGTGAGTGATGGTGCCGACTTTCTCGGCGTGCGGCTTGCCTGAACCCTTTTGGATGCCGGCTTTTTCGCGGATCATATCATCGACCGGTTGCCCCAGACTCTTCCACGTAAAAGTGCGATCTTCAAACACCTGAATGTGGACGATAACGTCCTTGCCCATCATATCTTTGGTGGCGTCGTTGAATGGATTGATGAAGTCCATCATGTTCAGCCCCCACTGACCGAGGGTTGAACCGACTGGTGGCCCAGCGGTTGCTCGTCCGGCAGGGATACGTAATTTTAGATTACCGATAACTTTCTTTGCCATAGTTTCCTCTTACTTTTTCTGTGCGTAACCACTGTATTATAACGAAAACTGTGCTAGAATACAAGCATGAACGCTCGCAGCATCAAGCCGGTTCGTCGCCTGATCAATATGTTTGGGGCGCTCGCTTACAGCCTGTTGATTTTTACTTATGCGGTTATCGTCGGTGCTGGGTTGTTGTGGCTGGCGCGCAGTGGCCTACTCATGCAGCTCGGTGTATCGCCAGAGGCAGTCCAGCCGGCGCCCGCCCCGCCCACTACGCCGAGCGATACGACGCCTCGTGCGGTACCGTTTCTCCTTCAGGTGGTGCAGCTGGTACTGATGTCGGTAATGACGGTGGCGGTTTTGGGTGTGGTGGTGATGCTGCCGTATTGGCTGGGGCGTTGCGGCTCGTATCTATTGAAGCGCAGCATTCGATTATGTCACAGCCAAGTGACGCTGGCGACCCTGTTGTTCGGCAAGATATTGGCGTGTGGCATCGGGACGGTGCCAGTGCTGATCATGGCGATGTATGATGCTAGGCAGTGGCCGATCGCGGCGGTGCTGCTCGGGGTAATTACGGTGGCGCTAGTCCTCTTTGCCACGCAACACTACCTCGCCAAAAGTAGCGAGGTAGTTGAAGCCAAAGATGTCTGGTAGCTCGACCGGTGTATCGCCGCGCGGCCAGATGATCAGGCGGCTAGACTTTCTTGACCTGCAGCGCGTCCAGCTCGACCGGCGTATCGCGGCCAAACATGCTGACCATGACCTTGATCTTGCCCTTGATGGCATCAATTTCTGCGATCGACCCATCAAAGCCCTTGAACGGCCCGTCAATGATGGAGACTACTTCGCCGACTGAGAAATCGATCTGATGCTTTGGCTCTTCGACGCCCATACGCTTTTTGATCTTAGTAATTTCTTTGTCAGACACCGGTGTAGGCGTAGTGTCAGCACCAACGAAGCCAGTTACGCCCGGCGTGTTGCGGACGATATACCACGTCTCGTCGGTCAGCTTCATCTCGACCAGCACATAGCCCTGAAAGATCTTGGCATCGACAACCTTGCGCTTGCCGTTTTTGATCTGAATTTGCTTTTCTTTCGGCACCATGACGTCGAAGATTTTGTCGGCCATGTCGACGCCGTTGATACGCTGGCGGATGGATTCAGCAACCTTTTCCTCGTAGCCCGAGTAGGTGTGAATGGCGTACCACGAGCGAGTTGAATCGTAGCGATTTGATGACATAAATTCCCTTTCCTATTTCAAAATTTGATTAAAGCCCCAGTTAAAGCCGGCGTCAAGCAGCAAAATCAGCACCACGAAGATCAACGTAAACACCAGCACTGCCGCCGTCATGCTCCAGGTGGCTGAGCGAGTCGGCCAGCGCACCAACTTGAGCTCCTGCCACGCGCCCTTGAAATAGCCAACGTCGCCTGATTTTTTGGCCGTGGTTTTTGGCTGTTTGGGTGACGTGCCAGTCGCTGTCACCGTTTTTTTGGTGGGTGCGGTTGATTTTGGTTTATGTGGTGACGGCTGCTTCGTCTCGTCATCTTTCGCGGTGATGCGGCGAACCCTCGTCTTTGATTCTGCTGCGTTTTTTTGAGCCATAGTTTCTCCCAATTTAAAAGTCTGCTTCTTAGCAGACTGTCAAGTCTATTGTAGCGTGTCCGGGCTGTGATTGCAAGGGCGGTTTCACGCGGACGTGGGCGGGTCGGCCAGCTCAAAGCTAAACGTCGAGCCATGATTGAGTCGGCTTTTGACAGAGATGGTGCAGCCGAGTTTGTGCGCCAATTTGCTCGCAACGTACAGTCCCAGTCCGGTGCCGCTGGTCTCGCGGGTACGATAATCCTCGGCCCGGTAAAATCGCTGGAAAATCTTTTTTTGGTCAGTCTTGCCGATACCTATCCCGGTATCGATTACCGCAAATTGTACGACGCCGTTACGCCGGTGCATCCGCAGCGTCACCCCGCCACGAGGCGTGTATTTGATGGCGTTGATGATGAAGTTTTGCAGTAGTTCGGTCAAGTACAGCCGCGAAACCTTGATCACGCCAATCTGCGCACTCACGTCGAGGTCAAACCGCAACCCCTTCTCGGCCGCTCGCGGTGCAAACTCACTGTGTAACGTGCTAGCCAGCTCCATCAAATTAATCGTCTCCGTCTCGTCCGCCGCTCCACGTTCAGCGCGTGATAGGGTGCCAAGGTCATTGATCATTTTAGCGAGGAACATCACTTGATCATGCGCCGCCACCAGCGCTTCATGTACCTTTTGGGTGTAGCCTTTCTCGGCGAGCAGTCGAGCGTTATCGAGCGCCCCCTCGGCAATGGCTACCGGTGTGCGCAGTTCGTGGCTAACGACACTGATAAACTCATCACGCTCCTCTTCGAGGCTTTTTATCTTGGTGACGTCGCGCAGAATCAGCACGTAACCGTCAGTGCTGGAGCTGCCGCCTAAAATCGGCGCAAAGGTCGCCTCCAGTCGCAAATGATCGCCATCGCTGAGCGGCATGATCAGATCGTCACGGGTGCGGATTGACGGCGATTTGCTCAGTTCTTCAAATACATTGATTGGCGTTCTACCGAGCGTCTGCAATTGAAATATCTCGTTAATGTGGTGGCCATGGAGTGTGGCGTTGGTGTCCAGCAGGCCGATCATCGCCGCATTATAAATCGTGATCACGCCGTGAGCATCAGTACTCAGCACCGCATCGGTCAAGCTGTTTACCAACGTCATCATCTGGCTATGTTCTGGCGCGGCATCCATGTTCTCGTGTGCATGCTGCTGCTGACTGCGCCTCGTGCGCCACGTGCCCATCCCTTGTCTCATATGATTTAGTATAGCACATGCTACACGTGCGGCGTATGGTTTTTCAGTGCTGCTCGGTGCGCTTTGTAAGCCGGGTCGATGGCTGCAACCTCTCTCCAGAACGCGTCGGAGTGATTCATCTGGCGGGTGTGAGCTAGCTCGTGGATCAATACATAATCAAGCAGCTCAAACGGCAAGTTCATCAGCGCGATATTCAGGCTAATTGTACCGCGCGACGAGCAGCTGCCCCAGCGGCTCGAGGCGTGCATCAGCTTGATGGTTTGATAGGAAAAGCCATGTTCCTCAGCCAGGAATTTCAGCCGCCGTGGCAGGTAACTTCTGGCTTCCTTGCGTAGCGCTGTGATGACGACTTCGCGAATGCGCTGCTGGATGGCTGGAGTAGTAATGTCGGTGCCGGATGGCAGCTTGACGAGGATGCGGGTGCCGGAGCGCTTGATGGTGGGTTCGGCGAGCGCGGACTGGGTCTCGATAATCAGGTGGTGGCTTTTACCAATTGATTGATCCTGCGTGTAGTAGTGACCTTGTTGATGCTCAGCCAGGAGCTCGCGAATACGCGGCCGGGATGACTTGATAAGCATTTTTGCTGCGAGCAGCGGTGTATACGCCGGCAGGCTAATCCGCAGCTGCCCGTTTGGCGCGACCTTTAGTGATACCTGACGCGCCAAGTGCGAGCGCCTCACCGTGATTTCGCCAAACTCAGCGTCAGTAATCGTTGGCATGTATAGCTCCTAGCTAACGCGAATACGACTGAACACTGGACGTTGCGGACGGCGTTTGGGAGTATCAGCCTGGACAGCCTGTGGTTGGGTCAGAGCGGCTGTAGTATTCGGGCGAACGTCGGCCAGGCGCTTGAGCAAGGTGCGCGCTTGGGTGTTATAGGTGTGACGACCACTGATGACGACGCATGGCTCGCTGGGGTGCGGCGATGAGAATTGTTTGATCTTAGTATCAAATGCCGCCTCGTCGTTATCGTTGGCCTTGAGCCAGCGCATTTTGGCGGTAGCGAGGTCGGTTTGTACCCAGACAAAGAGAATCTTATAACCAGCAGCACGGGCTGTCTTGGCGAGCTCAACCCGCCAGGCTCGCTTCTCCGTTGCCCCTTCAAACACGATGGTTTGATGGGTCTTCATCAATTCTTTGAGTAGTGCACCGCTCGCGTAATTAACAGCCGCCTCATCATCGGATAATGCCGCTAAGATACCAGAGTCCAAATGCGGCGCATGAAACATCTCAGAAAACTCAGCCGCAAATTGCGACTTGCCCGCCCCCGGCACGCCCACCATGGCAATGATGTGAGGAGAAGAAAGTTGCAAAGGTTTCATATATGTTAGTATACACAAAAAATCCCCCTTATCCAAGGGGGATTCTCGCCTGAAACCTCGCGCTTCAGAATATAGATTCTCGGAGCGGTCAGTCTCTTACAGTTGGCGTCGGCTGGCGACGTATGCTAGGGCTGAGGTAACCAGTGCACCGAGACCCAGGCCGCCGAGTACCATGTCAGTCATACCAGTTCGTGGTAGTGCGGTTGGTGTTGGTGGGGTTGGGGTGGTTGGCTTTGGATTACACTCTTCGCTGTCGATACCGACGAACCGCTTAGTGTCTTCAGCTTCTTTCTTGGTAACTTCGCGGATGGTCTTGGTAGTGACGTCACAGACCTTGATCTTTTCACACTTGCTCAGATCAGTGGTGTATGGTGGTGTGTTCTCTTTGCCCTTCTCGACTTTCTCGATGACGCCAGTTTGAACGTTGCAGGCCTCGACTTTTTCTGGTACATCAACCGTGGCATTGTCACAGCCGTCTTTGTCGCCAGGAATCTCTGGGGTATCAACGCAGGCGGTGTTGACGACCTTGCCAGTAACTTGTTCTTTGATGGTTGCCGTGATGGTAAAGGTCTTTGATGCGCCCTGCTTGAGTTCAGCAATTGTTGCTTTCCAGGTATTGTTCTGGAGCGTGCCCTCAGATGCTTTCAGGAAGGTAACACCTTGTGGCGCATTGTCGGTGACAACAGCGTTCTTTAGGTCAACGTTACCGGTGTTAGTGACGGTTACCTGGTATGGGAATTCGTTGCCGACTTGGACGGTCTTGTGCTTGAGGCCATCAACCTTTTTCTCGATTTTGATGCCAGGGTTAGCCTTTGGCGTTTCTGGCTGGATGGTGAACTGCTTGACACAGTCGTTGCTGGTGCGATCACCAAGGCTGGTTGTGACTGTGACGCGAGCGGTATAAGTGCCCGCTTCCTTGATGGTAGCGCTGGTCTCGCTAGTCAGCGCTGAAGTAGTGTTACTGCGTGAGAAGACTTCCTTGCCCGAAGCATCGGTGATGCTAAAGGTGTATGACTTAACGGTTGCACCGTTCTCGACTGTTGCGTGAGCCTTCAGGGCGACCGTGTTAGTCTGACGACTAATGACTGGCTGGTCAAGTGCTTTACAAGTAGCCACTGGCTGTGGTTTCGGTTTTGGTGGTACAACAACGTTGGTGGCGACAACTGGGTTACCACATGGCGTCATGATGGCGAACTTAAAGCGGCCCTGCTCATCGAGCCGGATAAACGCCCGCTGTGCGCTACCCATACGGCTGGCTGGGACGACCTTGGCGTTGGTGCCTGAGATTGGTGTGCCGCCGCTAATGTTGCGGATGGCTGTCCGAGCGTTGGTGGCAACAACGGTGCCGTTATCGAGGCGAACCTCGCCGTTACGGTAGACTGCACCATTAACGTAGCTGCCGCTCAGCATCTCGTAGGAAATACCGAACGCGCCATAAATTGTTGATACGCCTTTGTTGAAATATCGTTCGCGCATCTCTTGTACCGACATGGTACCACAATACACCACGGCGTACTTGTCACAGTCGCGGGTATTGTCAATTGTTTCTGCGTTGGCGTAGTAGACCAGTCCTGCTCCGAAAGCAGCGACCAGCGACAGCGCCACGATCTTAAGCTTTGTACTTAATTTCATAACATCCTCCTCACTGGTTGTTTCCCCAATATTATCACACAAGCATTATTTTGTCAATAACTTATATCATATTTTCTCAAAATGGTTAGTTTGGGTCAGTTTGCAGAATATTTTTTTCTGTTATAATAGATAAGCTAACCCGTTAGCGCGGGGTGTAGGGGCATAGTTCATCGGCTAGAATGGCGGTCTCCAAAACCGCAGAGGTAGGTTCGATTCCTACTGCCCCTGCCACGATTTATGGCGTAACGACTTGATGAAAGTCGTTTTTTAATGGCTTGCTGTAGAATTGACGGCGCATATCAATTCGCCGCTTGTGAAAATAATGCCTTGATCTCGTGAAAAAAATGCCAGATGCGCTTGAAAAAGCATAAGCGGCGGTCTATACTGGGAATAAGATGAGAATTTTGATGCTAGGGTGGGAGCTTCCTCCGCACAATTGTGGCGGCCTCGGTGTGGCGTGTTACCAGATGTCAAAGGCGCTGGCAGCGCATGGTATTGTTATTGATTTTGTTGTGCCCTACTCGGCCGAGCATCCGAATATTACCCATATGAACATTTATGCGGCCTCGCCGCTGCCGCCGGGCTGTCGAGACTGCGGGGCGTATGATCATGGTGTTGCGCCAGATACTGAGGATGGTGATGAGCACGGGCTTGAACCGATGCGTCGGTTACAGCGCCGCTATGGCAAGTTTGTCAGGCAGTTCGCTCGGATGTATCCACCGGACGCCATTCATGCTCACGACTGGCTGACGATGGAGGCTGGCGTGATCGCCAAGGAGGTGTCGGGTGCTCCGTTGATTGTTCATGTGCATGCTACTGAGTTTGATCGCTCGGGCGAGCATTCGGGTAATCCCTTGGTGCATGAGATTGAGCAGCAGGGGCTGATGATGGCTGATCGAATTATCGCGGTTAGCCGTATTACCAAGGACATGATTGTTAAGAATTATCATATCCCGCCAGATAAGGTTGAGGTGGTATATAATGCGATTGACCTGGCTGATCTACCGCCGCATGAGTACGACACGGCGACATACAAATACCTCGAGGATCTCAAGACCGATGGTTATACCATCGTTGGTGCGTTGACACGGCTGACGGTGCAGAAAGGACTGACCTATTTTGTGCGGGCGGCAGCTAGAGCGCTGGAGCGCTACGACAAGATCGCATTTTTGCTATCGGGCGATGGCGAGCAGCGGGATGAATTGGTGGCCTTAGCCGCGCGGCTGGGCGTGAGCGACCGGGTGATTTTCACTGGTTTTGTTCGCGGCAAGCAGTGGCGCGATGCCTACTACCTGATTGATATATTTATCATGAGTTCGGTGTCAGAACCGTTTGGGCTGACGGCACTGGAGGCAGCGCATCACGATACAGCGCTGCTCATCAGTAAGCAGTCGGGTGTTGGCGAGGTACTCCATAACATCATGCGGTTTGATTATTGGGATGTTGATAAGCTGGCGGACGAGATCGTCAATATTGCGCGCTCGCCAGGCTTGCAATCGGCATTAAAGCGCAATGTCAAGGATGAATACGCTCGGCTGTCATGGCGGGATGCTGCGGAGCGGTGTGTCGCGCTGTATCAAGCATCGGCCCAAAGGAGGTGGGTATGAGCCGAGGCATCACCCTCTATCTCCACGTACATCAGCCGTGGCGGGTGCGACGATACAGTATTTTTGACGTGGCGGCGCGGCATGATTATTTCGAGACGAATGATCCAGCCCAAAACAACGAGTTAATTTTTCATAAAGTCGCCGAGAAGTCGTATCTGCGGATGAATGCCCTGTTGGAGGAGCTGCTCAGGCGGCATCATGATTTCAAGCTGTCGCTGAGCATCAGCGGTGTGTTCCTCGAGCAAGCGGAGCGCTTTAACCCAGCGGTGATCGAGAGCTTTAAGCGACTGGTCGACACCGGCAAGGTCGAATTGGTATCAAGCCCGTATTATCACAGCCTAGCGTTCTTTTATTCGCGCCCCGAGTTTGAGAAGCAAATTCGTCGCCATCAGCAGAAGCTGCGCCAGCTGTTTGGTGTCGAGACCAAGGTGCTCGCAAATACCGAGCTAGCGTATAACAACGACCTCGCCAAGTGGGCGGAGGCGGCTGGCTTTAGTGGTGTGTTAGCCGAGGGTTGGGATGAGGTGCTGGAGTGGCGCAGTCCGAATTATGTGTATCGGCCGGTTGGTACGGACAAGATTGGACTGCTGCTCAAGAATTATCGCCTGAGTGACGATATCGCTTTTCGGTTTAGTAATCGGTCGTGGGCGGGTTGGCCGCTGACGGCAGAAAAATATCGGACGTGGCTGATGGAGGCGACAGCCGAGGCGCCGCTGGTTAATTTGTTCATGGATTATGAAACCTTTGGCGAGCACCAGTGGTCGGATAGCGGTATTTTTAGCTTTTTTGATCAATTTGTTGCCTCGTGGCTCGAGGTTAGCGGTAATACGTTTTATACGGTGTTTGAAGCGCTGGCGGCGCATCGGCCGGTTGGTGATATTAGTATGCCAGAGACGGTGACTTGGGCGGATAGTGAGCGCGATTTGACAGCGTGGAATGGCAATGAGTTACAGAAAGAAGCGCTGCGGTATTTGTATGAGCTGGAGGCTGATGTACTGAGGAGTGGCGATGAGCAGCTGATCACTGACTGGCGGCGACTGCAGTCGTCTGATCATTTTTACTATATGTGCACCAAGTGGTTTACCGACGGCGACGTCCACGCCTATTTCAGTCCGTATGATTCGCCGTACGAGGCCTTCCTCTATTATGTTAACGCAATTCGCGATGTGCGCTGGCGGCTGAGCGCGCATCGGTACGAGAGGTTTTGATGTCGGTGCTTCTCGCAAATGGCAGGCTGGCGGTTGAGCTCGATCAGTTTGGCCGAGTGAGTTCGCTGTCGTTCCCGCACGTTGGCCGCGAAGTCCAGAACCATCAGGCCGTGCATCGGATCGGCGTGTGGGTGGACGGCGAGTTTTCGTGGATTGATGATGGATCGTGGCAAGTGACGATGCGACTGCCGCAGGGGGCGCTGGTGGCGCACACGGTGCTCAAGCATGAGCGATTGGGACTGGTGCTGGAGTGCGATGATTTTGTCGATAGCAAGGTCAATGTGTTCGGCCGCAATATTCACGTGGTCAATCTGCGAACTGAGACGCGCCAGGTGAGGTTGTTTTTGCATCAGGCGTTTCGGCTATACGATGATGGTCAAGCGATTGATACGGCGCAGTATGTCGAGGCTTCGCGGGCGCTGCTGCATTATCGCGGGCGGCGGGCGTTTGCTGTTGGTCTGCGGACATTTGATGGGCATGATTTCGATCGGTGGACGGTCGGGCGATTTGGTGATGGGCTCGATGGAGCGTGGCGCGATGCGGAGGATGGTGAGCTGGCGGGCTGTCCGCATGAATATGGCATGACTGACTCGGTGCTGGGCTGTTCGCTGCGGCTGGCAGCGCTAGCGTCGGATCGCTGCACTTACTGGCTCGCGGCCGGGACGTCGATCAAGGAAGCGCTGGGGCTGCACGAAAAGACGCGCAGTATCGGCTTAGTGCGGAGCTTGGCGCGGACAACGGATTTTTGGCACAAGTGGCTGAGCCCCGGTTTTCGCGCAGCCCAGAAATTGCCGCTACCACACCGTAAGGCCTTTATTAATTCCTTGTTGACACTGCGAGCCCACGTGGATGAATCTGGATTGGTACTGACTGATGACGCGGTGGGCGGTTGTCGTCTATACGACGCAGCATTCGCGCTGTGGCCGCTGATTCGGCTGGGGTATGGCAATGAGGCGGCGATGTTTTTCGAAGCTTGCCGGCGGATATTTGAGACTGATGGCTACTTTGCGCCAGCGTATTATACGGATGGTGAGCCGGTGGCGACTGATACTGCGTGGCGCCAAGACCGGCCGCCAATGCGCCTGGCGGACGCGGCGGCGGTACTATTTATCTTCTGTCAATTTGCGACGTCGCGAGTTGGCGTGGAGCGCTCGCGGCAGCTATATCAGTCGGTGGCCACCAAGGTAGCGACATTTTTGACGGATAATTGGGATAATCCGGTGGCAGACGACGACGCGGCGTTCGTTTGGCAGTTGTCGCGCGCGGCGCTGGAGCAAGCGAGCGAACTCGCGCAGCAGCACGACGACCCAGCCAATGCGGTGCAGTGGCGAACCTGCGCTGATGATATCAGCGCGCAGCTAGCGGGACGTGGTGCTGACGAGGTGACGATGGATGCGGTGTATGCCGCCTATATGTTCGGTGTTGAGGGCGAGGCCGAGCGAACCAAGCAGCTGGTTGACGAGGCGACACAAACACTGGCGGCAGTTGATGGTCTGTTCAAGCGACGGGTGGAGGATTCAGATAGTAGCGTGGTTGCTAGTTTGTGGCTGGCGCAATACTATATCGAGACAGGAGAGATGGTGCGAGCAGAGCGAATCGTTGACTTGATCCGCGAGCGGTGCATTACCAAAACTGGCGCGGTAAGTGAGCATAACGCGTCGTCGGTGGTAGCTTCGGCTGAATATGTCAATACCCTGCTTGATATGATCGTGGCGCAGCGGTAGATTAGCGCATGGGAATTACACCGGCCTACTGATTTGGTCGTTTGTCGCAAATAAAAAATCACCCCTATCCTAGGGGGGTGATTCTCGCTTGATGTCATTAGCCCTTGCGTGGCTTGACTTCGTTGCGGCCGAGGTTTTTCTTGGTCTCGGTGTAGGTTGCGTGCTGGCGGGCCACTGGGTCGTATTTTCGGAGTGTCAATTTGCCCTGCCCTTTGGTGGTGCGGTTTTGGGTATTGACCGTGGTGTAGTACGTGCGGTGACCGCTCAAATTACTGACCAAACCAATCAACTTTCGCTTCGTATTCTTCTTTGCCATCTCTTTACTCGTTACGTTTATTTACAATCTTGACCGATTATAGCACAGATAATTAGGAAACGCTAGGGGCGCTGACAAGGAAAATTGCTCTTGCCCCCGAGCTAATACCAGCGTACCATCTTATCAAGTGGCCGGCGGCTGCGCGGGTGCGGTTGGTTGCTACGACTGGCGTAGCCGAGCGCTAGCATGAGAACCGGCAGATCTTTGGCTGGGTCGATGAGCTGGTGGGTTGTCAGTACCTCTGTCGCTTGATCAATCGAAAATCCCTCAATTGGACACGAGTCAATCCCCCGCTGGGCCGCCACCAGCATCGCGAAGCCGAGGGCGATATACGCCTGATGCGCTGACCATTGGTGTAGCCCATCAGGCGTGTCCGTCAGCTTGAAATCTTTCTTGGCCCACTGCCTCCAGAACATTTTGTAGGCAGTGCGCTCGACCAGATTCATTTCTTTTACGTCCTGGAGTATGTGATCAATGTGATCACTAAGTGCCTCGGCTGTCTTGGCAGTAAAAATGAGGAAATGGCTGGCATCGAAGCGCGGCTTGTTAATCGGCGCACATTTTTTCAGATCCTGGCGCAGCTGCTGATCTTGGGCGACGATGACGTCGAATTGCTCAAAACCGTACGAGGTTGGCGTGAGGCGAATTGCCTCAAGGATCAGCTCCACGTCCTGGTCAGAGATCTTTTTATCAGCGTCAAATTTTTTGCAGGCGTGGCGGAAGTCCAGCGCCTTGGTAATTTCTGCTGCTGAAATGGTTGGTTTACTGGTCATTGGTGTCCTCCTTTTTGTTGCCTAATGATACGTTGCTGTTCGGGTGTGAATCGCCGCGATTCGCGCATTTTTTGGTAAGCTTTGTTGCGCGTCCAAGTGTCGATGCGTCCGTTTTCTAATTCAGCCAACGTCAGCTCAAAAAACTGCACTGCCGCCGTGGCGTACAGCCAAGCCAGTGCCATTTTGACGTAATAGCCGTCGTGTGTAACGTTTCGTAGCGCGGCAAAAACTTGATCAATATGCGATTCATCCAAAAAATTAGTCATCAAAGAAATTACGCCGTAACGTACCGTCAACTCGGCTTCGCTCCGCAAACATTCCAGCGCAAAATCCCACCACATTTTACCAGCAAAGCGCCGCTTTTTCTCGACAAATATATCGATATGCGCCCACGAATCAACGAGTGGCAAATATTGTTTAGTCAAATTAATCGCCGTCTGCTCATCGAGCCGAGCGTGCGTGATCAGTAGCCCGCATAGCAGCACGTAGTCAAATGACTTGTTCTTGGCCGTTAGCAATTTGCTAATGTCCGCTGCGCTCATGTCAGGCGCTAATTCCCGCGCCAACCGCCGCAAATCCGGCACGCGCACGCCGATGACCGGCATCTTGGTATTAACGATACGCTGATTAAAGGCGGCGTAGGATTCGTTGCCTTGGGCAAGCGTTTCGAGTTGGCGCGTGAGGCTGTGAAGCATATGTTTATTATAACCTATAAGTGGCGCATTGCTAACGCTGCTCCCACTGTTTCGGCAAAACCCGGCACGAGCTTCATCGTAGTCACTTCTTTTATATCAAACCAGGTAGCCTAAAACAAAACCAAAACGACTTAGCTTAAGTTATTTGCTAATGATTAGCACCTCTTTTGTTTTCGAGTGTGACAAAGCGTACTTGTAGTCCCTATTAGATACCACGCACATTTCTTTACCATATTGTGAAAGTATATCACATATCTGTTCAATGCTCGGGATACCGTCGCTTCTATAAGAAATGACTATTGTGGAATCAGAAAACTTACTTATTATTTTATGGAACTCTCTTTCTATCTGATTTTTATTAGTCCACGGGTTCTTTTTCTTATTTTTTATAGGTAAATGCTTATATCTATGATTAATCTTATTGTTCCAAGTTTTGTAGTTGGCTATTCCCTCTAGAAAGTGATAGAAATCTAAGTAGTCCGTGCCTACACCGTTGCTAGAGATGTACGGTGGGTCAAGATATACTAGGTCAATGTTTTTTGAATCAAAAGTTACTACGTCTTTATTTAGGGCAACACAATTTTTACCGTTTGAGAATATTGAGCTATTGGCTTCTGCTGCGAAATGTCGAAAACAACTTTCGAAAGACTTGTCCCATGTCGCTTTGTTGCCAAAACTGCGCTTTACTGTCGATAGTCGTAAGTACAAGTTTGCTCTATGAAATAAATTATACGGCCTTTTAATAATACACGATTGAAATAAAGAAAAATAAGCAATTGCCCTCTTATACCTATCCCCCAAGAGCTCAATATTAAAAATCGTTTTATCAAGCCAAGCATTTTCCTCGTCAGTATAGAAAATTCCCTTAAACGTTTTTTGAATAAAATTAAATGAACCGCTGTTATTGTTTAATATGAATTCAATATCTTCCTCGGTTAATAATATGGAATCATTTTCTATAAGTGCAGTTCCTATTATCGAGTTGAACCTAAGAATGTCGTTATAGATAACTTCCTTTCCCTTGCGCTTCAGCATATGCGATACAGAACCGGTTCCACCAAAAGCATCAAGTGCGGTTGTAAAATTTATATCATATATATTTTCCCAAATCCAATCTGTTAATTTGTTCTTTGAACCCTGATAGCGTGTAGCTGGAAAAGGGTGCATTTCGTCAAATACAGTAATGATTTTTTCTTCTGCTAAATACGGTAAGAAGGATGGCTGAATCGCGACGTTCAGATCTCTCATAGCTACAACTCTTCGTCGATGGTGTTTAATAATTTGGCATCCGGCAGCTTTTTCTTGTATGCTACGTATTGTTTTAGATTTGAATATGGCGTATTTCCACCATCAGCCATATCACGAGTTTGGTAATACATCCAATAGTCGTCAAAAATATCTGCACCAAGTTTAGCGAACGGCCCGTTACCATTATGTAGCTTTTCTATCTCTGTGATCGAGCCAATATTTTTTGTATTTCCTGAACCTGGTCTTGAGTTGGCAATCTTATATTTTTCCTGAACAATATAATCAAAATCAGAGACAACAGAGACTATCTCCGGTAAATCATCAATCGTATATATTTTTTCTTCATCAATTTTATTGGGCTGCTGCGTATAAATGACCCCAAGAACAAGGTGGCAAGTATAATTTGAATATGGCATAGTTATATTTTTACCACTGGAACGATTGCGGAAATATCCAGTAAAAGCACCCAAGGTAAAACCGTTTACCCGAGTATTGCTGACTCGATAGGTAGATTTCACATCTACTGCAAACGCAGTCCCGTCTCTCTCATCAATAAATGTAATGTCAGGATAGAAATTTTGATGCTCAGCTAGCACCATTTTTAGCTTATTGCTTCTCGCAAACTTCGAAATCGTAGGGAATAACATAAGCTCTATTATCTTAGATATGACCTTTGTATCTATTGAGATAGTATAGATATTTTTGTAAATGTCTATAAAGCCCTTAACTACCCAATCATTATTCCTGTCTTGCAAGACTTTAAGGTCACCCCTTAAGGTATTTTCTAATTTGTTCTTAAATTCTTGTACTTTCATGCTAATAGACTAATAGTAGTATATCACAAAATAACACTCAGTGCTCACTTGTATACATGGAAATAATTCTGTAAACTGTCGTCGATGTTATCGGAGTATCTTTGTTTATTGCTTGCATTTCTGAGGATGCTTTACCTAGCGATAATAATATGCCCGACAATTTACCTACTATTGTGGATCTTGGAGTCATGGCCTTACTGACATCAAGGCGCCAAAACAAAAAACTGGCTAAAAATTTACTAGTAATCTAAAAATCAAAATGGAGCCACGATCGGGGCTTGAACCCGAGACCTCATCCTTACCATGGATGCGCTCTACCAACTGAGCTATCGCGGCATTACACCATCGCCTGCGGCATGCGCTCTACGTATGTTTACGTTTCACGCGTAGAAGCTATCGCGACACACCGCTACGTCCGAAAACGGCGCGGCAACATTCGTATTGTACCATATTCACGTGGCCGTGCAAAGACGATGGCGTTCTCAGACTACTTCTCTGCCTCGACCTGATCTGGCTTGTCGGCGGCTTCAGGGGTGGTCGGCGCAGTCGTTTCTTTGGGCTCTTTTTTGTGCGCTGTCGGCTTGTTAGCTTTGGCTGAGTCAAACTCAGATTCGATTTCGCTAAGCACATAGCCCATAGCGGCGACCAGGGCGATGGCGACAACTCCGCTCGCAACGTCGTAGTAATGAGTGAAGAAGCTGAGAATAAAGGTGACAACGGTGGCAAGGAACGTAACGACAATGCCAGCGGTAGTAAAGAGCCAGCCTCGGGTTTGCTTGCGTCGTAGCGGTGAGATGGCCAGTCCGAAGAGGACAATTTCGGTGATCGCAAAGATCAGCGTGATGATCTGCTGCAAGCGGATGATGGCGATATTTGGTACAAATATGGCGACGCCAAAGAGGGAGATATGATCAGCTTGTGACAGTAATGACAGGGCTGAGGTTAGCGACAAGGCAGCCACCACTGCCAGCAGTGCGGCGACAATCCAGAGGTTGTCGGCGACCGCTTGGCGCGATTGCTTGGACATGCGTGGTAATGGTTTATAGAGTGCTTTGAGTGTTTTGGCAAATGGAAATCGTTTCATGATTTGATAATAGCATGTCGGGCGGCGGCGAGCAACTCAGCGTGAAGTACGGGTAGATTTTGTGGTGCGCGCTCGGGTTGGCTTGGCTGGCCGTGGCAAGCGCGGTGCAATGATGGCGTCCAGTACCGTCCAGGCGACGCTATTGACCAAGAAGACCACGCCGACGATACCGGCGATTGAGGCGGCCAGATGTGCGGCTGAATTACTGATCAAGATCAGCCCGCCGCCGATCGTTAAGCTGATGATGGCTAGGGCGACGTAGGCCTGCTGTAACTTGAGGCGCTGATTTTTCTGCTCGTTCCAGGTAATCAGCCCTCGCTTGATAAGCTCTAACATGCTCGAAATTATAGCATTGTTTATGAGTAAAGTCAACGTTACCTATAGTCGCTAGTTAGTCACCAGGCAAAACCTATTTCCATCAGGGTCTTGCATAACTACCCAGCGCCAGTTGCCTTCTGACTTTTCTTCTACGAGCTTTCCACCAAGGTCGATTATTTGTTGAATAGCCTCGTCAATATCATCGACAACAATATCGATATGCATCCCGAGAGATTCTTGATCGGGAACCTGTTGGATACTAATTGCTACCCCATCCTCATTATTAGTCGATGGTAGATCAATGTATGGCGGTGAGACATCACCCAGCTCTCTGCCGGTTACGGCGCTCCAGAACTTTGCCGATTTTTCACTATCTGTTGCATTTATAATAACGTATCCAAGCGCACCAATGGGTGCTGTTTTCTTCTCGGGTATTGTTCTTCCCTTCTCCATAGTTTTTATTATAACAAAATACCCATGTTGCTCAGGTACAATTCAATTTAAAAAGAGCGTCGGCTAACGCTCTCTGTGACATAACTAATATGGTGCCGGAAGTAGGACTCGAACCTACGAAGCCTGACGGCGGGAGATTTACAGTCTCCTGTGATTGCCACTACACGATTCCGGCATGAAGCTTGCTGCACCGCGGCGCCCGCACGTTCTTACACGCTTGGTGCGAAGGCGATGCAAATGGAGCCGATTCAGGGATTCGAACCCAGGACCTGCTGTTTACAAAACAGCTGCTCTAACCAGCTGAGCTAAATCGGCATCTTGAATGATTGTAGCAAGTTTTGTCACCCAAGACAAGGTCTACATAATTACTTTTCGTGGTTGCCGCGGCTGGCGTGGCTGCTGAGGATGAGCTGGGTGCTGAGAACGGCGCGGGGCGGCGGCTGGCTTGTCGGGTGTGAGCATGGCCGTGGCGCGCTCGCGAAGTTTGGCGGCTTGTTCGGGCTGCTTGGCGCTGTCGTAGGCTTGGGCGAGTGTGTTCAAGGTGTGCGGGGTTGGTTCAAGCTCGGCGGCCTTTTCTAGCGCCGCCAGCATCTTCTTCGTGTTGCCTAATTTCTCCTGGACCTTGGCATAGGCGATGTGCCGGGCAGCATGACCGGCCTCCATGTCAAGCGCCTGCTCAAAGGCCAGCGCGGCCTTGACATAATCTTGCGTCTCGTAGTAAATGAGGCCAACATTGTGCAGGCTCGAGGCGCTCGGCTCGAGGCTCTGGGCGATCTCAAAGCATTCGATGGCGTCCTTGTAAGCGCGCTGCTTGGCGTATAAAATCCCCAGGCGGTTGTAAGCCGTGGCATTTTTCTCATCGACGCGCAGGATGGTTAGGAGTGCTTTCTCGGCGCGTAGATACTTGTTTTCGCGCAGTGACTCTTGAGCGATAGCCCAGAGCTTGTCGAGTTTCTCCGACAATTTAACTGGTAAGTTTTGCGCTTCGCCGACTGACGGCTGATACCAAACTGCCCACACCATAACTAGCAGGATAACTAATAATCCAGACATATGTATCCATTATACCACAATATTGATCAGCGCCAGCCGCACATTGCCATTATGCCTCAGCCGCGTTTCGGTGGTGATGATCCGATCAAGGAGGGGCTGGTGTGTGGGGCTCGGCTGAGTCTTCATCTGAAACGCCACCATGGTGAGGAGGATGTCGATCAGCTGGAGGGCTTTGGTGCGGTCGGTGAAATAGGACGGCAGCGTGCGCAGTGCTTCGTATGAGCCCGGTGTAGAGAGGATGCATTTGGCGTCAGCGGCGATAGCTTGATATTCGGACAGCAGTTTCGGCGTGCGTGCTAGTTGGCGGATAAGCAGCGGCCGTCCGGCGGCCAGGAACAGGATTTGGCGCCGCTCGCTGGCGATGAGCGAGGTGGTGTCAAGTAGCGTTTCATCCTGTGCCTGCGAAGTGCGGTGTAAGGTTAGCACTTGACAGCGCGAACGAATGGTGGCCAGTAGCTGCTGTTCGTTCTCGGTCACCAGCAAAAAATGTGTGTTGGCGTTTGGCTCCTCTAGGGATTTGAGAAGCGCATTCTGTGCTGCCTCGCTCATCTGGTCGGCTGGATTGATAACGATAACGCGGCGAACCGTGGCGTGCGTGCGCAGCATGGCGATCATGGTGCGAACTTGCTCAGTTGTAATTGTGGTTTTTGCCTCCAGCGGCTGCAGCCAAATCACCTCTGATGGTGTGAGCTTCGCCAGATATTCGGCGGTGCCTATACCGTCTAACCCACGCTCGGCGTTGATGATCACTGCCTGCGGCAGTCGCTCAGCAAGTTGGTGTAGTGTAGCGCGGTCGCGATGCGCTACCACTGGTGTGCGCGGTGGGCGGGTGTTAGTCATGAGCAGCCTCGCTCATCTCGTTCGGGGTTGTAGCAACCTCCGGGAATAATTGTTGAAACTCCTCCGGGATGGACGCTTCAAAGGTTTTTTGCTTGCCGGATGGCAGCGGGATTTCCAGTTTATAGGCGTGGAGCATCAAGCGGCTGGCGCTTGGTTTGCCGTAAACGCGGTCGCCGAGGATTGGTGTGTTTAGGTATGCCATATGGACGCGGAGTTGGTGGGTGCGGCCGGTGGAGGGTTTGAGCTCAATTAATGCTTTGGTATCAGCCACTGCCAAAACCTGATAGTTTGTCTGAGCGGGCTTGCCGTTTGGGTCGACACGGAAGGTGCTGGGCGCGGCTGGATTGCGGCCAATCGGCAGGTCGATCTTTGCGGCGGCTAGTTTCGGCACGCCGTCAGTTACCGCGAGGTAGGTTTTCTTGGTGGTACGCTGGGCGAATTGCTGTTGTAGGTGGGCGGCAGCATCAGCAGTTTTGGCGATGATCAGCACACCCGAGGTGTCGCGGTCGAGCCGATGGACAATGCCTGGCCGGTCGGTGTCTGAGGCAAACGAAGTCTTGGGACGAATAATTTCCGCCACCGTTGGTTCGGTCGATAACCCGCCTTTGGCGTGGGTCAACAGCCCGCTTGGCTTATTGACTACGATCACGTCATCGTCTTCATATAGAACCGGCAGTTCTGCGCTGGCCTGCTCCTGTTCTGGCAGCTTGACGGCGATCTCGTCAGTCTCGTCGACCTCAAATTTCGGCGTCGTTACTACGCGCTGATTGACCGAAACATAGCCGGCTTTGATGTATTTCTGCCAGAGGCTGCGCGAAATTGACGGGTCAAAGTCCGTGGACAAGTGGATGTCCAGGCGCTGCTTGGTCGGCACAATTCGAAACATCATGACAAACTTGCCCTGAAACGGCGTCTCGGTGCAGCTCGAATCAAGCGGGTTTGGTAACATCTCGGCGTTGGCGGGCCTACCGGGCCACAATTCGTCAATTGATTCTTCGTCGACGATCGAGCCGTAGAGCACGGCGAAATGCTGCTTGTCTAAGATAAATTCCGCCACGATGTGCGATTCGTCCGTCTGGATTTTTAGATGGCGTAAGGCTTTGACGGGCGTGTTGTCGTCCGCCAGGTGATATAGCCTGGCGATTTTGAGGACGGTGCGCGGTGAGATTTTCACGCGAGCGTTCCTATCTCCGTAGTCCCACGGCCGCCTGGACGCGGTGCAAGGTTGCATTAGCGATGACGTTCATGTCGCGCTCGCTGGACTCCAGTTTGCGTTCGATGGCCTGCTTGTCAACTGCCGCCAGGCGTGCTTGGAAATTTGCTAAGAATTCTGCCACTTCATCCGCCACGATTCGCTTGAAGTCGCCGTAGCGCTCCATGCCGGCGTACTGACTGATGGTCTGCTCCAAGCTGACATCTCGCCCAGCGTCCTGGCGTACCAGCGTCAAAATCTCCAGCAGATTGGAAATTCCTGGTTGGTTGTCACGGTCGTACTGTACCTTGCCCAGTGAGTCGGTGGTGGCGCTCATGATTTTTTTGTGCGCTGCCTGCGGGTCGTCGCCTAGGAAAATCACGCCCTTGCCGGTGTCGTCGGACTTGCTCATTTTTTTGGTCGGGTTGGCGAGGTCTTTGATGCGTAGGCCTTGGTCTTTACCGAAAAATCGGTGCTGTTCGGCGACCGGTTTGGGCACGGTGAATAATTCGCCGAATTTGCGGTTCATCCGCTCGGCGATGTCGCGGGTGAATTCCAGGTGCTGCGTCTGGTCGTCGCCGACTGGCACGTAAGTGGCGCCGTAGAGCAAGATGTCGGCCGCCATCAGGACTGGGTAGTTGAAGAGACCGACGGAAACTTCTTTTTCAAAAACCAATTTATTATATAATCGCATAAGTTCTACTCTCTCCGAGACAATATCACCGCTTTTTTGTGCGTCAAGGGCTTTTTTAATTCTCTCAGCGATGTTTCGGGCGTCTACCTTACTGCCCTTATCCTTAAACTGCGTCATTCGGCTCATCTCGCCAAATCCGGTGAAGCAGTCCAAGATCCACGCCAGCTCGCTGTGGGCTGGGACGCGGCTTTGACGGTACAGATGAATCGCCTGGTTGTCCAGCGGCAGCCCGGCGGCCGTATAAATCCGGGCGTTGTTGAGGATGCTGTCATACAATTTACTGTGGTCGATCGGCGTGGTGAAGCTGTGAAGATCCGGGATAAACAGATTGATATCATAATCAGACGAGCGGCGTTTCGCCATATCAACAATCGGCAAAATGGCGCCAAAATAATTGCCAATGTGAATATCGTTGTTGGCGCGCACGCCGGTGAGGATGACGGGTTTACTCATAGTCTTATTATACCATTGATTCGGCGAGAGGTGTTTTACGAAATGCCGCAACAAAAAACGCCTCAGTCAGCCTGCCCGGCATCAGGCGCAAGCAACCGCTTAGGTCATGCGTAAAAGCGCGGTCATTCCACGACTGGACGACAGGCACACGATGTGGCAGCGGTGTGATGTCAATCGGTACGAGGCTAGCATCAGACTGACGGTGCAGCAACCAGTCGACAACTGCTTCGTTCTCTTCTGGCGCCATGGTGCAGGTGCTGTAGACAAGCGTGCCGCCAGGTTTCAGCAGTCGCCAAGCCTCGAGGATGAGGCGTTTTTGCAGGTCACTCAGTCTCCGGATATGCGCCACCGACCAGCTGTCAAACAACGGAGTATCGCTGGCGTTCAGGCTCATCAGCCCTTCGCCAGAACATGGAGCGTCAAGTAGAATTTTGTCAAAGGCCTCCAGCTGACGACGGGAGAGATTTCTAGCATCAGCTAGCATATATTCGGCTGAAACATTGAGCCGTTTGAGATTGGCCTGGAGCTTCATCAGGCGCGGCTTGGAATTGTCATTACAGACCAGGTCGGCTTGACCGCTGGCTATGGCCTGTATATGGCTGGATTTACCGCCGGGCGCAGCGCACAGGTCGAGGATGCGTTCACCCGCCGCAGGTGCAAGCGCCAGGACCGGCAGCCAGCTGGCGGCATTTTGGATATAGCCGCGTCCGCCGTCAGCCAGCTGCTGATATTCAGCGATGTACTCCGGGATAATTTCGTAGCCATCCGGACACCAGGCAACCTGGCGGCTCAGCAGTTTGGGGGCGACTTCCCTATCGACCAATGGATTGAGCCGAAAACTCTGGGTGCGGGTTTGTGACAGCCTTGCCTCGACCTCGGCGCTAGGCAGACCGCTCCACTGTATCGTGCGATTGATCCAGAGCTCACGCTTTTTCTGGCGCTCCTGGGCTGGATCTTTACGCTTGGCCATAGTCGTCTCCGATGGCGTGCCGATTGATCGCTTGAGCAACAACTTGGCCATAGCGTTTGTCGATCTCATGACTTGCTAACATTTTAGTGACGGCGATGTGCTTTTGCTTTGCTAATTTTCGTAGGTTCTTATTGATAATGACTGGGTCAAATTGCCCGTAAAATATTTCAACCGGCATCGTCAATTCGGCAATTTCCGTTAGCGCCTTTTGGTTGATGATGGCCGCGTCTAAGGTGTCGAGAAAGATTGGCAGATTTGACTCATCGACGAGAAAGCCAGGATTGAATAGCTTGTATTTCTTGGCAAAATCGCTGGCAATCACCTTGCCGAGCGCTGGTTTATCGATAATTTTTTGGTACAGTGCACGCAGTTGGCGTTCAGCCGGGCGATCTTTGCCTTGTGGATGATACAGCGGCGGGCTGCACAGGATGAGCGAATCGATCAATGAAGGATAATATCGGGCGGCGTGTACCGCCACGAGCGCCCCCAAGCTATGGCCAACCAAGATGATTCGTCCATCGACTTTCTGCTGTGCCAAGGTTGCGACTAGTGAATCGACCTGCGTTTTGACATCATAGGTCTTCCAGTGGGGTCGCGGTGAATTGCCAAAACCGAGCAAGTCGACCGCTAGTACGCGAGTCGTTTTATCAATCCTACGACGCCCTACGACTCGCTGCCACATCGCCGACGAGCTCCCGATGCCATGAATCAACACGACAGTGGCGCGAGGCTGTTTCGGTGTTTGAAAATCATGCACGTATAGTTTATACGGTACGCGCAGCCAGCGATGGATGAGTCGGTCGAACATAGTTCTATAGTACCTGGTTGGTGAAATTAACAATAGCTTCGATAAACCGTCGTGGATTAAAGACGTGGATGACATGTTTGGCGGCGATTTTTTGATAGTGCATTTGCGGCGCTAACTGCTGGATATGTTTCGCATCGTCATAATCCATAGCACCCACCAAGCCGTACTGTGGCAGTCGCTGCCAGTCGGCATGCAATACCAGGAGTGGACAGCGGACAGCTTTTAGCGCTTGAGCGTGATCAAAATTACCGTACATACGACCATCAACAAAGGCCCGACCAAAATCTGGATCGTACATCTTGAGTGAGGTGAATTGCAGCTTCAATATATATGGTATATACCACTGATCAAGAGCAATTGGGTCACCAGGATGACGTTTTTCAGTTTGTTTGAGCTTCTTTGAAAGCCAACGGACAAACCACTGTGGCATTCTTTTCACGCGGCGTTCGTTAATGGGCATGACTTGATTAGCATAGTAGTTGGCCAGATCACGATGGTGGATGTCTCCGATGGCTTCAACCGTATGTTTGATGCCATTATATACAAATTTATCTTGATCACGAAAACGTGGCATCTCGGTCGAGAACACTGGCGCATCCTCTAAGACAGCAGCCGACACCCATTGACTAGCATGAGCTGCGCACCATAACGCAATGATGCCGCCAGATGAATTGCCTGACAGGATAGCTGGCTGCTTGATAACTGTGCTGATGAATTCCGCTACGTCTTCGCTAACAGTGTCCCAGGTATAATCACCGGGCGTCCAGCTGCTGCGTCCGTGTCCGCGAACATCAATGGCAAATACCCAAAATTGCTTGGCAAGTATGGGTAAGACCTTATGATAGCTTTGCCAGGTTCCCATTTGAGCGGGTATTAACACTAATGGAGGACCATTTTTAGGGCCTTCAACATAGTTCATAGTTATGTGGCTCAGCTCCGCCTGCTTTTCCGCAAAACCTGCCGTGCGAATACGCTTAGACATGGCTAGTGGCTTATGTAGATACGGATTGGCATAGTTGTGTTTGAGACTGACCCGCTTATCTTTCATATTGCTTATTATATACTTTTCCTATGGAATAACAAAACACCTCGCCAGGGTTGGTGGCGAGGTGTCTGTGTATCGCAAACGAAGCTTAACGCTTGGAGAATTGTTCGCGCTTGCGGGCAGAACGCAGACCGTATTTCTTGCGCTCTTTCTCGCGTGGGTCACGCTTGAGCAGCTCAGCCTTCTTCAGAACTGGGCGCAGATCAGCGTGAGCAGCCGTCAATGCTTTGGCGATACCAAGCTTGATGGCGTCAACTTGACCAGCGAGACCACCACCTTTCACCAAGATGGTAACGTCGTATTCCTTTTGCTTGCTGACGATAGCTAGTGGATCGGTTACTTCGGCGAGCAAGGTTTTGTTGCCATCCAAGTACTCAGCGGCTACTTTGCCATTGATGGTGATGGTACCCTTGCCAGGAAGCAAGCGAACACTTGCCGAGGCGCTTTTGCGTCGTCCCAAGCCGTAGAAATAGGTATCAGTAGCCATATTACTTTACCTCAACTTTCTCTGGGGTTTGTGCCGTGTGAGCATGCTCGCTGCCAGCAAATACACGGAGGCGCTTGAGGCGCTCTGCTTGCAATTTGTTCTTTGGCAACATGCCTTTGACAGCTTCTTCAATAATTCGTTCTGGGTGGCGTTCACGCATTTCTTTGAACTGCGTTTCTTTGATGCCGCCTGGGAAACCACTGTGACGGTAGTAGTACTTGTCGGTTTCCTTGTAGCCAGTAACGACGGTGTTTGCGGCGTTAATAACCACCACATAGTCGCCGCCGTCAACATGCGGCGTGTAGGTTGGTTTGTATTTACCGGTCAGGTGCTTAGCAATTTCAGTTGCCAAACGTCCGAGTGGCAGTTCACTTGCATCAAACAATACCCAGCGGCGAGAAACGTCAGATGGTTTTTGTGAATAGGTCTTCATCTTATTTCTCCTCCTTTGGCATTGGTTTGATGTCGTCGACAAACTCGATGATTGCCATTTGCGCGCCGTCGCCAACACGTAGGCGGGTGCGCTCAACGCGAACGTGTCCGCTGGTGCGACCGCTCAGTTGTGGGGCAATTTCATCAACCAGTTTGTAAGCAGCAGCGCGGGTGCTGAGTGCTGCGATCACCTGGCGGCGGCTGGCTAGATCGCCTTTCTTCGCCTTGGTGATGATTTTTTCAATGTGGCGCTTCAGCTCTTTGGCTTTCGGCAAGGTGGTCTCGATTTTGCCGTGCTCGACCAGGCTGGTTGCCAGGCCCCTCAGCAAGGCTCGTCGTTGATCACGCTCACGGCCGAACTTGCGCCCTTGATATCCGTGTCTATGCATAGTTAAAACTCCAACTCCGCCATCTTGTCGCGTACTTCATCCAGCGCCTTTGAGCCAAAGCCTTTCAATTCTCGCAAATCTTGCTCGGTCAAAGTCACCAGGTCGCGAATCGTGCGGATTTCATTGTTAATCAGCGCGTTCGTCGTGCGGGCACTTAGGTTTAATTCTTCGATCGACATGTCAAGTTCAGAATCATCTGCCTCGTCGTTGCCCAGCGCTGGCGCACCAGTCACTACGGTCGAGCCTGCCAGCGCGCTATATTGACTGACGAGAATAGCTGCTGCCTCCTCAAAGGCTTCGCGCGGTGTCATCGTGCCGTCGGTCTCAACCGTCAGGGCCAGCTTCTCGAGGTTGGTCTCGTCGCCAACGCGTGTTGAGTCAACCTTATAGCGAACGCGCAGTACCGGTGTAAAGATAGCGTCGAGCGCAATCATATCGGAGTGCAACCGATTGGCACTCGACTCCTCAATCGTCTGATAGCCACGGCCAGCTTCTGCCACCAAGTCCATAATGACGGTCTTGTTCGGATCATCAATGGTAGCGATGATGTGGTCTGGGTTAACAACTTCTACTTCGCCGTTTGCTTGGATATCGCCAGCGGTAATCACACCGCCAGATTTCTCGAGGCGCAGCTCAACTGGCTCGTCAGTGTGAACGCGGAGTCGCACACCCTTCAGGTTCAGCATGATGTCAACGACATCTTCTTTGACGCCCTCGACGGTGGTGAACTCGTGTGTCGCGCCCTCAATACGAAAGGCGACGATTGCGCCACCGCGAATGCTCGAGAGCAAGACGCGGCGCATTGAGTTACCCAGCGTATTGCCATAGCCGGCGTGCATCGGCTCGATCAGAAAGGTTGCACTGGTCGCGGAAATATCATCAACGCTCGCGAGTGCTGGATTGTAAATTGCTTTTGCCATAATTCTTCCCTAACCCTTCTTTTATCGTGAGTAATACTCAACAATTAATTGCTCGTTGATGTCAGCTTCCGCTTCCTCGCGCTTCGGCAAACCAGTCACTTCAATCTTCAGCTTCTTGCTATCGCTCTTCAGCCAGCTCAGCGGGCCTTGGATTGAATTATTGATCACATCGTCGATGTGCGTGAAGTATTCAGATTTGGTGCTCTTTGGGCGAACGGTGATAACATCGCCAGCCTTAACACGAATCGATGGGATATCGACGCGGCGGCCGTTTAATTCAAAGTGGCCGTGGCTGACGAGCTGGCGAGCAGCGCGGCGCGATACGGCGAACCCAGAGCGATACACCACGTTGTCCAGGCGGCGCTCCAACAGTTTCAACAGGTTTTCGCCTGCCAAACCTTCTTGGGCGCGCGTTGCCTCGTTCATCAACCGCGCAAATTGCTTTTCCACCAAACCATACAGACGGCGAACCTTTTGCTTTTCGCGCAGCTGCGTAGCATACAGGCTTGGCTTACTTTGGCGGCCGTGGGCGTGCTGACCTGGAATGCCAGATTTCCGTGCCAAAACTTTATGTGCTTTTGGATGAAGCGCATAACCTTCGCGGCGGCTTTGCTTGACAATCGGTGAATTATCTCGTGCCATAATTATGCCCTCCGTGCCTTCCGTGGACGAACACCGCCGTGAGGCACGCCAGTTACGTCCTTAATGCTTTCTACTGAGATGTCGAAAGCGCCAACCGCACGAATAGCGGCATCACGGCCCAGGCCGACACCTTTGACGAAAACGTCAACTGATTTCAAACCATATTGAGTTTTCGCAGCTTCAGCAGCTTTTTCAGCAGCAACCTGTGAAGCATAGGCGGTGCCTTTTTTGCTACCACGGAAACCACATGCACCAGCCGATGAAGCGGTCAACACGTTACCCTTCTTGTCAGAAAAGGTAACAATAGTGTTGTTAAATGTTGCTTGAATATGCAGCTGACCAGCTGGGACTGATCGGCGCTGCTTTTTCTTGGTAGATTTTGCGTCTGCCATTTCTTAGTCCTTTCTTTAGGTCTTACTTGCTGCTTTTGGTTGTGTACCGCCCACGGCGATGGCGCGACCCTTGCGAGTTCGTGCATTCGTACGAGTCCGCTGTCCGCGTGTCGGCAGTCCTGCTTTATGGCGAAGACCGCGATAGGCGTTGATATCCTTCAAGCGCTTAATATTATTCGTCACCAAGCGCTGGAGATCACCCTCAACGGTGTATTCGCTGTCGATAATTTCGCGAATCTTGTTTTCTTCAGCCTCGGTGAGATCTTTCACCCGAGTGGTCGGCTCAATCTTAGCCGCCGCAAGGATGCTCGAAGCGTGCTTTGGCCCAATCCCATAAATATAGGTGAGCGCGATTTGTACCTGCTTCTCTGTTGGGATAACTACCCCAGCAATTCGAGCCATGCTTAACCCTGCCTTTGCTTGTTCTTAGGTTTTCGTTTGTTGATGACGTATAGGCGGCCTTTGCGGCGCACTAGCTTGTCACCTTTCTTGGGATCTTTGTCGATCTTCTTGACACTTGCACGAACTTTCATAAAGTGCTCTGAAATCTCCCTTCCCGAGTAAACCCGAGATTATCGTTAGTATTATGACGAGCGCCGCGTGTTTCGAGCCACGTGCGCTGGTCGCTCCTCCTTGAGGCGAAAGACGATGCGACCCTTTGTGAGATCGTAAGGAGTCATCTCGACTTCCACCCTATCACCAGGCACCAGGCGGATGTAATTCTTGCGCATCCGTCCCGAAATGTGCGCGATGATACTATGGCCATTCTCCAGTTCCACCCGAAATTGGGTATTAGGCAGTGCTTCCACCACCTTACCAATCATCTTGATGACTTCCTTTTGACTCGCCATAAGTTACAGTTGTCAATTATACCGTATCGTCTCGGCGATTACAAGAGGGACGAGCGTCGTTTTTTCGACTTTTTCTTGGTCAGTTCGTCTGGGTCAAAGTCGTCATAGGTAACCATCAGAGCGCGCGAGTTGAGCTGGCGCAGTGACTCGAGGCCGACCGAGACCACGATGAGCAGCCCGGTACCACCGATCGACAGACGCGAGCCGCGGATTGCCGCCAGGTGATACATCAAATATTCAGCGACAAACGGCAAGATAGCAATGATACCAAGAACGATTGAGCCGAACAAAATCAAGCGATTGACGGTGCGCATCAGATACTTTTCGGTTTGTTCACCGGGCCGAACACCCTCGATAAAGCCGCCCTGCTTTTGCAAGTTCTCAGCGATTTCGTTGGCGTTAAAGACGATCCCGGTGTAGAAATAGGTAAAGGCAATAACCAGGAGGAAATACAGCGTCGGGTAAATGAATGCCTCCCAGGTGCTGCCGGTAAAGGAGCCCGGGTTGGGTGCCTGAAACCACGTGATCAGGGTGTTGGCGGTGTTTTGCAAGTTTGGATTGCCTGAGGCCTTCATGACTTGGCCGATGAATTGCGGCAAGCTGAGGAAGGCAACGGCAAAGATGACCGGGATGACGCCAGCAGCGATTAGCTTGACCGGCAGGATGCTCTTGATGCCGCCGTAGCTGGAGTTGCCATGGATGCGCTTGGCATAGTTGATAGTGATGACGCGCTGGGCTTCGTTAATTTTCACCAAGAAGTAGAGAACGATGAGTGAGGCGATAGCCATGATCACCACCAGCCAAAAGACGGTTGGATTCACTGGCAAGGTAAACCAGTTAAAGACGTTCAGTCCGCCAGCCGAGGTGTTGCCGAGCGACGAGATGAGTGAGCCCAGCATCTGCGGGATCTGGCTGATGATACCAGCGAAAATCAAGATCGAAATACCATTGCCGATACCCTGCTCGGTGATCAATTCACCCAGCCACATCAAAAGTACCGAACCGGCAGTCATGGCTGTCACGCCAACTGTCCACTCAAGCATGGTCGGGTCGCTCAGCGTGGTCGTACCGCCGGCCAGCACGGTCTGGCGCAAGAGGAATATAAAGGCGATCGACTGGACGATAGCCAGTGGGATGGTCAGCCGCCGCGTCCACTGCTGAATCTTGCGCCTGCCTGATTCGCCGTCCTTGTGTAGCTCCTCGAGCTTTGGGATGGCCTTGGTGAGGAGCTGAGTGATGATACTAGCGGTAATGAATGGACTGAGCCCAACCAGCACGAGTGAAAAGCTCGCCAGCGCGCCACCCGAAAGCAAGTTCAAGAATCCACCGAGGTCGGTCTGCCCCAGTGCGGCCGCCAGTGCCGTCTTCATCTGTGTCGGATTCGCCAGCGGCACCGGAATATGCGCCAGCATTCGATACACCACAATAATTCCCACCACAATGGCCAGGCGTTTCTGCATATCTTTATTTTTCAGCGACCGCCACACGGTCTTCCAACTCATCATCGTCGTTTACCCCTCTGTCTTTGGCATTTACTCTGGCTATTATACCACAGGTATCGTGATAATTTCTAGCATAATAAAAGTGAGTGACCCTAGAGGACACTCGCTTTTATCTCACGTATGTGATGGAAGACCGAAAAGATTACTTATCGCTCTCCTCAACGTCTTTTGTGCTTTGGCGCAAAGGCGTTGCGACTTTCTCAAATGAGCCGCCAGCTTTTTCAATCGCTTTAACGACCGAAGCGGAAGCAGCTTGTACTTTCAAGTCAACCTTAGCTTTCAATTCACCGCGGGCAATCACCTTGACCGTGTGGAACGGTGTCGCGATGTAGCCTTCGGTAAACAGCAGCGCGTTGTCAACGGTTTTACCGTCAAAGGCATTCAAGTGGTCGAGGTAGACTACCTGAGCTGGCGTGCGCAAGCTCTTGAAACCACGAGCTTTTGGCACAGCCTGAGCCAATGGGCGCTGACCACCCTGGAACATGGCGCGAAGCTTTTTACCAGTGCGGGCGTTCTGACCTTTGGTACCACGACCAGCGGTTTTACCCTGGCCAGCAGCGATACCGCGGCCAACACGCTTTTTATTCTTGTTTGCTGAAACTTGGAGATCGTTGTATTTCATTACTTAGCCTCCTTTTTAGCAGCTTTTTTGACTGGCTGAGAGTTGAGCCATTCTTCGCGCGGAACTAGTGATTTCAATGCTTCAATGGTTGCGTAGGCTATGTTCACCTTGTTGGTTGAACCAAGCGACTTGGTGAGCAGGTTGCGAACACCAGTTACGCCGATGATCTGTCGCACTACACCACCAGCGATAATACCGGTACCAGGAGCAGCTGGCTTGATTAGCACTCGGGCACCTGAGAACTTAACTTCGCTGTCGTGTGGAATGGTCTCGCCGTTCAGTGGCAAGGCGATCAAGTGCTTCTTAGCAACTGAGGTTGCCTTAGCGACGGCAGCTTGCACGTCGGCACCTTTGGCTACGCCAACACCAACCTTATCCTTGCGGTTACCGACAACTACCAACGCCTTAAAGCGGAAACGGCGGCCACCCTTTACCACGCGGCTCACGCGGTCAATGTTGATTACCAATTCTTCAAACTCTTTTGGTGCGTCATCGCGCACATTTCGCCGGTCATCGCGGCGACCACCACGCGGACTGCGAGGCCGACGGCCTTCTGCGCGTGGGGTAGTATTTGCAGCTTGTTCTGCCATACTAGAACTCCAATCCTTCTTGGCGCGCAGCATCAGCCAATGCCTTCAAGCGACCAGCGTACTGGCGGCCGTTGCGGTCAAAGACCACTGCGCTAATTTTACTTTTCTTTGCTTTCTTGGCAATTTCAGTACCGATGGTAGCGCATTTTTCGCTCATCGTACCTTTTGCTTTGGTGCCAACGGTGGTTGCGGCAGCCAATGTCTTGCCAGCGACGTCGTCGATCAGCTGAACACTGACGTGCATATTGCTGATGGTAACCGTCAGGCGTGGGCGCTCTGCAGTGCCTGAAACTTTCGCGCGAACGCGGTTTTTACGGAGAGCGCGGTTGAGTAATTTCTTGTTTTCAGCCATGATTACTTACCTGTCTTTCCTGCTTTGCGCAAAATCTGCTCGTCAGCATACTTGATGCCCTTGCCCTTGTATGGTTCAGGCTTCTTCAGCGCGCGGATTTCCGCAGCGACTTGGCCGACTTGCTGTTTATTGATACCGCTGACGATAATGGTCATCTTTTCATTGGTAACGGTGATGCCCTCTGGGGCTTTGTATTTGACTGGGTGTGAAAACCCGAGCGCCATTTCCAGCTCATTGTTGCTGGAGCTCACGCGGAAACCGACACCATTGACCTCGAGGCGCTTCTCGTAGCCCTTGGTTACGCCGATTACCATGTTGTTGATCAGCGCGCGCATCAGACCGTGCTGGGCGCGAGCAGTTTTGGACTCATCCTTCGGATGAACCGTGACCTGTCCGTCTTCGACTTTCACCTCAACTGCTGGCGTGATGAATTGTGTCAATTCACCTTTCGGGCCCTTTACGACCACATCGCCAGAGTCAACCGTGATTGTCACACCGGCCGGAATAACCACCGGCAGTTTTCCGATTCGACTCAGACTCATTACTCACCTTTCGTGAAATTAATAGTAACTTCGGTATTTTAGCATAAGATGGGGGTTGATTGCAAGGTATACCTCCAAAAGTACGACAAGGCAACCCCGCCCTAGTCGTCAGGTAACTACCCCCAGCTCTTTACTTTTTATTTCTGAGAATCAGCCCCAGCGGCGTTTTTCAAGAAATCGATCACACTGATAGTCTTGAGCGTTGAGATAGATTTAATTTTTCTTGTAGAACTTGTAGATCCTGGCGGGCCACCGTTCCATACCTGCCTACGCTCTTTCACATCTGCCTCTACCCCGTAAAAACTTGCCAATACCTCTTCTTTCAAATAACCAATTTCCTGGATAGATATTGTATCAGTTGTAATCTGGAGACCCGCTTCATTCAACTGATCGGAGAATTCCTCGTTCACAGATTCTGTTAGACCGGATAATATACGCACGGCTCTCCTGAGTCCGTCAATTGTTTTGGCAGTAGCGGGCCGTGCGTCATTGTAGCCGACAATTCCATACTCGTAGCTGTGCTTCACTCCCTCGCATTTGAACTGGCTGAGGGGCATCCCTCCCAGATATGTATCAAAAGTTAAGTCGTATGTGACACCCTCCCTGTCATGGTTTGTGTGTACTGACGAACCCGTCACTAACTCAAATTTGCGCACCTCCTCAGGCTCCTCTTTGAGAAGCCTGTATAGGTCATATTGCTTAGCATCTAAGCCTTTGAATACAAGATCATGCTGACTGTTCGCACAATGACGGGCAAAGGTATTCTGAAGTGGTAGCATATGCTCCGTCGGATCACCATGGATCACATCCAGCTCACGATATGCTTCGCCTATGGTTGAAAAATCCTCCGAAAGGCCGTATGGTCGAATTTTCTTGGAGTCAAATATCGTTTGCCATAGCTCAGTCCGTTTCTGGAAAAGATCATCATAATAGCCACGAATGGCATTCATCTGATCTGTCCGTCAGCATCCCAATGTATAATCCTGGACCCAATGTATTCACGATAGCAGCGGCACTGAGACGATTTGTCGTATCAGTATGATCAATTGGTCTTTCATGTATCTCAAGACGACTGTCTTTGTCGTTTGGCTGTGCTAACTCGTGCATATTTTACGCTCCCAAAGAGTAAAAACTCCGCTTTTAATACAAACCATGTAGTTTCTTAATTATACTATATGTGTGCCGCATGTCAATATATACGCAGTACCAGTTTATGCTAAAGTTCCACTGACTAACCGCAAATTATTTTGGTAGTTTACTTACCCATAGGCGTGTATCATGAGGCCATCGTAAGTGTGCTAATATATGCTTGTGATCTCAAAATACCTCATCGCAAAAATAAGCTTCGTCGTCTTTTCCGCATCTACAGTGCTACTGTATGTTTTGGCGCGCAATGGAACGATGACTGCGGTTTTTGGGCCGATGCTAGCCTATGTTGTATACCTGCTCAATTTTGCACTGCTCATCGCGTCCATACTTTTCTACATCTGGCAGCGCGCTCACAAAGACACGCCGCAGAAGGATCGCTTGGAGGCGCTCGAGACATATGCGCGATTAGATAATGACGGCCTGTTGATTAGTAGCGCGGTAACTATTATTGAGATCGAGGCGGACAGTTTTTGGCAGCTCAAGGAATATGGCGAGACGATCACTATACCCATCAACGCCATGAATCCGCTGCGCCTGCCACCGGTGGGCACGCGGGCAACATTCGCGCCGATTGGCAATAAAGATAATCGAGTCATCGGCGTGATTACCGAGATAACGAACGGGAGGATGACGGTCGCACCGGCACCAACAATCAAGCCCAGTAAACCAAAACTCACCGCCAAAACCATGACGTCTAACTGAGCGGTATCAGCATGAGCAAGGACGCTATCGCTAGCGTGATGTACGCCCCCAGTGCCGGCCGCGTCAACTGTGGCGTGTCATAATGATACACCCGCCGCAGCTCATAATAATCCCACAAACGCCATGCACAAATCGTTAATAAAACGGCAGAAATGAGCGACAGCATCCCGCTAAGCTCAAAATGATATGTTTGATTACTAAAATTAACAACAAACATGAACTCCGCCGCCGCCAAACAGGACCACCATCGCTTATCTCGTTTCAATCCCATTACCGCTACGCAAAATCCCAACGGAATGATCAATCGCACCACCGGCGTGTAGTCAAAAAACAGCTGTGTGTAATATTCAATCGGATATTTATTATTGCCTGCAGCCGCCACCAACGCACCCACACCATAAAATAACGTTAATAACACGATGGCAAACACAAACAGCCGCAACATGTCGTTATAGAACACATCTCGCAGTGTGATAACGTCAGTTTTAGAAGTAGCGGGAAGCTTCAGAAACGGAATCATTTTTGCCTACCGCTAGTCCGTGGACACGTCCTTATGATTTTTCATAAGAATATCGTAGTTTGCGAGGCGGGTACGTGTCAAGGCAACGGGGCGTTTAGCTGAGAGACTACTTCTCTTTTACCTCGCACCAGCCGTTGTTACCGTTAGGATAGCAGGTGATATCAAGATCCTTACCGGTAAATTTTGTAAAGCCAGAATAGCTTACTGTACCCCAATCCTTCTTCATTCCACCACAACCAACGGAAACTTTTATTTTTTCGCCGATCATGCCCACCATGTCTTTAGTGTCAACGACCGACTGGTCGCTAGTTGGATTAGTCTCCACCCAGTCCGATTTTATTTTTCCTGTTCTCTCTGCCCACGCACCAACAAACTTCTCGCCGTTGGCACAGGTGATTTTCCCGCCGATAGTGACGATGTCTCCTTCTTTCGGCGTAGTATTTGTCGGACGTGAGGTTGGTTCTGACGGAGACGGCGTCACGGTTTCAGTGACGCGTACGGTTTGCGTCGCCCGTGGTGTCTCGGTCGTTTGCGGATGCCTGTTTGTCGTGGTCACGGTAACAGTCGCTGGGGCTGGCTTGGCGTCCAATCCCGACAGACCGCAGCCAGAGGCAAACAATGCCACTACGCCCATAAAGCTAGCTAGCGGTCGGCGCAAAACGTTACCAATTTTTCCGCTGATAGTGGATTCTGGGGATTTACGAATCATGGTTATTCCTTTCTTGTGGTTGATTATCTGGATCCTCCGATATTATTACGCCATAAACATGCGCTGCAAGACTGGCCGCAGCAACCTCAACAAGTGTATCTCCGCTATATTCGTGACCCTGTTTATATATATCACGAATTTCCTGCTCTAACCTTTTTCCGACCCTACGCCCTAGCCTCTTCTGACCGGTATTCCTGGTCTGCTGAAGCTTCAACTGCCCTGCTTTTTGTTTTTGTACTAGCCCAGCACGTTTTGCATTTAGTCTATCTACCGTCTGGTCGATGCCGTCCATCTCATGAGTAGACTCTAGTCCACGGCGTATTGTTTTTAGTCTAGCAATACTATCGTCAATCTCACGTATCTCACGGGCAATATCATCTATCTCCTGCCGTATCATCCTCTCTCTATTCACCTCATCAAGTAATACATCAATTGATGATGAACTACTAGGAGTGTATTCCCCTGTGTCGCATACCTTCTCTGTCATTACTTTGGCATTATACCATAAAAGTACTTTGCTAGCAAGCAAAACACTCTCCTAAGGCAATAGATCCCAACGAGACAATGACCAACATTGATACCGGCCGCATTACTCACCTGTATACTCTCGGCTGCTCTGTTGTCTACGTTGCTGAGATCGTAACTCGTCCGCATAAAACAGCGGCGAGTATAACATAACTACTCCTGCTCGCGCTTTGCTAATTGCACCTGTGTCCCTGCCAGCATATCCCCGAGGTGTCGACGGTCGCGGCGTATAGTACCCATCAAGAACATGATGACCAAGAGAGTACAGGAGACAATTGACAATACAATACTCATTGTATCAAACTCGGTATACACTCCGTGAATGACAGCCATATGGCCGATTTGCCAAGGGAGAAATTTGATACCATTACGAACGAAGCTGCGGCTAAAGCTTCTATGTGTAAAATAAACCTCTAGCCCGGCGGTGCGCTTGCCGATGCTACCGCCTTTGAAGTCAAGATAGGTAAATAGTGCGACGACAACCAAAACTGACGCAAACGTAGCGATGAGTTGACTGTGCAACTCAGAAAAGGTCGGGATGCCACCAAGCGTCATAAAATAGCAGGCTATCGACACGGCAAAAAGACAGAGTAGATAAGCGCTGATGACTAGCCAATCAATACATAATTCTTTGATTCGGGCGGTGAATGGGATGGGGTTATTCTGCCGCATAGCTGCATTATAACGGAAGTAGTTTAGGCATGCAAAAAGCGCCCGGAGATTATTTCCCCGAGCGCTTTTCTTTCAACTAGCATTGTCAGGCTTAGTACACCTTTAGTAGCAACTCACCACCAAGTTTAGCCTTGGCTGCCTCGGCGCCAGTCATGACACCTTTTGAGGTTGAGATGAGTACCAAACCGCGGCCGCTTTTCACCTTTGGAATCTCGCTAGCGCCGACGTAAACGCGACGACCTGGCTTTGAAACACGGGTGATCTCGTTGATGGTGCTGTTAGTACCCTCTTCGTTGATGGTCACGACCAGCACGCCACGAGGCTTGGCATCCTCTAGTTTAACATCTGCGAGGTAGCCGTTTTTGACTAATTGTTCAGCGATGACTTTTTTCATCTTGCTGGACGGAACACGAACTTCCGTCTTGCCAACCAGTTTCGCATTGCGAATGCGCGTCAGAAGGTCGGCGATTGGGTCTGTAGTTTGCATAGACATTGTCGAATCTCCTTTCCTTCTTACCAACTACTCTTTGTTATGCCTGGGATTTCGCCCTTGGCTGCTTTTTCGCGGAAATTGATGCGGCTCAGGCCAAACTGGCGCATGTAGCCACGTGGACGACCGGAAATGCTGTCGCGGTTCTTGTGCCGGGTTGGGCTCGAGTTGCGAGGCAATTTCTGCAAACCGTCGAGGTCGCCAAGTTCTTTGAGCTCAGCGCGCTTCGCAGCGTATTTTGCGATCATCTTCAGACGCTTTTTGTCGCGAGCGACCATTGATTTCTTAGCCATTACCTGACGCCTCCTTTCTTCTCAAACGGCATGCCAAATTTCTCCAGCAAAGCTTTTGATGCTTCTTTGTTGCCGTTCTTGATGACAAATGTTACCTGCAACCCGTGCAAAATCTGTGTTTCCTCAAACGTCAGTTCTGGGAAAATTGACTGCTCGATGATGCCTAGGTTGTAGTTACCACCCTTGTCGAATTTCAGGCCAACGCCGTGGAAGTCGCGGACGCGTGGGAGTGCCACGTTAATCAAGCGATCCATGAACTCGTACATCCGAGCACCACGTAGGGTTACACTGACGCCAATTGGCGCGCCCATACCTTTACGGATGCTAAAGCCGGCGATTGACTTCTTTGCCTGGCGGGCAACTGGTGCCTGACCGGTGATCTTTGCAACGGTATTTTTGACAATTTCAAAATGACGCTTGTCATCTTTCTTTTTGCCGGTGCCAACGCTCACGATGATCTTTTCCAAAGCTGGCACTTGGTGCACGTTCTTTAGATCTAGTTCGGCTTGCAGTTCCTTCAGGTATTTCTCCTGGTACAAGGCTTTCAAGCGAGGAGCTGGCACGACGGTTTTCTTCTCTGCCATTATTTAATCTCCTTATTTTTTGCTTGGCGAGCGACGCGAGTTTTGCCGCCGTCAGCGTTCTTTACTAAACCAACCCGGCTGGTTTTGCCTGACTTTTCGTCAACAACCAGCGCGACTTTGCTGATATCCATCGGTACGTGGATGTCTTTCTTGCCGCCTTTTGGATTGTACTGGCTTGGCTTGACGTGGCGGCGCCCGACGCCAACACCTTCGACCAAAACAGTCTGATCTTTGGTGTTAACTTTCAGAACTTTACCAGTCGTGCCCTTGTTCTTACCAGCGATAATTTTTACGGTGTCATCTTTATGAATACGAGCCATTAGAGTACCTCCGGAGCCAAGCTTACGATCTTCATGTAACCCATGTCGCGTAGTTCGCGTGGTACTGGGCCGAAGACACGGGTAGCTTTTGGCTGCTTGTCATCGTTGATAATCACCACGGCGTTGTCATCAAAGCAAATGGTCGAGCCGTCCTTGCGGTGGATTTGGTCGCGGGTGCGAACCACTACAGCCTTGACGACAGATTTCTTTTTGACGTTGCCGGTTGGGCTGGCGTCTTTGACTGAACAGACGATCACGTCACCAACACGAGCGTAGCGGCGGCGGGTACCACCGAGGACGCGGATGCACAATACTTCTTTGGCACCCGAGTTGTCAGCTACCTTGAGGCGAGATTCTTGTTGGATCATTTGTCATCCTCCTTGGTCTCTTCCTCAGCTTCGCCAGAAACTTCAGCCTTTAGTTTGATAGAACCGCGAGACTTTTCAATCACCTTGACCAGTGTAAAGCTCTTGGTCTTGGAAATTGGGCGAGTCTCTTCGATTTGCACCTTGTCGCCTTCGCCTGCTTCATTGGTCTCATCATGAGCAGTGTATTTGCGAGTCACGGTGTACTGTTTGCCGTAGAGCGGATGCGTTTCGCGGCTGGTGACCGTCACAGTGATGGTCTTGTCGCGCTTGGCACTCGTTACGACGCCAATCAGTGTTCGTCGGGCCATTACTTGCTCTCCTTTTCGTTAAGTTGTGTCAGCAGGCGTGCGATATCCTTGCGGAGTGAACACAGCGCTTTTGGATTAACTAATTCGCCAGCAGCGTGAGAACGTTTTGCTTGAAGCAGGTCATGTCGCTTTTCGGCGAGTTCCTTCTTCAAATCATCAATCGTCTTTACAACTGCTGCTTTTGTAGGTTTCTTTGTTTCAGCCATTATGCGTCCTCCCGTTTGATGAACTTACATTTGACTGGTAGTTTGTGGCTCGCCAGGCGCATTGCTTCGCGGGCTACTTCCTCAGAAACGCCCTGCATTTCAAACATCACCGTGCCGGCCTTTACCTTGGCAACAAAGAACTCTGGATTACCTTTACCACCACCCATCTTCAAACCAAGTGGCTTGCGAGTAACTGGGGTGTGCGGGAAAATCCGGATCCAAATCTTACCACCACGCTTGATGTAGCGGGTCATTGCCTGACGAGCAGACTCGATTTGGCGAGAGTTGATGCGCTCGTTTGATTGTGATTGCAGTGCAAAGTCGCCGAACGCGATGTAATTACCACGGGTTGCATTACCACGGTTTTTACCGATGCGCACTTTGCGGTGCTTGGTTTTCTTTGGTAACAGCATTTAGCGACTCCTTTCTCCCTTATAAATCCACACTTTCACGCCGATGATACCAGCTGGTGTCTGGGCGCGAGCGCAGTGGAAGTCAATATCAGCGCGAAGGGTGTGTAGCGGCACTGAGCCTTCGATCACCTTTTCGCGGCGTGCCATTTCAGCACCGTTCAAACGACCAGCCACCTCGATGCGGATGCCTTTAGCGCCAGCACTCATGGTGTTTTGTGCGGTCATTTTGGTTGCCCGGCGGAAGTTGATACGGCGTTCCAGCTGGCGAGCGATGTTCTCTGCCACCAATTTAGCTGCTAGTTCCGGTCGGCGCACTTCTTCGATGTTGATGCGAACAGGTGACCCGACAATTTTCTCAACTTGCTTTTTCAATTCATTCACGCCTGCACCGCCACGGCCGATCACCACACCAGCTTTTGCTGTGTGAATGGTTACCGTGATCAAGTTGGCACTCCGCTCAATCTCAATGCGATTGATGGTTGGGCGTGAGGCAAATTTCTTCTCAATCAATTCGCGGATTTCGTGATCCTGGCGAATTGCCTCCGCGAACTCTTTCTTATTGGCCGTAAACCAACGAGAGCTCCAGTTCTTGTGAACTTGTAGGCGGAAGTTGATTGGATTCACTTTTTGACCCATTTACTTTTCCTCCTTTTTTGCCGTGGTTTCGGCGGCTTTTTTCGCTACAGGCTTGGCAGGTTTGGTCTCTGCTTTAGCCTTGGTCTCTGGTTTCTTCGCAGGCGCTTTCTTTGGCCTCTCGGTACCAGTTACTTCAACCAAGATGTTTGAGGTCTTTTTCTGGAACGGCAAAGCGCGGCCGCGTGACGCTGGCTTAAAGCGGCGTAGACGCGTACCAGTGGTAACGCTCAAGGTGGTAATTACCAAGCTTTTGGCGTCCAAACCGTGGTTGTTGATGGCATTTGCCTTGGCGCTGTCGATTGCCTTTTTGACTGGCAAAGCAGCGCGTTTTGGCACGTGTTCCAAGATAACCAATGCATCAGCGACGGTGCGGCCACGTACCAGCGCAGCCACCAGGCTGACCTTGCGTGGTGTTTGGTCAACACCTTTGGCGTAAGCGCGAACAGTATACGTAGTATCAGCCATGATTACTTCTTATCCTTTCCGCCGTGCTTACGGAACTTACGAGTTGGGCTAAACTCACCGAGTTTGTGGCCAACCATGTTTTCAGTAATCAGCACAGGCACGTGCATCTTACCGTTGTAGACGGCGATGGTTCGACCGACCATTTCTGGGGTGATGGTCGAAGCGCGCGCCCACGTTTTGATAACGGTTCGATCGTCAAGGCTGAGAGCAGCGACTTTTTTCGCAAGCTTCACATCGACGAATGGACCTTTCTTTAATGAACGACTCATCGTGATTTACCTCTTCCTCTTCGCGTCGTGACGCGTGCGTACGATTAATTTATTTGAGCCTTTGCGGCGGCGAGTTCGATAGCCCAGCGTCAATTGACCCCATGGCGTACGTGGTGCTTTACCAGTACCGTGGCGTCCACCGTCACCACCACCATGCGGGTGATCTGCGGCGTTCATGACGACACCGCGAACCGTTGGGCGAATACCCTTGCGGCGGCGGCGACCAGCTGAACCGATCTTTACGTTCTGGTGCTGGATGTTACCGACTGTACCGATGGCAGCGGTAGCTTCCAGGCGAACTTTGCGAACTTCGCCAGATGGCAATTTGATGGTTGCGTAATTGCCTTCTTTGGCCATCAACTGAGCTTTGGCACCAGCAGCGCGAACCATTTGCGCACCTTTGCCGGCAGTCAGTTCAATAGCATAAATCATCGTACCAACAGGGATAGCAGACAGTGGCAGGCGGTTTGAGGCCTCAATTGGCGCTGTCTCACCAGTCTGAATCGTCTTACCCTTGACCATTGAGGTGTCGGCCAATACGTAATGGTACAAATTGTACTGATCTTTCACCCGAGCGATACGTGCTGAACGGTTTGGATCGTACTCAATTTCTTCAATTGTCAGCGTCAGACCAGCCGGCAAATTGTGGTTCACCAAACGGTAGTGACGGCGAACGCCACCGCCGCGATGACGCACGGTGATGCGGCCTTGGTTGTTACGGCCAGCATTTTGCTTTTTGGCTTTGGTCAGACTTTTGAGCGGTTTCCTTGTCGTGATATCCGACAAATCCTGGCTCGTCATGCCGCGACGAGCAGGAGTGGTTGGATTGTAAGCTTTCACTGGCATTACTTGGTCTCCTCCATCTGCTGCTCTACTGCGTCAAACACATCGAGCTTATCGCCATCTTTCAGCGTCACGTAAGCCTTCTTCCAATCCTTGCGCGTAGTCGTGCCAGGATAGCGGTTTTTGCCTCGTGAGAAACGCACAGCTTTGCCGTCTTGGACCAAGGTTTTCACCTTCAGAACAGTAACGTCAAATTGCGCTTCAACTGCTGCTTTGATCTCGTTTTTATTCAGGTTCAGCGGAACGCGGAACACGTAGACGCCGTTGGCGCTCACGGCGTAGGCCTTCTCGCTGATGCGTGGGATAATTGTCATCTGTTTCATATTACGCTTCCTCCTTACTCAGCCATTCAGTGACTACTGGCAGAGCTTTCGGGGTCATGACAATAGTATCCGCATTCAGAATGTGGTAGACGCTGAGATAGCTCGCACGAATCACCAGTACGTTCTGAATGTTGTTTGTCGCACGCATCAATTCTGGCGTCTTTTCGTCGACGACGATCAATACGCGGCGCTCAAACTTGTTATCCGCCAAGAAGGTTGCGACTTCTTTGGTCTTGCCAGTCGTCTTGATGTCCTTGACGACGATCTTCTTCGCTTCATTGGCTACCGTCAAGGCTTGGCGAATTGCCACTTTCTTGGCGGTTTTAGACAATTTTTTGGTGTAGTTTTCGTTGCCGCGTGGGCCAAAGACCACACCACCGCCGCGCCAGATTGGGTTACGGGTTGAACCGAAACGTGCTCGACCAGTTCCCTTTTGCTTCCATGGCTTTTTACCACCACCGGAAACTTCACCGCGCTGCTTGGTGGTTGCGCTTGCCAAACGAGCGTTGGCTAGGTAGCTGTCGTATGCCAATTTCAACAGTTCGTGGTTTGGCACTTCAACAGCGAAAATGTCTTTAGGAAGTTTGGTTGATTCAGCCATTACTTGTTACCTCCTAAAATGATCAGCCCTTTTCGTGGCCCAGGCACAGCGCCCTTCACCCCGATCAGATTGGTCTCTGGATCAACATATGCCACTTCCAGGTTCTTGACCGTAACACGCTCGTGACCCATGTGGCCAGCCATCGTCTTACCCTTGAACACTTTTTGTGGATACATCGAGCCAATTGAACCTGGCTTACGAGTATTACCTTTACCACCGTGCGTCTTGCGGTGACGCTTAAAGTTGTGGCGTTTAATGGTTCCAGCGAAACCTTTACCTTTGCTGGTTCCGGTCGCATCGACAGAATCGCCGACTTCAAACGCGGAAACGTTGATTTCATCGCCAACTTTGAGTCCCTCAGGGATCTCGTCGACGCGGAATTCCCGAATGTGCTTCGGGGTCACTTGGGCTGGCTTGACGTGTCCAGCCACGGCCTTGCTCAGGTTCTTACCCTCTCCATAAGCGACCTGCACCGCATTGTAACCGTCGGTTTCGACAGTCTTCACCTGAGTCACGGTGACAGGGCCGGCTTGGATCAGCGTTACCGGAATGGCTTTGCCGTCTTCAGCCAAGAGCTGGGTCATACCAAGTTTGGTACCGAGAAGTGTTTTCACTTTTCCTCACTCCCACTTAAATACTCCTGATGACGTGCGGTTTCTGGGTTCTGAGTGAGGCGTTCACGATAAACACTTCAACCATAGCCAGACCTGCTCATTCATCGAGGAGAACAGTTGATATTACGCGTAATAGAAATTACTTTGTGATTGTAACACACATTGGTCTGTGGCGTCAACAGTGGTAGAATGTTGGTCTGGACTATTGACACGATGTTGATTACCTGCTATAATCTGACAGTTTGAATAAAATAGCAAGAGGAGTAAAGCATGACTGCAACATCAGAAGCTAAGGCCTGGACAGATTATGACAAGGTCACAAGAAATCCGGAAACCGACAAAGACAGGAGAAAGTTCTTCGAATGGTTCGGGCAACTAACATATGAAAAAGTTGAAAATGGTGAACTATCGTATGAGGATCTAGAGACACTGGACCCAACCATACAACAAGCTGTAGAGATTGCTCTCAATTTATATGCGGAATCACAGCAGGAAGCAGCACGAGAAGCTGCCGAGACACAATAACCCCTGGCCTCAGCTAACCAGCAATAATACCGCCCCAAGGAGCGGTATTATTCATTATTATCACACGCTAGGCGTTGCGCTTCTCGATAATCTCCTGCGCCACGTTTGGTGGAACTTCCTCGTACTGCGCGAGCTCCATGGTGCTGGCTGCGCGACCCTGTGACATCGAGCGGATGTCTGAGGTGTAGCCAAACATGTTCGCCAGTGGCACGAAGGCCTTGACCAACTTGGCGCCGCCCATCAAATCTTCCATGGTATCAATGCGACCACGACGTGAGTTCAGGTCGCCGATGATGTCGCCCATGAACTCTTCTGGGGTGGTGACTTCAACTTTCATGACTGGTTCAAGCAGAATTGGCGTTGCCTGTTTGATACCTTCGCGGGCTGCCAACGAACCTGCCAATGAGAAGGCCAGCTCTGAGGAGTCAACATCGTGGTATGAACCATCGTACAGGGTGGCTTTGACGTCAACCACTGGATAACCAGCGATAACACCACCTTCCAAGGTTTCACGAATACCCTTCATGACAGCTGGGCGGTACTCTTGCGGCACCACACCACCCTTAATTTCATCAACAAACTCAAAGCCTTTACCAGCCTCGTTTGGCTCAAAGCGTACCCAGACGTCACCGTACTGACCACGACCACCAGACTGCTTGGCGTGCTTACCCTGAACTTCAGCTTTGCCCTTGATTGACTCACGGAAGGCCACTTGCGGCTCACCGATATTCGCTTCAACCTTGAACTCACGCTTCATACGGTCGATCAAAATATCCAAGTGCAACTCACCCATTCCTGACATGATGGTCTGGCCGGTCTCTTCGTCAGTGTGGATGCGGAAGGTTGGGTCTTCCTCAGCCAAACGTTGCAAGGCGAGCGCCATCTTTTCTTGGTCGGCCTTTGACTTTGGCTCAACGGCGATGGAAACTGGCGGCTCTGGGAATTCAATTGATTCCAGGGCAATTGGGTGCGCCGGGTCAGTCAAGGTGTTACCAGTACCAGTGTTCTTCAAGCCAACCACCGCAGCGATGTCTCCAGCAGAGATCTTGTCGATCTCCTCGCGCTTGTCGGCATGCATTCGCACGATACGACCAATACGCTCCTTATCGCCAGTCGTGGTATTCAAGACATAGCTACCAGAATTCAAAACACCTGAGTAGACGCGGATGAAGATCAATTTACCAACAAATGGGTCAGTCGCGATCTTGAATGCCAAGGCACTCATCGGCTCTTTGTCGTCTGGTTTGCGGCTCACTTCGTCGCCAGTCTTTGGATTTTTACCCCAAATCTCGTCGACGTCCAGTGGGCTTGGCAAGTAGTCAACCATCAGGTCAAGCACCTTCTCGACGATGACACCGCGGCCGTCACCACCAGTCACCAAGAAGAAGTCACCAGCCAGCACGCGCTTACGCAAGGCAGATTTCAGCTCGTCGATAGTAATCGCCTCTTCACCTTGGTCGAGGAACTTCATCATCAATTCGTCATCAGCCTCAACGGCGTTTTCTACCAGCAAGCTGCGGGCATTTTGGCATTTCTCCAGCATATCAGCTGGGATTTCACCCTGCACCAATTCGTGGTCAGAAAAGTCAGTGTAGGTATACGCTTTCATGTCGATGAGGTCAACCACACCGTTGATGGTCTTTTCAAAGCCAATTGGGATGTGAATTGGGAAGGCTTGCTTACTCAAGCGGTTGTGAATTGATTCCAGAGATTTCCAGAAGTCACCACCAGTTTGGTTGATCTTGTTAACGAAGCAAATGCGTGGCACGCCATATTTGTTAGCCTGGCGCCACACCGTCTCAGACTGCGCCTCAACACCCATCTTACCGTCGAACACCGTCACTGCACCGTCGAGCACGCGGAGTGAACGCTCCACCTCAGCGGTAAAGTCGATGTGCCCTGGGGTGTCGATGATATTGATCTTGTGATTTCTCCAGAAACAAGTCACCGCTGCAGAGGTGATGGTGATACCACGCTCTTTTTCCTGCGCCATCCAGTCGGTGGTCGCACCGTCGCCGTCACCCTTAACTACACCAATTTTATGTGTCAAGCCAGTGCGGTACAAGATACCCTCAGTGGTCGTCGTTTTACCGGCGTCAATATGGGCAATGATACCAATGTTTCTAAAGTTTTGTAATGGAACGTTTGCTGCCATTGTCTTTCCTTTGTTAAAAATAGTTATTGTTCGAGATTCTCCGGAGCTATTTTGACGCACCAAAAAACTACGCTTGAGCTGTATTATAGCAGACGATTGGCGTTTTGTGAATGAGCCCTGTCTTAGCGCGGAATTTGGCTACGACCTGATTGGATTTGTTGTATACCCTTGGCCATGAGTAAATAATCTTTGTTTTGAGCATCAGACCGACCAAGGAGCGTTGCACACACCATCATCACTAGAGAATCACAGACTCTCGTGGTGGCGAGGGTTTCCACGGAGACAGATTGCACATACATCGCACCCGCCGTATTCAATTCAACCCATTCCCTATTATGAAGCGCGAGGCCCTTATACATAATATCGTATGGCATATACGGATCAAGTGAAGCCAGTACCTTGCAGTGAATGTTTATCGCCTTAATGACTCGATTAAGGTCTCTATTCGACAATCGCCTAAAAGGAATTTCATTAATCGGAATATCTGCTAGCTCCTTGATCATTCGAGCTGAGTCGATACAATTATTGTTTGGATCAACTGGTCGTATATTATTCAAATAATCAAGGACCTCAGGCGTGTACAGCTGTAAAATAGCCTTGGCCTGTTCAATATCCATCAGCTGCGGAAACTGGATAAGGACATCCAGCGGAACGACATACTGGGCCGTGGTGCCCTCTGGTGTTACGCCAAGACCACCAAGTGCGATTTCTGGATCAGACTTGTTCGCGACAATCAGGCAACCGGCGCACTGGAGTTTATGATCTTCAATATATACGTATTCTGCTCCGTTTTTGGTATGTTGTTGCACCCATCCGCTTACCGCCATCAGCTGACCGATAAGCCCGGCAAATAGTTCTTGGTTAATCCGCACAGTGGCTTCTAGATACTGATGAGGATTGAGCTTTCGAACGTCGGCCATTCGTTCTCGAGCCAGGCGGAGGACAGTGGCGACTTGCTGATTGAAAACAGCCTTATCAAGTAACGCAAGGTTCTCGGGCAGCGGGGCGGCAGATGGGGTGGACTCAGTCGTCATCTCTTAATCATACGGCGTAAAAGCCGACTGACGCAACCATAACCATAAAGCTCTTAGCGATAATTCACGCATTGCAGCGGCGTGTCATAATCATTTTCACGCACCAAGCCAACGACTTTCTGTAACTCATCTTTCGAGGCGGAGGTGACACGGACGAGGTCGCCTTGGATTTGCGGCTTGGCTTTGGGCGCCGCAGCGCGAATGTCGGCAGCGATGCGCTTGGCGGTCGGCTGGTCGAGGCCTTGTTTGAAAGGAATTTCCCAGGTGGTTTTGAGGTTTGAGGTGACCTTTTCTTTGGTGAGACCGAGGACTTTGCTCGACTGACCCCGAGCCGCCAGTTTCTTGCGCACGATGTCCAGCACCGCATCAACCTGCCAGTCGTTATCACCAGTGAGCTTGAATCCTTTTTTATCATCCAGCCAGTCAATCCCAGCGCTCGTCCCCTTAAAATCGTACCGCCCTTGGATCTCTTTTTCCGCCTGCATGAAAACATTATTCAGCTCGGCTTTGTCAATTTCTGACACAATATCAAATGAAAAACTTGCCATTTACCCCTCCTCGTTTTCCTCATTATAACAAAAATCGCCCATTTTTCAGAGCGATTTCTGAGTTTACATTTTCCCGACAATTAGCCGCGAGCAAAGTGTGCAAAGGCACGGTTGGCTTCGGCCATCTTGTGGGTGTCTTCCTTCTTCTTGAAGGCGGCACCAGCTTCGTTATACGCATCAACGATTTCCAGCGCCAAACGCTGTGAATATGGCATGCCACTACGAGCGCGAGCTGATTGCACCAGCCAGCTGAACGCGTAGTGCAACTGCCGGTGTCCCTGAACTGGGAATGGGATCTGGTAGTTGGCACCACCGACACGGCGGCTTTTCACCTCAAAGTTTGGACTGACGTTTTTCAAGGCTTTCTCAAACACTGCCAGTGGATCTTCTGAATCCAATTTCTTAGCAGCAGTTTCCAGCGCGGTGTAAACAGCACGCTCAGCCGCCAATTTCTTACCATCCAGCATTGACTTGTTGATCAAGCGCTGCACCAGCACGCTTTGGTAGCGGCGGTCAGGCTTAAGTTCACGTTGTAGTTTCTTGGTAACTTTACGAGGCATGATTACTTATCCCCTTTCTTGGTACCGTACTTTGAACGGCCCCGCTTGCGGTTGTTGACACCTTGAAGGTCCAACGCGCCACGGACGATGTGATAACGCACACCTGGAAGGTCAGGCACACGACCACCGCGGATCAAGACCACAGCGTGCTCCTGCAAGTTGTGACCTTCACCACCGATGTAGGCCCAGACTTCGTAGCCGTTGTTTAGTTTCACGCGGGCAACTTTACGCAAAGCTGAGTTTGGTTTCTTTGGCGTCTTGGTCGTCACACGCACACACACACCACGCTTGAGCGGTGCATTCTGGTCGTAGTAACGCGTTTTCAGGGCGTTGTGAATGCGACCCAGTGCTGGCGACTTGGACTTTTTCTTAGCCGTTTGGCGCGGCTTGCGCACCAATTGGTTGATAGTTGGCATCCAATTTCTCCTTGGTTGATTTACTAATGATGGCGATTCGCCTGGCGGCTCTAGTAAGCTGGCTCGGCATTGACACGCAAAAACCAGCTTCTCTTAGCGCCTACGGCTTGGATTCAGCAACTCCGCCCCGTGTCTATACCTTTTCTGCCAAGCATGCAGTCTGTACACATTCAAACCACCGCGCGCTCCGAAAAGAGGAAACTCTGGGGAGATTATAGCATAGACTGCGTGCAATTGCTATAGAAAAACCGCCCCGTATCCATCGGAGCGGTTTTCCGAGAAAGAAAGCCAGTTGGCTTATACTGCTACAGCTAGTTCCTCCTCCTGATTGTCAGCGAACTCGTCCTCGCTTGGCTCGTCGGTTTCCGTCTCTTCGACAGCACCCGTTCCTACTGGAATCTTGCGGCCGATGATGACGTTTTCTTTGAGACCATGCAAGTGATCAGCGCGGCCAGATACGGCAGCGTTGATCAGCACGCGAGTGGTGTCCTGGAAGGACGCAGCAGATAGCCATGAGTCGCTCCAGATTGACACCTTGGTGATACCGAGTAGCAACTGGGTGTAGCTGATGAGGTTTTTGCCCTCAGCCGCTAGTTGCTTGTTGGTGTTTACCACCGCAGCCTTAGAAACGATGTCGCCCGTCACAAAGTCACTGTCGCCCGCGTCTTCGATCTGGACGCGACTAAACATCTGGCGAACGATGATCTCCAGGTGCTTGTCGGCCACGTCTTGACCCTGAGCGGCGTAAATGCGCAGTACTTCGTTGATGATGTAGCGCTGCGTGGCTTCGACACCCTTCAGGCGCATCAAGTCGTGCAGGTTCAATGAACCGGCCGTCAAGCGGTCGCCAGCTTCGACAACGTCGTTAGCCTTAACAACCAATTGCATAGTGCCTGGGATTTCGTAACGAGCTGGTGCACCAGCTTCAGCAGCGATAACCAAGGTGTCTTCTGCTGCTTCAACCACACCGTCAAATGGTGCGACGAGCGGGCGAGTGTCACCTTCGCCAGTTGCCAGCACGTCGCCAGCCTTGACGCTTGAGCCAGCCTTAACCATGATGGTTCGGCCGTCCAGCGGCAAGCGCTCAACTTTACCAGATTCCGGGGTAACTTGGACGATGTACTTTTTGCCATCTTCCCAAACGTCGACCAGGCCAGCAATTTCCGTAACATATGCCTGACCCTTTGGTGTGCGTGCCTCGAACAATTCTTCAACACGCGGCAGACCCTGGGTGATGTCGCCACCGGCCACACCGGAGTTGTGGAAGGTACGCAAGGTCAGCTGAGTACCTGGTTCACCGACTGACTGAGCCGCGATAACACCGACTGGCTGATGATTGCCGACCAATTTACCGGTTGACATGTCAACGCCGTAACTGCGCTGCGGAATACCGTTGAGGTTGTTAGTTGACAAGACTGACTGGATCTTGACACTTTGGATGCTTTCATCGTCATCAATTGAGTCGGCGATTTCGCGAGTGATCAATTCATCCTTGTTGACGTGACCTGGAATCGTCTCAGCCGCGTAACGACCGGCCAAGCGATTCGAGAAGTCGATCATCGTTTCCTCAGTTTCTGAGCGGTAGATTGCGTAACCTTCGTCGTCGCCCTCGGCATCCTCAACCGTGAAGACGTCCTGCGCCACGTCGACCAACCGGCGCGTCAGGTAGCCTGAGTCGGCAGTCTTCAAAGCGGTGTCGATCAGACCCTTACGCGCACCACGTGTCGCCACGAAGGCCTCCAGGCTGGATAGACCGCCGGTGTACGAGCTACGGATTGGCAGCTCGATCTCGCGGTTAGCGGCGTCGACCTGGATACCGATCATGGCGCTGGCGAGCTTGACGTTGGAGATATCACCACGAGCACCAGAGTTGACCATCATCGAGATACTGGTGTCCATGTGCGCCAGCTGATCCTGGAGGAACGCCGTGATCTTATTATCCACATTTCGCCAGGCATTCACTGTCAAGTTATAGCGCTCGTCCTCGGTGATCAAACCTTGGTCGAACTGCTCAGAAATCAAGGCCGCCTTGGCGTCGCCCTCAGCCACGAACTCAGCGATCTCGTCAAAGTGCACGTAGTCGGTCATACCAGTTGACACGGCCGCGGTTGTCGCGAAGCGGAAGGCCTGACCCTTCATGCGGTCGGCAATCTTGGCAGTTTCCTCGGCACCGTACTTGTTGAAAATTTGTGCCAAGACCTTCTTCAGCTGCTTCTTCGTCTGAACATTGTTGTCATATGGGAAGTCCTCTGGCAGAATCTCGTTAAAGAAGACGCGGCCCAAGGTCGTCTGGCGTAATTTACCCTTGGCATAGATGCGAATTGGCGTTTGCAGTTGGATAGCACCCTTGTCGTACGCCAGTTCTGCCTCGTAGACTGAGCTAAATGACTTGACATCGTCAGTCTGGGCCTGCGGCTTGTCATACGTCAAGTAGTAGTTACCGAGCACGATATCCTGCGAGATGTGCAGCACTGGCGCACCGTCGGCAGGCTTCAACAGGTTGTTAGTAGCGCTCATCAGCTCGCGTGCCTCGGCCTGCGCTTCCTTGGAAAGCGGCAGGTGGACAGCCATCTGGTCACCGTCAAAGTCGGCGTTAAAACCAGCGCAGACCAGCGGATGCAGCTGAATGGCTTTACCCTCGACCAGGACTGGCTGGAAGGATTGAATTGACAGGCGGTGCAAGCTCGGTGCACGGTTGAGCAACACGTACTTGCCCCTGATCGCCTCATCAAGCGCGTCCCACACGACCGCCTCGCCCGACTCGATCAAGCGAGTCGCCGAGCGAATGTTGTGGGCAAATTCACCCTTGATCAGCCAGCTGATAACGAACGGCTTGAATAGTTCAAGCGCCATTTGTTTTGGCAGGCCGCACTGATTGATCTTTAATTTTGGGCCAACGACAATGACCGAGCGGCCAGAGTAATCGACCCGTTTACCGAGCAAGTTCTGGCGGAAGCGGCCTTGCTTACCTTTGAGCATGTCGCTAATTGATTTGAGGCGACGACGGCTGCCAGTCGAGCTGACCGCCCGACCACCGCGCGCTGCTGCGTTGTCGATCAGGGCATCGACGGCCTCTTGCAACATGCGTCGTTCATTGCGCTGAATCACCTCTGGCGCGTTGAGCTCGACCAGTTTCTTCAGGCGATTGTTGCGGTTGATGATGCGGCGATACAGATCGTTCAAATCAGACGTTGCAAACCGACCACCGCTGAGGGCGACCATTGGACGCAAGTCTGGTGGGATGACTGGCAGTACGGTCAGGCAGAGGCTGGATGGCTTGATACCAGCAGCCTGCATGCTCTCAAGCATCTTCAGGCGCTTGAGCAGTTTCTTCTCGCGCTGACCCTTGGCATGTTCAGCCTCCTCACTTAGCTGGGCGATCAGTTCTGACAGATCAATTTCATCCAGCAGCGCCTTGAGCGCACTGGCGCCCATGCCGACCTCGATCAGCTCGTCGTACTCCTCTGGCAAGTTGCGATAATCCGTCTCCGAGATCAGTGCGCCCTTGACGAGGCCCTCGAGCTGCGTTTTCTTCGTCGCGTACTTGTCGTTAAGCTCGTCAACCTCACGGCTCTGTTCCTTCGCCAGCTGCTTGATATCAGCATTGTCAGCTTCCGCAAGCTGCTCGTAGCGCATCTTAATCGCCATCCGACCAGCTTCGGTTTCAGCTTCTAGATCCGCCAGGTATTGGTCGCGGGTGATCTCATCAACCTTGAGAATGACATAGGTCGCAAAGTAGGCGATCCGCTCAATATTACGCACCGTCATCCCCAGTAGCAAGCTCATGGCGCTCGGCGTGCCGCGCATAAACCAAATGTGCGCTACTGGTGCGGCCAGCTGAATGTGGCCCATGCGCTCGCGGCGGACGATTGACTTGGTGACGAGCTCGCCGTTTTTATCGACTGCAGCCTCGCGTGAACGAACACCTTTTAACTTTGAGTCGTGTGGATTAATGTCCTTAACCGGGCCAAAGATTCGCTCACAGAACAAACCGTCACGCTCTGGCTTTTGGGTACGGTAATTGATCGTCTCTGGCTTGAGAACCTCGCCGTGACTCCACTTTAGGATGTCATCAGCGCTGGCCACCGCTAGGCGTACCGCATCAAAATCGCTAATTCCGGTCGCGTTAAATGAATATTGCGCCATCTTACGCCTCCTCCTTTATTTCTTCTACTTCGTCAATATCTTGTACGCTCATGCCGGCCTCGATGTCGCCGATGTCGTCTGATTCATCTAAGTAAACTTGGTCATCGTCATCGTCGTCGCTCGCGGCTTGTGGCACGGTCTTGTCAGCTGGACCACTGGAGGCGATGACATGTTCAGCGTCAACTACACCGCCCTCGTCAAGCAGGTCAACCCGAAGGCCCAATCCCTGCAGTTCCTTGACTAACACGTTGAAGGATTCTGGCAGTTTCGGCCCGACAATTGGCTCGTCCTTGATGATGGACTCGTAAGCCTTGGCACGGCCATAGACGTCGTCAGACTTGATGGTCAACATTTCCTGCAAGGTTGCCGCAGCACCGTAGGCTTCCAGTGCCCAGACCTCCATCTCGCCGAAGCGCTGACCACCGTTCTGCGCTTTACCACCGAGCGGCTGCTGAGTGACCATGGTGTATGGACCAGTTGAGCGGGCGTGAATCTTGTCAGAGACCATGTGGTGTAGCTTAATCATATGCATCACGCCAACTGTGGTGCGCTCTTCAAATGCTTCACCGGTCCGACCATCAAAGAGTTGTGATTTACCATCGCGGGCAAAGCCTGCTTTTTCTAATTCATCAGAAATCGTTGCTGATGGCACACCATCAAACGACGGCGTCGCCACACGGTAGCCCAACGCTCGTGCCGCCATACCAAGGTGCGTTTCAAACAGCTGACCGAGGTTCATGCGGCTCGGCACACCCAGCGGGTTCAAGATCACGTCAACTGGCGTACCATCCTCCATGAATGGCATATCCTCGACCGGCAGTACTCGTGCGACCACACCCTTGTTACCGAAGCGACCAGCCATCTTGTCGCCGACACCGATCTTGCGCATCTGCGCCACAAAGATCTGGATTTGCATCAATACGCCAGCCTTGAGCTCGTGGCCATTCTCGCGGCTAAAGATCTTGACACCGACGACCTTGCCGCCGCCAGCATTGTTCATGCGCTGTGAAGTGTCACGGACATCCTTGGCTTTTTCACCAAAGATAGCGCGCAGCAGACGCTCCTCAGAGCTAAGCTCCTGCTCGCCTTTCGGCGTAATCTTACCAACCAAGACGTCGCCAGCCTTGACCTCAGAACCAATTTGCACGATACCGTTTTCGTCTAAGTGGCGCAGACTGTCTTCTGACACATTCGGAATGTCGCGAGTGACGATCTCTGGGCCGAGCTTGGTCTCGCGAACCTCCACGTTATAATCCTTGATATTAATGCTGGTCAAGCGATCGTCCTCCACCAAGCGGCGACTGAGGATAATCGCGTCCTCCATGTTGTAACCACCCCACGGCATAAAGGCCACCGTCAGGTTTCGCCCCAGCGCGATCTCGCCCTCGGCAATCGATGCACCCTCGACGAGAATATCGCCTTGCTTGACCGTGTCGCCACGGGCTACGCGAACCTTTTGGTTGTAGCAGCGATCGTCATTGTTCTTGACGAAGTGTCGCAGCGCGTAGACCTTGACGCCATCGGCGTACTTGACATGAATTTCATCAGCATCAGCCCGTACCACTTCGCCATCAGCCTCGGCCTGGATCAGGTGGCCGCTATTCTCGGCTACCGCCTGCTCGATACCGGTACCGACAACCGCCGGCTCTGGCGTGAGCAGCGGCACTGCTTGGCGCTGCATGTTCGAGCCGGTCAAGGCGCGGTCGACGCGGGTTTTCTCGATAAACGGCACCAGCGCCGCCGTCGAGCCGAGGATCTGCTTGTGAGCAGCGTCCATAAAGGTAACTTCTTCGACGTCAACCTGACCTGGCTGGAGGAACTTGCGGGCGCTGACGCGGCTATCGGTAAACGACTTGTCGTCATTCAAGCGTGCTCCAGCATCGGCGATAACTTCGCTGGCCTCCTGAGCGGCATCCAGATAGACCACTTCGTCTGTCACCCGACCATCGGTGACGCGCAGATACGGCGTCTCGATAAAGCCATACTCATTGACCCGCGCGTAGGTAGCGAGGTTCAGCACCAGACCAACGTTGGCACCCTCTGGCGTCTCCACCGAACAGATACGGCCGTAATGCGTTGGGTGAGCGTCGCGCACGTCAAAACCAGCGCGTTCGCGGCTCAAACCACCAGGACCCATCGAGCTCAAGCGGCGCTTGTGACTGAGTTCGGACAGTGGATTGACCTCATCGAGGAGCTGACTGAGCTGCGAACTGGTAAAGAACTCGCGAACTGCTGCCACCACTGGCCGCGCATTGATCAACTGGCTCGGCGTAATGTTCTCCATATCAGCCACACTCATCCGATCCATGGCGTTGCGCTGCATCCTGAGCATACCGACGCGGAACTGACGGGCAATCAGCTCGCCGACCAGCTTGACGCGGCGATTGCTCAGCGCATCAATGTCATCAGCTGGCTCCTGGGTATTGTTGAGGCGAATAATCTCGCGAATAATGGCCACTAAATCGCTCATCTGGAAAATACGGTTTTCAGCAGTGTTCGCAACGTCCAGACCCAGGCGCTGGTTCATCTTGTACCGGCCAACCCGACTATAATCAAAGCGCTTGAAATCAAAGAACATTCGCTCAATCATCTGGCGTGCGTTATCAACCGTCGCCAAGTCGCCCGGCCGCAAGCGACGATAGACCTCGATCAGCGCCTCATTAGCGCCACGCGCAGTGTCTTTCTCGAGCGTTTCCTGAATGTAACTAGTCTCGCCCGTATCAATATCAGCAAATAGTTCGCGAATTTCTGAAGTTTTTGGATGACCCAAAGCCCGCAGCAACGTCGTCACCGGTAGTTTACGGCGACGGTCAATCTTGACATAAATCGTGCCATTGGTTGCCGTTTCAAACTCCAGCCAGGCACCACGGCCTGGAATCATCTTGGCGCCGTAATAATTACGACCAGCTACCGTGTCGGCAGTAAAGAACACACCGGCCGAGCGGATCAGCTGGCTAACCACCACGCGCTCCGTCCCGTTGATGATGAAGGTACCGCGCTCGGTCATCCATGGATAATCACCGAGGTAGATTTCCTGCTCTTTGACTTCGCCGGTAACTTTGTTGGTCAGTTCGACGGTTGCATGCAGTGGCGCCTCAAACGTCAAATTATTTTCCTTGGCGAACTGATCGGTGGTCTTTGGCTCGTCAAAATGATAGCTGCCGAACCGCAGTGCCAACTTCTGACCAGTGTAGTCGTCAATTGGGTTAATTTCTGAAAAGATTTCGCTCAAACCATCCTCGACGAACCAGCGCCACGAGTCCTCTTGGTGAGCGATGAGATTTGGCATGGCGATCGCACTGTCTGTTCCAGTGAAAAAGACGCGCGCGCCACGAGTGGTCTGTTGAGCCACAGGCGTTACTCCTCGCATTGATTATAATTGGTGATCACGGCCGGAAGATCTCTTAGTCTCAGCACGAGCCTGAGGTTTGCCCGCCCATCAAGCTCGCCCCTCGCTAAAACTACACTACTTCACTGTGACACATTATGACGCATAGGACGACGAATTGCAAGAGAAAAATAATGAAAAATTGACTATTGTTAAGCAGCGGCTAGTTCTAAACGAAGGCACACTTCACCCAGTAATCTAGCCGCACGCTCACCGTCAGTGATCGTCGCTAACCATTCCCAGCTTCCATCGGTTTGAAGTTGCGCCGTATGTAGTCGATAATTACCAGCGACACCGCCAACCGAGTCACGTTTGACAATACGGCTAACTTGGTGATTTTGCGGATTAATATCTTTGACGTGACCCGGTAGTAGTAGAGCCCGCTCGTCAATATACATACCAAGATATGTTGGCCGATTATTTGGCCCAGTCTCATGATTAAGTACCGCATTTACCAGTCCCCGAAACAGATCCCAGCGTTTCATATTTCTAGCCCCATACCGCTCGAGATATATCAGATTATTATCCTGTACATCCGGAATATCTGAGGCCAAGCCTAAGGCATCGGTTCGACCTACACTTACTGCCGCCTTGATTGATGCATCTGCGAGCGCAACATAAATACCACCCTCGACAAGATCGGCTTGCCTCCGAAGTACTTCGGGCGTAAACTGTTCAGATTGATACAATCGCCTTATCTCGGAGGCGCTGATATCTGGCTTCACATGTACGAGAGACTCAACCCACAGGCGGCGCAGATCATCACACAATGAATCAGTAATATCACCACCACTTAATCGAACTGTCTCAATCATATCCTCTCCTGTTTATGAAATATACTATAAATATCGAGCAATGCTGTCAAGAATCCACGCGTGCACTTCCTCTGGAGCTCCGACAGCTGACAATACCGGGATATTTCGCTCGGCGGCGATGGCTTCATAGGCGTGGTTAACTCTGTCCTGGAACGACTGCTCACGCGACTCAAACGTATCAGGATGAGCGACGTGCCCGCGCTCCGCGATGCGCTGCTGGCGCTGGGTGTCGCTGAGCGTTAAAATGATCATCGCATCCGGCTGCAGGTATCGCTCGTCGGTAAATAGCTTCGTCATCCGCATAATCTCCTCCGCATCTAGCCCGTCGCCATAGCCCTGATAAGCCAGTGTCGAGATGTAATTACGCGCACTCAGAACGATCTCGCCACGCTGCAGAGCTGGCTGGATCTTTTCGCGCCACAACTCGCGCCGCGCCGCTGAGAATAACGCTAGGTTAATTTCGCCGGAACGTACTAGATCGCCATTCTTAACGATGCGCCTCAGTTCATTGGCTACCGGCGTTGACTTTTCTGGATCGTCACTGCCTGGCTCTTCGACCACACACACGATGCGGCCGCGCGCCCGGAAATAATCCGCCAGCATGGCTACTTGGGTTGACTTGCCGGTGCCGTCGTTGCCTTCGATGACGATGTATCGACCGGGACGGCTCATTTGATACCCTCACCTAGGCCATTAATAATCGCCGGAGTATGACGCCGATCCTTGAACGCTCGCGGTAGCATCATTTCTGGCCGCCAGCTATGGATAAGCTCGGTGAGGTCGTCGGTGTGCTGGTACTTGCCGCTGATGCCGCCACGCCCGCCGGCGTAGCCACCATCCACCGGCCCAGTCTGGTGAAAAATTAATTGCCCGATGCGCTCGCCAACTGGTAGTACCACGCTTTCGTGCTTGTTCAAGTTATAGATCTCGAGCGTAATCCGATTGATATAACCCGGGTCGATCCAGCCCGCATCAAAACACACCGCCACACCGTTACGACCCCACGAGCTGCGGCTTTTCACCTCGGCCGCGCCGCCATGCGCCCGAATCCCCACAAACTCGTGGGTGTGCGCCAAGATCCGCTCGCCGGGACGCAGCACAATGATCGGATGCTCATCCGGAATATTACGAAACTGCCTAAAGCCGTTATGTTTGCACCACTCGGCATGCGGCATCGCCATCAGCGGCCCCTTAAAATACCGCGCCACCTCCGCTTCGTCAAATGGATTATAAACGCTTGACTGATCATCAAATTCCTGTTTATAAAAATAATGCCCCAGCGTAAAATCTAGGCTAGCCTCTGACACATTGTCCGGGGTAAACGGTGTACAGACGATCGTTCCCTCCTCGATCGCTGCCAAAATTTCCCGGTTTGAATACACGCTCATGCCGCGCCTCCTCTTGTTTATCTTACCTCACTCCCCCGAGTAATTCTATTATGGCAATATTTGCCCGCTCGGGCAAGCTTTTCGTAAATTTTACATCATGCTAGACTGGGGTTATGGAGAAAGCCATCATCGTTGCTTATGATGTCAACCGCGCCATTGGCCGGGGTGGCGATTTGCCGTGGGGTCGCAGCCTACCGGCGGATCTAGCGAATTTCAAGCGGCTGACCAAAGGTAGCGACGTCATCATGGGCCGAAAAACTTTCGAGTCGATCGGCTGCCGTCCACTGCCAGATCGTGAAAACATTGTCATTTCTTCGCGGCCGACCGGCGTCAAGGGCGTGCTGACCGCCATGAATCTGCCGAGCGCTCTGGCGCTGTCGCGCTACCCGGTATTTATCATTGGCGGCGCGCAGGTGTATGGCGATGCGCTGAAAATGCCGGAAATTGACACCATCTATGCCACCGAGGTTGACGCTGCATTCCCAGACGCCGACACTTTTTTCCCGGAATTGGATATGTCTGTTTGGCGGGAGATTAGCCGCGTCCATCATCCCGCGGACACCGAGAATAAGTACGACTTTGATTTTGTGATATATCACCGGATAATTTAGCCGGGCCCAAACTCCAAACACCTTTGAATAATTTAGTACGCCAACAAATTGCCCGAACACACTACACCGCAATCGGCGCCTTGATCGGCGGGTGGTGCTCATAACCTTCCAGACGAATATCATCAATCGTGAAATCGTCAATATGCTTGATGTCTGGATTCAGCCACAGTTTCGGTAGTGACAGCGGACGGCGCGACAATTGCTCATCGACCTGCGCGCGGTGATTGGTATAAATATGCGCGCTATTCAAGGTGTGGACGAATTCACCGGGCTGTTTATCTGTCACCTGAGCGATCATCGACAGCAGCAATGCATAGCTCGCGATATTAAACGGTACGCCCAGGAACATGTCCGCCGAACGCTGGGTCAGCGCCAGATCCAGTTTATCTTTCTCGCCATTTTTACCCGGGCGAACATTAAACTGGAACATCGTGTGGCACGGCGGCAGCCCACCAGCTCGGGCGATATCGTCAATTTCCGCCACGTTCCAGGCGCTGACGATATTGCGCCGCGATGTTGGATTATTCTGTATCATATCAATGGCGTTTTGGATTTGGTCAATCGTCCCGCCCTTGCCGTCCGGCCACTTCCGCCACTGCACGCCGTAGACTGGGCCCAAATTACCCCACTCCTCGGCAAACGCGTGATCAGTCGCGATTTTACCGATAAACTCTTTCATGCCAGCACGCCACTCCTCGCCATTGATCTCAGGGATGTGCTGACCGGTTTTTTCCAAATAATTCTTGTATGGCCACTCGTCCCAGATATGCACGCCGTTTTGTGCTAGATATTCAATGTTGCCCGTACCTTTGAGAAACCACAGCAGCTCATGCGCCACACTGTTGAAATATAATTTCTTGGTGGTCATAGCCGGGAAGCCGTCCGCCAAATCATACCGCGTCTGCACGCCGAACACTTCCGTGGTGCCAGTACCGGTGCGGTCGCCTTTTCTCACGCCATTGTCACGAACGTGCCGCAGAGCATCTAGATACTGTCTCATAATCCCTCCTTGCCTTTCCTTAATTATGGCAAGATTCCACCGTAACCACAAGCAAAACCAGCGGTAGTTTTCACAACGTCACGCCATATTGAATACATTTATGAATCGCGGGGGCTTCTTGGAGCCTACGATAACTTGCTCAATACCTTATCCACCAGCCCATATTGTACCGCCTCCTGAGGGCTCATCCAGTAGTCACGCTCCATGTCAGCCTTGACTTTAGAGAGCTTCTGGCCGGTGTTTTTGGCCATGATTTTGGCCAGCATTTCCTTCACTTCCAGCGTTTCCTTCAGGTCAATTTCCATGTCGGTCACCTTGCCACGCGTGCCAGAGGACGGCTGATGGATCATCACCTTGGCGTGCGGCAGACAGAACCGCTTGCCTTTGGCACCCGAGCTGAGCAAAAACGCACCCATACTGGCCTGCAGGCCAATGCCGTACGTCGCCACATCCGGCTTGATAAAATTCATAGTGTCATAAATCGCCATGCCGTCATATACACTGCCGCCCGGGCTATTGATGTAGAGCGAGATGTCAGCCTCTGGATCAACGTACGCCAGGTGCAGTAGCTGCGCCACCACGCTGTTGGCAGTATGCTCGTTAACCTCCTCGCCGAGGAAAATAATCCGCTCATTGAGCAGCCGCGAATAGATATCAAACGCCCGCTCGCCGTCGGCTGACTTTTCGATGACGGTGGGGATGAGATAGCTAGCTGGCCTTGTCATATATACATTCACTAAAACCTTATTTACTATTCAGCTCAACCAGCTTGTCGATCGTCTTGTCGGTGATCATCCGGTTTGCGATATCACGGTGGACGTTTGGATCATCAAATCGCGCGGCTAGTTTAGCGTCCTTGCCGTATTGCTGCTTGAAGGTGGAAATTTGTGCGTCAAGCTCCTCGCGGCTAACCTCTACGCCCAGCTCCTTTGATAGCTCAGCTAGCACCAGGCCAGCCTTGACCCGCTTTTCGGCCGCCGGGCGAGCCTCTTTTTTCTGCCAATCGGCTTTATCTTTGAAGCCTTGCGTCTTTAGATACGCGTCCATTGTCAGGCCGCGATATGACAAATTTTGCATCAGATCTTGTTCAATTGACCGCAGCTGATCGTCGATCAACAGCTCTGGCAGCGCCACCTTGGAGCTATCCACCAATTCCGCCACCAGCTCATCCTTGAGCTTTTCCTTGGCCTCGCGCTCTTTTTGCGCGGTAATCTCGCGCTTGATGTCAGCCTTGAGTTCTTTGATGTCGGTGAACGGGCCACATTTAGCGGCAAATTCATCATTGAGTTCCGGTAACTTCAGCTCATTTACTTTATGGAGCGTCACGCTAAACACCACCTTGGCGCCGGCTAGATTTTCAGCATGGTAATCCTTTGGAAATTCAAGATCAAGATCAAATGTCTCGCCGGCCTTGTGACCAACCACACCTTCTTCAAAGCCGGGGATGAACTGACCACCGCCCAGTTTCAGGGCGAAATCCTTGGCCGAGCCGCCGTCAAACGCCACACCGTCTTTCTTGCCAACAAAATCGATAATCGCCTCGTCGCCTTCTTGAGCTGCGCGCGTGACCTCGGCTTTATCAACAAAATTCTGCTGCATCCGCTCGATGATCTCATCGACGTCTTTGGCCTCAACCTTGACCGTCTGGGCCTTGGCCTTGAGCTTTTTGTAGTCGCCTAATTTGACCGGCGGCACAACGGTCGCCTCGGCGGTAAACTCAACTTCTTGATTGGGGACAAATTTTTTGACCTCAACACTCGGCCGTTCCAGCGCCTGGAGCTTCTCATTCATAAAGGCCTCAGCAACCGCCTTGGACAGGGCGTTGTCGAGCACCTGTTCCTGGAGCGCCATTGGATTGACGTGCTTGGCAGCCACGCTGACCGGTACTTTACCCTTACGAAATCCCGGCACCTTGAGGTCGCGCGCCATCTTGGTCAGCGCCACCTGCTCAGCCGCATTCAGCTCGTCCGCCCCCAGCGTAATCGTCAAACAAACCTTGGTATCTGATAGTTTCTTTACAGTCGTCTTCATGACTACCTATTATAACAGGGGTAACGCTAAATCTCAAACGCCGCGTCGTCATCACCGTCGTAGCGTCGATCTTTGACCACGCTGATCATGCGCTCGAGACTGACTTTTTGCTCGGTTGACTCGATGAGGTTTTTGATCGTGTAGACACCCGAAGCGACTTCTTCCTCGCCGACAAACGCTACGAATGGGATGTTCTTTTTCAGCGCAGTTTTCAGCTGCTTATCTAACTTACGCCCGCTGAAATCTAACTCGGCCCGCACCCCCTCGCTGCGCAGCGTCCGCGCCAAAGTATCTGCACCACCTAGCGATGCCGCGTCCACCGCGATGATGTACACATCGGTATGCGTCGTTAGTTTTGGTAGTAACTCGTGCACCTCGAGAAACTGCTGCATCGTCGTCGCACCGAGCCCCACGCCGACCGTAGCGACCGGCTCGACACCAAATAGTCCGACTAGCCCATCATAGCGCCCACCGCCGAATAGCGCTCGATTATTCTCCGGCGAATTATCAAAAAACTCAAACACCGTACCAGTATAATAATCCAGCCCGCGCATCAGCGTCACGTCAAACATCGCATTACCGATGCCCTTCTGACGCAGCAGGGTCATCACCTGGCGAAGCTGCTGGACACTCGGACTATCCGCCAGCTCCTCTGGTAAATCATCGACACTGCGCATGCTAATTAGCTGCGCCAACTTTGGCAGGCCCGCCTTGGCCTCTTCTGAGCCAAAAATCTCAATGGCTTGCTCGCGGAAAGCTTCTGGCGAAATCTTATTCTTGCGATCAAGCAGCCGCGTCATCATCTGCGCACCGATCACGTCGAGTCCGAGAAAACTGCTCATCAACTGATTGATCAACTGGCGATTATTCACCCGCACCGTAAACATGTCTTCGCGCGCACCAAAGTTCATGATACTGCGGTAGCCAAACTCGATAATCTCCGCATCGGCCCACGGCCCCTCCGCGCCAAACAAATCAGCATTCAGCTGCCAAAACTCGCGTTCCCGTCCGCGCTGTGGCCGTTCGTAGCGCATGAAATTAGCGATAGAATACAGCCGGGCCGGCATGGCCAGTTCCTGGCGCCGACTGGCCACCATGCGAGAAATCGACGGCGTCATCTCTGGGCGAATTGCCACCTGACGACCACCACGATCGGTGAACAAGTACGTCTGCTCGCCCGCTAACTCCTGCCCCGACTTGGCGGTGTAAATATCCAGCGGCTCGACGAGCGGTGCACCGTACTCCTCGTACCCAAAACTCTGCGCCGTGGCGTGCCACACCTTGAAAATATAATTCTGCAGGCGCTTGTCCTCCGGGAAATAATCGCGCGCGCCCTTGTAACTCTGAGTTGATAAATTGCTCATGGTTGCTTTTATTGTGGCACAATGGGGCAAATTTTTCAATGATAAAGACGAATGAGAGGTTGAAGTGTATCAATCGAGCACATGCTGCTGCAGCCAGCAATACATCGCCACAGTGGCTGCCGCGCCGACGTTGATGGAGCGGGTTGAGCCGAATTGTTCAATAGCCACTATCTTGTCTGCCGCTTGCGCCATCTCCTCGGAGATTCCCGGACCCTCTTGGCCAAACACCAGCACCGCGCGCTTTGTTAGGGTCGTCTCCGCCATATTGACACTGCCCGGGATATTATCAATCGCAATAATTTCTCTGTTTTCAGACCGCATTAGCTCGACAAACTCCGCTGTCGAGCCAACGTAATGTACATGCAAATATTTATCCGTCATCATGGCGCCGCGCTTGTTCCATTGCCGCCGACCGATGACGTAAATCTGCCGCACGCCAAACGCATTGGCGCTCCTGACGATCGTCCCCATATTAAAATCCCGCTCGGTGTTCTCCAGAGCAATCACCAGGCCGTGGTCCTTGGCGTCTAGTTCTTTCATGATCTCCGCCTCGCTCCGACCTTTGAATTTGTCAATCACATTTCGCGTATCTTGCATCTCTGTTATTGTAGCAAACGTTACGAAAAAGAGACGAAAGATCTTCTCGTCGTCATGAAAAATGTAGCGTGCTCTCAAGCATCCACACTATCTCACGACAAACAAAACTTACTCCGACCAAACAGCAAGCTCATTGCCCGCCGGGTCTTGAAAATGAAAGCGTTTACCGCCAGGAAAATTAAATATCTCTTTGGTAATCGAAGCGCCGGCTGTCTTCACCTTGTTGTAGACCGCCTGAATGTCAGTAACATAGATCACTGGAAGCGGAGCAGTTGCTGGATCCTCGGCATTGATACCACTACCCACGCCGCTGTCGTTTGTGTCCGCATAGTCATCACCCCATTGTTGATATGACCAACCAAATACCTCGGTAAAGAAGTCTTTTGCTGCGCTCAACTCCTTCACGCTCTTTGCTGGAAACTCTATGTAGTCGATATGGCTGTTCGCCTTACTCATACGGTTATTATATCACAAGAAAAACCGCCCAAATGATCGGTGATTTTCTTGTAATGCAGTCGTCAATTCTTGGTGCGGATGAAAGGACTTGAACCTTCACGTACTTGCGTACACTAGCACCTGAAGCTAGCGCGTCTACCAATTCCGCCACATCCGCGTGACTACCGAGTATTATACACGACCGGCTGCTCCTCCGCAAGGAGTTTGCCTAGCCGTTTCAGCCCGCCAGCCGGCACCAAGCATTTAATTCTTCTGCCAACTGCTTCATCGGCACGGCAGTCTTGATACCCGGCGCGAGGATGCCTTTTGGATCAAAGATGTGCTTGATTTTTGCGTACAGGTCACGCTCCTCGGACGTGAGTGTTGGCTGGACAAACGCCGCCTTGAGCCGACCCTCGCCGCCAAAGCCCGCGAACGACCCTTCGTGGCTGGTCACGATCCGCACCATGTCCGAGCAGAGTTTGAGGATACGCTGGCGGTCACTGACCTTTTTGCTCGAGAATACCGGATAGCTATTAATCATACCAGTCGTCGCGTCGATAAACAGCGGCATGGCCACGCCATATTCTTTCTCGAGTGCACGCATCGACTTGATAAAGCCGTCCAGCTGCACACCCGGCAGCCACATCCCAGAGAATACCTGCGGCACGACACCGTGCTCGTCAGCCGGATGCTCCGCCAAGGTCAGCACTGAGTGCAGCGTAAACACCTCTTTCATTTCCATGTCGCGTAGCTCAACCTGCAGGGCCGTACCACCGCGAAGCGCGCGCAGTAACTTCTTGGCGGCCTTGCTACGCGCTCGGTCTGAAAATGCGTGAAAGAGCGCTACCACCACGCCGCCGCGATAGCATTCTTTCGGCGCCCATGCTAGTTTCTTGCCCTGAGCTGCCGCCCGCGAGAAGAGCCGCCCGTCGATCAGCTCGACTGTCGAGGCGCCTGCTTGGAGCGCTGTGTCAACCGCAGCCTGCGCTGCATTCATTGAACTATACGCGGCGCTCACCACGGTCAGTTCTGGATGGATGAAGTCAGCCTTCATAATTAGTTCGCCGATGATACCGAGACTGCCTTGAGCACCAATAAACAGCGGTGTGAGGTCAAACGAGCCGTCGCGCTGCCGCACCTGAGCGATACTCGAAAAGCCGGCCATCTCTGGCGCGCTAGCATCAATCCGAGCAATCAGCGCTTCATTATCGGTTATCAAATTATCCAGCTGCCGGTACAATTCGCCCTCAAACGTCGCCAAGCCTTTCTTCTTGCTCAGTTCACGCTTCGACAGCCGACCGGTCTGTACAATATCGCCACTTGACAGGACGACTTCCATTTGGTGAATCGACTGACTCAACAGGCCGTACGCCGAGGACAACATGCCAGCTGCTTCAGTACTAATCGCACCACCAATCGTGCCATCCTCACCTGTCAATGAAATCTCCGGCAGACCCAAACCCTTGTGCGTTGACAGCACCGCTTGCGCTGCTCTATGAGAAATACCCGACTGGAGGTGGACTAGCTGCTGCTTAGCATCAATTCCGACGACATTATGCATGTGTGCCGCCATGTCGATGGCGATACCGCGCCCGATCGCCGCGCCCGTACTATCCGTGCCGCATCCGCGCGCATACACCGGTAGGACGTGACCCTTCTCCGCCAGTTGCGAACAAAACCGCAAAATCTTGCGCACATCACTGGTGTCCGCCACTCGTGCGATCAACTCCGGCTGCCGCGCCAGCACACTCCCATCCCGCTGCGCATCCGCCAAAGCACCGTCATGCGTCACTACTTCACCCGTCAGATGTTCATTCAAATACGTCGCAACCTTATTCATAGTCCCCCTTTTTCTGTTAGTTTCATGATAGCACGGTCGAAGTGGAGCGTAAAGTGTATTGCTCGAGGGCGACGGGTTGTGTATAATTGAGGGGTAGATGCGCCTGAAAGTACCGTGCGCGTCTTTGACAATTAGCTATGCGGATGTGGTGGAATTGGTAGACACGCATGCCTTAGGAGCATGTGCCTCACGGCGTGAAGGTTCAAGTCCTTTCATCCGCACCAAGGTTTTATTTTTACGGGAGATTAGCTCAGTTGGCTAGAGCGCACGATTCACATTCGTGAGGTCACAGGTTCGAGCCCTGTATTTCCCACCATTTAATATTGATATGAATATGGAATCTTTCTACGTTACATCGACCCATCTTGACATAGAAATGGAAACCGAACCTCATCCGTCTGGTTTGGTTATATTTTCACGAAAGCTATCGCCCAACGGAGAGCCAATAGGACACATAATAGTGTCTCCTGAAAACCATCACACGGATATATACTGTAAGTATCTTGAGGAAAACAAGCCGCTACCATTAGAGCGTAAGAGCTGGGGGATAAGTTTTAATCAAAGCTCCAGCCAAAGCGGCGTAGTTCCAAATTATTTTACACGAGTAGAACCTGCCTATGGAATATGTATACCCCCATCCGACAATATACCTGATTGCCCCACCCTGCTAATAGCTGAAACAAGAAACAAAAGAGTACCAGAATTAGCTCATCAAAGACTGAGCATAGACCCGATACACATTAAGATGGCAATTCAAGCCCTAGGTATAGTGATGGAAAATCCAGATATTTTACATAGGACCGACGACAAGACCAGATTAATGCATTTTTCCGAAGATCAGCTTAATGAACAATCTGTGACCATTTATTAAATACAATTCCCCTACTCTTTTTATTTTCTCTCACTCATGGTAAAATTTTATATTTAAGAGGAAGGTCTGCGTTAGCATCAGACCATAGTCGCGTACATTTTCGCGCATTGAATTTTATTAACTGTACTCATGATCAGCCTAGTGCGAGCTTCGCCATAGATACCCGAGTCCGTTCAGCACGTGTGCTCTCCGTGGGTCGGCTTATCTGATAGAGCAGTTCGCCCTTCGGATTTCTGTCTACTTCGACAAACCCCAATTGTCTCAAAACACTGAGGTCACGTCGAATCTCGGGGATATTCCCTCTTGCCAATGAGGCAATCTCAAGAAGAGTCATCGGTATGCCATGAACAAGCACCCCCAGCACGGTCTGCTTTGCGCTGATGGATCCCGGGGAATATACCAAGTCTTGAACCTGACGCCTTAGCAGATCCAAGAGATGCCGTTCCTCTACTTCTATTGAAGATGGATCCGAATCAAGCACATTGCCTTCATCCATAGATCGTGATCGATCTGACCTCTGAAGAACCACAAGCTCTTCGTAGGGCTTATTTGGTTGAGGGTTAAGACATGCCGCCGTATAATCTTTTTCTACTTGTGATATTTTCATACGGCCTCCTTACAATATAACCGTTTTATCAATCAGGGTCTTCGAGATTACACACCCCCAGAGAGCATCCCCCGCATAGTCATATGATACCATCTCTGTGGAGTGGGTCAAATCCAGCTCATCCTACTAATTTTTGAACATTGAAAAGCAGTATGAAGGAATAATGGCATTCATCACCAGAGCAAGAATGGCTGGAAGATCAGCAGTCGCAGAGTAAGGCGGGTACGGATGGAGCTCCAAGGAAGTGGCGTGAAGTGGTAGTGCAGGATTTAGAAACGGTAAAGCGCAACTCACCTGGTCGAAAGCTCCCTGTTAAGGCGGTATATTCAAAGGGCGACATGAAAGTAACAGTCTTTGATACAACGCCAGATCGCGACGTCTACATGAGAATTTCCTGCAGAGGAGTAGCCAGAAACATCAGGCTTCAACGATCAGACCCAGAGGGTGCTCTGCTAGCTCGGTTTGGTCCAGAGCTTGGCGCAGACATGATTCGCGTTATTCAACGTCGACCTGGGGTGAATCGACGTAAGGTGAGTCGTAAGTTTTTTGAAGCTATCAGGATCAACCCGCCAGAAACTGAGTGATCGAGCAGACCCTAGTAGTTGATTAATAGGAGTTACTTAAGAGGTTACTACCATTTGAGTATACCTGTCTGTCACACAGTAACAGTCCTAGAGACTCCTCCATCTCCACCACAAACGTAATCCAGTGTTATAATACTATTACCATGAACACTAACACCGAATACGACCCACTTCCACCCGGCCTCTTTGTCTGGATGGATTTGGAGTATACGACGACCGATGTTGATACGGCGCGGATACTCGAAGTCGCTGCGATTATCACTAATCGCCAGCTGGAACAAATTGGCGAGCCGTTTTCTTTACCCTGCAAGCCCGATGACTTCTCTGGGCATTCTATGCCCGAATCGGTTGTCGATATGCACACACGAAATGGCTTGCTGGACGATGTCTCCGTGTCAAAGTACAACGAGGCCGCACTCGAAAAGCAAGCGCTCAATTGGCTACAGCAAACCGCAAATGACGCTATTTTAATTCACTGCGGCTATTATCTGCAATGTGACCGCGAGATCCTCGCAAGGCGCATGCCCGCGCTGTACGAGCGTTTGGGATTCCGGCAACTTGACATGCGCTGCCTCGAGGAAATGGCCGATGCTTGGACGAGCCAAGGTCGATATCGCCGAACCAACCACCACAATCATCGTGCACTCGGCGATGTGAGGGAGGCGATTTTACTGGGTGGAAAATATAAGGAGCGGTTTATACCGCGAGAAATGTCACACGATGCTTAGATAAAAGATAGGCACGACCACTGATAATTCAGCTAGCCAACCTTCTCATCTCTACCCATCTGTGTTACAATAAGTCACCAAAGGAAGGTCTGCGTTAACATCAGACCATATTTTTATGAAGGACGCTAGCAAGATTCGAAATATTGCCATTATTGCCCACGTCGATCACGGCAAGACGACCATGGTTGATGGGCTGCTCAAACAGTCGCGCACATTTCGCGACAACCAGGCTGAGATGAGCCAAGAACTGATCATGGATTCGGGCGATCAGGAGCACGAACGCGGTATCACCATCACCGCCAAACAGACCTCGATTTTTTACGGTGATTATAAAATCAATATCATCGACACGCCGGGACACGCGGACTTTTCGGGCGAGGTCGAGCGGACACTGCAGATGGCGGACGGCGTCTTGCTGATCGTTGATGCGCAGGAAGGGCCGATGCCGCAGACGAAGTTTGTGCTTTCAAAGGCGCTGGAACTGGGCTTGAGGCCGGTGGTGGTGATCAATAAAATTGATAAGCCAGCCAGGCGAATTGCCGAGGTTGAAGATGAACTGAGCGATCTATTTTTGGAGCTAGCGACCGACGATGCTCAACTGCAATATCCGATTTATTATGCTATCGGGCGCGACGGCAAAGCCTGGCGAGAGATTCCTGCCAACCCGAGCGACAACGCCGATCTCACACCGATTTTTGAGGCGATTATCAACGACATCCCTGCACCGAGCGTCACAGCTGATGGCGGTTTCCAGATGTTAGTGACCAGCCTACAGTACGACACCTTCCAGGGCAAATATGCCATCGGACGGATCGCTCGCGGGTCGGTCAAGCGCGGGCTGGCGGTTAGCCTACTGAAACACGGCGAGGTGTCGGGCTCAGCGAGAATTGAGAAAGTTTTTGGCTACCGCGGGCTGAACCGCGAAGAGCTTGACGAGGCGTTTGCCGGCGATATCGTGGCGCTAGTGGGCGTCAGCGAGGCGCACATTGGCGATACGATTGCCGACAAAGAACAGCCGGAAGCCCTGCCGGTAATCGCCATCGAAGCGCCGACGCTGAGCATGTACCTCGGCCCAAACACCAGCCCGATGAAAGGGCGCGAGGGAGAATTTACCACGTCGCGGCAAATTGGCGACCGGCTGCGACGGGAACTAGAAACCAACGTGGCATTGCGCGTCGAAGAAAACGGCATCGGCTTTACGGTGTCTGGCCGCGGTGAATTACACCTCAGCGTCTTGATCGAGACCATGCGGCGCGAAGGCTTTGAGTTCGAAGTTGGCCGCCCGCAAGTGGTGACCATCACCGAGGACGGCGTTGAAAAAGAGCCAATTGAGGAACTACAAATCGAAATCGGCAGCGAATTCATCGGCGCGATCAGCCAGGAGCTCGGTGCGCGCCATGCTGAGATGAAATCGCAAGAAACCACCGCCAGCGGCGCTACTCGCATCACCTACGTGCTGCCGACCAGGGCTTTGATTGGTCTGCGCAACGTGCTATTGACCGCCACCAAAGGCACGGTGATGATGAATTCCCTGCCATATGGCTATCAACCGCTGGGCGGCAAATTGCCAAAAACCCGCGGCGGTGTGCTCATCGCTTTTGAAGCTGGCACCACCACGCCGTATGCTCTGCAGGCGGCCGAAGCGCGCGGCGAACTCTTGGTCGGGCCTGGCACGGAAGTCTACGCCGGCATGATCGTCGGTATTTATAACCGCCAAGAAGACATCGAAATCAACGTTTGTAAAGCCAAGCACCTGACCAACATGCGTTCCAAATCGTCCGATGGCACGGTGCAGCTGACGCCATTTACGCAGTTTAGCCTGGAGCAATGCATCGACTTTATCGAGGACGACGAGCTGCTGGAAGTGACGCCAAAATCTTTGCGTCTGCGTAAACGTTACCTCGACGCTAATGAGCGAAAGCGCGCCGCCAAGCGATAGATCACCTACCCCGACAAACTACTGATTAATAAAACATATGAAAACCATGACATTACGGTGGATTATCCCGCACTAACACGCTATACTTAACCATATGCTTCCCAAAAAAACCACAACAATTATCAAGCGCACACTAGCCCGCACCGCCCAGCGCATCACGCCAATCGACCGTAAAGATCCCGACGAAAAGCTCGGGCAGTTGTTTCATGAAGTGCAGTCACACCGCGTGTTTGCCGATGGTAAAACTTTCGTCGATCTCGTACCGCGAAAGCGAGCCACCCGCATCCTCCAGGAGTATCGCCTGGCCCGACGTGACCCCAACTTTCGGCTGGATGAATTTGTGAAGCTACATTTTTATGAATTTGAATCGCCGGTCAAAAAGGTGAGCTTTGTCCAGGCGGACTCTGCCAGACAGCACGTCACCAATCTCTGGCCGCTGCTCATCCGCCGGGCTCATAAGTCGAAGGGTTCGCTGATCGCCCTGCCGCATGATTACGTGGTGCCGGGTGGTCGATTTGCCGAGCAGTTTTATTGGGATACGTATTTTATCATGCTGGGTCTGGCGGTGGACGGCAAGTGGAAGCTGATCGACGGCATGATGAAAAATTATGTGTACATGATTCAGCGTTTTGATTTCATTCCGACCGCCAACCGGACGTACTTCCTCAGTCGCAGCCAGCCGCCGTTTTTTGCGGCGATGGTCAAGCTCCTCGCCAGTAAACCCGGCCGGCGTGCCCCGAGCTTGACTTACCTCGAGTATTTTCCGTCGCTGCTGGCCGAATATAAGTTCTGGATGAAGGGCCAGCGCAAACTTTCGAGCATTGACTTTATGGCTACCAACCGGGTGGTAGCTATGCCTGATGGCCAGGTGCTCAATCGCTACTACGACGACAAGGCCACGCCACGCCCAGAAAGTCGCCGCGAAGATATCGAAACCGCCAGGAACAGCCGCTCCGCTAACAAGGCTAAGGTCTACCTCGACCTGCGGGCTGGGGCTGAGAGTGGCTGGGACTTTAGTTCACGCTGGTTTGATGATCCGCACGACATTGAGACAATTATGACGACCGATATTGTACCGGTAGATCTGAACTGTTTGTTGTATGAACTCGAGATGACGATCTCCCATTGTTACGGCGTACTGCGTCAGGCGCCGCTCAAGAAACGCTTCATCCGCCTGGCTGAACGCCGCGCCGAGAGTATCCGCCAGCACTGTTGGAATGAAACCGACGGCTTTTTCTATGATTATAATTTCCGCACCGGTCACCAGACGAGTCACGCCACACTGGCTGGCGTCTTCCCGCTCTACAGTGGCATTGCCACCAAAAAACAAGCCAAGCACGTGGCCGAGAAATTAGAACGCGAGTTTTTGCGCGATGGTGGACTGCGGATGACGCTGGTTGACAATGGCCAGCAATGGGACGCGCCAAATGGCTGGGCGCCACTGCAGTGGGTGGCGGTTTGCGGTTTGAAGCGGTATGGGCTGGATGAACTGGCAGAGGAAATTAGAAAGCGCTGGCTGGCTTCGACTGAGCGCGTCTTTGCTGATCAGGGCAAGATGATCGAGAAATATGATGTTGACAGCGAGTCACGCATTGGTGGTGGTGGTGAATATCCGTTGCAAGACGGCTTTGGCTGGACTAACGGCGTGTACGCGGCGCTGTATGATCGGTTTGATGAACGCTGCCCGAGATAATCTAACGTTTCGGCGGACGCGGGATGTCTTCTGGCAAAAATCCTTTTTCATGCTGGAAGCCAGCCTGCCATTTGTAATCTTTGCCGCAGCCTAGATCTTTCATTAGCTTAGTGGCGGCATTGCGAAGGTGCAGCGGTATGGGCGAGTTCGGATAGTTGTGCGCTAGAGCGAAAGCCTCATTCATCAAATCAGTAATTTCGCGCGATTTCTGGCTACGAGCCAGAGCGATGGCACAGTGAAATAGATTATATTTGGCTTCAGGCAAGCCAACGCGCTCGACTGCCTCAAACGTGGCGACCGCCAAGCTCAGCGCGCCGTTACCGGCCAACCCAATGTCTTCTGACGCGAAAATCACCATCCGCCGAGCGATGAATTTCGGGTCTTCACCAGCCTCAATCATCCGCGCCAAATAATACGCCGCAGCCACCGCGTCGCTACCGCGCAGTGACTTGATGAACGCCGAGATAACGTCATAATGCGCATCGCCCTTTTTGTCATAGCCCGGCAAACGCCGCTGAGCCGCCGCCTTGACGATCTCTGGTGTAACCTTCTCACCAAAACTCAGCGCCAACTCCAAATTACCCAGCGCCACCCGCGCATCGCCGTCCGCCAATTCCGCCAAATAGTCTAGAGCCTTGGGTGACACCCGCTTGGTTTGTTTCAAAGCTTTCAGCGCCCGCTTCAGCACCAGTACAATTTCATCTTTGGTCAGTTGCTGGAGCACCAGCACTCGCGTCCGGCTGAGCAGCGGCGTGATCACCTCAAAGCTCGGATTCTCGGTGGTCGCCCCAATCAAGGTAATCAGCCCGCTCTCGACATGCGGCAAAAAGGCGTCCTGCTGCGCCTTGTTGAAGCGATGGATTTCATCGACAAACAAAATTGTCCTCAGTCCCAAATTCCAGTTCTGCCGAGCGTGTTCAATTACCCGTTCGACGTCTTTTTTACCGCTGGTCACGGCCGATAACTCAACAAATTCGGCGTTGACTTCGCGGGCAATAATCCGCGCCAAGGTGGTCTTACCCGTGCCCGGCGGCCCCCACAAAATCAAACTGACTGGCTCAGCGCGCCTCACAATTTGGCGGAGCAGCTCGCCCTCGCCCAGCAAATGACTTTGTCCAATCACCTCATCCAGCGTTTGCGGCCGCATCTGCTCAGCCAGGGGTTGTCGCGCGTCCATTACCACCAATTATCCTCTCGCGGCCGATACTGCGAAAAGTGTGAAAAACAATCAGCCGGTCGCCGCCCAAGCGGTTTTGTTTGCAGACGTAACCCTCGATCAATCTGCTGAGCGCTTCCGCAGACTGCCGCAAACTCCGGCGACGCCACGTACTCTCGCCATGTCATCCCATCCAGCGGCACATACTGCTCCAGCATATCCAGCGTCATTTGATGCATACTGTCTGCCCCCGCTTGACCAGCCTCGCGACGAGACCGGCGCCGCCCAGCTGCCGTCATTTCCGGCGGCAACGCGCAGCCAGCCCAGTGTAGAACCCGCGCTGCCGCTCCATTGACGAGACCGGCACCGCCAGAGCAGTGACTAGTCAGTCGCACAAGTGCCGCGTGACGTTCCGCCTCATCAGTGGTCAACGGTATAGCTGACGTATTGCCAGTCTTAACCGCCATCTCATATGCCAATCGCTTTTGGTCGAGCTCCCCGAACAGCTCGTCTAACCACCTACTGCTATCTTTGATACTACCAACCAGTGGCGGCAGATTCTTAATCGCCCTCTGGAGAAGATTAGCTTCACATTCACTATACTTCTGCAATCGAATAGCCCGAGATATCTGCCCCAAGCCACCCACCGCTACCGCTATACCACCAAAAAATGTCACTTGCCGACCAGCTTCTGATAACACGTTGTGCCACACCTCACCTGACAAGGTCGTTAACATACCGGCAATCGTACCAATATTACCGACGACCCCACACCTAGCACACTCAGCTACCGAGTCGCTACCGCCAATGACCTCAGGCGTCAGCGATCTATTGAGCCTCTTATTCCCGTTATCCGCCATCATCATTTCATTATATCACGCCATAAATTCGCCCCGCCAAGGTGCAATGCGCTATACTAGAATAATGGATAGATTACGCGTTCTCCTCATATTTGGCGGCGAGTCGTCCGAGCACGAGGTCTCGATCAATTCCGCTACTAATGTACTAGCGGCACTGGACGCAGCACGCTACGACATAAACCTATGCTACATCGACCGTGCTGGTGAGTGGCGGCTCGTCGAGACGATCGAGGCACGCAACCAACCGAGCCCACACTTAACGCCACAACTCGGCCAGCGGTCGCTGCTCATCGACGGCGTTGACCCGCTGCCGATTGACCTGATAATTCCGGTGCTTCACGGCAAAAATGGTGAGGACGGTAGCGTACAGGGCCTGGCGCAGCTACTTCATATTCCCTATGTCGGCCCGAGTCTCCTTTCGGCGGCTGTCACCATGGACAAAGACATGACCAAGCGGCTGGCGCTCGGCGCTCACGTTCCGGTTGTACCGTGGCGAACGCTAGCGAATGATGCGCCGCGACCGACCTTTGCCGAGATAGCTGATGAGCTTGGTGCGCCTGTTTTCATCAAGCCATCCCGCGCCGGCTCGTCCGTCGGTGTCAGCAAAGTCCACTCGGCCGAAGCATTCACCGCCGCGCTTGATGAAGCCTTTCGCCACGACGACACCGTATTGATAGAACAAGCGATCACCGCCCGCGAGATTGAGCTGGCCGTCCTCGGCCGCGGTACGTCCGCCCGCGTCAGTATGCCTGGTGAGATTCTTCCTGGCGAAGAGTTTTATAGCTACGAGGATAAGTACAGCACCTCCAGCACTTCGCGCGTCGTTATCCCCGCGGAGGTTGACGAGTCGGTGGCGACAGAACTACAGCGCCTTGCACTGGCCGCCTACCGCGCGACTGGTGGACGCGGCATGGCGCGAGTTGACTTTTTCCTTGACCCAACGGGCCAGATTTTTCTCAACGAAATTAACAGCATCCCCGGCTTCACCAACATCAGCATGTATCCAAAACTATGGGAGGCTTCAGGCCTCAGTCCACGGGCGCTGATTGATGAGCTGATCGAGGAGGCGCTTGCCAGCCGCTCTATACGTGGCGTATAATTTCCTTATAAACAGGAGGTAGATATGGAAATAGTAGCAGTAATTTTAGTCATCGTACTGATGTTTGTGCTGAGCGGTATAAAAGTGGTCAATCAATACCAGCGCGGCGTAGTGTTGACGCTTGGTAAATTTACTGGCGTACGCGAGCCGGGTCTAAGGGTGGTGGTGCCGATTTTTCAGACGATGATGATGGTTGACGTGCGCTCGACACCGATTGACGTGCCAAAACAAGAAGTCATCACCAAAGACAACGTAACTGTCGGCGTTGACGCGGTAGTTTATTTCCGAGTAATTAACGCCCCAAAAGCGGTACTGGAGACGACCAACTACATTTATGCCACCAGCCAATTTGCCCAGGCTGCCCTGCGCGACGTCACCGGTAACGTCGATATGGACGACCTGCTTGCCAAGCGCGAGGAGATTTCGCAGCAGATCAAGGAAATTGTCGATGCCGAGACTGATAAATGGGGTATCGATGTCGAGAATGTCAAGATTCAGAACATCGAACTTCCGGGTGATATGAAGCGGGCCATGGCCAAGCAAGCCGAAGCCGAGCGCGAACGCCGCGCCAACATCATCAACGCCGACGGCGAAAAAGCTGCCGCTGAAACGCTGGCGCAGGCGGCGGAGATCCTGGCAAAAACCCAGGGCGCGATTAACCTGCGTACGCTAAATACACTGGAGCGTATCTCCACCGAACCGTCGCAAAAGACAATGATGCTCTTCCCGATTGAACTGATCGACGCAATTCGCGGCGGTAAGAAATAATAAGTCATAAAAATAAGCACTCCGTAAACTAGCGGGGTGCTTTTATGATTTCTGGTGGCAATTTATACCAAAGCTCGAACCTATTTCGCCACAGATCGCTAAAACTGTGTAGCTTGAGAACCAACCGAAAAAACCAAGAATATTACCACATGATATACAAAAATGACTTATTTCACGCTATAATAGAATAGTCTTGAGTTATTTAAAAGTAACAGTAAGTTAGCGCGGTACAAAAACTGCTTGTGCCTGCACGACGATTAAATGACGCCGTGTAGGATAAACGCAGAACGTTCGTCGTGCTGTTGCTTAAACGACTTAAGACATCGTGGACTGCACGGTGTCATTTTTTATTTCATGACATCGTCCACTGAAAGAAAGGGTTATGTGAGTAAACAGCAGCAACAAATCGACCTACTAAACCGTGCGCTCGATTTTGTCAGACAAGGTAAAGAGATCCCAACAGATTGGGCAAAAGTGATATTTCCTAGCGAGAAGCGCGAATACGAACTAAGTTATTATGGCAAGCAAACCGCTGAGGCGATATTAGCTGATGTAGACCCGGTACCCTTGCAAGAAGTAAGCAACTTTAATACACCTGCGGATTACGAAGGCTGGCAAAATAAACTTATTTTTGGCGATAATTTGCAAGTGCTAAAACGACTTATTGAAGATAAGAAAAATGACAAACTGAAAAACGCTGACGGTACAGATGGTGTGCGTCTCGTATATATCGACCCACCGTTTTCGACTCGCAAAGACTTCAAGGTGTCAGGTGAAGACCAGAAAGCATACCAAGACAAAGTTGCGGGCGCGGAGTTCCTGGAGTGGTTGCGTCGTCGATTGATTTTGCTCAAGGAAGTTATGGCGGACGACGGCTCAATTTATGTGCATTTAGACTATCGAAAAGGACATTATGTAAAAGTCTTGCTTGATGAAGTATTTGGTGAGAAAAATCTACGTAATGAAATTATATGGTGCTATACAGGACCCGGTTCCCCCGGTATGAAACAGTTTAATCGAAAGCATGATGTTATTTATTGGTATTCAAAGTCGGACAAATGGCATTTTAACAGTACTGATGTGCGTGTGCCATATAAAGATGAAAATCAATCTTTAAGGAAAGCATTTGCATCTGACGGTAGCTGGTCTGATGAAGATATTGCAAAAATGCGAGAGCGCGGTAGAATCCCTGACGATTGGTGGGAGTTTTCGGTTGCAGCGAGAAAACGAGTTGACGGTATAGAGCGAACGGCTTATCCGACAGAAAAACCACAGCCGCTGCTTGAGCGTATAATCAAGGCAAGTTCTGGCGAGGGCGACATTATTCTTGATTGCTTTGCTGGGTCTGGAACGAGTCTGTTTGTCGCCGAGAAGCTCAATCGACGTTGGATTTCTTGTGATGTCGGTAAACTCTCAGTATATACGCAGCAAAAACGTCTACTGGGAATGTCTGAGAAACAAGCAAGTCCGTTTACTCTTTACAGCTCTGGCTTGTACGATTTTGCAAAAATACGCGAATTACCGCGTGATGACTGGCGACTATTCGCCTTGCAACTTTTTAATTGTATTGACGATCAGCACAAAATCAAAGGCTTTGCATTTGACGGCAAGCGAGAAGGTCAGAGTGTATGGATTTATGATTTTCACTCTACCGACGCGAAAATCACAACCGAAACGATTGACGATATGCATGCGCGGATTGGCGACAGTGTGGACGGTGATGTGTTTATTGCCGAGCTACATAAGCGCAAGTTTACCGCCATTAACCAGCCGCGCAATAGTGAAGATGTAAACGACGGTATTGAGGCGGTGGGCTTTGACTTTATACAGCTACCAGACCTAGAATTTGAGATAGCGGCTGGCAAGCTGCATATCAAGCAGTTTGAAGGCAAGACGCGCAATCGAGGACAAGACGAAACGCACGGTTGGGATAGTTTTTCTATGCTGATGATTAACTATAGCTATGATGGTGAGGTGTTTGACCTTGACGAAGTGAAGTATGCGAAAGATTTTAACGAGCAAGCGGTTGATTTTGCTAGCGATAAAATCACTGATAGAGCTATGCTGATATTTCTTGATAAGTTCGGCAACGAAGTTCGCGCTATTATTAGCAAAGAGGACATAAAATGAGCGACAAAATCGCCATAAAGAATCAAGACTTGGTGCTGCGCGTTTCGCATGATGTCGATCCGTCGGTGTGGAACGAAGACAAGTATTTTCAATTTGTGAATCGGCTGTGCGGTACACGTGAGTATCAAAAGGAGGCTATTTGGACGGCACTTCGCTATCTGCTGGGCGAGCAGTACGAAAACTTGGCAAGGTTGGCACAAGAGAACTGGCAAAACGGTAGTAATGAGGCATTGGTTGGTAAGTTTCGGACGTTTGAGTCATTTCGCGATAAGCTGTCATTCCCTGATAAACTTGCTGGCTCACTCGATCTTGCGACTGGCACGGGCAAAAGCTACGTGCTATATGGTATCGCAGCCATAATGTTAGCAGAGGGCAAGGTCGATAGAGTATTAGTACTATGTCCGTCTACGACGATAGAGGATGGTTTGCTGGAAAAGTTTCGTGAGCTGGCGAGTGATACGGAGCTGGCATCGCTGCTGGGTGCAGCTGTGCCAAAAATTATCAATGGCTCGGAGTCGGTGGTGGCTGGGGCGATTTGTGTCGAAAATTATCATCAGATTTTGGAAAATGCTACATCATCAATTCGTGATTCGTTGACTGGCAAGGGTGCACGAACACTTGTATTGAACGATGAAGCGCACCACGTTTACAGCAACGAAAACGGCGATCCTAAAAAACCAGAAACAATCCGAAAATGGAAGGCGTTTTTGGACTCGCCAGAGTTTGGGTTTCGCTATATCATTGGTGTATCTGGCACGTGTTATATAAAAGACAGCTACTTCCCTGATGTTTTGTATCGGTATTCGCTGCGTCAAGCGATAGAAAATGGCTATGTGAAGAGTGTGCAGTATATCGTAAAGGCTGATGATTTGCGTGACAAGAGTCAGAAATGGCAACTTGTCGTAAACAAACATAATGAGCGAGTAGACGAAGTAAAGGGCTTGGGTATTCTGCCGATTACGATAGTTGTCGCGCAAAAGACACGCTCATGCGACTCTATCGCGGCGGAGTTTAAGGATTTTCTGAAGGAAACGCAAGGTTTGAGTGATGAGCAGGTAAATGAAAAAGTGCTTGTGGCGCATAGTAAGTCGAAAGAAAACTATCGTCTAAAAGGTATTGATAATGACGATAACAAGATTGAGTGGGTGTTCTCTGTATCGATGCTGACGGAGGGCTGGGATGTTAAGCGTGTATTTCAGATTGTGCCACACGAAGAGCGCGCGTTTAACTCTAAGCTGTTGATTGCACAGGTTATGGGACGTGGCTTGCGTATTCCTATTGGTTGGCATATGTCTGCTGGGCAGCCTAAAGTCGTTGTGTTTAATCACGAATCGTGGGCTGGCGCAGTACAAGGTTTAGTAAATGATGTGCTGGAGTTTGATAAGAAAATTGTGTGTCGCAATGTACCAGAATCGGAATATAATTTTGAGCTACTCAATGTCAAATACGACCCACGCACAAAGACAAAAACTGTTACTAAAAAGCCTGTCGATAACTTGTTCAAGAAAGGTTACGTGGCACTAGCAACCGCACAAGAACAAGAAGAAAAATATATCGAGTTTGACGAGCTGGTGTCGGGCGGAGTGAGTACGAAATGGAAGACGACGCTGCGAAACAAAACGTACTCAATCGATGAAATGGCGCAAACGATGTTCGATAGGCTGGGCGAGGTCGACGAGGCGGAAACGTATCAACAAGAATACCCTATCGAGAAACTAAAAAGCATTATCAAGCGTTCGCTTGAAGAAAGCGGCAGTAGTGTTATCACGGACGAATCGCGGCAAAAATTGCTTCATGCGCTAAACACAATTCGCCAAAAGACAGTTGAAATACCAGAGGCGCGATTTGAGATTGTGCCGACTAATTTTACAGAGATAAGGACGAGTGATTATGCAAAGTATGATTCGGTAAGTGCGTCGAGTTTGCACAAAGATAAATACTTGTTTGTAACTGGCGAAACTGCTAATCATATATCGTCCGAGGAAAAAGAGTTTTACGGCGAGCTGTCGGACAAGCTCAATAGTTTTAACGTGATACCTATCGCTAACAAGTACGAGTTCAAGACGCCTCTCAATTTAGTTATTGCCGACTCGAACCCAGAGGCACGTTTTATCGAAATGCTGACAAACAAAGACACTGCATTATTCATCGACAAATGGATTAAATCAGCGCACGTAGGATTTTATAGTATAAATTATTCGTGGCGATCGGAGTCTCACCACTCAAAGATTAGTAACTTTAACCCTGACTTTTTCATCGTTACCGGCAATCGTATTATTGTTGCAGAAGTCAAAGGTGATGAAAAGCTGCGTGGTGATGATGAATATGACTATCTGGAAAATAAAGGTAAAAATGTTTGGGCTAAAAAGCATTTTGAGATAATCAATGAAGAATTGGAAAAACGTGGGTCGGATGTGCGATATAAGTTTACGTTTATCACGCCTAAAAGTTTTGGTGCGCTGGCTGAGGCTATTAAGAGCGAAAATGTGGACAAGATAGATAAGTTCACTAGTGAATTAGATATCGTATTTCAACAATAGGCTGAGCAGCGAGCTACACAGTTTTAGCGATCTGTGGCGAAATAGGTTCGAGCTTTGGTATAAATTGCCACCAGAACGGAGCTTTCTGAGGTTTGGTGCGGATGGGGAGAGTCGAACTCCCGTCTCAACCTTGGGAAGGTCACATAATAGCCGTTATACGACACCCGCGACGAGAATATTATACCTGATTCTCCGCCAAACTACTAGAGTATTGCAGCATTTTCTTGACGCTTACGCTAAAAGTTTGACATATAATTTTAGTGCGCTACAATAGATACATGACGAAGCGAAAACTGGTTACAACTAGCATAGCAACTCTAATCGTCGTCGGCGGCTTGTCGCTTGGTGCACTGCACTTCTTGTCGCAGGTAAATAACGCCCCGCCCCAAGCGACAAAATACGCTGACCGAACTACGTCGCCGACTGGCTCATCTGGCTCATTGAGTACCGATAGTCGCTCTCGCTCTGATACCAACTCCACGAACGATAATCAGCAACCAAGCAAGCCCAACCAAAACACTGACAATAAGCCGACGCCAGCTGAGCACAATTGGGTAACGCAGACGATGCGCCAGAATCAAGCCCAGACCACAAATCAACAGCCCGAACGTCGCGACCCTCATGGCTCAACTGAGCAGACTAATCAACTGCCGCACAACAACTCATCAAACAATAACTCTAGCAATAAGAGGCACAAGCGTAGCGTTCCAAGCCAGCCTCAGCCATCAAAGCCCAGCGGTCCGGCGAACCACGACCGGAACCAGGCGGCAATTGATGGCTGGCAGATTGATTATTTTGAAGGCTTTGACTCATCGATCAAGCAAACTAAATGGGTGCAGTACGGCTGGGGCGATCCAGCGGTTGGCCACGGCTGTATGGGCGTGATGTCACAACGCAATTCGTTCACTCGAGACGGCAAACTGGTAATTCGTACTCAGTACGAGAACGGCCAGTGGAGTACTGGTGGCGCCGGCTCAGGTGATGTATTCACCGCCTCACGCGGTCGCTGGGAAGTTCGCGCCAAGTTCCCGAAAGCCAAAGGTGTTGGCTACGCATTCCTTCTCTGGCCAAAGGACGAAGGCTGGCCGCCAGAGATTGATTTCGCTGAGGGGCGCGTCAATGGTCCTCGTGTTGAGGCAACGTACCACTGGGATCCGGACAACAAGCAAAAGCAAGCATCCCTTGATAATCACGACATGCACGGCTGGCACACATACGGCGTTATCGTCGAGAAAGATCATATAATCTTTACGCTGGATGGTAAAGAATGGGGTCGTATCAAGCATCCGAACGTGACTGACAAGCAGATGTTCCTCGGCGTGCAGGCTGGAGCGATGAACCCGAACGGCATTAATAAGCATACCGAGACCGTTGACGGCGGCGTACCTAATCCACTCACGCCAGCCGTATCCGATATCGAAATTGACTATGTAGCGCATTACGTGCGGAAATAGCGGCTTGCCAGATAACGGCAACTTTAGTACAATGAAATAGCAAGTTTGTGGCTCTTTAGCTCAGTTGGTAGAGCAGAGGCCTGAAGAGCCTTGTGTCCCCAGTTCGAGTCTGGGAGGAGCCACCAAACATTGCATTTTATTCGCGGCTTTGTTACAATAAACCGTGAGCCACATGCGGGTATAGCTCAGTTGTTAGAGCGCTTCCTTGCCATGGAAGAGGCCAGGAGTTAGAGTCTCCTTACCCGCACCATATAAGACTTTTCAGCGCCTGGAGGGTCTTTTTGATTTTCCTGGATATAACCCTTATTTGTTCTTAATTAATTATAGTATGCGATTAGCCGTAATAGTATATGAGCAACCAACAGATAAAAAAGCAACCAACAAAACGACAGCATTGGCTACCTCGTAGTTCTTATTTGCAAAACTTCACCGTTGACGGCAAGGTCAAGACTTATTGGCTTGGAAATAATGGCCGTGCTAAGTTTATACAAACTGCTGAACAAAAAGACATAGCACCTATCAATGTTGCTGTAAAAAATAATCTATATGAAACGCCACTTCTGCCGACCAATGCCGTTGAGAATGTTTTAGCTCAAATAGAAGGAGACTATGGAAAGATACTAGATAATAAAATCAAAAAGAGTAAGCGACTTAGCAGAGAAGATCATGAAAAAGTAGCTTTATATATAAGCACACTAGAAAGCCGCACAATTAAACAGCAGAACCATCTAAATAATTTCCTGAATCAACTTAATGAAATGGGTCGTGCAATATCATTAGGACATAACGCACCAGATGCAGCTGATAGGTGGAGTAAAAAGATAGAAATGATGGAGGAAATATTTTTTCTCGAATCAATACTCGTATCTTTAGACGTAAATAAATGGGGACCATTGGATTTTTGTTTTCTAAGACCATCAGATACTGTTGACATTGAATTTATAACATCAGATCACCCCGTAACAGTTACTGATTTTACTAAAGACAACTCTCCGTTCGGACTTAATCATTGGCATAAAACAGCCGAATGTATAGTTCCACTCACTCCAAAAATAGCACTGTTCGGTAATAGGTGCGGCATCACTGGATACAAAGAAATAGATTATAACTTTGTTCGTGAAATAAACAACCGTACACTACGGCGAGCAGATAAGATAATTATCTCTGCAAGTCCAATCCCAGAGTACGAAGAAAAGGCCATAGTCGAGCGTGCACCGCAGAGCTTACTGCTTAATTTTCTGAAACTGCCGGACGGTCAAATTGACAAGATTATTAAGAAGCAAAATAAACAAGAACAGAACAAATAATTTAAGCTTACAATCAATCCGTCGTAGCAATCACAAAAATAGTCTAGCTATCAATCCTGTTCAATAGCCCTCCATAATTATACGGCGTGAATTTGTCATTGATAAAGATCGGATAGGCCGGAGTTTTTACTCCCATCTTTTCTGCCAAATTCTGGTCAATCGGCTGGAATGCTCTTAGGTTTGCCTGATCAAGGTTTAACCTTGTTTTATCCTCCAGGGTTATCCGATATACAAAGCGAAACTTCTCCACCCCTGAGACCGCCCGGCAATCAGCAATTTCCTTTTCAGCAAGCATTTGCAGCTTCTGGCGCCAGACTTTCACATCGTTCAGCCTGCTCTGAACACTAATTTCTATCGATACGCAATTAAGCGCATACTTATTTATGCAATCATAATCTGCCACAATCACCCGAGGCAAACCTAGCAGCCACGACGCGGCCAGCAGCTCCTCATTTGCACCCTCCCCGACAAACGTACAATCATTATCCGGACAAAACGTATTGTGAAAGTCAAGCGCAATATCATACTCCTTGCACATTTCCAATAGCTCAATCGGACGCCATTGCTCGTATATGCCGCTTGATTTCACGCCAGGAAATGACCGGTTCAAGTCTTGTTCGATGAACCGCTTATTTCTTTTTATTGCCTCCTCATTCGCCAGTACACTGTCAATATTTTCCAGCGGATTTTCCTGTAAACTCTTGACCAAATCAATGCCCAGCATTTCATTCCCGTGCATGCCGCCGATTACTAATATTTTCATATTCTTATCCTCCTTATATATTATTTTTTACCGAGATAAATCAATTGATACAAAATTCCGCCAATCAGGAACATCAGATTTGGATTTATCAATGGTCGCATCATCGCCAAAGTCTCTCATAGCTGCGCGCGTCATTGCCGGCGCAATAGTCCGATAAGCCACATTCGTCTGATCTAGGCGATCGGAAAACCCGCATACCATTGGGCGGAAATTCACTAGATTATTACGTCTCGAGACTTGGCGGTCGGCGAAAACTTCATCCAGCCATAATATCTCTGGGTTAGGGGCAGCGGTTGGCGCGTACTTCCGCTTAAGCCACGCTGCCATTTCCAGCGACCCAGGGTATTTTTCCGCCGCAATCTGCGCTGGATTAGCCGTCCAAGCGACCGCCGCCAATACCAGTCCCGCTGGCGTCTCCTCGATATACCAACATGTTGGGCGCGTCTCGCCGATAGCATCAAATTTCTCGGTCAATTCCTGTTCTGTATAGGCTTCGTCGCCAGTCGCGCTACCGCAAGCTTGACATATATCACCAGGATTTTGACGAGAATAACCCGACGAGCAGCCGCCGCATTTACTTACTTCATACCAAGGTTCTGCCGCGAACGCCGCTTGATACGCGGGAATAATCGCGTCATACTTCTCCCTCGCCTCATCTGGCGCAGCGAACCTCGCTGTTCTTATTTCACTCATAAATATCTCCAAAATTAACTAAATTAACTGTCAAAAAATCAAAACGCCAGCGTCGCGCCGGCATTTATTTGGATTTATTCGCAAACTACTCAGCGCGAGCTGGCCAAACGTGCGAATGATGCTTAAAGACGTTTTTATAGCCGCCAGTACCGTTTTGCATCCAGTCGCTAATCCGAGCAACCGTACGGCTACTGAGCTTCGTCGCTGCAATGACGTCAGCGTATTTTTCGCCTTTTGATAACATTTTGGCAGCTTGTAGGCGCGCGCCAACTTCAATAATCTCCTTCTGAGTCATGACATCGCGAAGAAACGCCCGCATTTCATTAGGGTCACTTATACTAGCAAGAACATCCGCCAGCTGACGCGACTGTTCATCTTTCCAAATATCGTTCTTGCCATTCATATTTTTAGTTTACCAAAGTAAAGTAAAAATGTCAATAGCCTTCGTGTCATCGACTAAAAACTGGCATTTTGCTCTCATCTCGCTTATACTTAAATCATGAAAACTTGGCAAGATGTTGCTTCTTTGTATCAGATTTATCCGCGTAGTTTTCGGGATACCAATGGCGATGGGATTGGCGATTTGAATGGCATTACCGAGAAGCTGGATTATTTGGCGTGGCTGGGCGTTGACGGGATTTGGATTTCACCGTTTTTTACCTCGCCGCTGACTGATTTTGGCTATGATATCGCTGACTACCGAGCGATTGATCCGACATTTGGCGGGCTGGATGATTTTCGGGCGCTATTAGAAAAAGCTCATATCCTCGATATCAAAGTCATGATCGATCTCGTTCCCTGCCACACGTCTGATCAACATTCGTGGTTTCAGGAAGCGCGGTCATCGCGCGACAATCCCAAGCGTGATTATTATGTCTGGCGTAACGGGCGAGACGGCAATGAGCCAAATAATTGGCGAAGTTTATCTGGCGGCAGTTCATGGGAGTTTGATGAGCAAACCGGTCAATTTTATCTCCACTCATTCCTGAAGACACAGCCGGATTTGAATTGGGATAATCCTGCGGTTCGCGATGAGATAAAAAACGTGGTGCGATTTTGGTTTGATATGGGCGTGGACGGCATGCGGGTTGACGCGATTTGGGGCATTTCTAAAGATCCGGAATTTGGCAATGATTCGCCAAATCCTGATTTTTCTGGCGACCCAAAAGCTTACGGTGCGTTCATCCACGACCACTGTAAAATGGGGCCGCATTTTCAAGAATACCTGCGTGAGCTGGCGGCGGTTTGTGATGAATATGACGATAAGCAGATGGTGTTTGAATTTTATCCGGACGAGAAGTTGGGCGATATTTACCAGCAGTACCGCCAAGTGCTGACCGCCCATCCAAAGGCGTCGGCATTTTTCATGGAGTATCGCCAGGACGAGTGGCATGCGGAGCATACCGGGCAGAAGATTGAGAATTATCTGCGAGCGGCAGGTTCGGCCAAACCGTTTTTCTGCGTTGGCAATCACGATCAGCCGCGCATTGCCTCGCGGCTCGGGGCGGAACGAGCGCGGGCTTTGCACTTTCTCAATCTGCTCACACCGGGTATTAGCGTAATGTACTATGGTGATGAGATTGGCATGACCAATGGCGAGCTGACCGCTGATGACATTCAGGATAATTTCAGTCCCACCAATTCCGCCATCGACAGCCGCGACCTGGAGCGCACGCCGATGCAATGGGACGATACGCAGTTCGCTGGATTCTCAAGCGTACAACCGTGGCTGCCCGTTCACGCCAACGCCACCAAAACCAATGTCCTAACGCAGGCCATGCACCCTGACTCACTTCTGCATCTACACCGACGACTGCTTCACCTGCGGCGGAGTATGCCAGTGTTGCAGCGCGGCATGCTCGAAGTGATTAACACCGGTAATGGATTTGTCCTCGGTATCAAACGAGAGCTGGGCAGCGAGCGGGCTTGTATTTATATTAATTTCGCTGACCAAGACCAAACGATTCACCCACTCGAGCCAGTGACAATACAAGCCGCTACGTCAAGTCAACCTGTCGCACACAACACTGACAGCCAAACCATCGTCATCGCGCGCTATGGCGGACTGCTCATGAAGCCAGCACTACACTAATACAGCGGCGCCCACGACGCGACATACCTATTGAGTCCATTCGGACCGAGCCGGCCTGCACCCATTTAACTCAGCCTTACCGGCGACTGGCACCCAGCCGATATAGAATAGCAACTTATCAAGCTCATCGCCACTACCCTCAAACTAAGGCTGCAGTACCCCATATTCACTTATCTCCTTCTTATAATAAGCGCACCTTTGGATAGTTATTATCACCGAGCATACCAGTGTCCATAATCTCCAGTCCGATCTGCCTTCCGTCAGGATTGACCGCAAAAAACTCTGTCTCTAGGTGCGCTGGACCACTCAACATTCGCACGTATTGATCATTGATTGGCAGACGATGGACTATTGACTGCCTTACCTGACCACTCCCACGTTCACGCACTACCCAGCCAATATGGAATGGTGGCTCAGCCCGCAGCACGGCATAATGCCGCCAGCCAACGAGCCCTGGCGCATGAAAAAGAAATGAAAAGCGGCCCGGTAGTAGCTCGTCTGTCTCACCATTCGTCGTCACCGTCAGCGCTGGGTCTATCAGCGACGGATCAATATCACGCTGGCAATGCCACGGGTGGGTCTCCTGCATACTGTCTCGGCGAAAACCGCCCAACATAAACATCAGCGGCCGCATCGCTACGTCCGCCATTTTCGTCCATAACGGTAGGGGTTCAGGGCGAAGAGCCGAGTGATTGTGTTCGTCTCGCCGTTTCTCCATCATCACCTCACTGGTGTCAGTCACTTATCTCCTTACGGAAGTAAGTGAGGTGCGCACCCCCATAACTACGATTGTCCACCACAACAATTCCGTTCCGATGGCACAATTTCTGGCTACTGTACCTTTTAGTCGGTAGATAGCCATTTAGTTATTGGTGTAAAAATACCTGGGTGGGCGCATCCCCTTATTCCCATCTGCCCCCGATTATAGCAAACTGAAACTCATATGTCAATAGCATGAGCGTTTTTTCTGGCCCGATAGTACTGCCGTTCGACAGCATCGTCTTTTAACTGCAGATAAACCATAGTGGTAGATACGTCTGCATGACCTAGCAACTTTTGAATCGAGGAGATGTCGCAGCCATTGAGTAGTAGGCGCGTAGCATAGCTGTGGCGCAACTGGTGCGGCGTTATGTGCTTACCAGCGTAGCGCTTAAATGCACGCTGCAGCCATACACGAGCAGTCTTTGGGTTAGTGCGAAATAATGTGCCTGTATGACGCCCCCACTCCTCGATATAGGTATCAAGACGGGATCGGGCTTCTGGCGTTAGATAGACAGTGCGCTCCTTGCCACCTTTGCCAAGCACATACACCCTTAGATCATCAATATCATGATAAGTTAGCCGGCAAGCCTCTGCTATGCGAAGTCCTGTTTCGTACATAAGGTCAATCAGCATCTTCGCGTGAGGATCCTCTGTGCTTTTGATAACGTGGAGAATGACTTCATGCTCGATATATCGAGGGCGGGGTTTAGTATTTTTGCGCGATTTAATACTGTCTGGGTTAACACTTTTTACTCCTACTCTATCGGTAATATAGCGAAAAAATGATTTCAATATCCGTTTAGCAGAATTAGTAGTTGATGCAGCATGGGTCTTTGCAAATTCATAAAAATAGAAATCGATCCAATGTAGAGTGAGATCCTCAGCATACTGTTTACCGTTACTCCGACAAAACTCTACAAACTGCTTTAAGTGTGTTTGTTTAGTCGGTAGTGTATTTTCTGACATATTTTCAACATACTTACAGTGATAGATATAGCGCTCTGCTAGTTTTGATATTGTAGCCGTCTGGTCTTCCTCGCAAGATCTTACGACATCAGTAAAAAATAAAGCTGCCTTTTCGGTAGCCATTATTGTGTTCATAAAACTCCGAACCTCCGTAGTAGTGAATACTTGTTTTGTCTACGTAGAAATTATGAGCGCTCTTAGCATTATTTTGTCATAGTGCTCATGCTTATACAAGCAAAAACGAGGGCAGATATTTCTACATTTACCCCCGTTCAGATACATAGGTGAATTAGTCAGAGAGCATATCAAGATAGTGCTTCGTTTTACATTTAGGACAAGCTCTAACGACGAAATATGGCGCCATGGGACCACTATAGTTTCGAGGCTGATTCTTTAATACCTCAACTGAGTGATCAATTCGAATGATCTGCTTATATGTTTTCCATTCGTGTTCACATAAGTTACCGTCATTCTTTACAAGCAATCTCTGCTGTTGTCTATCAGCCTTGGCTCGGCTAATCCTGTCCATTAACTTATTGCGTAATTTTCTGACATTTGCCTCTGTCATACACCCACCTTCTTACACAAGAACGAGAATAAACGTGCTGGCTGCTGTCCGCGTTGAGCCTCTTCTACCAGTTGCCAAACTCTATATTCCGGCAATTTCAATGCTACCTTACAATAGAACGAAAAATAGTCATGATTGTTGAACTTGTCACAAAGCTGATACGCGATTGACTCTGCTCGACGTGTCTTTTGCCACTTGTCCATTGGCTGTTTTTTGCCCGATATAACTAAACAATTGTAATTGGTATTGAGATTGGGATTTCTTTCAGGAAATCTTTTACATTGAGATTGGGATTGCAATTGATGCGTCTTCACCTCTGTTAACCCTCCAAATTTAAGCCCAAATCTAACTAGCACCATTGCTAGACAGGGCGTTATGTGTTTGAGGAAATTCTGCAAGACCCATTAGTGCTTAGGGGCTTGACAAGATTTTCCTATTTTTCGTGATTTTGGGTCAAAATAAAATGGCCCCAACCGAAATAAAGTTCGGTAGAGGCCAGCAATATGACATTGATACGTCTACTTTAGCAAAATATTTGCATTAAGTCAACTGTTCGGAAATACCGAACAATTCAGTTTGTAGGCAGTCTTTACTATCTCAACTATAAAGAAATCCTTTCCAGTTCAAAAACCGCCCCGGAGCTTATCGAGGCGGTTTTCAGTTGTTCGGAAATACCGAACTACTCAACGGCTTGCTGCATCTGACGCACTAACTCAATAATTATCGTCTTGGCGGCCGACAGCCCGGCAGCAATCGCAGATAGCGTCGTCGCTAGTGTCAGCGCCCATAGCTCGTGCCAACTTGCCGAGAACAGCAGGTTTACGAGATTGATGCCAGCTAGTAAGAACGTTGCGATGAACGTCTGAAAAAACGTCCATAGTGCCCGCGCGGCAACGTCTTTGTAGTTAATATTCTTTAATGCTTCTAGTGATTTCATATTTCCTCCTATTATTTTTCCTCAGTGCCGTACACACCGCGAGCTTCACGCTCAGCCTTACGGTTAGCCAGCCACATGATAGCTTCCTCAATTTTTGTGAGAGCTACACTGTTTTCGCGGCAAGGCAATTCTCGGTTGTAGCCCGCTAGTTTTGCGTAAGCCACAATAAGCAAGTCCTCTATAAATACACCGTTGCGTTCTGTGGTAGCTGTACCGCCAGTTTGAAAATTGACTCTCAGCACCTCTTTACCGCCGATATTAAGAGAAACTTCATCGCCTGGCGTGCCGCGATTCAGTTCGCTGTGCAATTCTTCTAGTGCGTTATAGCTTAGTTTGTTCATATTTCCTCCTTATTTTTTCTTGAAAATCCCTAAGATCAGTTTTGCTAATTCCACCACTAGCCCCGACAGCCATCGCCAAAATCCTGTTGGCTTGTCGCCCTCTGGCTTTTGTGGCTGCTCAGGCTTTATCTCCGGCGTTTCCTGTGGCTTCTCTGGCTCAGATGGCTTTGTATCCGGTTCACTTGGTTTTGGCGATTCTGGCTCTTCTGGTGGTGTTGGTGTGGTTATTCTACCCAATGTCTTGAGCTCGTCAATTGATACTTTGGCTGTAGAGAAATCTAGGTTACCACCATAGCCATCAATTTTGCCATTATCGGTGAACTGATGGATTAGTGCGCCGTGCGCATAGTTGTTTTCAGTGCCGTAGTTTGGGTACCAGTCAACATGATCTAGTCCCAACTTTTGGACAATCGTGTTGCCGCCATATGTCAGCACCTGCTTGCCAGTTCCCTGCAGTACTAGATTGCGGAATGTCTTTAGATCTTCAGGTGTGCCCTCAAATTCTGGCTCTAGGTCAACGAACAGCAATGGTGCGTTCACCTGTCTTTGGGCTTCAATAAACCGTGCTGCCTCAGCCGCTACACCACCTTCGCTGAAATATGGCAGCCAATACAGTCCTAGTAGCTTATCTCCAGCGGCTTTAGCAAATTGCACCATCTTTGGTTGGTGTTTGTTAGCGTCACCGCCATTGCTTGGCCCAACATGGCCTGCCTTTACAATCACACCGGCAAATCGACTGAACACATTTACGACATCATCGCTCTGCCAGTTTGACACGTCAAGAATGATCTTGCTGTAGTCGGTAGGGGATGGGGCAGGTGCTTCTTGCTTGATTTCTGGTAGGTCATGTGTACCTACATCAGTAAAAGCGCCACTCCAAAGGAATAATTCGTTCAGTTTTGAAACAAACCAGATGTCGTTACCCTCAATGCTTTCACCGTGTGTCCAGCCTTTCATATCAACAACGCTACCACCATCGATTACCTGTGCTACGTCACTTGATGTATTTGGTGCTTTTCTGGCCCGCACACCCTGAGATACGGCCTGACGCTCTGTGGCCAGTAACTGTATCTGCGGCGTCAGATCTAGTAGATCGTGCGTTCCTTTGTCACTAAAAGCTTCAGCTGTCATGTATTTACCACTATTAGCCGTTACAAACCACACGGTATTTCCATCAACTGATTCGCCATTTGTGACATAGCCCTTCATAGCAACTGTTGCACCAGCATCGACCTGCTGGAATATACCGCTAGAAGTGTTAGCTTCTTCGCGGGCGTTAGCCGTCACTGAAGTCGTCCTAGATGCCTTATCTATTACATAGCTCAGCACACGATGAGGCCCGACACTCTCTGCCCAACCAATATATTGAGCGCGGTATTTCCGCTCTATTTCTTCTATAGAACCAAATACATCTGCTGTAGGTTTGTGAGATAATGGCGAGCTATAGAACAGGCCATCTTTATATACAGCAATGTGTCCATAGTTCTGATAACCATACCCGTAATCACCCCAGTGATCAAAGTATATTGGCACTGCCACACCTGCTGGTAAATTTCTATCCGTATGCTTACCCTCTGCTCTATTCCATGCATCAGCCGCAGTGCTCCCAGCCCAACCCGCACCAAACATGTGCTGTACGACGGCTAGACAGTAGCCGTACCAGTCCATGAGGACACTACCTCCCTGATAGACGACGGGGTCAGGATTAAAAGGCTTTTCCTGTTTCCACATAATTACTTTGACACCTCCTTTACTTCTTTTATTACTTCGCGCATCTCTGGTTTGGCTTGCTGTATTGAGTTAATAAATTGGGTTATAACAAAAAACGCCACCGTACCGATAAGAACAGTTAGCCCGGTGTATTTGACGATGAGCCCTACGAGCTTTTTTTCTCCGGCAATGATTGATTTAATAAATATATTGCCATCGAGTTTTTTATTACGATCATTGATGTTATTAATAGATTTTTCTAGGCTTGATAGTTTATCGTCCACATATTTCTTGCGCTCGTTAAACTCAGTCCTGCTGACTAGTCCATCAAGCTTATTTAAGATTTGCGCAAGGGACGGTTCGACAACCTTTTCGTTAAATGTCTCTAAACGGGCTAAACGCTCGGTCTGCTCGATGTCTGATTTCTGCATATAAAAAACGGAAGCCTTTCGTGATTACGAGTGCTTCCGTTTCTATGAGATCACACTTTATTTAGTTTATGACCATATTATACCACCCCATTATTACATCCGACAAGATCAATTTAGCGACGCTCAAAAAGTATTCGAGAGATGAAGTTGATACTGGTTTCAAATGGATTGATGGCCGTCCAATCTATCGTAAGGTAGTCCAGGGTACAGTTGACTTATTGGGCGGCGAAAATAGAGGCAAGTTAGAGCATGGTATTATCGGGCTGACCGCAAAGTTTGATATTGTGAACATATCTGGTGAGATTGTGCTTGGCGGTACTATAGAAAATTCCGGAACGAAGCAAACACTGCCACATATCGAGGGAAACCATCGGGCTGGTATTGCATCTGTTACGCCAACAAACATTGAAATCGCAGGAACATATCCTTGGAGAAGCTGTGGTGTGAGTATAGTTATAGAATATACTAAATAACCTAAGCAATCGACTTAACAGTAATATTTGAATACTGTCCACGCACCATACCCGTGCAGTCATGCAATACTGATATCCTGTCTTCAGCTTCCACGTGCAAAACTCCATAAACTGTTACGCCAGCATAGCCTGTATGAGGAGCACCAAGGGCATGTACAACCTGTTTGTATTTCTTATCTTCTTGGTCCTTCTTTTTGTGTTGGACAATCAGGTATAGGTATGTCCTTAGCTCTTCTGCCATGACCGTTCCTGTAATCTCAACCGTTTTCACATTCTCTCCGATAACAAATTCATTTCTCTCACCATCGATCGTGATATTGCCACGCTGAATAATTTGCTTTTTGAGTCGTGAGCGGTTGCTACCAGCATTGTAGTAGTTTGTGCTGTCAAGATTGGCCGCAGCGATTGAATATCCGAGGCTTTGAGCAGTCGCTAAATTGATCTTGTCGGCTGTAATACCACCGTCCTTGATACTTTCAGCAGTAATAGATTTCTTTGCGATGTTTTTATCCTCTATTATATGGTCTTTTAGCGTACCATCGGTGTTGTGCGTTTCGAGAAGTGCACTTGCCAAGTCGTTAGACCAACTAGCGGTGGGACCGGCCTGAATAATATCACCGACCAGATTACCGTCATCGACTGCGCCAGCTTGAAGCGAAAGACTAATAATTTGGCCTGTTGCCTTGTTGGCAATACCCTTCCAGTCTCTTTGACTACCAGCCACTACTTTGCCGGCTGAATCAACTCGATACGACATAAAGTGTGTCGCGGTGTCTTCATTCCAGCCCGACAGACTGTCTACCTGTAATGTATCAGAACCAGCAGCTCGCGGACTAACAACTCTTGCCACATTAGGATTGCTACCTTGCATTGTTTTTGTAATTTTATCGCTGACACTTGCCATGATTGTTCCTCCTTTAACTTAGATCTTTTGTGCCAATATTGACGTACTCAAATACCACTCTCGACATTGAGTAACTCACTCCTGGATCAGATGAACTCCAGCCATACTGCACCCAGTGGGCGTCTTCATCTATCTCCAGTTCTACTTCCTCGCTTGCAGAGTTAAATGTCTCCGGAATACCCTTTATCTGACTCCAGCCGATAGTGCTCCATCCGACCCCCGGCTCACTCCAGCCAGTGCGGCTTGATGATGCGCCGAAAAATCTTGTTTCTGTGAATGTCTGTAGCCCATCTTCGGTCTTAACTGTGGCAGTTAGATTGATGCGACCTTGTGGTCTAAGCAGGACGAACACTGCACGCAAAACTCGCGCCCAGTCGCGACCTGTCTCCTCAAACCTTAGCTGCCCACTTTGTGCGCTGGTGTTAAATGGTTTTCCGTCATCAACAGTGTTTGCGCCCTTCGACAGCTCGACGATTTTATTTTCTTGGACAATTAGAAAGTGAGTTATACCAGAGTTGTCGTTATACAGCGTCATCCAATCAGCACGGATATTCCACGGCTTCATCCATGCACCCTTACGATCAGTGTCATAAATCCATATCTGATTGTTGTAGTCAGCTGCAACAGGTAGTGCCCAATACACTCGACCCTCAAATGCTAAGCCAACTGCTTTTTCAATAGCCTTGCTATTAAGATTACTGATTGCATCTTGAATGGTATTGGTAATACGTCGCGTCGATAGCACATTCTGTAACTGAGGCAGAGTACCAGTTGTATTGAACCCACCACGGCTTGGATATAGCAAATCATTGTTATAAATAACTACAGCATCGGGGCTATCTGTACCATCCGCACCAGTATCCTCCTGTACCTGCCAAACAGTGATTGTATCCTCACCATAGGTGATATTTGTTGGAGTGATATAGAATCGCTTACCAGTACCGTTTGTACCGTTAGACAGCACAGTAACCTTTGGGTCTCCCTTGCCATCCCGGTACGGTCTTACCGCAAATGGGACCTCCTTTGTGCCGCTACCGACCGGCGTGTATCCACCGCCGTATCCTGGTGAGAAATCTAGTTCATGACCATAATCACCACCACGCCAGACATAAAATGGATTGTCTCTATCTCCCGTCATCCAAATACGACCATTAATCACATCAGCCCGCGTCGATTTTGGACCAGCTGTATTATTGTCCTTCGGTAGCGGTACAGACATATCTAGGCTACGAGATCCATTATCAATAAATATCGTCTGATCCATCGGCAGTGCGGCCGCTAATCGATATAGCGTTGGCTCACCTCCGCCATCTACACCGACACCACAGTAAATATTCCACGACTTTGCCTCCGTACTGTCTGGTCGTTTGATGGACAAATTCTGCTTTTCAGCATTCCACATATCACGATCGGCAGATATTGCCTGAGATAGTAGCGGTGACCCCGCTGTTTCGCCGACAGTAGAGTTAAAAGTGACCGCATAGAATACCTTAAACCCCGTACCAGTTAGCCCTACGTTCTTATCTAGCGTCGGCTTTGCTGGGTCTGCTATTTTCTGAAATGCTACGATCTTCATCGTAGGGATGTCTAGGTAGCTTAGAGTGTCTTCACCATTCATGACTAGGAGGTTATTGCGTATTTGCTTGAAATGTCCACGTGCTGATTCATGGTATTCCTTGCCTTCAATTACTTGCCATGCAGGATCTTCGCCCTTAGCAATACATAGCTTTGTCTTATCCTTGATTCGTTGTAAACAAGCTAACCAGTTGATTGATCCATTTTTGGTTGTACTACGAAATTCAGCTAGCTCCCCTAGTATTTTGCCTAGTGGCTGCGGCCCATACTTTGCTGTACCGCACCTTGTTGTGATAACTGAGTCCTGATCAAGTATCATGTTCTCAGTTGCTCGTAAGCCTCTCAATGGGGACCGCCCATCATCAAAGGCTGTTACCACACCATTCTGCCAGTCCTGAACCGCCAATCGTTGTATCTTTGGCGCTTTCATATTTTTGGCAGGCTTTAGCATATATCAGACACCCCCGGGATAATATGTAGCGGTCGACAACTTACTTGAGCAGCATTATTCTCAATCATTTTTTGCATTAACTGATTGGCCTCTTCGACGAGGTTGCTGTATTGATTTTGTAAAAGAATGTCGTTACGCGCGTATTCAGCAGCACACATGGTCACAAGCCACATTGGATTGTCTACAGGCACTATACTGCTTTGGTTGGTGAGTAAAGGTGCATGAAGATAAACAGGTATTGTTATCTGACCGCCTATCATATGGTCATCACTCCTAATAGGATCAATGAATATTAGCTTGTTGCCGGCAATGGTGCAGCAGTTTTGCCCCTTGTACATCCCTGCTTGCTCTGGTGGGACCGTAGTATAGTCGCGCTCCCGCCCATCTTTTTTAACCTTGATAGTATCGCCTAGTACGTCGCTTACTTTTGCCACCTTGGTCATATCAATAGCGTATGCTTGATCTGTCGATAAAGTATCGATCGTGTATGCTGGATCGTATAAGGATTGCCAATCAACATTTGGCTCACTTTGCCATACAGGAATATACATATTAGCAATACCAAGTATTTTCTGATACTTCTTGTCGGTTTCTGGTAGATTTCGTACTTTACCAGTAGCTTTTAGCATGACTGCTGATACAAGCTGTGTAGTGTTCATGGCGTTTCCCTAAATTAAAAACACGGAGCCGGCTTATTGTTGCCAGACGCTCCGTGTTTTTTAGGTCACGCTGTTTTCTTGGTTACTATTATAGCATAATTTATCATAATTATGCTTTACCCGTGTGGACTTTTGGCTTTTTGCTTCTGCTTGCACCGTTCCATTGCTTTAGAGCAGCATTCACCTGCTTCTGGGTATTCATTTTACTGATCAGGTTTTGGCCAATCTGGTTAATACTCATACCGCTGACCGAAGTTTGATTTGCTTTCGCTGCGGATGACGACATGTTCGCTGCAGCTTTTATTCCTATAGAGGCGACACCAGAGTTGGCGGACTGGCCGCCACGCCCTCCTCGACTACCCCTACCGCGGCCCCAGCCATTTCCGCCACCCGAGCCCTCTTTGGTAATTCTGTTACCATCTACGTCAAACTGAGCAGCATTGAGTGCTCGTGCTTCCCACTTAGTGATATACCCCTCAGCACGCAGTTTGTTGATAACGCCATTCTTGGCAAACATTTGCCCAATGATACTCTTGCGCCGTCCGTTAGTGAGTGCTTGCATCAGCTCCTCGTGGGATGATTCTTGTGCCTTCTGACGCCAGTAGTTATCCATTAGACTGACCTCCTTGTGGGTGGTCATTGCTCCGTACTCGATCTGATCCTTACTGTAGCCAGACTCCTTATAGTAGCGCTCCTTTGCCCAATCTGGTAGGTCTTTATGCTTACCCATAAAGATGTCCACCGCACTCTTTGCTTTATTGGCTTTCTTCTCACCGTTCTCTAGTTTGTTAAGGATATCGTTTGATGAGTTGAATTCTTTTTTGACAGTCGAGGCACCATCAATATTGTAGGCCTTCATCCAATTAGAATAAGCCTCGTTGCTATTACCCTGGCCCTCGGCAAGTTTCTTGTAGTGTTCCCTTTGAACTTCACCCTTCTTGTTGACGATCAAGCCGTTCTGCGTTTTCCATTCACCACTATTCATCTTGATGTTCTCTTCAGCTTGGGCTTTAGCAAAAGCGGCAGCACTTTCACCAGATCCTGAGGCTGACGCTTTTTTGCCGATAGCCTCAGCCGCTTCTCGGCTTCGCGCTGTTTGTTGACATCTTGAATGAAGTTATTGGCTATTTCCATGCCGGCACCCTTACGTAATTGGTTGTATACTTCGGCTTGTTTATCTGACAATGGAGAGGTCTTGTTGGCGTACGACTGCTGTACCTCATCAATGGCATTCTTACCAAACATGGCTGCCCTGGCCCATTTCCACCAATCTGCAGTATCGTTATTGACCGGCGCCACGACTTGGCCAGAATCTGTCTTTGACACACCATCAAGCATCGTACCGACGCCAGACGTCGTTTTGCGTATTTGATTACCCATTGGCACGACACCCAATACGCTCTTTGTAGCACCATTCCAATTTCCAGTCGCTGCTTTCTGTGCTGAGTCAATAGTGTTTACCGCCGTTTGTACAACACCAGTTGCACCTTCAAAACGACCAAAATCACTATCTTTGCCAAACCAGTCTTCTCGAGTGCTCTTTGGAATAGTATTAATCATAGCCGACCCTCCCGGAGCCGCCTTGGCAATCTGAGACCCTATCACTGTTGCACCGTACAATATAGGCTGCTTTTTGGTTTTATCTTCATCATCTTTATTGGCATTCGCGATCGCGTCTTGGATTGCACCATATATATCCATGAGCGGCTCACTTCCAGTAATCGACTTCCACAGGTAGTTCATAGCCATTGCCACAGCAAATGCTTCAGCCATACGTACACCGTAACCGCCAAATTGCTTAAATTGTTTATGCTTTAAGCTACTGCCATAGCCCTGAAGTGTTCCATGTTATTCTTCCAGTTCTCGCTCGTCTCATAGGTAAACTGTAAGAACATCTTACCAATAGCTGACTTATGGACTTCTGGCATACCACCAAGAGACCTATCGCCAACCGCGCGTGCTGTAGCTCGATCGGTTTGCGTGATTAGATCCCGACCTGTTAGTCCTTGTGATTTAAGGCGACTATAGTTAGCCGTCCAGTTAATACGAACAAACGTCTTCTCAACGGTATCAAGCAATGTCGCCTTTGATACAATGCTTTGCGTTTTCTGCCACCAGTTCCTGTCAAACTTACCACCAGTTTCGGTATAGCGCTCTGTAAGGAATGGTGATTTCTGCCACATGCGGCGCACTTCTTGATTGCGAAGATGGGTTATTGCCCAGCCGGTATTTTTGAGACCATTATCACGAACGGTATCTGGCAGGTTTAGTGCCTGCGCCATAGTAGATGATATATTACCCATGATTTTGTTGGCACCATTCAGGGCTTCTAAGACCGGATGACCCTCATCGTTTTCGGTATCCTATCCAGAAATGGACGATCAATTGCACTCGACTTACCAGCCAAAGCATTGACGAAGTCACCCAGAGCCTGCTTCTGGCTTGACCCTACATTCTTAATAGCTGGTATGCCCATATTCTCCAAATCCTCGCTAACATAGCGCGAAAACTCTTTTTCCGCACCCATCATTTCTCTATCCGCAGTGTCTAGAGCACTTATCGCTGACTGCATAGACCGTCCCTTGGCGATAACTGGTTCCAGGTGGGTGTTGAGTATCATTGCCTCCGACGCCTTTGCGATTGCAACTCGTGGATCGAGAACATAGCCCTCTGCGCCCTTTCGCGCTAGCTCATGCTTATTAAACCGTTTCATCGGCTTTGTCATGTCTGAACGGCCAACGATCCAAGCCGGTATTGTACCTCGGCCATTTGCGGCAAAGTCTCCATGAATGCCAAATGTACTGATAACAGTATCGTTCATTAACTGCTCAAGTAGACCGCCATCTTCCCAAATGTGTGCCATATAATCCTTGCGTACTCTATCTCTGGCTGACCCAGTTACGTCGAACTGCATTGGCTGCATTGATGAGCCTGTCATATAGGCTGCGCATGGTTTTATCATATTGCCGGACTCCATCGAGAGTAGTTTCACCATACCAATGTCTAAAGGCCTCATCTTTCGTTTTGAACGTTACCACCTTGCCATCAATGTCGTCACTCATCGGCACCTTGTCTTCAATGTATTCTCCAGCTGCCCTGAAAAAGCCATTTGTAGACATTTTGCGTGGTTTATACTGCATAGCCTCAGCGCGGCACCCTCCGCCTCTTGCCTCACTTTAACAATCTCCTGTTTTGCATTTGCGTTAGCCGTGCGCGCTTCATCAACTAAGTTGAGGTATTGCTCCGCGTTTTCGCCAGCTTCTTAATACTGGCTCGTGCAAATGTGTCAAATACACCAGATTTATTCTTAAGAGTTCTAAAAGTATCCTCCTCTAACACTGCCATTTTACCCCCAACTTGATAGACGGCACCAAATGGTGTAACCTCCACGTGATTTCCGAGCACTTCGCCCGTCTTGCGATCACGCACCAAACCACCATCCACAGCAACATTCTCTGGGTTTTTGATTGGGCTGGTAACAATTTCCTCACCAACGACTCTACCGCTCTTTCCGTAGCGTGGTTGTCGCGACGCGATAAAGTCTTGCACCGTGCCTCACGACGCGCCTCCTGGACTGCTCTTTGGATTTTCATCTTGAATAGACTGTCTATGGTTTTATCGTTGTACCACGTATAGGCGGCCCTTGAGTATGCTTCCATTCACCATCACTACCCCTCGCCAACAAATCGCCGCTCAAACTGCTGAAGTGTATTCCATCGCTTGGTTTCTTGTCAAAGATGCGACGCTTATGCTGTCGATATTCCCAATCACCATCCCGCACCGGCTGTCTGTGATATCATCGACACCAACCTTTGTTTGGTCATAGAGATTACGCGAGTAATAATATTGCCCTTATCTAGCCTGCCAAACTTATCTTGCTGCCATACTGTCTTGTCTGGGTAGACTCAGGTGCTGGTGTATCCTCTGTCACATCATAGGATGCTTCTAGGTTTTCTCGATGAACAGTGGCATTATATTCTTTGATGAACTGTTGCAGCTCTGTTTTCTTAATGCCCGCTCCTTGCGCAATAGTACTGATCTGCATATCCGCATCTGCCACATCCTGCGTATTGCCGTCGGACAGAGCCGCTTTACGGTAATCCAAAATATCTCTAATTTCGCTCCACGCACTGTCTTTTGTTTCTTTATCCGCACGCATACGCTCTTGAGATGCTTTTTCGACATCCTGCTGAGCTAAGGCAACAATTTCTGGGTCTTTTCGTAATTCATCAATCATTTGCTTATTTTCACGGACTCGACGGCGTGATTCAGCAGCACGCTGTAGTTCTTGAACAAATCTATCAATATTGTCATAGCCCATTTCCTGAGCAACAGTATCAATATCTCGCTTACCTGTACGACGCCTGTAGGCAGCTGGTATGTCTTCTGCCAGGTTTCCTAGATAGTGTCTTAGATCATCAACATGGATGCGTGGTATATTCCAATTTGTGTCACCACCCATGATGTTAGTTTCTTGATCCATAAATAACTCTGGATTAGTTTCAGCTATTCGTGCATCAATGGCTTGGCGCAACTCCTTGGTCATCTTTGGCTTTGGATTATCTTGGATGTCGTTAATGGTTTCTTGAAGAGGATGCTGGTAACGATTATCCGTATTGACATTTTGGGTATTGTTTGCTACACTATCGTTAAGATTCGTGGACTGTAATTGCCCCGTTTCGGACGTATAACCACTGACTGTATTATCAGTATTTGGTCGGCCAGATGACGAATCATTAAAGTAGGTAACCACGTTCAGTGCGTTGCCTTTTTTAATTACCTCGACAATAGCTTTTTTATTCCCCTCCATCTCGCGCTCAAATTTTATTCTTTGTGCACCACGAACTACCTTTTCTTTAGTGATTGTATCTGGGTCTTTTATTATCTCTGGAAGGGCAGCTATGTCATAGTCGCTGAGCGGCAGTGAATCATCAGGGTTTACAACATGACGATTATGAATATGTATCGCGTTTTTGTTTGTTAGTTCGATGGAAGCACCACCACGCACATCAATTCCAGTAGCCTGCTGTATTTTAGCTGCGGTCTCATTGCTAATAACGTCAAGCTTGGTGATTCTGCGTATTCCACGCAATACATCATCAAATTTTTTAATAGTTTCGAGTGCTTTATTTGAATCAAGACTCATCGTCCTCACTCGCCCATCGCCGCCAGGTACTTGCTGTTTGGTGTTTCTGAACTTTCCTGTTTCCATTTGGGCGTAAAACTGCTTGATGATATCCTGCTTACCAATAAGTCCTCTTATGGCTTCGGTGATGCGGTCGTAGATAGCAACAATGCGCTGCGGAATATGTAAGCGAGCTGCAAGGCGTGGTGCATCTTCGCCATGTAATTTACCGTTGTAATATTCACTAAAGCCATCAGCTAGCTGCTCCTCGGCTAGCAGGTTAATGTCACTATCTCCATATTCCTTGCCGTATTTACTAATGAGATAGTCATCACCGTAAGATTCACGGATAGTGTCTAGAAGCTCCTGTTTATTATCTGCGCGCTCTAGGATTTTATGGCCCAATTCATGGTTCAGAGTATCCTCAGAAAGCTTATTTAGGTTGATAGTATCAGTTTCTGGATTATAGTAACCCAAGGCTTTCCTCTGCATTTCATTTTGCCATTCATTGAATACAAGACGCTCATCACCTGTTAGTCGCAGATGGCGTGCTAGGAGTTCACTGGATTGCTGGAGTTCTTCTAGTTCTGTACGTGCTGTACTATTAGCTGTACTATTAGCTTATACCGCATATCTGGACCGTCTGTCGGATTGAGGTTGTCGATGTATTTGGTTTGGCTTGGGCTAAAAGTAATTGCCATATCATCCATAATCACACCATCTTTGCCAGTAGTGTCTTTGATATCTTGAGCATATTTTTTCCATTGCCCATTGTCAGTAATATCCCACAACAAGTCCATATCGTTATCGTACACATCATAATCTTCACGATATGCTGGCTCGCCGTTATTTATTCGTCGATATAGGGCGTCATACTGTTCAAATGAGACAGTTTTTTGGTTGTTAGTTATTGGGGAGGTGATGTTCGCATACATTTCTTTTAGATTGACTCCGTAGTCGTTAGCCATATCTTTGTCGTATGCTAAATAGTTACCCTCGCCCCACCTATTCCGCGTGCTACTTGATGAGCCGGCTAATGGACTAAATTGGTCGAACTCACTATTTGTACCATGGTATACAGTCTTAAGATTACCGTTTTCGTCTCGGATTTTAGAATTCTTAAAGTATTCCTCTTGTGCTGGGCTTAGCTTATATCGCACATCCTGCGCCACCGTATTCTGTACGTTCTGAGTAGCCTGCTCGATAAGGTAGTTTTCTAGCTTACCAGTGGTTTGCTGGCGAGTAGCAATAGCGTTGGTATCGCCGTGCTGGATGTCGGATATGTTTCGACTAACGGCCTGCTTGAGGGCAGGGCTCGCATTTGGCATAGTAGTTTCTACTGTCCGGTTGACATTGATCGATTGAATTGGGTGGGCTTGACTGGTTTGTGTATTGACTGCACTGACTTCTGCCGCTTGACGCAATGACCTGTTATCTGATGGACGCCGATAGAATGATGAGTATCCAGTATCCTGATTTTGAACCTGTCGAACTTGGCGCTGCGCTAGTGCTTCTTGCTCAAGCTTGCCAGGAGTTTGTTGCTGTGTTTGCTGGCTCTGAGCAATCTGTGCGCTCATTGTCGCTGATGGATGATTACCTGTCTGTCGTACGCCGCCAAAGTTACCCGCACCAGCTGGACCACCAAGCGCTGCACCCATAAGGGCGCTTTTAATAACCCCTTCTGAATATTACGACTAGGGTCATAGGTATGCTTAGCGAATGCATTTTCCGTTAGTTGCTGAGCTGCTTCTTCACCACCCTCCGCTAGGGCACTTTTGACCATCCGCCGAGCAACGGTTTTACCACCGGGTGTCAGTACCTTATCTAGTCCTACTTTTTCAATAGCAGCCTGCACTGCCGCATTGGCGTAAGCCGCGCCTAGTACGTCGCGAGTGTTTTTGCCATGAGCGTTAGCGTCAGTTACAAAGTCTGCGGCATTTTCCGCAAACTGCCGCACAACTGGAACTACACCAGCCGTCGCTACCCTGTACCGAGATCTTGTACCAGCCTCTGGCCGCTCTGGCCCAACTCATACGCCACATCAACATCAGCATTATTTTTCTTAAGTACACCAAACTGTTTATCGTACTGTGCATTGCGCTGCTTACCTTGCTCAACAATATTTTGACGTGCTTTATTATATTTTTCGTCTCCAGTAATACCATACATAGCATCAGAGATTGCCAAAGCTAATTTATCGCCAGTATCACCGACGGTACGGCCTGCACCATCTACTGCACTTTTGCAAAGCTAGTAACCGAGCGGGCTGGTGCGGTCGCCATACCCACGATATCCGCCATGTTGCGCGACCGTCGTGCTTGATCAGGCCGCATTAGCCTCATTCTCTAATCGAATACGCTCTTGACGATTACTGAGGATTTCTGGTTCACTGACACCACGTGCGCGCATTTTGTTGTCTATGATGTCTTGGCGACGAGTCTGATCAGTTTTATACTGATTCACCTCCTCGTTAGCACGCTGGATGGCGGTATGAACAGGGTTGGTGTCGATTCCCATTCGCGACAAGCCGTTCTGCATGCTGGCTATATTGGGATTAATTACTGGTTGTGGCTTTGTTGCTTGAGGCTGCACCAGAGCTGGCTTGGGTAGCTGAGGTTGCGGTTGTTGAGTTGGTTGTGGCTTTGGCTGCTGGATTGGCTGTTAACCGCGTTTTGTATCTGGATCTGCTTATTCTGCTTGTTGGCCCAATCTTGCTGACCCTCGGGAGTAAGCATTTTTGGAGCATCATTTACAGTTACCTGCGGCCTAGACTGGTTATTCTGGCTATTAATGTTTAATTGCTGCGTTGCCTGATTGACTTGTTGGAGAGGATTTGAGATTAACTTTTGGTTGAGCCGGTTGTGATAACTGTCCCAAACTGCCACTACCGCTGTTAGCCCACGGTGTATTGAACCGCGGCTGGCCATTCAGCTGTGGTTGCTGTACCTGCTGCGGCTGTGATTGCTGAGGTTGCGGCTGAACTTGCTGCTCTCTGCGCCGCTTCTCATCATCATTAACCCAGCCTTTGCCGGTGAAAAAGTTACCTAATCTCTGAAAAAAGTCCATTCTCTAATCCCCTCCTCACTTACTTACAGGTATTGGTTTTGACGTTTACGCTCTTCCTCTTGATTGAGGCGAGTGTTGTAGATGTTGAGTGTTGGGTCACTACCCGGTGCTGCTGGATTGGATACACCGACCGATGTATCACCCGTTACCTTGTAGCTGTCGAGGTCTTTTGCGTTGTACTGAACCTTGTTACCGGTGTAGGTATTTTGCTGACGACCAAGACTGTCAATTTCACCCGACAGAGCATTTGCACGAGCCAGATCAGCACGAGCTGCATTAGCACCATTCGCGCCTTGTGCGGCAGCTTTTTGACTACGTAATTGAGCGAGCTGTGTCAAGAGGTTCTGGCGGGTAGTCTGAGACGCCTGACGTGCTGCACTGTCTTCATTCGCTTTCCAGTCATTAAGTTTCTTATCCTCATCTGCGTAGTCGTTCTTAAACTGACCCCATGTTGTATCGATTTGTCGTTGGTTTTGCGCATAGGTCTGACCCGCACCGGAACGCTGCTGATTAGCCTGATTCTGCACTGCACGACCGGCTAATTGCATATCTGAGCCAACAGCACCCATGCTACCGAGTGAACGAAGCAACCCGCGGAGTCCTACAGCCGAGCGGTCGTTAATATTATTAATGTTGGTGCGGCGTTGCTGCTGGTTTTGGCGTGTCTGGTCGTTGAACTGTCCTTCTGCACGGTTCCATGAGCTGCGAAGTTCGTTTTTCTTGGTATTATACTGACCGCTAATATTACCGAGGCGTACACCTAGTTGACTATCTATACGACCTAGCCCATGCTCTAGCTGACCAATACCTTGATCGTATTCTGCTAGCTGAGCAGCACTGGCACGGTTGCCTCCACCGTAGTAGCCGCCTCCACCACCTCCGCCATAGTAGCCGAGGTTGAGGTTCTGGTTACCACCTGGATCAGAGCCGCCTCCTCGGCGAGCTTGTCTCCAGCTGTTATACGAGTTCTGCCACCACGGGTTGACCGAGCGATTAACAGACGAAGCACTATATCCATTCGATCTCTGCTCCCTGTCTGCATTCCAAATAGTCCATGTCGCTCACCGGTTAAGAAATTACCATTGATACGCTGATCATCACCGACCACGTTCAAAAGCGCCTGAGCTTCGGCGCGTTTAGCAGCTGATGGGTGATTGTTAGCGTGCTATATAAGGTGATGATTTGCCGAGGAGTTCTCGTCTCGCGTTAGCTCCATAACCTTCAGAACGTGCTAGGCATTCATATTCTTACTAGTCAGAGGGGATTTTTACTCGTATAGTCACATCTTTCACTGCTCAAGTTGCAAAGTCGGCAGTTACTTTTCTAGCTCTAGTTGCGGAACTTCGCGAGCTGCAACACTAGGCTTAGTTTCAGGCTTTCGAGCCACTTATATAGCCAGTTGATAGCACCAAGCGCAGTGTATTGGAGTACAATACAAAACGTTATTTCACTGTACTACAATACATTGATGCCACCAGTTAGTAGCACCAGATTGAGCCGATTTCCACCTGCACTCAATTCTATAGGCAAATGAAAAGCCTAGACACTGATGCTACCAGTTGAACAGACGATAGCAAGGAGTCGCCACCGCGCTCCCAAATGTGTCTATCTACGTTTTCGACACATCTGTTCTCGTAGTTCGGGGTCTCCGACCGCTAGTGGCGTGTCATTGCCATCATCTGTCCAGTTATGCGGTTGAGTTGTTAATGTTCTACTGGGTACGATTTATACCCGATTGGTTTAATTTTACCCAGTTTATTGACATATGGTAGGTCATTGGTTATTCAATCGGCTCTAGGTCTTTAATTGCTTTTTCAACCTCAGATCTGTCGTACTTTTTGCCATTTATTTCGATGGGGGTTATTGAATGACCTGGCGATAGCACCTGATAACCCATCTCTTTCAGCTCGGCGGCCGTATACCAATTGCTGGCGACGGTGTATTTATTTGCAGGGCTCAATAGATAGCAGTCATCTACTGCCGCTAGGACCTTTCTGACGCCAAAGCCTTTAGAAATATCGTCCCCAGCGCACAGATTGTCTAGCGTCTTCTCAGCAGGCCCTAGCATTTCGTCTGACCAGCAAAAAATATTCTCCTCAACCCTGTAGTAGTCGCTTTCTACACAATCAATCGTGAGTACTTTTTTTACCCATCCTCGCCATGGAATTAGCACAACGCACATCATCATAATATTTATTTGCGACAAGCCCCTTGCGAACTCTAACTTTATCGCCTACCTTAAATCTTGTTACTGACATTATTCTCTCTCCTTTATTCCAAAATAAATTAACCAATCTTGTTCGTTTTCTTCAATAGATTTTTCAGCGTCTTCCTCGGTTTCGTAGCGTACAATTTCTCCATATTCAAGGCGATAGACTTCCTGTACCTCGAGCCTCTTCTCTCTAGGGTCATAATAAACAACCCAGCCGCCATTATCATTTTTGAAGTCTGGCTTAAATGTTGAGGTTCGACGTAGTCTGGCTTCGGCTAGTTTGCGGTCTCTAGCTTTTTTGCATTCTCCTGAGGTGCGATAGACCATACCCATTTTATACAGTGCGATATCCCAGGGGGACATGGACCAAACAAGATATCTGATTTCTCCATCTGAGTAGTAAGACCAATATCCCTCACCCACTTCAGGCTTCCAGTGAATACTGTCTGTCGGCTCTTGGATTTCCTCAAACCACTCTTTGAGAATATTTGGGAATTTCTCAAGGGCCTGTCGGGCGTAAGCTGTAATGCCGACATCGCCACTGTCATAGATCAAATCACCGTATTTAGACATATAAAACATGTCTCCAGCTTTGAATGTGGGCAGGTCTTTTATGAGTCTATACCGTTTCAAAACAAAGCCTCCTGTGCTTCCCGCTCATCCTGAATACGTGAAATGGTGAGAATGAGCTTTTTTAGTGCTGTGTAGTTCTCTAGAGCGTCTTGCTTCATGCTCTCTAGGGTTTCGTCATCAAGCTGTTTCAGGGCTTCGATTTCACGCCTATAATGTCTTTGTTCAAAATCTGGTGTATCTAGTGTTTCCATCACTATTTATCCTTATACTCCTCTACTGAAAGAGAGATTATCTTATAACCTTTTTCTTCTAGTTGTTTTTGGATACCTTTCCAGACTTCTGTCATGATGTTCTCTTTTGCGACGCCCAGATCAATATACCGTGAGATTTCACTATCTTTATGATCAACTGTTACAATTAGTTTCATTGTCTACCTCCTGGGGACAACTCTGGCTGCTGCTAGAATAATATCTAGCCATTTGACCACTCACTTTACATCCTTCTATGCCACAGGGTAGGAAGTGGCATAGAAAAGGGCACCAGATTATTAGTTGCTATCGTATTCGCGAAGAAAGTCAGTCCATTCTGTAATAATACCCATGTCAGACTCTAAGTCGTTTATCCATTGATCGACCTCTGGTACTTCCTCTTTGTGGGCGACAAGTATATCCAGTGTGGTGCCCATGTGATCATACAGGTTTTCTAATGTAAAGATTAACCTTTCTTTTTGTACGGATGTCATACACCCCCTTTCTTGCGATTTCGCTTATTGCCTCTTTGAAATACCACCTCGTACGTATAGTCTGGATGAGCCGGTAGCCAGACATTTTCTAGTATCTTCCGTCGCCACTTATAGTCGTCAGTTTCTATACCTTTGGCTTCTCGTAGAGTAAACGATCCGTCCAAGTTATGGATTCTAAAGTCTACCTTATGGCGATATGGAAATGCTTTATTGCCATTTTCGTCATATACCCAGCCTTCAATTCGATATTGAGTATCGTAATCTTTTATCTGGCCTAGCTTTTTCTCAACCTCTAGTTCGGCGGCTATTTGTGCCTCAAACTTTGAATCGTATATCTTACCATTCATTTCAGTACGTTTAGCGCCGTATTTGTTCGTCTTCCCAACTCTACCAATCTCAACGCCGCAGTTACGACAGGTAAGCCTTCCGCGAGAAAACATTAGGTGTTTTGACTGACAATCAGGACAAGACGCAACGGACCGTACATCATTTATGTCAAATTTATGATGTGTTGCTTTTATGTACACGCTTTCTCTCCTTCTTCTGTTCACGCCGCTTCATACGAGCACGCCAGTTGCGGATTCGCCTCACCAGAGACTCCTCCTCTATTTGCTCATACTCCAACTTAAAGCTGTCTAGTAAACTCGTTTCGTCATTCATTACAGAAACTCCTTATATTTCCCCGCTGAATAGGTAGTCCAGGCGTGATATCCTTGAGACCGCCAGACACGATATGCAACCCTTACGACCGTCGCTGTATCGTTTCTATTCTCACCGGACCGAAAATGTACACAACCGACCTGTAATACACCATAACTACCGACACATACCTTGTGGTTTTCGGTATTAGTTAGGTTATGATTTAGTGGGTCACAGCTTCTATTCTCAGCTCTGGCGATAGCCATCATCAGGCGGACATCCCAGCCTGGATACTTAACCAGTTCTTGTCGAACCAATTCGCAGCCCGATACTACAGCTGATTTTGGTCGCAGTACGGTTGGTTCGACATTATGAGCTGGCTTTGCAGCAATTTGCTTATTCTCGGAAATAGCTGCACGTTTCCGAGCTACTGTTTTGACTGTGAAGTCGCTTGCTTGATCTTTCCGTCAATCTCTGCCGACTTGTTTGTCTGGTATTGTATGCCGGCATAGAATGCTATACCTGCAGTAATAAGGATAATCAGTAGGATTGACTTAGCTTTTTCAAAGGCTTGTTTCCAATTTATATTTTTGTATTTCATTGTTTTTCTCCTTTTTCTTTTATTGTGTTAGGTGTCACACTGGTAGGCGTGCAGTGTCCGTATATTCCACAAAATAACCAATATCTAAAGAGGCCCAGACAATACATACCCACCAGAGTGACACTTAACAAGATTGTGCTTTGCTGATAAGTCCAGATTGTAAAAGAACGTTGCTGGTGTATTCACATTGATTCCCGATACCCTTCTCCGTCGCTCCTGTTCTCGCTATATGAGCCGGAAGATTGTCGTCATCTTTGTGACCAGTGTAGTTATTCTGTCTACAAGAGGCCATCAATGTCATATTGCTAACCTCTTCAAACAGAAAAACCCGCTGGCTATCTACTTCCAGCGGGTTTTTCTATACATCAAAAAACGTCCTGACAACTATCAGGACATTTTACCAGAAACTTATTTCAATCGTAGGAACCGGGTGAGGTGCGCACCCCCATAACTACGATTGTCCACCACAACAATTCCGTTCCGATGGCACAATTTCTGGCTACTGTACCTTTTAGTCGGTAGATAGCCATTTAGTTATTGGTGTAAAAATACCTGGGTGGGCGCATCCCCTTATTCCCATCTGCCCCCGATTATAGCAAACTGAAACTCATATGTCAATAGCATGAGCGTTTTTTCTGGCCCGATAGTACTGCCGTTCGACAGCATCGTCTTTTAACTGCAGATAAACCATAGTGGTAGATACGTCTGCATGACCTAGCAACTTTTGAATCGAGGAGATGTCGCAGCCATTGAGTAGTAGGCGCGTAGCATAGCTGTGGCGCAACTGGTGCGGCGTTATGTGCTTACCAGCGTAGCGCTTAAATGCACGCTGCAGCCATACACGAGCAGTCTTTGGGTTAGTGCGAAATAATGTGCCTGTATGACGCCCCCACTCCTCGATATAGGTATCAAGACGGGATCGGGCTTCTGGCGTTAGATAGACAGTGCGCTCCTTGCCACCTTTGCCAAGCACATACACCCTTAGATCATCAATATCATGATAAGTTAGCCGGCAAGCCTCTGCTATGCGAAGTCCTGTTTCGTACATAAGGTCAATCAGCATCTTCGCGTGAGGATCCTCTGTGCTTTTGATAACGTGGAGAATGACTTCATGCTCGATATATCGAGGGCGGGGTTTAGTATTTTTGCGCGATTTAATACTGTCTGGGTTAACACTTTTTACTCCTACTCTATCGGTAATATAGCGAAAAAATGATTTCAATATCCGTTTAGCAGAATTAGTAGTTGATGCAGCATGGGTCTTTGCAAATTCATAAAAATAGAAATCGATCCAATGTAGAGTGAGATCCTCAGCATACTGTTTACCGTTACTCCGACAAAACTCTACAAACTGCTTTAAGTGTGTTTGTTTAGTCGGTAGTGTATTTTCTGACATATTTTCAACATACTTACAGTGATAGATATAGCGCTCTGCTAGTTTTGATATTGTAGCCGTCTGGTCTTCCTCGCAAGATCTTACGACATCAGTAAAAAATAAAGCTGCCTTTTCGGTAGCCATTATTGTGTTCATAAAACTCCGAACCTCCGTAGTAGTGAATACTTGTTTTGTCTACGTAGAAATTATGAGCGCTCTTAGCATTATTTTGTCATAGTGCTCATGCTTATACAAGCAAAAACGAGGGCAGATATTTCTACATTTACCCCCGTTCAGATACATAGGTGAATTAGTCAGAGAGCATATCAAGATAGTGCTTCGTTTTACATTTAGGACAAGCTCTAACGACGAAATATGGCGCCATGGGACCACTATAGTTTCGAGGCTGATTCTTTAATACCTCAACTGAGTGATCAATTCGAATGATCTGCTTATATGTTTTCCATTCGTGTTCACATAAGTTACCGTCATTCTTTACAAGCAATCTCTGCTGTTGTCTATCAGCCTTGGCTCGGCTAATCCTGTCCATTAACTTATTGCGTAATTTTCTGACATTTGCCTCTGTCATACACCCACCTTCTTACACAAGAACGAGAATAAACGTGCTGGCTGCTGTCCGCGTTGAGCCTCTTCTACCAGTTGCCAAACTCTATATTCCGGCAATTTCAATGCTACCTTACAATAGAACGAAAAATAGTCATGATTGTTGAACTTGTCACAAAGCTGATACGCGATTGACTCTGCTCGACGTGTCTTTTGCCACTTGTCCATTGGCTGTTTTTTGCCCGATATAACTAAACAATTGTAATTGGTATTGAGATTGGGATTTCTTTCAGGAAATCTTTTACATTGAGATTGGGATTGCAATTGATGCGTCTTCACCTCTGTTAACCCTCCAAATTTAAGCCCAAATCTAACTAGCACCATTGCTAGACAGGGCGTTATGTGTTTGAGGAAATTCTGCAAGACCCATTAGTGCTTAGGGGCTTGACAAGATTTTCCTATTTTTCGTGATTTTGGGTCAAAATAAAATGGCCCCAACCGAAATAAAGTTCGGTAGAGGCCAGCAATATGACATTGATACGTCTACTTTAGCAAAATATTTGCATTAAGTCAACTGTTCGGAAATACCGAACAATTCAGTTTGTAGGCAGTCTTTACTATCTCAACTATAAAGAAATCCTTTCCAGTTCAAAAACCGCCCCGGAGCTTATCGAGGCGGTTTTCAGTTGTTCGGAAATACCGAACTACTCAACGGCTTGCTGCATCTGACGCACTAACTCAATAATTATCGTCTTGGCGGCCGACAGCCCGGCAGCAATCGCAGATAGCGTCGTCGCTAGTGTCAGCGCCCATAGCTCGTGCCAACTTGCCGAGAACAGCAGGTTTACGAGATTGATGCCAGCTAGTAAGAACGTTGCGATGAACGTCTGAAAAAACGTCCATAGTGCCCGCGCGGCAACGTCTTTGTAGTTAATATTCTTTAATGCTTCTAGTGATTTCATATTTCCTCCTATTATTTTTCCTCAGTGCCGTACACACCGCGAGCTTCACGCTCAGCCTTACGGTTAGCCAGCCACATGATAGCTTCCTCAATTTTTGTGAGAGCTACACTGTTTTCGCGGCAAGGCAATTCTCGGTTGTAGCCCGCTAGTTTTGCGTAAGCCACAATAAGCAAGTCCTCTATAAATACACCGTTGCGTTCTGTGGTAGCTGTACCGCCAGTTTGAAAATTGACTCTCAGCACCTCTTTACCGCCGATATTAAGAGAAACTTCATCGCCTGGCGTGCCGCGATTCAGTTCGCTGTGCAATTCTTCTAGTGCGTTATAGCTTAGTTTGTTCATATTTCCTCCTTATTTTTTCTTGAAAATCCCTAAGATCAGTTTTGCTAATTCCACCACTAGCCCCGACAGCCATCGCCAAAATCCTGTTGGCTTGTCGCCCTCTGGCTTTTGTGGCTGCTCAGGCTTTATCTCCGGCGTTTCCTGTGGCTTCTCTGGCTCAGATGGCTTTGTATCCGGTTCACTTGGTTTTGGCGATTCTGGCTCTTCTGGTGGTGTTGGTGTGGTTATTCTACCCAATGTCTTGAGCTCGTCAATTGATACTTTGGCTGTAGAGAAATCTAGGTTACCACCATAGCCATCAATTTTGCCATTATCGGTGAACTGATGGATTAGTGCGCCGTGCGCATAGTTGTTTTCAGTGCCGTAGTTTGGGTACCAGTCAACATGATCTAGTCCCAACTTTTGGACAATCGTGTTGCCGCCATATGTCAGCACCTGCTTGCCAGTTCCCTGCAGTACTAGATTGCGGAATGTCTTTAGATCTTCAGGTGTGCCCTCAAATTCTGGCTCTAGGTCAACGAACAGCAATGGTGCGTTCACCTGTCTTTGGGCTTCAATAAACCGTGCTGCCTCAGCCGCTACACCACCTTCGCTGAAATATGGCAGCCAATACAGTCCTAGTAGCTTATCTCCAGCGGCTTTAGCAAATTGCACCATCTTTGGTTGGTGTTTGTTAGCGTCACCGCCATTGCTTGGCCCAACATGGCCTGCCTTTACAATCACACCGGCAAATCGACTGAACACATTTACGACATCATCGCTCTGCCAGTTTGACACGTCAAGAATGATCTTGCTGTAGTCGGTAGGGGATGGGGCAGGTGCTTCTTGCTTGATTTCTGGTAGGTCATGTGTACCTACATCAGTAAAAGCGCCACTCCAAAGGAATAATTCGTTCAGTTTTGAAACAAACCAGATGTCGTTACCCTCAATGCTTTCACCGTGTGTCCAGCCTTTCATATCAACAACGCTACCACCATCGATTACCTGTGCTACGTCACTTGATGTATTTGGTGCTTTTCTGGCCCGCACACCCTGAGATACGGCCTGACGCTCTGTGGCCAGTAACTGTATCTGCGGCGTCAGATCTAGTAGATCGTGCGTTCCTTTGTCACTAAAAGCTTCAGCTGTCATGTATTTACCACTATTAGCCGTTACAAACCACACGGTATTTCCATCAACTGATTCGCCATTTGTGACATAGCCCTTCATAGCAACTGTTGCACCAGCATCGACCTGCTGGAATATACCGCTAGAAGTGTTAGCTTCTTCGCGGGCGTTAGCCGTCACTGAAGTCGTCCTAGATGCCTTATCTATTACATAGCTCAGCACACGATGAGGCCCGACACTCTCTGCCCAACCAATATATTGAGCGCGGTATTTCCGCTCTATTTCTTCTATAGAACCAAATACATCTGCTGTAGGTTTGTGAGATAATGGCGAGCTATAGAACAGGCCATCTTTATATACAGCAATGTGTCCATAGTTCTGATAACCATACCCGTAATCACCCCAGTGATCAAAGTATATTGGCACTGCCACACCTGCTGGTAAATTTCTATCCGTATGCTTACCCTCTGCTCTATTCCATGCATCAGCCGCAGTGCTCCCAGCCCAACCCGCACCAAACATGTGCTGTACGACGGCTAGACAGTAGCCGTACCAGTCCATGAGGACACTACCTCCCTGATAGACGACGGGGTCAGGATTAAAAGGCTTTTCCTGTTTCCACATAATTACTTTGACACCTCCTTTACTTCTTTTATTACTTCGCGCATCTCTGGTTTGGCTTGCTGTATTGAGTTAATAAATTGGGTTATAACAAAAAACGCCACCGTACCGATAAGAACAGTTAGCCCGGTGTATTTGACGATGAGCCCTACGAGCTTTTTTTCTCCGGCAATGATTGATTTAATAAATATATTGCCATCGAGTTTTTTATTACGATCATTGATGTTATTAATAGATTTTTCTAGGCTTGATAGTTTATCGTCCACATATTTCTTGCGCTCGTTAAACTCAGTCCTGCTGACTAGTCCATCAAGCTTATTTAAGATTTGCGCAAGGGACGGTTCGACAACCTTTTCGTTAAATGTCTCTAAACGGGCTAAACGCTCGGTCTGCTCGATGTCTGATTTCTGCATATAAAAAACGGAAGCCTTTCGTGATTACGAGTGCTTCCGTTTCTATGAGATCACACTTTATTTAGTTTATGACCATATTATACCACCCCATTATTACATCCGACAAGATCAATTTAGCGACGCTCAAAAAGTATTCGAGAGATGAAGTTGATACTGGTTTCAAATGGATTGATGGCCGTCCAATCTATCGTAAGGTAGTCCAGGGTACAGTTGACTTATTGGGCGGCGAAAATAGAGGCAAGTTAGAGCATGGTATTATCGGGCTGACCGCAAAGTTTGATATTGTGAACATATCTGGTGAGATTGTGCTTGGCGGTACTATAGAAAATTCCGGAACGAAGCAAACACTGCCACATATCGAGGGAAACCATCGGGCTGGTATTGCATCTGTTACGCCAACAAACATTGAAATCGCAGGAACATATCCTTGGAGAAGCTGTGGTGTGAGTATAGTTATAGAATATACTAAATAACCTAAGCAATCGACTTAACAGTAATATTTGAATACTGTCCACGCACCATACCCGTGCAGTCATGCAATACTGATATCCTGTCTTCAGCTTCCACGTGCAAAACTCCATAAACTGTTACGCCAGCATAGCCTGTATGAGGAGCACCAAGGGCATGTACAACCTGTTTGTATTTCTTATCTTCTTGGTCCTTCTTTTTGTGTTGGACAATCAGGTATAGGTATGTCCTTAGCTCTTCTGCCATGACCGTTCCTGTAATCTCAACCGTTTTCACATTCTCTCCGATAACAAATTCATTTCTCTCACCATCGATCGTGATATTGCCACGCTGAATAATTTGCTTTTTGAGTCGTGAGCGGTTGCTACCAGCATTGTAGTAGTTTGTGCTGTCAAGATTGGCCGCAGCGATTGAATATCCGAGGCTTTGAGCAGTCGCTAAATTGATCTTGTCGGCTGTAATACCACCGTCCTTGATACTTTCAGCAGTAATAGATTTCTTTGCGATGTTTTTATCCTCTATTATATGGTCTTTTAGCGTACCATCGGTGTTGTGCGTTTCGAGAAGTGCACTTGCCAAGTCGTTAGACCAACTAGCGGTGGGACCGGCCTGAATAATATCACCGACCAGATTACCGTCATCGACTGCGCCAGCTTGAAGCGAAAGACTAATAATTTGGCCTGTTGCCTTGTTGGCAATACCCTTCCAGTCTCTTTGACTACCAGCCACTACTTTGCCGGCTGAATCAACTCGATACGACATAAAGTGTGTCGCGGTGTCTTCATTCCAGCCCGACAGACTGTCTACCTGTAATGTATCAGAACCAGCAGCTCGCGGACTAACAACTCTTGCCACATTAGGATTGCTACCTTGCATTGTTTTTGTAATTTTATCGCTGACACTTGCCATGATTGTTCCTCCTTTAACTTAGATCTTTTGTGCCAATATTGACGTACTCAAATACCACTCTCGACATTGAGTAACTCACTCCTGGATCAGATGAACTCCAGCCATACTGCACCCAGTGGGCGTCTTCATCTATCTCCAGTTCTACTTCCTCGCTTGCAGAGTTAAATGTCTCCGGAATACCCTTTATCTGACTCCAGCCGATAGTGCTCCATCCGACCCCCGGCTCACTCCAGCCAGTGCGGCTTGATGATGCGCCGAAAAATCTTGTTTCTGTGAATGTCTGTAGCCCATCTTCGGTCTTAACTGTGGCAGTTAGATTGATGCGACCTTGTGGTCTAAGCAGGACGAACACTGCACGCAAAACTCGCGCCCAGTCGCGACCTGTCTCCTCAAACCTTAGCTGCCCACTTTGTGCGCTGGTGTTAAATGGTTTTCCGTCATCAACAGTGTTTGCGCCCTTCGACAGCTCGACGATTTTATTTTCTTGGACAATTAGAAAGTGAGTTATACCAGAGTTGTCGTTATACAGCGTCATCCAATCAGCACGGATATTCCACGGCTTCATCCATGCACCCTTACGATCAGTGTCATAAATCCATATCTGATTGTTGTAGTCAGCTGCAACAGGTAGTGCCCAATACACTCGACCCTCAAATGCTAAGCCAACTGCTTTTTCAATAGCCTTGCTATTAAGATTACTGATTGCATCTTGAATGGTATTGGTAATACGTCGCGTCGATAGCACATTCTGTAACTGAGGCAGAGTACCAGTTGTATTGAACCCACCACGGCTTGGATATAGCAAATCATTGTTATAAATAACTACAGCATCGGGGCTATCTGTACCATCCGCACCAGTATCCTCCTGTACCTGCCAAACAGTGATTGTATCCTCACCATAGGTGATATTTGTTGGAGTGATATAGAATCGCTTACCAGTACCGTTTGTACCGTTAGACAGCACAGTAACCTTTGGGTCTCCCTTGCCATCCCGGTACGGTCTTACCGCAAATGGGACCTCCTTTGTGCCGCTACCGACCGGCGTGTATCCACCGCCGTATCCTGGTGAGAAATCTAGTTCATGACCATAATCACCACCACGCCAGACATAAAATGGATTGTCTCTATCTCCCGTCATCCAAATACGACCATTAATCACATCAGCCCGCGTCGATTTTGGACCAGCTGTATTATTGTCCTTCGGTAGCGGTACAGACATATCTAGGCTACGAGATCCATTATCAATAAATATCGTCTGATCCATCGGCAGTGCGGCCGCTAATCGATATAGCGTTGGCTCACCTCCGCCATCTACACCGACACCACAGTAAATATTCCACGACTTTGCCTCCGTACTGTCTGGTCGTTTGATGGACAAATTCTGCTTTTCAGCATTCCACATATCACGATCGGCAGATATTGCCTGAGATAGTAGCGGTGACCCCGCTGTTTCGCCGACAGTAGAGTTAAAAGTGACCGCATAGAATACCTTAAACCCCGTACCAGTTAGCCCTACGTTCTTATCTAGCGTCGGCTTTGCTGGGTCTGCTATTTTCTGAAATGCTACGATCTTCATCGTAGGGATGTCTAGGTAGCTTAGAGTGTCTTCACCATTCATGACTAGGAGGTTATTGCGTATTTGCTTGAAATGTCCACGTGCTGATTCATGGTATTCCTTGCCTTCAATTACTTGCCATGCAGGATCTTCGCCCTTAGCAATACATAGCTTTGTCTTATCCTTGATTCGTTGTAAACAAGCTAACCAGTTGATTGATCCATTTTTGGTTGTACTACGAAATTCAGCTAGCTCCCCTAGTATTTTGCCTAGTGGCTGCGGCCCATACTTTGCTGTACCGCACCTTGTTGTGATAACTGAGTCCTGATCAAGTATCATGTTCTCAGTTGCTCGTAAGCCTCTCAATGGGGACCGCCCATCATCAAAGGCTGTTACCACACCATTCTGCCAGTCCTGAACCGCCAATCGTTGTATCTTTGGCGCTTTCATATTTTTGGCAGGCTTTAGCATATATCAGACACCCCCGGGATAATATGTAGCGGTCGACAACTTACTTGAGCAGCATTATTCTCAATCATTTTTTGCATTAACTGATTGGCCTCTTCGACGAGGTTGCTGTATTGATTTTGTAAAAGAATGTCGTTACGCGCGTATTCAGCAGCACACATGGTCACAAGCCACATTGGATTGTCTACAGGCACTATACTGCTTTGGTTGGTGAGTAAAGGTGCATGAAGATAAACAGGTATTGTTATCTGACCGCCTATCATATGGTCATCACTCCTAATAGGATCAATGAATATTAGCTTGTTGCCGGCAATGGTGCAGCAGTTTTGCCCCTTGTACATCCCTGCTTGCTCTGGTGGGACCGTAGTATAGTCGCGCTCCCGCCCATCTTTTTTAACCTTGATAGTATCGCCTAGTACGTCGCTTACTTTTGCCACCTTGGTCATATCAATAGCGTATGCTTGATCTGTCGATAAAGTATCGATCGTGTATGCTGGATCGTATAAGGATTGCCAATCAACATTTGGCTCACTTTGCCATACAGGAATATACATATTAGCAATACCAAGTATTTTCTGATACTTCTTGTCGGTTTCTGGTAGATTTCGTACTTTACCAGTAGCTTTTAGCATGACTGCTGATACAAGCTGTGTAGTGTTCATGGCGTTTCCCTAAATTAAAAACACGGAGCCGGCTTATTGTTGCCAGACGCTCCGTGTTTTTTAGGTCACGCTGTTTTCTTGGTTACTATTATAGCATAATTTATCATAATTATGCTTTACCCGTGTGGACTTTTGGCTTTTTGCTTCTGCTTGCACCGTTCCATTGCTTTAGAGCAGCATTCACCTGCTTCTGGGTATTCATTTTACTGATCAGGTTTTGGCCAATCTGGTTAATACTCATACCGCTGACCGAAGTTTGATTTGCTTTCGCTGCGGATGACGACATGTTCGCTGCAGCTTTTATTCCTATAGAGGCGACACCAGAGTTGGCGGACTGGCCGCCACGCCCTCCTCGACTACCCCTACCGCGGCCCCAGCCATTTCCGCCACCCGAGCCCTCTTTGGTAATTCTGTTACCATCTACGTCAAACTGAGCAGCATTGAGTGCTCGTGCTTCCCACTTAGTGATATACCCCTCAGCACGCAGTTTGTTGATAACGCCATTCTTGGCAAACATTTGCCCAATGATACTCTTGCGCCGTCCGTTAGTGAGTGCTTGCATCAGCTCCTCGTGGGATGATTCTTGTGCCTTCTGACGCCAGTAGTTATCCATTAGACTGACCTCCTTGTGGGTGGTCATTGCTCCGTACTCGATCTGATCCTTACTGTAGCCAGACTCCTTATAGTAGCGCTCCTTTGCCCAATCTGGTAGGTCTTTATGCTTACCCATAAAGATGTCCACCGCACTCTTTGCTTTATTGGCTTTCTTCTCACCGTTCTCTAGTTTGTTAAGGATATCGTTTGATGAGTTGAATTCTTTTTTGACAGTCGAGGCACCATCAATATTGTAGGCCTTCATCCAATTAGAATAAGCCTCGTTGCTATTACCCTGGCCCTCGGCAAGTTTCTTGTAGTGTTCCCTTTGAACTTCACCCTTCTTGTTGACGATCAAGCCGTTCTGCGTTTTCCATTCACCACTATTCATCTTGATGTTCTCTTCAGCTTGGGCTTTAGCAAAAGCGGCAGCACTTTCACCAGATCCTGAGGCTGACGCTTTTTTGCCGATAGCCCTCAGCCGCTTCTCGGCTTCGCGCTGTTTGTTGACATCTTGAATGAAGTTATTGGCTATTTCCATGCCGGCACCCTTACGTAATTGGTTGTATACTTCGGCTTGTTTATCTGACAATGGAGAGGTCTTGTTGGCGTACGACTGCTGTACCTCATCAATGGCATTCTTACCAAACATGGCTGCCCTGGCCCATTTCCACCAATCTGCAGTATCGTTATTGACCGGCGCCACGACTTGGCCAGAATCTGTCTTTGACACACCATCAAGCATCGTACCGACGCCAGACGTCGTTTTGCGTATTTGATTACCCATTGGCACGACACCCAATACGCTCTTTGTAGCACCATTCCAATTTCCAGTCGCTGCTTTCTGTGCTGAGTCAATAGTGTTTACCGCCGTTTGTACAACACCAGTTGCACCTTCAAAACGACCAAAATCACTATCTTTGCCAAACCAGTCTTCTCGAGTGCTCTTTGGAATAGTATTAATCATAGCCGACCCTCCCGGAGCCGCCTTGGCAATCTGAGACCCTATCACTGTTGCACCGTACAATATAGGCTGCTTTTTGGTTTTATCTTCATCATCTTTATTGGCATTCGCGATCGCGTCTTGGATTGCACCATATATATCCATGAGCGGCTCACTTCCAGTAATCGACTTCCACAGGTAGTTCATAGCCATTGCCACAGCAAATGCTTCAGCCATACGTACACCGTAACCGCCAAATTGCTTAAATTGTTTATGCTTTAAGCTACTGCCCATAGCCCTGAAGTGTTCCATGTTATTCTTCCAGTTCTCGCTCGTCTCATAGGTAAACTGTAAGAACATCTTACCAATAGCTGACTTATGGACTTCTGGCATACCACCAAGAGACCTATCGCCAACCGCGCGTGCTGTAGCTCGATCGGTTTGCGTGATTAGATCCCGACCTGTTAGTCCTTGTGATTTAAGGCGACTATAGTTAGCCGTCCAGTTAATACGAACAAACGTCTTCTCAACGGTATCAAGCAATGTCGCCTTTGATACAATGCTTTGCGTTTTCTGCCACCAGTTCCTGTCAAACTTACCACCAGTTTCGGTATAGCGCTCTGTAAGGAATGGTGATTTCTGCCACATGCGGCGCACTTCTTGATTGCGAAGATGGGTTATTGCCCAGCCGGTATTTTTGAGACCATTATCACGAACGGTATCTGGCAGGTTTAGTGCCTGCGCCATAGTAGATGATATATTACCCATGATTTTGTTGGCACCATTCAGGGCTTCTAAGGACCGGATGACCCTCATCGTTTTCGGTATCCTATCCAGAAATGGACGATCAATTGCACTCGACTTACCAGCCAAAGCATTGACGAAGTCACCCAGAGCCTGCTTCTGGCTTGACCCTACATTCTTAATAGCTGGTATGCCCATATTCTCCAAATCCTCGCTAACATAGCGCGAAAACTCTTTTTCCGCACCCATCATTTCTCTATCCGCAGTGTCTAGAGCACTTATCGCTGACTGCATAGACCGTCCCTTGGCGATAACTGGTTCCAGGTGGGTGTTGAGTATCATTGCCTCCGACGCCTTTGCGATTGCAACTCGTGGATCGAGAACATAGCCCTCTGCGCCCTTTCGCGCTAGCTCATGCTTATTAAACCGTTTCATCGGCTTTGTCATGTCTGAACGGCCAACGATCCAAGCCGGTATTGTACCTCGGCCATTTGCGGCAAAGTCTCCATGAATGCCAAATGTACTGATAACAGTATCGTTCATTAACTGCTCAAGTAGACCGCCATCTTCCCAAATGTGTGCCATATAATCCTTGCGGTACTCTATCTCTGGCTGACCCAGTTTACGTCGAACTGCATTGGCTGCATTGATGAGCCTGTCATATAGGCTGCGCATGGTTTTATCATATTGCCGGACTCCATCGAGAGTAGTTTCACCATACCAATGTCTAAAGGCCTCATCTTTCGTTTTGAACGTTACCACCTTGCCATCAATGTCGTCACTCATCGGCACCTTGTCTTCAATGTATTCTCCAGCTGCCCTGAAAAAGCCATTTGTAGACATTTTGCGTGGTTTATACTGCATAGCCTCAGCGGCGGCACCCTCCGCCTCTTGCCTCACTTTAACAATCTCCTGTTTTGCATTTGCGTTAGCCGTGCGCGCTTCATCAACTAAGTTGAGGTATTGCTCCGCGTTTTCGCCAGCGTTCTTAATACTGGCTCGTGCAAATGTGTCAAATACACCAGATTTATTCTTAAGAGTTCTAAAAGTATCCTCCTCTAACACTGCCATTTTACCCCCAACTTGATAGACGGCACCAAATGGTGTAACCTCCACGTGATTTCCGAGCACTTCGCCCGTCTTGCGATCACGCACCAAACCACCATCCACAGCAACATTCTCTGGGTTTTTGATTGGGCTGGTAACAATTTCCTCACCAACGACTCTACCGCTCTTTCCGTAGCGTGGTTGTCGCGACGCGATAAAGTCTTGCACCGTGCCCTCACGACGCGCCTCCTGGACTGCTCTTTGGATTTTTTCATCTTGAGATAGACTGTCTATGGTTTTATCGTTGTACCACGTATAGGCGGCCCTTGAGTATGGCTTCCATTCACCATCACTACCCTCGCCAACAAATCGCCGCTCAAACTGCTGAAGTGTATTCCATCGCTTGGTTTCTTTGTCAAAGATGCGACGCTTATGCTGTCGATATTCCCAATCACCATCCCGCACCGGCTTGTCTGTGATATCATCGACACCAACCTTTGTTTGGTCATAGAGATTACCGCGAGTAATAATATTGCCCTTATCTAGCCTGCCAAACTTATCTTTGCTGCCATACTGTCTTGTCTGGGTAGACTCAGGTGCTGGTGTATCCTCTGTCACATCATAGGATGCTTCTAGGTTTTCTCGATGAACAGTGGCATTATATTCTTTGATGAACTGTTGCAGCTCTGTTTTCTTAATGCCCGCTCCTTGCGCAATAGTACTGATCTGCATATCCGCATCTGCCACATCCTGCGTATTGCCGTCGGACAGAGCCGCTTTACGGTAATCCAAAATATCTCTAATTTCGCTCCACGCACTGTCTTTTGTTTCTTTATCCGCACGCATACGCTCTTGAGATGCTTTTTCGACATCCTGCTGAGCTAAGGCAACAATTTCTGGGTCTTTTCGTAATTCATCAATCATTTGCTTATTTTCACGGACTCGACGGCGTGATTCAGCAGCACGCTGTAGTTCTTGAACAAATCTATCAATATTGTCATAGCCCATTTCCTGAGCAACAGTATCAATATCTCGCTTACCTGTACGACGCCTGTAGGCAGCTGGTATGTCTTCTGCCAGGTTTCCTAGATAGTGTCTTAGATCATCAACATGGATGCGTGGTATATTCCAATTTGTGTCACCACCCATGATGTTAGTTTCTTGATCCATAAATAACTCTGGATTAGTTTCAGCTATTCGTGCATCAATGGCTTGGCGCAACTCCTTGGTCATCTTTGGCTTTGGATTATCTTGGATGTCGTTAATGGTTTCTTGAAGAGGATGCTGGTAACGATTATCCGTATTGACATTTTGGGTATTGTTTGCTACACTATCGTTAAGATTCGTGGACTGTAATTGCCCCGTTTCGGACGTATAACCACTGACTGTATTATCAGTATTTGGTCGGCCAGATGACGAATCATTAAAGTAGGTAACCACGTTCAGTGCGTTGCCTTTTTTAATTACCTCGACAATAGCTTTTTTATTCCCCTCCATCTCGCGCTCAAATTTTATTCTTTGTGCACCACGAACTACCTTTTCTTTAGTGATTGTATCTGGGTCTTTTATTATCTCTGGAAGGGCAGCTATGTCATAGTCGCTGAGCGGCAGTGAATCATCAGGGTTTACAACATGACGATTATGAATATGTATCGCGTTTTTGTTTGTTAGTTCGATGGAAGCACCACCACGCACATCAATTCCAGTAGCCTGCTGTATTTTAGCTGCGGTCTCATTGCTAATAACGTCAAGCTTGGTGATTCTGCGTATTCCACGCAATACATCATCAAATTTTTTAATAGTTTCGAGTGCTTTATTTGAATCAAGACTCATCGTCCTCACTCGCCCATCGCCGCCAGGTACTTGCTGTTTGGTGTTTCTGAACTTTCCTGTTTCCATTTGGGCGTAAAACTGCTTGATGATATCCTGCTTACCAATAAGTCCTCTTATGGCTTCGGTGATGCGGTCGTAGATAGCAACAATGCGCTGCGGAATATGTAAGCGAGCTGCAAGGCGTGGTGCATCTTCGCCATGTAATTTACCGTTGTAATATTCACTAAAGCCATCAGCTAGCTGCTCCTCGGCTAGCAGGTTAATGTCACTATCTCCATATTCCTTGCCGTATTTACTAATGAGATAGTCATCACCGTAAGATTCACGGATAGTGTCTAGAAGCTCCTGTTTATTATCTGCGCGCTCTAGGATTTTATGGCCCAATTCATGGTTCAGAGTATCCTCAGAAAGCTTATTTAGGTTGATAGTATCAGTTTCTGGATTATAGTAACCCAAGGCTTTCCTCTGCATTTCATTTTGCCATTCATTGAATACAAGACGCTCATCACCTGTTAGTCGCAGATGGCGTGCTAGGAGTTCACTGGATTGCTGGAGTTCTTCTAGTTCTGTACGTGCTGTACTATTAGCTGTACTATTAGCTTTATACCGCATATCTGGACCGTCTGTCGGATTGAGGTTGTCGATGTATTTGGTTTGGCTTGGGCTAAAAGTAATTGCCATATCATCCATAATCACACCATCTTTGCCAGTAGTGTCTTTGATATCTTGAGCATATTTTTTCCATTGCCCATTGTCAGTAATATCCCACAACAAGTCCATATCGTTATCGTACACATCATAATCTTCACGATATGCTGGCTCGCCGTTATTTATTCGTCGATATAGGGCGTCATACTGTTCAAATGAGACAGTTTTTTGGTTGTTAGTTATTGGGGAGGTGATGTTCGCATACATTTCTTTTAGATTGACTCCGTAGTCGTTAGCCATATCTTTGTCGTATGCTAAATAGTTACCCTCGCCCCACCTATTCCGCGTGCTACTTGATGAGCCGGCTAATGGACTAAATTGGTCGAACTCACTATTTGTACCATGGTATACAGTCTTAAGATTACCGTTTTCGTCTCGGATTTTAGAATTCTTAAAGTATTCCTCTTGTGCTGGGCTTAGCTTATATCGCACATCCTGCGCCACCGTATTCTGTACGTTCTGAGTAGCCTGCTCGATAAGGTAGTTTTCTAGCTTACCAGTGGTTTGCTGGCGAGTAGCAATAGCGTTGGTATCGCCGTGCTGGATGTCGGATATGTTTCGACTAACGGCCTGCTTGAGGGCAGGGCTCGCATTTGGCATAGTAGTTTCTACTGTCCGGTTGACATTGATCGATTGAATTGGGTGGGCTTGACTGGTTTGTGTATTGACTGCACTGACTTCTGCCGCTTGACGCAATGACCTGTTATCTGATGGACGCCGATAGAATGATGAGTATCCAGTATCCTGATTTTGAACCTGTCGAACTTGGCGCTGCGCTAGTGCTTCTTGCTCAAGCTTGCCAGGAGTTTGTTGCTGTGTTTGCTGGCTCTGAGCAATCTGTGCGCTCATTGTCGCTGATGGATGATTACCTGTCTGTCGTACGCCGCCAAAGTTACCCGCACCAGCTGGACCACCAAGCGCTGCACCCATAAGGGCGCTTTTAATAACCCCTTCTGAATATTTACGACTAGGGTCATAGGTATGCTTAGCGAATGCATTTTCCGTTAGTTGCTGAGCTGCTTCTTCACCACCCTCCGCTAGGGCACTTTTGACCATCCGCCGAGCAACGGTTTTACCACCGGGTGTCAGTACCTTATCTAGTCCTACTTTTTCAATAGCAGCCTGCACTGCCGCATTGGCGTAAGCCGCGCCTAGTACGTCGCGAGTGTTTTTGCCATGAGCGTTAGCGTCAGTTACAAAGTCTGCGGCATTTTCCGCAAACTGCCGCACAACTGGAACTACACCAGCCGTCGCTACACCTGTACCGAGATCTTGTACCAGCCTCTGGCCGCTCTGGCCCAACTCATACGCCACATCAACATCAGCATTATTTTTCTTAAGTACACCAAACTGTTTATCGTACTGTGCATTGCGCTGCTTACCTTGCTCAACAATATTTTGACGTGCTTTATTATATTTTTCGTCTCCAGTAATACCATACATAGCATCAGAGATTGCCAAAGCTAATTTATCGCCAGTATCACCGACGGTACGGCCTGCACCATCTACTGCACCTTTTGCAAAGCTAGTAACCGAGCGGGCTGGTGCGGTCGCCATACCCACGATATCCGCCATGTTGCGCGACCGTCGTGCTTGATCAGCGGCCGCATTAGCCTCATTCTCTAATCGAATACGCTCTTGACGATTACTGAGGATTTCTGGTTCACTGACACCACGTGCGCGCATTTTGTTGTCTATGATGTCTTGGCGACGAGTCTGATCAGTTTTATACTGATTCACCTCCTCGTTAGCACGCTGGATGGCGGTATGAACAGGGTTGGTGTCGATTCCCATTCGCGACAAGCCGTTCTGCATGCTGGCTATATTGGGATTAATTACTGGTTGTGGCTTTGTTGCTTGAGGCTGCACCAGAGCTGGCTTGGGTAGCTGAGGTTGCGGTTGTTGAGTTGGTTGTGGCTTTGGCTGCTGGATTGGCTGGTTAACCGCGTTTTGTATCTGGATCTGCTTATTCTGCTTGTTGGCCCAATCTTGCTGACCCTCGGGAGTAAGCATTTTTGGAGCATCATTTACAGTTACCTGCGGCCTAGACTGGTTATTCTGGCTATTAATGTTTAATTGCTGCGTTGCCTGATTGACTTGTTGGAGAGGATTGAGATTAACTTTTGGTTGAGCCGGTTGTGATAACTGTCCCAAACTGCCACTACCGCTGTTAGCCCACGGTGTATTGAACCGCGGCTGGCCATTCAGCTGTGGTTGCTGTACCTGCTGCGGCTGTGATTGCTGAGGTTGCGGCTGAACTTGCTGCTCTCTGCGCCGCTTCTCATCATCATTAACCCAGCCTTTGCCGGTGAAAAAGTTACCTAATCTCTGAAAAAAGTCCATTCTCTAATCCCCTCCTCACTTACTTACAGGTATTGGTTTTGACGTTTACGCTCTTCCTCTTGATTGAGGCGAGTGTTGTAGATGTTGAGTGTTGGGTCACTACCCGGTGCTGCTGGATTGGATACACCGACCGATGTATCACCCGTTACCTTGTAGCTGTCGAGGTCTTTTGCGTTGTACTGAACCTTGTTACCGGTGTAGGTATTTTGCTGACGACCAAGACTGTCAATTTCACCCGACAGAGCATTTGCACGAGCCAGATCAGCACGAGCTGCATTAGCACCATTCGCGCCTTGTGCGGCAGCTTTTTGACTACGTAATTGAGCGAGCTGTGTCAAGAGGTTCTGGCGGGTAGTCTGAGACGCCTGACGTGCTGCACTGTCTTCATTCGCTTTCCAGTCATTAAGTTTCTTATCCTCATCTGCGTAGTCGTTCTTAAACTGACCCCATGTTGTATCGATTTGTCGTTGGTTTTGCGCATAGGTCTGACCCGCACCGGAACGCTGCTGATTAGCCTGATTCTGCACTGCACGACCGGCTAATTGCATATCTGAGCCAACAGCACCCATGCTACCGAGTGAACGAAGCAACCCGCGGAGTCCTACAGCCGAGCGGTCGTTAATATTATTAATGTTGGTGCGGCGTTGCTGCTGGTTTTGGCGTGTCTGGTCGTTGAACTGTCCTTCTGCACGGTTCCATGAGCTGCGAAGTTCGTTTTTCTTGGTATTATACTGACCGCTAATATTACCGAGGCGTACACCTAGTTGACTATCTATACGACCTAGCCCATGCTCTAGCTGACCAATACCTTGATCGTATTCTGCTAGCTGAGCAGCACTGGCACGGTTGCCTCCACCGTAGTAGCCGCCTCCACCACCTCCGCCATAGTAGCCGAGGTTGAGGTTCTGGTTACCACCTGGATCAGAGCCGCCTCCTCGGCGAGCTTGTCTCCAGCTGTTATACGAGTTCTGCCACCACGGGTTGACCGAGCGATTAACAGACGAAGCACTATATCCATTCGATCTCTGCTCCCTTGTCTGCATTCCAAATAGTCCATGTCGCTCACCGGTTAAGAAATTACCATTGATACGCTGATCATCACCGACCACGTTCAAAAGCGCCTGAGCTTCGGCGCGTTTAGCAGCTGATGGGTGATTGTTAGCGTGGTATTGAAGATATTGACGGTATGATGCATTTCCGTTCATACAAAAAATCTCCCTTCGTGAGATAAGGAGATTTGGGGTTTGTACTATATACTAATGTTATTTGTTGAGTTCGCAAAAATGCTGAACAACCGAGGTGTTATGTCTATCTCTAGCTACGCCAAAGCCAATCAAACTATACTTAGGATTCAATATCGCCTCACGATGACCCTTGGTAGAATGCATCCAAGTATCTATAGCGGTGCGGCTATTGTTTGAAGCGTCTGGTAGCGAAGCTAGATTCTCACCGGCATACCGGCACTTGCCTGGCATGTGCCTGAATACGAGCGAGAAGCCTTCAATACCGTCAGGCGACTCGTGTCCATAGTAATCACGCTTCTGCATATCATCTGCTTTTTCTTGGGCGCTGGCGTTTAGTCTTTCATCGATTTTCAGTGGTGCCACACCAACCTTGGCACGCTCTTTGTTCACCAGTTCTAGCATTTCCTGTGCATCTACGGGACCAACGTCGTACTTACTCTTCGGCTGCTCCTGCTTTTGCTCCTGAGCTACTTTAGCGACTGCTTGAGCATCCAGGTGAGTCTTTAGCCACATACCACCACCAGCACCTACTGCGAGGGCTACAATGGCGGTGATGACTATAGCCTTTTTCATGCTTACATTCTAGCACAACAGGGGTGAAAAGTCAACGTATCACCCCATACTGCACAGCTATCACTCACTAAAACAGCCTTGCGAGCTCCTCGGCAGCTATGTCGCATTTTGTATTGAGATACTCACATATCTGCTTTGACGTTCCAGAGGATAGCACGCGGTGTCTTGGCACGATGACAGTCTTATTGTCTGACTCTCTGACATACTTGCCGTGCTTTGACCCCAGTTTACTAATAAACCCGTGCCGCACCAGCAGCGCTATAAGCTTCTTTGTTCTGATTGAGCGATAAAACTCAGACATCTATTTTGCCAATACAAGCTGGGTGTTTTTGATTAGTCGACTTGCATAGTCTATATCTTCTGGCAATAGTCTCGGCATACTTGGCTTAATCCGTTCTGGTATATCCAAGTAGGTGAGCAGCAGGTCATTTACATTCTCAACAAGCCTTGCCGCATCACGACTTTCTGTAATGAGCAGTGCGGTGACCTTTTCCCTGTCAAGACTAGTGATAGTTGCAGTATAGAACTTCGTCTTTTTATCATAGGAAGTCTTAACATAAATACTCCCTGGCATTTTATGCTGATATGCAGCGACTTCTTCAATAGATGGAATATCAAACATTCGCCTAATGTGGTGGTAAAGACGGTTAATCATGCTTATAGTATACACCACAAACCCCAAATCTCCAAATTGTGAAACTACTATTAAATTGGATAAGAGTTCTCGTCTGTTGTCTGGTCACTCAGGGGGCCTATTCCTTCGCTCCGTACTGACTTGGGCGGTTTCGCATTTCTTTAGCGATCACCTCAGATTACTGCTTATACAACGCTGCGACGCACGCTTCCTTCTTTTTTGGATGACAACGCGCTCTCGTTTCTTTAGAGTCACACTTCGTGCTTAATTGTAGGGTTATTATAGCATAAGTTAGAGGTTAGGGCTATCAATTTTAGGTGTGCTTTGGTTTTTAATACGGCGCTGTATTTTTTCAGTATCTTCAGCTGCCGGAAAGTCTTCTGGATTCATACCTTGCTGATTGCGGATAGTCGTTCTAACTGCGTCATTATTATCGTTATTGTCGTGAAGCACGGCGCCATATGATGATATTCCGTAATTCTCTATATTGGCTGCTGTCATCTCGTTTGCCAATGTTTTGCCTGCTAGCACAACATTATGGGCTTTATTAGCCCAAGGCTTGTTTCCGGTATTTAACTTCTTTTTCATCTGCTTATTAGTTTTACCGCCAAAAAATGATTTATCGCCCTCGTTTTTTATCATCGCCAGTCCTCTCGAACTAGTACCTGCTTCTATGACACTGGAGGATAATCTCTTGTCTGATTCGGAAAACTCACGTCTTCGCGCAAGCCTGTCCATATCCTGTCTGTATTGATCTGACATTTCCTGTTTACGTGTTTGAATAGCAAAATATGCCTGAGCCTCCGCAATCTTGGGTTTTTTAACGGGGCTGCCATTTTGAGCAATAATATAACATGCAAAACGCGTAAGCTTTATATCATCTATAGCTCTTGGGTTACCGTACCCTATAGAAACCATTTTCGACACATCTCGAAAATGGTTTTCCACAGGAGCACCTGTTTTAGATATTGCTATTCTAGCTCGTGTAATTACTGGCATAAAACCATCCCACGTCCCGTATTCAAGAGCTTCACCAAGCTCCCTAGCATACCAGAACTCACCTTGCTTATCTTCATGCTTGATAGACTCAAAAATGCTATCACTTTGTCTGATTTTTAGCTCACTTGTCATATCTTCATTATAACAAAAAGCAAAAAGCTGCCAGATAACTAAATCAAGCAACTTAATTTCGATTCGGATTTTACTAATTATTCATACCCCATCCGCCGTGAATACTCGTAGATCTCTTCGGTTATTTTTTCAGCAATATCCGTATCTTCAGCATTATGGGCTCGGATTAGCCTACGACGTAATTCAGTGAGGTGTTTATCTTTTACTTGGCGTAATATCTTGTTGAATGTGTCGTGGGCTAATCTGCGCTCATGACGGGATTTGAGAGGGTTATTAAAAACCTCATGTAACCGTTTCAATTCACCCTCTCGTGTTCCGTCCATAGTCTATTTATCCCCAAGGATCCGTAACTTCAACTTCTGGATCTACACCATCAAGTGGCTCAAACTCCTGGCTGACCACCTTGATAACCTTAGCCATGCTGTCATCGTTGACGTTACCATAGAATTTTCTAGCAATCTCCAAGTGACTCATGCCGCCATCGTAAGCATCGATAATATCCTGCCTAGAAACGCTACGGCTAATAACATCATCGTCTGATTTCGTCTCTTTAGCATCCGCAATGATCTTTTCAGCCTCTGCCTTTGCCTGAGCAATGATGTCAGCAGCACTAGCTTCAGCCTCTTTCTTTGCTGCGGCAATCTGAGCATCAATATCGTTTGGAGTTGGCGTTGATTGGTTTTTCTCTGCCATATTCTTACCTTTCTTTGGTGGGGCGACCTGAGCCGCCCCGATTACAGATAACTAGTCTTTAGCACCTGTTTTAATATTGATAATCCACTTCGGATCAAGCACTGCTGCTGCGAATGCTTCAGCTTTCCAACCAATTGTCATGAACTGGTTGAGTGGGTTGGAGGTATCGCCCTTGTCAGACATCTTGATGATAATCTTCTTCAAGCCGCTACCTGCCAAATCCACCACGCCAAAGGCTTCTTGACCATGGATAAAGTTTGAGTAGACAGTCTTGGTGCTACTCTCTTCCATCTGGTTGCTCGATGCCTCAATAAAGCGGACTTTGTGCAAGCGTCCCAGCTCACCCTTGTACAACTCTGGTCGGCCGGTGTACTTCTGAGCATCAACCCATGCAGCATCGCCGGTGATATTGTAGGCGGTATCTGGACCGACTTTACCCAAGAAGTAGCCATCAGGATAGACTAAAGCATTGTTCTTCTTCAGTGTACGAACCGCCTTGCGGACTTCTGCGACAGTCAAGATGTCATCATCAGTGATGCCAGTTAAGGCGCTCTTCTTGTTTGCAAACTGAACAGTCGCACCTTGATGCAGTACATTGCGAACCAACGTATCAATTGTTTCGCCAGCATTTTGGCCCATCGTTTCAATCGTTTCTTTCATTTCACGATCGATTGATGTGTTGTACAGCATGCTTGAGATCTTTGTCCATTTACCGTAACCCTTTAAGGTCGCAGTAACTTTGTTACTCTTGATCTCGTCTTCTTGTGGGTTTTCACCCTCAACCAACGGTGTGGTTGCCATCGCGAATGGTGAACGCTTAGTAAAGGTGACTGTTGTACCACTGTTCTTTTCCAAAGTTTTCTTTTTTGCACCCTCAGCATGGATTGTGCGTGCTTCGCTACGCTCCAGGAATTTTTTCTCCAAGTACTGGATCATTTCGGCTGAAAGCGTTGCAGTTGTGTTAGTTGCCATATTTATAGCCTTTCTTAAATGTCATGCCCCTTTCGGCGAAGGTGAGCTTCCATCTCATCAGTGGTCATCTTCTCAAATGGCTTTTGGACTCGGGCACCGCTACCGCGGAAATCTCCCGCATCGTTTATCACTGTTCGCTTAGGCTTCTCGCCTCTCGCCTTATGGAATGACTGATACAGTTGATATATACTTTCTCGCGAACCAATAAGATTGCCAGCATTGTCGTAAATAAGCATTCCTTGCAGGAATTCATCCACATCAGCATCAAGCTCTGGATCATATTCATCAGATTCTGGGTCGAACTCTGGAAAATCCTTGAGTGCCCGTTCAGCATCTGACGACATACCGCTAATTGATGCACTGACTTGGGCTTCGTAAGCCGCTTGCTCTTGAGCCTGCTGCATATCTACTAGCTGCTGCTGTAGTTGTAGGTTCTGCAACACCGCCTTAGCTTCAAATTCAGTGAAGAAATCTCCAGTTTCTGGATTCTCCGTCTGCATAATCTGCTCTAGTGTTGGTAGCGACTGGCCTTGCATTTCAGGCGGTGTTTCCTGATACTGCTGTACCTGCTCTTGCTCCAACTGCTGACGGGTAGCTCTCGCTTGGTTTCGCCTGGCAACCAATTCACGGATAGCTCGATTGTCTTCGTCTAACTCGCGTTCTAGTTGCTCTTGGCGGGCTTCCTTGCCCCGTTTCGGCTTCGGGTCTTCATCTGACTCATCCTCGGATTCGCCCTCTTTGTCCTCCTCCTTGGACTTATCGACTTTGACACGTACCACCTCGCCGCTATCTGAGATAACTGCTTTGGTATCTGGCTCGCTCGAAGCCTCAGAGTTTTGCGTTTCAGCTGCCGTCGACTCAGCTTGGGTAGACTCCTGCTCTACCTCGGTATTCACGACTTCTTGGCTTTCCGCTTCTGTTTGCGGCATAGCACCCTCCTTCTCATTAGATTGTTTTGACGTCGATCACAGGTGACGAACCTGGGCTGCGTGAGATGCGCTCCTTTGGTCAGCTACTAGCGAGGATTAGCCAACCAAAGCAATACACCTCCCTAAATGGGATCGATGATACTCTCCAATGCACTCCTTTCCTCTCGTAAAATCCGCACAACTTCCTTATGTGCCAACATGTAAATCGCCAACTGCTCTTTGTCGGTTGTGGCTTCTTTTGGGATAGCATCAACTGATTTGTAGAAATCGATCCGCTCGTTCCATCGGTCTACAATTTGCTGCAACTTATGTAGATCCTTTTTTGCGGCTTCTTCCTCTGCCTGCTTGGCTTTTTCTCGTTGCTCATCCATGTCAGCATTTGGCACAAAGTACTCGGTACTACGTGGGTATAGATTGTCTTCCATTATTCATCCTCCTCTTTCTGAATAACGCCCATGATTGAGGCGATTATCTCCTCCTCGGTAAAGCCTTTTTCAATCATGCTTGGCACCTCCGCGATTAAGTTTTCTGGTGTGCCGATCCGGCGTAATTCATCAACTATGCTTTGTTCAGTGGCTTGCTGCAGCTCAGTTGGTGTCTCCACAGGCGCGGCTTCATCTGTTACTGTCTCAGCTTCTGGCGTCTCGCTCTCGGTCTGTTCCATCGGCTGTGCCCCCTGTGATTGCATCTGCTGCATTTCTTCCATCTCTTCCTCGGTAACCTTCAGATCGTCTAGGCCATCGATACCAGAGTTGGCGACAATTGCGTTCCACGCTGCCAGCTTCTTTTTGATTGGCACGACTTGATTGAGCGATTGGCTTGAATCAAGTATCTGAATCAGGGTTTTTAGTGCATCAAGCTGTGCTGCTTCGCTGTTGACCTTGGTGGTTGAGGCATCAATCTTAAACTTCAATACGCCTTGTGCTTTAGAGAAATCAATAGTTACTACGTTATTTTCATCTAGTTCAACGCCGTCCAAGTTATGACCATCACGCTCCAATGTTCGCAGCTTCTCGGCTGTTTCATCATCAAGCTGCATTTTCTCCACTCCGCTACGCTCAGCAAAATACAGGTTGATAGCTGTCTCGCTCCATTCTTCAAAGAACGCTTCAAAGCCTTTGCGCAATGCGTTGTCATCAATAGATAGCTGTGCTTGTTGAGTCTTGAGTGCTTGTGGTGTCTTGCCAAAGCCAGGATTGCCCACCTCAGCACTGATTGAGGTGTCTGGACTGTTGACCAGGTTGAGCATCTGCGATTTCTGCAAACCGTATAGGTTCGGGTATTCGCGTAAGGCCGTCGTGTCAATGTTCATAACTTCAATACGTGCATTTGGGTCGGGTATCTTGTTCAGGGCGTTAGGCCCAAAGTTCAATCGCCTCTCGTTCACATTACCGTAAACATTAGTAGTAGGTTGCAAGGCGATAGCACGGTTGTACTGGTAAGCTTGCATATCACCATCGATAAGGTTCTGTAGCGGCCCGATTAGTTCCAGCACGCTGCGTCCTAACGGGTTGGCACCGTCAGTGTCATAGAAGTACCAATCAAGGGTAATCTTACCTCGCGGGTCTTTATTTTGCTTACGTCGCACAATCTTTTCAGTTGCTGGATTGAATGTGTAGAACGTTGCACCAACACCAACCTGAAAACCGGTCACAATTTCAATACCTGATGGGTCAAGCGAACGTTCCTGCTCGGCTTCGTTCTGTGCTTTATCATCTTTGCTGATAATAGCGTCCTTGATTTCCTCCAGAGCCTCCAAATCCCATGACGGCTCATATTCGGCATTCTCTTCCTTAGCTTTACGGCGACGCTCTTTTTCCTCATCAATAAGTTGATCGACATCAGACTCTTGCCACCACGTACGCATGAATAGATAATTGCTGTCGCTAGCAGATTTTTTACCCGGCTGAATAAATACATCTCGCCAAGAAACGACTATATAGTCAGGTAATAGCTCACCATCTTTATACAGCATCGGTGTATATACTGCCACTCCACCAAATGTCTCACCGGCCTCCATAGTCATCCAGCATTTATGAATCAAAACATGCTCAGCGTTAGCGTTAGGTAGGATTTTCTCTAGGTAGACAAACTCAGCAAGAATTGGCCACGGGCTATTCTCATCAACAGCACTGACTACACCAGTTGGCAACTGTTGAATTGCACGACGCGGTGACTTGATAATAATTGACGCAGCTGTGCCGTCGGTAGTTTTTGGATATGCCTTCGGGATATCTGGATGTGGCTTATTTCGAGCAATACGAGAAAACTCCGGAAATGGCTCGATAAGCTTTTCGGTATGGTCTTTAGAAGGACCGTATAGTTCAAAGATATTTTCTTCTGTTAGAAAAGAAAAAGCCACTGATTACTCCAAAGATTACTGTTATTTGCAGTAAACTCTGGTTTTTTCAGTGGTTTACGCTCGTATTATATCACAATTATGTTTATTAAGGAAACATTACTTGATGATGGTGTACTCGAACACGACATCAAACACCCCTCTGTATAGCATCTTGGCTCTGCCGTCATAACGAATTGCAGGATCTATCAGTCTATCGTCATTCTCAATACGCGCTGTCAGATCGTGAACTTTTCTCCGCGCTTCATCCATGGATTTTACACGGAAGCGCTCTTCATAACGCATTTTTGTTGTAATGATGCTATGGTTCTGATAGTTCTTCTCAATCTCAACTGTCTTATTATCGTCTAGCTGTTTCTTTTCCTTAACTTTGCCAAATTCTGGTACAAACTTTTTCATCTTAGCCCTCCACTTCAATTATTTTTCCTAGGATATCTTCATCTGTTATTAACAAGTATTCTTGATTGTCAAGTTTCGTAACTGTTGCGGAATAGTCTCTGTAGATAACATTGTCGTGGGGCTTAAACTCTTTAACAGAATCGCCCACATTGATAACTTCAGCTTGTGACAAGTTATCAATTGCACTTTTAGGTACAAATATACCACTCGATGTTTTTTCTGATGCTTCTATCTTCTTTGCAAATACCTAATGATTTGATGGCTTAATTGTCTTCATACCAATCCTCCTAATTCCAAGTTGCCGTTATGTCTCTGTCTGTAAGCGATTGATTGTACACCTCACCGCTGTCGACGTCATCCTCTGGGCGTTGAGCCAGCTGTACTTGATATGCTAATGAATCGCTTGCATCATCGTTGGTAGCCTTCGGAAACATACTTAGTTCGCTCTCTAGGTTTTCGCAGAAATTCGTATCACCGTGTTTGATGTGGTAGATGCCGCCACGTTCGTATCGCGGAACTAGGGCTTCGATCCGTAATGCCTTACTGTGCCCGCCATGTTTCAATAGCTCGATATCCATATAGACGCCACGACGCACCATCTCCTCTTCCCAAACAGACTTCAGGGCTTGAGTAAATTGGTTGTCCTCGATACCGATTTTATGTAGGTTGTAGCGCTTCCAGTTAGTAAACATGAGATCTACTAGGTCGGTGGCCGATAGCTTCGTGCGGTAACATATCACGTTCCATTTGCCTTCGCGGTCGATAAAGTTGAGGGTGATGCCGATGTAGTCAGTACCTTGCTTTACATCATCTTTACCTCGCGGGTCGATTGTCATGACGTTATAGGTATCACGCTGTAAGACGTTACTGAATTCGCGATATTTATACCATGATTGCTTGAACTTGCGGTTCTCCTCATCAATTGGGTTTTGTTGGTACAGTGCTGAGAATTCATAGCTACCCATTTCGGCACGCTTTTTTAGTAGCTTTTCAAGCGAGAACTTATCAGGCCATAGTGCCTCACCTGCTTTGCGATGCTCATCATCTTCAGTGGCGATAGCCTTATATTCGATTATCTTCCAGTCGTCATACGCTTCACCCCTGGCCTTAGCTTCTCGCGAGGCTTTAAGAACTCGACCGGCCAAGTCATCATCGTGCCAGCGCGTAAGAATAAATACGATCATTGAGTTACCTTCTTCACGTGTTGAGAAAGTTGACTTATACCAGCCGTCACGTGCTTCACGTATCACGGGACTGTCTGCCTCCTCACGGTTCTTAAACGGATCGTCAATAATGCCAATCTTGAATCCGCGTCCAGTTAGTGCTCCGCCAACACCAACTGCGGTGTACCCGCCGCCCTCTTTAGTAATCCAGCGCCCTTTGGCGCGGGCATCTGCACGCAAACGCGTTGAGAACATCGCGCTGTACGTATCTGACTGCATTATATCCCTAGTTTTTTGTCCAAAGTCGGTGGCTAGCTCAGCAGAATATGACGAGACTACGATTGGAATATTTGGACTCTTGCCCAACACCCATGATGGAAACTTCTGGGTAGCGGTGTCGCTCTTGCCGTGCCGCGGTGGCATGAATATCATCAGACGGACGTCTTCACCCGCCATAAGGCGTCGGTAGCCATGCTCCAGCTCTTTAGCAATCTCAGCATGAAACCATTCCAACTGATATTTCGGATCAATAGCAATACAGTACTCAGCAAACGAACCATTCTCGGCAATTTCTCTAAGAATCCCGACTGTTTGCTCTGGCGTTAAGCAGCTGCTCGGCTTGGCTTGCACTTAGCGTCACTCCTATATCGTTACCGTTTGTCGTCATATCTAGCTTGTCGCCATAGACTTTTGGATTTAGCTTAGACATCAACCATTTACGCGTATCAATCCGCAGACGTGATCGCTGAACGTTTTCGCTGTTGAATATATAGCCATCACCCTCAAGCTTTTCCATGTAGTCATTAGTAGCATTATCGGCAATTTCAATAATGTCTTCAGCGTGCATATATGACCTCTCTTCACACGCACGCGCGTATTGCTCACGAAACTTATCATTTTCTCGCAGCCAGCGGAAAAACGTCTGCATAGAGATCATATCTTTTTTTGCGCAAATAGAACGGACCGATTGCCCAAGGGCAATCATTTGACAAATTTTATCAGCTAGTTTATCGGTATACTTTGAAGGACGCCCATTCTTCTTAGGCGTTTTCTTTGGCGGTGTTTTAGGAGATTTAGGTTTATCTTTAGTGGCTGTTTTCGCCATCAAAAATTCCTCGCAAGGAATATACTGCTAAAGGACCTCTTACTGCTTTACATTATACAGGAAAGCATGAGCATTGTAAATATTATAGTCTCACTTCAATATCTCTTCATGAGGCAGATTGTCTTTTGGCTCTTTTTTCACGATTATTAAGGGTTGGCTCATAGTATTCACCAGATTGTCTCTTAAATAGCTCTGCCACTTCACTAGGGCCATATTTAGCATCTAGGTAGTCCTTTCTGGTTTGTGTAATTTCAATTTTGTATGCCATTATCTTCTCCTCTTTTCATATCCATCATTCTATTCCTCTGATCCGATGCATATGTGTATTCTTCCACAGTCTGACAAATAGAATTTATCTACATATGCATTGTATATTTTTTCGCTCAGAAACCGCTTCAGCTCTTTATTGGTGTGTATGTGCCAACTAGCTGAAAATAAGTACTTTCTATCACCGTCCAGTATCACCAAGGGCTCGCACTCTTCAAACTTAGTATCAGGCATAAGGTCTGACGCATATGCTGATATAAAATCTCTAAGTAATATCCGGTTCATTGCTCCTCCTCCAACAACTCAGGGTTTTCGTGAATATTACCAATGACTTCAATTTTTTTACGTAATTCAACATTGCCTAGTACTGGGTAACGCGGCGAATTGTATCGTGGCTCAAGACCAAATCCACTGCGAATCCACTCCACTCGGTAAATCTCGCCATCTCCCTCGACTTTTACGACGTCACCCTCATAAATCTCCTTACCGTTTTTGTCTTTTAGTCCTATGTATTGTTCGATAACGCCGCAATGCTCATCAAACTCAACCCACTCGTTACCATCATAAACGTTACTACATACGTACTGGTCTTCGTCCTCACTGGTGTTCCCCACTAAGACTCTATAATAGTATTTATCATCTAATTTACTCCAGGCTCTAAACTTTATTTTACGCATTATTTTTCCTCCTTATTTTTTGCTTTTCTACGAATTATTTGTAATGGTGCAAGAGCCCCCTCAAGCATACATAGAGGTTGCATAGAAACATTGAAATATTCAACATAGAATCTTTTTCTGATGTGTAGTTTTGCATAATCGATAGCATCATCACGATCCTCAAAAGCAACAGTTTCGTTGATAGGGTTTTTCAGGATATAACCATCATTAGTGCGTGGATTGACTATTTCAACGATATACAAGCAGTCATCATCAAAGCGTTTGCCCATGTCTTATCCTTTCCCCAACAATTCAGGGTTTTCGTGAATATTGCCAATAGTTTTATAATGTATATGCTCATAAGCAGCCAGTTTGCTATCACGAGAAAAACCGCCACTACCTTTCAGACGCCTCAACGGTTTATACCAAAACGCCCCAGCTTCCAAAGTGACGAGGTAGGATATTTCGCCTCGATGGGCGTTTAGACTTAGATTGTCTACTACGATATCGTTCTCGCATATTAACCTGTCAGCAAGGATAGGTTCTGCGTATTGCTCAATTTCTAACCGTCCCTCAATCGGAATCGGCTCATTATCGCCATCAAGCCTTACTGATACAAGCTTGTCGCCTTGCCAATGTAACGACACGACTTTGCGCATTCTTTTTTCTAGGTTGTCCCAGGCTCTGAATTTAATATCACGCATTAGGTTTTCTTTCGTTCCACGACTTAGGATATTTTGGTACCCCTGAATTGTCTACACAAAAGTCTGCAGAGCGACCATTGTTTACATAAACATATTCTTTACCAAAATATTTTTGACAAATCTCATCCCTAGACAATAAGGAGCTAGGTTCCATCGCCTTGATGATAAAGAACACAATGCTACATATCACAAATAGCAACAATATGATTAATCCACCAAAATCATCTTCGTCTAGAGATTCTTTACCGTTGTTATAGATTTTCATTTATCACCCCTTTCTTTACTAACTTTTATCTCAGCTTTTATAGAATAAAACATACACAAACTAAAAAAGTATAGAATAAAATAGTACAATGCACCCAGATACTGTTTAGATAATGCACAATCAAAAATTAAATATATATTCGATCCTATCCAAATCAGATTTAGAGCCATAAGGATTTTAAGCTTAATTCTGTATTTCATATTCACATCTCCGAAATTACCAGCAGTATCAGCCCTACTACCATTGCTCTATAAAGCGGCTCATATATCGCACAACCAATGAGGATTGCTACACCTGCTATTTTTATTGAGATATTTCTGATGACTAGCTTTCGTTGACTGTTAGTTGATCGCTCACTATCTTTCATCATTTTCACCTCTGTTATTTTCGTTGATCATTGGTTGATTGCTCTGGCCAACAACCATAATGTCATTGATGTCTACAAACTCAGCACCAGCAGCTGCAGCTACTTGACGATATTTGTCTTCAAAGGCGCTGTCACCGAGATCTATGGTTTCAAGTATGGCATCGGCGTATTCGTCTGGCGAAGACACTAGCACTGCTTTGCGCTCGCTAAAATTGTCGCCAAGATAGATTAGCTTTTTAGGATAGTAACCGTTGCTTGTCATAGCACGTCCTCCGCCTTGATAACCTCTGCATCGCCAACCTCATCATCTGACGCTTCTAACGAGCCTCCGACATTATAATCCCAAATCTCGTCAAAATTGATGGTTGCGACGTTTGGCCCCTCTTGGATATATTTATTAGCAACCTCTTCTGCTTCTTGATAGCCATCAGCTTCAACAAAGATAGTTCCTCTAACTGTTTGCATAACTTCTACTTCGTAAATCATTGACATCTCCTTTTCTATGTCCGCAAAATTAGTGGTTTAGTTGATATTTGTTATTGCATCCACGTTTCGCCGTCGTCATATGGATTAACGCCGTTCACAAACTTGCCGCAATTAGGACACATTGAGGCAGCGTCAGGGCAACTTCCAACACGATACGGCTTTAGCGATGCCTGATATGCTTTCCAGTTTCTACTGTCACCACGAATAAGCAATATTTCGTCATCGCAACAATCGCGCTTTACCATCCACCTATTGGTATCCATACTGTCTGTATAATCAAACACCCAGTTGCACCATTCGATTTTAGGTGTCATATTCTATACCTCTTCTTTATCTACACGATTTTGTGTAGTTTAGTCGTGTTGTTTACATGTTCTATTGATGTTTATTCGCTAAATAGCGCAAGAATACTTTTGTAATATTACGTGTAATTCTGTCTAACTTATTATGAGATACGTCGTAAAATGCACCAAGCAAAATACTATGCACACTATCGTAAATCTTCTCTTCTTCAACAAGGTTCTTGTTTTTATCCATTTCTTATTCTCGCTTATTTATAGTTAATTATTCAACCGCATAACTGGTTGGCTATATAAGGTGATGATTTGCCGAGGAGTTCTCGTCTCGCGTTAGCTCCATAACCTTCAGAACGTGCTAGGCATTCATATTCTTACTAGTCAGAGGGGATTTTTACTCGTATAGTCACATCTTTCACTGCTCAAGTTGCAAAGTCGGCAGTTACTTTTCTAGCTCTAGTTGCGGAACTTCGCGAGCTGCAACACTAGGCTTAGTTTCAGGCTTTCGAGCCACTTATATAGCCAGTTGATAGCACCAAGCGCAGTGTATTGGAGTACAATACAAAACGTTATTTCACTGTACTACAATACATTGATGCCACCAGTTAGTAGCACCAGATTGAGCCGATTTCCACCTGCACTCAATTCTATAGGCAAATGAAAAGCCTAGACACTGATGCTACCAGTTGAACAGACGATAGCAAGGAGTCGCCACCGCGCTCCCAAATGTGTCTATCTACGTTTTCGACACATCTGTTCTCGTAGTTCGGGGTCTCCGACCGCTAGTGGCGTGTCATTGCCATCATCTGTCCAGTTATGCGGTTGAGTTGTTAATGTTCTACTGGGTACGATTTATACCCGATTGGTTTAATTTTACCCAGTTTATTGACATATGGTAGGTCATTGGTTATTCAATCGGCTCTAGGTCTTTAATTGCTTTTTCAACCTCAGATCTGTCGTACTTTTTGCCATTTATTTCGATGGGGGTTATTGAATGACCTGGCGATAGCACCTGATAACCCATCTCTTTCAGCTCGGCGGCCGTATACCAATTGCTGGCGACGGTGTATTTATTTGCAGGGCTCAATAGATAGCAGTCATCTACTGCCGCTAGGACCTTTCTGACGCCAAAGCCTTTAGAAATATCGTCCCCAGCGCACAGATTGTCTAGCGTCTTCTCAGCAGGCCCTAGCATTTCGTCTGACCAGCAAAAAATATTCTCCTCAACCCTGTAGTAGTCGCTTTCTACACAATCAATCGTGAGTACTTTTTTACCCATCCTCGCCATGGAATTAGCACAACGCACATCATCATAATATTTATTTGCGACAAGCCCCTTGCGAACTCTAACTTTATCGCCTACCTTAAATCTTGTTACTGACATTATTCTCTCTCCTTTATTCCAAAATAAATTAACCAATCTTGTTCGTTTTCTTCAATAGATTTTTCAGCGTCTTCCTCGGTTTCGTAGCGTACAATTTCTCCATATTCAAGGCGATAGACTTCCTGTACCTCGAGCCTCTTCTCTCTAGGGTCATAATAAACAACCCAGCCGCCATTATCATTTTTGAAGTCTGGCTTAAATGTTGAGGTTCGACGTAGTCTGGCTTCGGCTAGTTTGCGGTCTCTAGCTTTTTTGCATTCTCCTGAGGTGCGATAGACCATACCCATTTTATACAGTGCGATATCCCAGGGGGACATGGACCAAACAAGATATCTGATTTCTCCATCTGAGTAGTAAGACCAATATCCCTCACCCACTTCAGGCTTCCAGTGAATACTGTCTGTCGGCTCTTGGATTTCCTCAAACCACTCTTTGAGAATATTTGGGAATTTCTCAAGGGCCTGTCGGGCGTAAGCTGTAATGCCGACATCGCCACTGTCATAGATCAAATCACCGTATTTAGACATATAAAACATGTCTCCAGCTTTGAATGTGGGCAGGTCTTTTATGAGTCTATACCGTTTCAAAACAAAGCCTCCTGTGCTTCCCGCTCATCCTGAATACGTGAAATGGTGAGAATGAGCTTTTTTAGTGCTGTGTAGTTCTCTAGAGCGTCTTGCTTCATGCTCTCTAGGGTTTCGTCATCAAGCTGTTTCAGGGCTTCGATTTCACGCCTATAATGTCTTTGTTCAAAATCTGGTGTATCTAGTGTTTCCATCACTATTTATCCTTATACTCCTCTACTGAAAGAGAGATTATCTTATAACCTTTTTCTTCTAGTTGTTTTTGGATACCTTTCCAGACTTCTGTCATGATGTTCTCTTTTGCGACGCCCAGATCAATATACCGTGAGATTTCACTATCTTTATGATCAACTGTTACAATTAGTTTCATTGTCTACCTCCTGGGGACAACTCTGGCTGCTGCTAGAATAATATCTAGCCATTTGACCACTCACTTTACATCCTTCTATGCCACAGGGTAGGAAGTGGCATAGAAAAGGGCACCAGATTATTAGTTGCTATCGTATTCGCGAAGAAAGTCAGTCCATTCTGTAATAATACCCATGTCAGACTCTAAGTCGTTTATCCATTGATCGACCTCTGGTACTTCCTCTTTGTGGGCGACAAGTATATCCAGTGTGGTGCCCATGTGATCATACAGGTTTTCTAATGTAAAGATTAACCTTTCTTTTTGTACGGATGTCATACACCCCCTTTCTTGCGATTTCGCTTATTGCCTCTTTGAAATACCACCTCGTACGTATAGTCTGGATGAGCCGGTAGCCAGACATTTTCTAGTATCTTCCGTCGCCACTTATAGTCGTCAGTTTCTATACCTTTGGCTTCTCGTAGAGTAAACGATCCGTCCAAGTTATGGATTCTAAAGTCTACCTTATGGCGATATGGAAATGCTTTATTGCCATTTTCGTCATATACCCAGCCTTCAATTCGATATTGAGTATCGTAATCTTTTATCTGGCCTAGCTTTTTCTCAACCTCTAGTTCGGCGGCTATTTGTGCCTCAAACTTTGAATCGTATATCTTACCATTCATTTCAGTACGTTTAGCGCCGTATTTGTTCGTCTTCCCAACTCTACCAATCTCAACGCCGCAGTTACGACAGGTAAGCCTTCCGCGAGAAAACATTAGGTGTTTTGACTGACAATCAGGACAAGACGCAACGGACCGTACATCATTTATGTCAAATTTATGATGTGTTGCTTTTATGTACACGCTTTCTCTCCTTCTTCTGTTCACGCCGCTTCATACGAGCACGCCAGTTGCGGATTCGCCTCACCAGAGACTCCTCCTCTATTTGCTCATACTCCAACTTAAAGCTGTCTAGTAAACTCGTTTCGTCATTCATTACAGAAACTCCTTATATTTCCCCGCTGAATAGGTAGTCCAGGCGTGATATCCTTGAGACCGCCAGACACGATATGCAACCCTTACGACCGTCGCTGTATCGTTTCTATTCTCACCGGACCGAAAATGTACACAACCGACCTGTAATACACCATAACTACCGACACATACCTTGTGGTTTTCGGTATTAGTTAGGTTATGATTTAGTGGGTCACAGCTTCTATTCTCAGCTCTGGCGATAGCCATCATCAGGCGGACATCCCAGCCTGGATACTTAACCAGTTCTTGTCGAACCAATTCGCAGCCCGATACTACAGCTGATTTTGGTCGCAGTACGGTTGGTTCGACATTATGAGCTGGCTTTGCAGCAATTTGCTTATTCTCGGAAATAGCTGCACGTTTCCGAGCTACTGTTTTGACTGTGAAGTCGCTTGCTTGATCTTTCCGTCAATCTCTGCCGACTTGTTTGTCTGGTATTGTATGCCGGCATAGAATGCTATACCTGCAGTAATAAGGATAATCAGTAGGATTGACTTAGCTTTTTCAAAGGCTTGTTTCCAATTTATATTTTTGTATTTCATTGTTTTTCTCCTTTTTCTTTTATTGTGTTAGGTGTCACACTGGTAGGCGTGCAGTGTCCGTATATTCCACAAAATAACCAATATCTAAAGAGGCCCAGACAATACATACCCACCAGAGTGACACTTAACAAGATTGTGCTTTGCTGATAAGTCCAGATTGTAAAAGAACGTTGCTGGTGTATTCACATTGATTCCCGATACCCTTCTCCGTCGCTCCTGTTCTCGCTATATGAGCCGGAAGATTGTCGTCATCTTTGTGACCAGTGTAGTTATTCTGTCTACAAGAGGCCATCAATGTCATATTGCTAACCTCTTCAAACAGAAAAACCCGCTGGCTATCTACTTCCAGCGGGTTTTTCTATACATCAAAAAACGTCCTGACAACTATCAGGACATTTTACCAGAAACTTATTTCAATCGTAGGAACCGGGTGAGGTGCGCACCCCCATAACTACGATTGTCCACCACAACAATTCCGTTTTGAATTGGCACCTCACCTATTCCTGAGTGTGATAATACCATATGTCCACCCGGTTTGAGAAGTCCCATCAGTCGTGAAACTGTGGAAAACTGCGGGTTGTGGTATGGTGGATCGACAAAAATAATATCAAACTCCTCTGTTACGCTCATGCTTTCTAGCCAATTTGCTACCGTTGTTTTTATTACAATAGAGTTTTCACTGGCGCCCACGGTGCTAATATTTTCAGCAATCACACGCTGGGCGACGCGGTCTCGTTCCACGAAAACTACTGACTCAGCGCCACGGCTGAGCGCCTCTAGGCCAATGGCGCCAGAGCCGGCAAAGGCATCCAACACTCGCGCGCCACGCACGGCTTCGCCCAGTGAGTTAAACATTGCTGAGCGCACCCGCTCGCCCATGGGGTGCGTCGTCGAGCCGGGCGGCGCCTGGATGAATCGTCCGCCAAATTCGCCAGCAATGAGTTTAACGCGCACGCTGCTCCTCGACCAGCCACACTGCACTCAGCCAGCCCAACACCACCGCACGAATGATCAGCGGCATCAGTTGGCGGTTGGTCTGCCGCGCTAGCTCCGTTGTCCAGCCAGTCTTGGCGAACTTTTCATACATAGCCATGTCCGCCACCTGATTAACACAGCCGAGATAAAACGCCCGAAAGCCCGCCCGGCGCACTTCCTCAATGTCGTGCTGCTGCGGCAGGCCAGCAGCAAATCGTTGGTAGGCCACTACGCTGGCGACACCCGCCTCGAACGCCAGATGCATAGTCATCACGCCCTTTGCGCCCCAAAATTCCCAGTTATTGCGCAGGGTTTTGAGCACCGTTTCGCCCGGTATTAAGCTCTTTTTGATCAGTGAATTACGGGTCTCCATACCTTCACCGCGCAGCTGGGCCAATTTCTCCTCCAGCGGAAAATGATGCGGTGGCGTCAAGCCATCAGTGATCGCATGCGCCATCCATGCTGCCTCAAATGCTGCTCGCTCACAGTTATTGGCACTGAGCGCCGCTGCGAGATTAGTGATGTGTTGATCGATCATCTCGAGGAGTGCTACGTCATTTGGATCATGCGGGTCAATGAAGTGCCACGGCTCATCAACGGCCGGACTTTTCCGCTTGATACCATCGGGGCCATTATTACCCTCGAAATGCAAAATCTCCTTGCTCGACGGAAAGTTGCACCATGACGGCAGCAGCTGCACGATATGCCGCCGCGCGACCCGATCAATTTTTTGATGAACACCCATCAGATTGCCTGATTTGGTGTGAAATGTGGTTCCTGAATACATACTTATCTCACTAATTTAGCGTGGTTAATCGCTGATAGCGACTGACGGCACGCGCCAGATGGTTATATTGTAGCAAATCCTGCCCCTCTTTGACAAAGCGCTCAGCCTCCGCTTGCGCACGGGCAATCAGCGGCGTATCGCTCAGTGAGGCAATTTTTAGGTTCAATGCGCCATGCTGCGCTCGGCCATAAATCTCGCCGGGGCCGCGCAGTTTCAGGTCAACTTCCGCCAGGTAAAAGCCGTCTTGGGACTTCTCAATTTCCCTGAGGCGCCGGCTTGGCTTGTCGTGACCTGACAGCATCAAATGACAAAAACTCTGGTGCTGGCCGCGCCCAACCCGCCCGCGCAGCTGATGAAGCTGGCTGAGCCCAAAGTTGTCAGCATTTTCGATGAGCATGACCGTGGCGTTCGGTACATCAACACCGACTTCCACCACCGTGGTGCTCACCAGCATGTCCAGCTCGCCGTCGGCAAACTGCTGCATGACCGCCGCTTTTTCCTCCGGCGGCAGTTTACCGTGCAGCAATCCGACGCGGCGATGACGAAACATCGTTTTTGCTAATTTGTGATATTCCGCCTCGACCGACTTTTTGTCATTGTCGGGATTATCGTCGATCAATGGGCAAATGACGTAGGCTTGGCGACCCTGAGCTAGTTCGTGGTCGATAGTTTCGTAGAGTTTTGGCGCTGAAGCTGGCGACCAAATTTTCGTTGCAATCGGCTGGCGCCCAGCTGGCAGCTCGTCCAAAATCGAGATGTCCAACTCGCCATATAGCGTCAACGCCAAGCTCCGCGGAATCGGCGTGGCGGTCATGCTGAGTAGATGCGGCATGTAGTCTGCCTTTTGTAATAATGCCTGCCGCTGCTTGACACCAAACCGATGCTGCTCGTCGATCACCACAAACCCCAGCTTATGATACGCCACTTTTTCCTGAATCAGCGCGTGCGTGCCAACCACCACGTTAATACTACCGTTGGCTAAATTATCCAGCAGCTGCCGCCGCTGAGCACCCTTGACATGTCCCGTTAGCAGCGCCACCGATACACCAAACGGCGACAATAATTCATCCAGCGTTTTAGCGTGCTGAGCTGCCAAAATCTCGGTCGGCGCCATGATGGCCGTCTGAAAACCAGCCTGCGCCACTTCCGCTGCCACCAATCCAGCGACCACGGTTTTGCCCGAGCCAACGTCGCCCTGTAGCAAGCGGTTCATCGGATGATCGGACTCCAAATCTTGCAAAATCTGCCAGGCGGCGCGGCGCTGCGCGTTGGTCAGGGGAAATGGTAATTGCTCGACAAATTGCTTGACGACCGGCTGATTGAACGGGATGCGCCAGCCAGTCAACTTGGTTTGCTCTTGCTTGTTAAGCTGCGCTGCCAAGATCATTTCAAACAATTCTTCAAACGCCAGCCGCTCACGACCACGGGTAATCTCCTGATGATTGTTTGGCGCATGGAGAAACCTGACGGCTTCAGCGCGGCTGACTAATTTTTGCCGCTGGACGATGTACTCCGGCAGCGTCTCGGGCAAAAATTCCATGATAGGACGCAGATGTTTCAGCACATCCTGCACGGTTTTAGGGCGGAGATTTTTGATGGATTTATAGACCGGATGAATACCCGACGCGTGCTGGGCGTCGGATGTATCGGTTTGTTTGGCGAGTTCAACAGAGGGATTGCTGATCTGATAGCTGTTATACTGCATGCCAAATTGGCCGGAGAACATAAACCCAGTGTCGGATCTCAGCTGCGATTCGCGGTAGGGCTGATTGAACCAAACGGCCTTGACCTTGCCAGAATCATCCGCTAGCACCGCCGTGGTGATCCTCAGACCCCGGCGAGCAATCCGTGTGGAAATCGACTCGCAGCGCGCCCGCACCGTCACCTTGCCTGGCTGAAGATCAGCGATATTGACCGCCGCCGAATAATCATCGTACGCCCGTGGTAAAAAACCTAGGGCGTCCGCCACCGTCTCCAAACCCGCCGCCGCCAGCGCCTGGGCGGTTTTGGGACCGACGCCTTTGAGGTGTTCCAGTGGAGTTGTTAGCCTCATCTACGAAACGGCGTTGATGCCTTCCAGCGCGTAGGCGGTGTCTTCCCAGCCCTTCACTTCAATCGAGTCAACACCCATTTGCTTAACTGGAAAATCATTACCGCCTTCCTGTAGCTTGTCACCAAAGAATAGTGCCTCTTCCTTTGACCAGCCGTTCAGCTCGAGCAGCTTACCAATGCCATAGGCTTTATCAATTCCTGGCAGCGTAATGTCAGTACTGGTCGTACCACCAATCCTAACTTCGAGATTTGGCAGTTTCGCCGCCACCTTGTCACGATATACCGGACGGACATCTTTATACTTTTCTGCCCAGGCATATTTATCCTCTGGAGTTGCCTGTTGTCCCAGCGCCGACATGGTAATCTGGCTGTGGCGATCCTCGATAATCTCACCCGCAGGATTATCACACCAAACACCCATCTCCCTGGCAACCTCCTCCAGTACCGCAGTTATCTGAGTTTTTTGCTCATCAGACAGATCGTTCGCGTACTGAACCTTCCACTCACCATCAGCAGCGTCAAATCGATAATACCTCGTACCACATGTCGGCATTGCATGGAATTTTTGGAGTAGCTCAGGCCGAACATCAAGTCGATCAATCACTTGCTTTTTAATCTGGTGAAATGTGCCGCCCGTGATGACACACATCTCATAGTTTTCAAGCAGCCGACCAAGGATATCCGCCATACGATCGCTAATTGGTGACTTGGTAATGGCTAGTGTATCATCCAGATCAAACCCGATAATTTTTTTCATTATTCCTCTCCTTCCATATTTTCTGCAACTAGAATAAACGTATTTTTACCTTTTTTCAACAAAGATTGACTGTTGATGGCTTGGTCATTAGCCAGTCTTTCGCCGTTGAGGCTGATGGCGCCAGATTTGAGGAGGCGCCTGGCCTCGCCGTTAGAACTGACCGCGCCAGAGACTACCAATGCTTCAATGACGCCGACGCCGACATCGACGCGCGGGATTTCCTTGGCCAGGGTGTCCAAATCATCGTCTGATAATTGGCGGAAATCGCCGCCGCCAAACAACACTTCAGTCACCCGCTCCACTGATTCGCGCCGATTAACACCGTGGACGATGTCGGTGACTTCACGCGCCAAGACTTTTTGGGCTGAGCGGGCGCCTGGATTGACGGCATGGTTTTCAGCGATGGCCTCAATGGTGTCACGATCAAGCATGGTGAAGATCTTCATATACTCGATGGCGCTTTCGTCATCAACGTTCAGCCAAAATTGATAGAATTTGTAGACGCTGGTTTTATTCTCATCTAGCCACACCGCGCCACCTTCGGACTTGCCAAACTTGCGTCCAGTTGATTTGTTGATGAGCAGCGGCGCGGTCATGGCGTAAACTTCGGTATTTTCTTTTTTACGAATCAATTCCACACCTGAAACCAAATTACCCCACTGATCAGAGCCGCCGATTTGTAAATTGACACCGTGGTGTTTGAACAAATGCCAGAAATCATAGCCCTGCAGCAAGGTGTAGGTAAACTCCGCAAAACTCAGCCCCTTGCCGTTAGCGATACGCGCCTTAAAAAATTCCCGCGTCGTTAACTCTGCCATGTTAAAATTCTTACCAATGTCGCGGAGGAACGGCAACAATTCCAAATTGCCCAGCCAATCCGCATTGTCCACCAGGGTAAAATCGCGTCCCGCAAAAATTTGTGACACCTGCACCTTCAACGCTCGCTTGTTGTGCTCAATTTCCGCATATGAAAGCAGGCTCCGCTCCTCGGTGTCGCGCATATCACCAATCATGCCCGTGCCGCCACCAACCAGCAAGAATACTTTGTGACCGCGCTCCAAAAAATGCCGCACCATCATATAGACCGCCAGATGCCCGACATGCAAACTGTCAGCCGACGGGTCTGTCCCCAAATAGAGCGTAAAATTTCCCGAATCAATACGCTCATCATCGGTGAATGTCGCTTGATTCCAAAACCCGCGCCACTTTAGCTCCTCTGATAATTGCATATTCCTCCTTTTCTGGATAATAGTATAGCAATTTTATGATTGAAGCGAAACATAGGCGTGATATAATGATAGTGTGAACAAGAAACCCTCAGATAAGCAGTCGGACGCCAGCGCAAAATCAGCGCCGTCACGTCCGCATCCAAAGCCGGCAAAACGGCTGAGTGTCTATGCAAACTTGGCGAATAAGCGTCGGCTCAAGAAGGATAAGCGCTCCCGCGAAAAAGCAGAGTATCTGGCGAGTTTACCAAAGCACCCCGTCAAGCGGTTCTTTTACCGCCTCCACCCCAAGCGCGTCTTTCGCTATTGGTTCTCCAAGCGCGGCGGCTTGATGGCGCTCAAGATCCTTGGCGTCGCCATTGTTGCAATGATTATCCTGATCGGCGGTCTGTTTGCCTACTTCCGCAAAGATCTCGACAAGATCCGCCCGGGCGAACTCGCCAAGCGTGTCCAGACAACGGTCACCAAGTATTATGACCGCAATGGCGAGCTCCTGTGGGAAGATAAGGGTACCGATAATTATAAGCTGGTGGTCGAGGCCGACAAGATTAGTGATTACCTCAAGAAAGCAACCATTGCCATTGAGGATCGTGATTTCTATAAGCATCACGGTATCAGTATTAGTGGCCTGACTCGCGCTATGTTTAGTACAGCATCAGGTCGACAAGTTCAGGGTGGCTCGACGTTGACACAACAGCTCGTCAAGCAAGTTTTCTTTGCCGAGGATGCCGACAAACGCGGCCTCAGCGGTATTCCACGCAAAATCAAGGAAATTATCCTGGCAATTGAAGTTGAACGCATGTACAACAAGGATCAGATTCTCGCGCTCTACCTCAACCAAGCGCCATATGGCGGTCGGCGTAACGGCGCAGAGTCGGCCGCTCAGACGTACTTTGGTAAATCCGCCAAGGATCTCACCTTGGCCGAAGCAGCCCTGCTGGCTTCAATTCCGCAAAACCCGAGTACATTTAATCCGTACAACATCACTGGGCGCAAGATGCTCCTGTCACGCCAGCATACAACACTAGACTACATGCTGGAACAAGGCTATATCACCGAAGCGCAGGCCAAAGAGGCCAAGCAGTATCCAATTCTTGACAAGATCAAGCCCGAAACCGAACAGCTAGCCGGCCTCAAGGCACCGCATTTCGTGCTCATGGTGCGCAATCAACTGGAGCGTGAACTTGGCAAGGCGGTCGTTGGCCGCGGTGGACTAACCGTCAAGACGACACTGGACTGGAAGATCCAAGAAAAACTCGAGACAGAGATGAAAGCTTTCTTCGACTCAGGTCGCCCGGGCCGCGTGAGCATCAGTAACGGTGCAGCAACCGTTGAAGATGTACAGACTGGACAGATTGTCGCCCTCGCTGGTAGTCGTGATTTCAATTATGCTGGCTTTGGGCAGGATAATGCCGCTACCGCCTTTATCCAGCCGGGCTCAACCATCAAGGCTTTCGACTATGCCAAACTGTTTGAGAATCGCGGCAGTAATCAGCAAAATTATGGTTCGGGCTCAATCCTCAGCGACGAGAACATTGACAAGATTTATGGCGCCAAGCTGAACAACTGGGATCGACGATTTATGGGAAGTATTTCTATTCGCCGCTCGCTAGCGCTTTCCCGTAATATCCCAGCGGTCAAGGCAATGTATATCGCAGGCAACGGCTCGCCAAAACCAACTGTTGACTATATTCACAACATGGGTAATACCAATTATTGCCAGCAAGAAGAAGCGGCCGGCGGCTACGGACTGTCAGCAGCCATTGGCGCCTGCGGTACGAAGCAGACCGAATTGGTGAATGCTTACGGCACCTTTGCCCGCATGGGCGTCGCCAAGCCAAGCACCAACGTCCTTGAGGTAACCAACAGCCAGGGCGATACGTTAAAGAAATGGAAAGATGAGAGCAAACAAGCAACCGACCCGCAAGTCGCCTACATCATCAATGATATCTTGGGTGACGCGGACGCGGCGCGTGACCTGCACGGTTATGGCGCGATGAATGTGCCTGGTGTTAGAACCGCCGCCAAGACTGGTACCACCGACAAAAACGGCCACGCCAAGGATGTCTGGATCGTCAACTATAGTCCGGCGCTAGCCATGGGTATGTGGCTCGGTAATTCCGACACCAGCACCATCAACACCCCGAACTCGGCCTTTGGTATGCCGGTGGTGCGTAACGTCATGTCATTTGCTCACAACGAAGTCTATGCCAAACAGGGCAAATGGAAGCCAAATGATTGGTTCAAGCGACCAAATGGTATCCAACAGCAAGGCAAAGAGCTCTATCCATCGTGGTGGAATAAAAAACAGGGCGAGACCACTGAAAAGATTAAGTTTGACCGCGTCTCCAAGAAAAAGGCGACAAATTGTACGCCAGCCGACGCCATTGAGGAAATTGAGGTCACCAAGACCATTGACCCGCTCACTAAGAAACCATCGTACTCAGCACCCGAGGGTTACGACGCCAACGCTGATGACGATAAGCACAAGTGTGACGACGCCAAGCCAAGTGTCAGCCTATCACTTTCTGGCTCTGGCTCCAGCCGCACCATCACCGCCCGCGCCACCAACGGCACCTTCCCGCTCACCTCAATTGACATCCTCGTTGATGGTCGCAGCGTCAAAAGCGAGTCGATCTCCGGTAGTGGTGGCAGCGTTTCGGTTGATATCAGGGTCAGTAGCCCAGGTCGGCACACCATTCAGGCGATCGCCCGCGACGAAGGCTACTATACTGCATCAGACAGCGGCAGCTTCTCGGTAGGCAGCAGCTCAAGCTCCGACTAACTCGCGCCCCTTCCCCTTGTGACACATAAAAACCAGACTGCTTCAGTCTGGTTTTTACTTCTTCTTAACCTTAGCGATTATTGCTCATTAACCATCCGGATCAAGTCAGCCTCGCGCTGCGACTGAGTCTTGGAGCGAGTCGAACGGTGACTTTGAGCTGCGGCGCGTGGGGCATCAGGCTTCGTTGCTTTGCTGGTTTGCGGCCGACGACCGGTGGAGCGCTGCTTGGATTGTTTGGGAGCGGCTTGGACTGGTGAATGCTGCACCGCTTCTTTTGGCTCGGCGCAAACCTTCGCAAACATCATCTTGCCAGCATCGGTTTGTAGACTGCGGATGATTTCAATGCGCTTTTTCTGGCCCAGGAACTTTTTGGCCTGCTCGACCACCACCATAGTGCCATCATGCAAGTAGCCGACAGCCTGATGAGAATCTTGACCTTTTTGCGTCAATTCAAGCACCAGTTCATCACCAGGCAGATAGCTCATCCGCAAACTCTTGGCTAGCTCATTGATATTGAGAATCTGAATGCCTTCGACCTGCGCCACCTTGTTCAGGTTGTAATCCAGCGTCAAGATGGCAGCGTTCATTTCCTTGGCGAGTTGCAGCAAGCGGTTATCAACGCCCTCAGGAATGCGCGTTGCGTCATCAAGTAACGTGAACGAGCCGCCCAGTACATCTTTGAGTTCCTTCATGACATCCATGCCAAAGCGGGCGCGCTCGCGCTTGGCGTGATCAGCACCGTCCGCTAGCAGTTGCAGTTCTATCAGCACACTCCGCGGCACAATAATCTGCCCCAACAAGAAACCGGTCTTTGCTAGATCAACCACCCGGCCGTCCATCAGTACCGACGTGTCAACCAAAATCGGCATTTGGGTACTACTGCCTGCGTGCTGCCGCGGCTTGACCAGTAGATATATCTCTGCCATGATGGCTAGCAGCATGATAATGATGATAAGTTCAATTGTTTTTTCCATATTAATTTCCTTTATGATAACGTTTATTGTAAATAATCAATCAGCGCCTGACGTAGGTCGCCGACGCCGCGCACAAATGCGTCCTTGTGGGTTTTTGGCGCAATGGCGTAGGTAAAGCCGAGCTTCTTGGCCTCTTTGAGGCGGGCGTGCCAGCCTTGAGCCGAGCGCACTTCACCACCCAAACCGACTTCGCCAAACACCACGGCTTCATCGCTGAGCTTGCGGCCAGCTGAGGCTGAAGCGATAGCCATGGCGACTGCCAAGTCCGCCGCTGGGTCGCTCAGTTTCAAGCCGCCAACCACATTGATGTAAATATCTTTATCAGAGAGATTGAGCTTGGTACGCTTTTCCAGCACCGCCACCAATAGATTCAAGCGGTTGAGGTCAAAACCGCTGGCTGCGCGCTTAGGGTAGCCAAAATTCGTTGGGTTGACCAGCGCCTGAATTTCCACCAGCAGCGGCCGCGCCCCCTCCATAGTGGCCAGGACGATTGAGCCGTCGAGATTCTGCCGCTCCGCCAACAAACTAGCCGATGGATTAGCCACAATCCGTAAGCCATCCTCATGCATTTCAAAAATTGCCGCCTCATTGGTCGAGCCATAGCGATTTTTCTGCGCCCGCACCACCCGGAAGCCACCGTAGCGATCGCCCTCAAAATTCAGCACCACATCGACCAAATGTTCCAGGACTTTCGGCCCGGCAATCGAGCCTTCTTTAGTGACGTGGCCGACCAAAATCACCGCAGTGTTGGCGGCCTTGGCGGCGCGAATGATGACATTGGATGAGTTGGTGATTTGGCTGACCGAACCTGGCGCTGAGGCAATTTCTGCGAGCGACAAGGTCTGGATGGAATCGACGATCACCAGATTGTACTGGCTAGTCTGGATGGAGGCGGCGATGTCCTCAGCACTGTTGCTGGACGCCAGCTGCAGACTCTCTGAATCAACCGCGCCCAACCGCTCAGCCCGCAATTTGACCTGCGATATCGACTCCTCGCCGCTTATATAGAGCACCTGGTTTTGTCGGGCAATAAACGCCGCGACTTGTGCTAGCAGGGTACTTTTTCCAATTCCCGGCTGCCCCGCCACTAGCACCACACCACCTGGCAAAAAGCCGCCACCGAGCACCGCGTCAAGATCGGCGATGCCGGTTGCCAGCCGCGCCTGTTTAGTTTCAGCGGCCGTTTCGCTGAGCCTAAGCGTGGTGAGCGCCTTGCCCTTGCCGCTGCTACGCGCTACCGCCGACGCGCCCATATCAACCGGTAATTGCTCAACCAGCGAATTCCACTCGCCGCAATTTTCGCACTTGCCGACCCACTTCTGATAGCTGGTGCCGCACTGCTGGCAAATGAATTGTGATTTTGCTCGGGCCATTATTTGACCGCCTTTTGACTATCGAGGCTTTGATTGAGCTGATCAATCTTGCGCCCCAACGCGTTTAATTTTTCAACATCAGTGTTATAGGCATCGACCTTACCCTGGATGGTTTGCTGTTCACGACGAAGCGCCAGACCGCGCTGACTCAGTCGATTTCGCTCAGTCTGAAACTCAGCTTGCGTCTGAAAACCACCCGTCGTTGCCCGCTGGTTAAATGCCGCTACATCTTGGTTATAGGCATTAATGCGCGCATGGTAGGATGCCGTTAGCTGCTCAATTTCACGCTTTCGCCTGGCGAGACTAGCCGCCAGCGCGTCGGCCTCGGCCTCGGCGCTAGTAAACTTTTCATTATACTGAGCATGCAATTTTAGTAGCGCCGCTCGATTGCTAAAGTACTCGGCATAATGCGCCTCCAACTCCGATCCGAGATCAGCAAACTCTGTACCCAAAATTGAATGCAGCTCATTGGCGCGCGTACCTGGCTGAGCACGCTCATAATACGCCATCCGCTCCTCCAGCTTTTTGGTCTTGACCTTGGTATAAGCCGCCTCTAGCAGCTCGCCCAGCCGCCGACGCTGCTCCGCCGAATAGCGCGACCAGGCTACGTGCAGCATTTCGTGCGCCGCCGTTACCTCTTTGATACCGTCTAGCTCCGCGTTCCGCACGTTGTAAATGTGGATGGTCTCTTTGGCGTGAGAATAACAGCCGACGATCGGGCTGGCCTGTTCGATACGACGGCAATCGTGATTAAACTGCGTAGCGTTTTCTAGTCGCGGCTGCGCTAGATAAAAGCTAAATTTAGCCTTATTAGTCATCGTCGCCCGATCTGCCAGCGTCGCTATGTCTTGACTAGGCTGGTACTGCCAGACCCTGATATGATCCAGCACCAGCTGGCGATTGAGCACTAGCCAGCTACCACCGGCCACCAGCCCCACAAACACCACGACACTAACGAGATTACGCAGCCTGAACATTGATCACCACCTCACGATTTTTCGCAGTTGCTACCAAGACCGCGCCGGGATGCGCCTGACGAGACAATAAGGCATCACTGAGCGGATCAGCCAACATCGTCTGAATCGTCTGCCGAAGCACCCGCGCGCCGCGCTGCTCATCAAATCCGTTGTCTATGATACAACGCTTAGCGCTCGGCGTGATGACCAGCGTCATCTGCTGCGCTCGTACTGCTTCTTTAAGCTCGCTGACGAGATTATCGAAAATCTTGCCCACCACCGGCCGAGTCAAGCTCTTGAAATGCACCACTGCATCAAATCGCCCGATTAACTCCGGCCGCAGTAGCTCCTCCAGCTCGCGCCGCGCCGCCCGAGCATTGCGCTCATTCACATCGTCCGCCCGCGAACCATCATCGCCGTGCGGGCTAAAGCCCAGCTCACCGTCGCGCACCATCGCCTCGGCGCCGACATTGCTTGTTAAAATCACGATTGTCTGGCGAAAACTGACCGTCCGCCCATGCGAATCGCTTAGCTTGCCGTCTTCCAAAATTTGCAGCAGCAAGTTTAGTACATCCGGATGCGCCTTTTCAATCTCATCAAACAGTACCACGCTGTACGGCTGCCGGCGAACCTTGTCGGTTAATTTGCCGCCCTCATCATAGCCAACATAACCAGCTGGCGCGCCAATCAACTGACTGGCCGTATGCCGCTCCGAGAACTCACTCATGTCGATCTTGATCAAGCTATTGTCGCCGCCAAACACTTCCCGTGCCAATACGCGAGCCAGCTCGGTCTTGCCCACGCCAGTCGGCCCGAGGAAAATGAACGACCCAAGCGGTCCCGACCGCCGACTCAGCCCAGCTCGCGCCCGGCGAATGGTTCGCGCCAGTGTCGCCACAGCCTTCTCTTGACCGAGCACCGACCGACCCAGTCGCTGCTCCAGCGCCACCAGATCTTTGCGCTCATTCACCGTCACTTTTTCCGCTGGCACGCCAGCCATCGCCGCCACCGCTCGCCGCACATCATCCTCGGTTAGCTCCGGCAATGCTGGATCGTCAGCCGGTAGCTGCTCGGCCTGCTGCTCCAGCTGCTTGATGCGAACCTTTAGCTCGGCCGCGCGTTGATATTGCTCAGCCTCGACCACCGCATCGAGCTTGCCTGCTAGTTGTTTGATCCGCCGTGCTAATTGTTGTTGCTTGGTCAGTTTAGCTGGCCGCCGCGTACTAACCAGCGCCGCCGCCTCATCAAGTACGTCAATCGCCTTGTCCGGCAAATGACGCTCCGTCACGTAGCGCTGGCTGAGGGCCACACTCAGCTCAATCATCTCATCAGAAATCCGCAGTCGATGATGCGTCGCCAACCGGCCCGCTAGCGCCCGCACCATGGCTACTGCCGCCTGCTCATCCGGCTCCGCCACCGTCACCGCCTGAAACCGCCGACTGAGGGCCGCATCTTTTTCGATGTGCTTGCGGTACTCGTCAAATGTTGTTGCACCGATCACCCGCACTTCACCACGCGCCAACGCTGGCTTTAGGACGTTCGCCGCATCCATCGACCCCTCGGCCGAGCCAGCCCCGACCAATAAATGCAGCTCATCAATGAACAACATAATCTCCTGATGATTACGCGCTGCCGCCACCACTTTTTGTAAGCGCTCCTCAAACTGACCACGAAACTTCGTACCGGCGACCATGGCCGTCAGGTCAAGCTGAATCAGCCGCTTGCCGACTAAAAACTCTGGCACCGTCCCCGCTGCGATACGCCGCGCCAAACCCTCGACGACCGCCGTTTTACCGACGCCCGGCTCGCCGATCAGCGCTGGATTATTCTTGCTGCGCCGCCCGAGTACCGTGATCAGCCGCTCCGTCTCGACTTCCCGACCGACCACTGGATCGAGCAGTCCGCTCCGCGCGCGCTCCGTTATGTCGACGCCGTAGCGATCAAGGATCTTGAGATCAGCCGACCGACGAGCGTGCGGTGCTACGCTTTCTTTAGACTCATCCTGCATCGCCTCCAGCTGCTGCCGATCAAATACGTCCTCTAGTGTACCGCGCAGCTCCTCCAGATCCACATTCATATCACTGAGCAATTTCGTCGCCCGAGCCTTGTGCTGCAACAGCATGCTATAAACAATGTGCTCAGTACCGATGCGCTCCTGCCCAAACTCCGTTGCTAGCTGCCAAGCCGTCCGTATCGTCTCCAGCACCTCGGCGTTCATACCTTTGTGAACAACCACCACCACGAACGACTGCGCGGTTAAGCCCAGCGCTAGCTCCGCCCGATCCAAGGTCACGCCATTCTCCGCCAAAATCTTCGCGCCCAGCGACGAATTCTGTGCCAGCACGCCGAGCAGTACATGCTCGGTGCCGACATATGGACTGCCGCTATTGTGCGCCAGCAGACCAGCGCGTTCTAAACTGGCCCTGGCGGTATCAGTGAGTCGAGATTCTAACTCAGAAAAATCTTCCGGCATATCGCCCTCCTTTCGTTTTTGGCGATTGTCAGGAAGTAGCTTATTCTGCCACCTCCTCAACTACGCTCATCAAACTATCCTCAATATTTTTGCGAGGTTTTGTTTCAGGCTTAGCAGTCGCCTTTGCCTCGATGTCCAGTTCATAGCCAGTCAGCCGACTTGCCAAGCGAACATTCTGCCCAGCCCGGCCGATGGCCACTGATTGCTGATCCTCGCTGACATAAACCGTTGCCCGCTTTTCATCTTCATTAACCGTCACGCTCAGCACCTCTGCTGGGCTCATGGCATTCGCGATAAAACCAGCTGTATCCTCCTCGAACGGAATAATGTCAATTTTTTCCTGCTCGCCAATTTCGTTCATCACCGCCTGAACACGCGTCCCGTGACCACCGACAAACGTACCGACTGGGTCAACACCTGGCAGTGCTGATGCCACCGCCAGCTTGGTGCGGCGACCCGCCTCGCGAGCAATCGCTTTGATTTCCACGGCGCCCGTTTCCATCTCTGGCACCTCCTGACTGAACAAGAAGCGTACAAATTCTTCATTGCCGCGGCTCAAGATCAACTGCGGGCCGCGACCCTCGCGCTCGATGTCCTTGATATACACTTTGACGCGACGACCAACACCGTAGTATTCGCCAGGAATTTGCTCAGACTGCGGCATGATACCGACCGCCTTGCCCAGCTCAATTCGCACCACGCGTGGCTCAACCCGCTGAATCGTACCAGTCACCACCGTACCGATTTTATCCTCAAATTCTGCCAGCACTACTTCACGCTCCGCCTCGCGCAGCCGCTGCAAAATCACTTGCTTGGCGGTCTGGGCTGCCACCCGGCCAAACGTCGTCACATTGTGGGTCTCGACTGTCACTTCGCTGCCCAGTTCGGCCGCCGGGTCAACGGTTTTGGCCTCGTCCAGGCTTATTTGGTTGACATCATTTTCGACTTCTTCAACCACGGTTTTGACAACCGACACCACGGCCGTGCCGCTGTTGATGTTTAGGCTAGCGCGCACCAACTGCTCGCGCGTGCCGTTGTCACGCCGCCACGCTGCGGCGATAGCCTGCTCGATTACCTCTAGAACTGTTTCTTCTGGCAGGTTCTTTTCCTCGGCAATCGTCCGCACCGCCAACGTCAATTGCTTGATATTCAAATCTTCCATACTAGCTCCTTTACGCTATATTATTATACTACGTTTCACATCAAACGCCCAAGAGACGAAAAACTCCGACCTGATTGGCCGGATATGTCAGTAGTGTAGCATATCCAGCCAGGCGGCGTCAAGTTCAGCCGCCCCATTCGCCCATGTCAGCCTGCGTATGGGTATACATCTCTAACAGAGGTAGTGACTCATGGCCATCCACAATCTTGACAAAAAGCATTGACATTTTCTACTAATAGTGATATACGTATATCAGCCTTTTGACAATTTTTAATTAAATCTGTCAACTGCGCTTCGCTACTGTAGGTCGGATACCTGCGGTGGCTTGAGGCGCGGAACGGCCGCACCTCAAAAGTAGAAAGGAATGGGTCATGCTGGAAGGGCTGACTATTATCATCGCTACGATTATCGTTCTCGGGGTCGTGATCATCACGACCTCCAGAGATGATAGCTTCCTGATGGTGAGCGGAATGATGATCGCCAGTTTCGGAGCAACCGCATTGTACTGGGTTGCGAAAAATGTGGCCCCACATCTCCGGAGGGATTCGACAATTGGATGGCTGTACAAGCCGATTGCCAGCCTGCCTGAATGGATGGGCCATGCGGGGCTCGGAGCCACCGCGGTACTATGGATACTAGCTATCGTCTTTCTGGTGGATGACTACATCCACCTTCCCCGCCGACGGAAAGGAGGCAACTACTGAGAGGTGCGGGGCGGGATTGATACAACTACTCGTATCTCCCGCCCCACTCACATCACTGAACTTATGTTATAGAACTTATGACATCGCTGGCTGCTGGAGGTAGTGGCCGACGTCCGCTACCAGCTCAACCAGGCGATTGGAGTACCCCCACTCGTTATCGTACCAGACCATGATTTTCACCATGTTGCCACCAACGACCTTGGTCAGCGGCAGATCAACGATGCCAGAATGTGAATTACCGATAAAGTCGCGACTGACCAGCGGCTCTTCACTGACGCCCAAGATCCCTTGATAGAAACTATCAGCGGCAGCTTTCTTGAACGCTTCATTTACCTGCTCGACCGTCACGTCGCGTCGCAGCAAGGCCGTCACGTCACTGAGCGATACCACTGGCGTTGGCACGCGCACACTGAGGCCGTCGAACTTGCCGGTTAGCTGCGGCAGGGTTTTGGTCACGGCGATGGCCGCACCCGTCGTTGTCGGCACCATGTTCTCAGCCGCGTTGCGACCCTCACGAAGGTCCTTGGCCGGCGCATCCTGCAGGCGCTGGCTGGCGGTGTAGCTATGCACCGTCGTCAGCATTGACTTTTCCACGCCAAATTCTGCGTCTAGGACAGCCATCACCGCACCCAAGCTATTAGTCGTACAGCTGGCATTAGAGATGATCGGCGTCGCGCCCTTGATCTTGCTGTCATTCGTGCCGAGCACAATGGTATCAACGCCGTCGGATTTGGTCGGCCCGCTGATGACCACACGTTTAGCGCCGGCAGTCAAGTGTTTGCTCGCGCCATCTTTATCAGTAAACAATCCGGTCGATTCGATCACCACGTCAACATTCATCTCGCCCCATGGCAAGTTCGTTGGATCTTTTTCCGCCAGCACTTTGACAGGTTTTCCGTCGACGATGAGTTCATCCTCTGTAACATCAACCTGCCGACCGTACTCACCATAATTACTGTCATGCTTGAGTAGGTACGCTAGCGTCTTAGTATCCGTCAAATCATTAATCGCCACAATTTCCAAATCGCTGCGCTCCCGGGCAATCTTAAAGGCACTGCGCCCGATCCGCCCGAAACCATTAATCGCTATTTTCGTTATCGCCATATAATTATTCCTCCCAAGTAGCATTAGCTTTTTACTAATTATACTACAAAGTTGTATAATGAAACTATGACGCGGGAGGAATTACTACATCTAGCGGCGCCGCAGTACGATGAAGTACCGGTACTAGTGTTAGATAGCGCTATTGACTACGCCACCAAAAAGCATGCCGGGCAAAAGCGCAAGAGCGGCGAACCCTACATCACGCACCCGCTGGCGGTGGCTGGGATTTTGGTGGAATGGGGTATGGATATTGACACGGTGATCGCTGGCGTGCTGCATGATACGGTCGAGGATACCGATGCAACGCTGGATGAACTAGAAAGTTTGTTCGGCCGCGACATTGCCTTTTTGGTTGATGGTGTGACCAAGGTGTCGCAGGCACGCGCTGGTATGCGCAGCCTCGATAGCTATCTGCCGCACACCAAGGACAACCTCGCCAAGCTGATGATCGCGGTCGGCGAGGACATCCGAGTGATTATTATCAAGCTGGCGGATCGGCTACATAATATGCGCACGCTTCAATATATGCCGCGTGACAAGCAGAAGAAAATCGCCCGCGAGACAATTGAGGTGTTTGCGCCGTTGGCGGATCGGCTGAATATGGGGCGCGTCCGCGTACAATTAGAAGAGCTTAGTTTCCGATTCTTGATGCCCAAGGATTTTCAGCGCACCAAGAGTCTGATGGACAGCCGCCTGAAAAAAAGCCAGCGCAAACTCGCCAAAGTCCGCCGCGACGTTACGGCGCGCCTGCAGAGCGAGGGCCTACGGTTCGATATGGATGGCCGGGTCAAAAGCGTGTATAGCCTGTTCAAGAAGCTCGACCGCGTTGGCGATATTGATAAGATTTACGATCTGATTGCTCTGCGCATCATTGTTGATGATTTAGCGACCGGCTATCTGGTACTGGGCGTACTGCACGAGATGTACCAGCCGTTTTACGAGCGCATCAAAGATTACGTTGCCAACCCTAAACCGAACGGCTACCAAAGCTTGCACACGACAGTGCAAACGCCGACCGGACAAATTGTCGAATTCCAAATTCGTACCCAAGACATGCATGAATACGCCGAGCGTGGTTTGGCAGCCAGCTTTCATTATAACGAACAAAAGATGTCCGATGCCTACCGCCAGGGGCGAATCGCCGCGCTGCCGACGGATTTGGCATGGATTCGTGACCTGCAGGAAACGGCGGCCCGGGCCCGCGAGGGCAAGGCCTTTAATTCAGAAAAATTCCGCATGAAGCTGTTTGAGGATCGAATCTTCGTCTATTCGCCCAAAGGTGATATTTATGATCTGCCCCGCGGCGCCTTCCCGCTGGATTATGCCTACCGCATTCACTCCGACATCGCAGCGCACGCCAGCGGTTTTAAGGTCAATGGCGTTATGAAGCCGTTCACTTATGAATTACAACACGGCGACGTCGTCGAAGTCTTAACCAGCAAATCCGCCAAACCCAAACCAGCCTGGCGTGACATGGTCATCACGCCGCATGCCAAAACTAAGTTGCGCATGCAGCTGTCAAAAAGCGGCGGCGTGCTAGCACATCTAACCGGCTTAACTGACGGCGTTTCGTCGCTGTTTCGACGGTAAGCAAAACACTCACGCCTCATCCCAGAAGCTGCAGCAGACACGACACCTCCTTCGCCAGAGACTGTGAAGCGTTCGTGAGTAACGGACGTTTCAGCCGAACGCTCGCGAGAAATCTCCAGTGGAGATTTGAGCGAAGAGTGTGCTCTGGCGGAGGACGGTGGAGTGGCTGCTGCGGTTCGTTTTCCAGCCGTCTCCTCCAAGTCGAGTACATCCGGCAACGCCGTCCGCAGAACTATCGACTTGTCGGAGAGACTGACGGTCACACTGCAACAAACACGCATACCCGATTCTCGGTAAGACGCGATATCGCTTTGCTTTACAAGTTAGTTTGTATTACGCCTGCTCGTTCCAGCGCTCAATCGCCGCCGCCACAACCTGCTTGGCAGTATCAACGCCGGCAAATTCTTTGACAATGGTCGAGCCTGGCTTTTTCAGATCCTTGTAGTGATTAAAATGGAATTCAATTTGCTTAATCAGCTGCGCCGGCAGATCCTCCAGCGACTGAATGGCGTTACCATTGTGGCGATCGTCGCTCGGCACCGCGATAATTTTATCATCGACCTCATCGTCATCGACAAACTTCATCACGCCAAGGATTCGCGCCTCGACCACCAACCCAGTCGTCAGCGGCGTGTCAGTCACCAACAGTACATCCAGCTCATCGCCGTCTTCATCCAATGTCTGCGGGATGAAACCATAATTAGTTGGCTTGGCAAAAATCGCTGGATCAACCCGGTCCAGCCGCATAACACCGACGTTCCGATCCCATTCAATTTTATGATTTGACCCAGCCGGAATCTCCACGACAACGGTAACTTCGCCGTCCTGATAGTTTCCCGGGGTTAATACTTGGTTAAAGTCTGCCATATACTACTCCTCTCTGGCTTTTTCTTGTAAATATTCACGAATTTGCAGGGCTGCAACCGCACCCTCGCCGACCGCTGAAGCAATTTGCATAGTTGCATCCGAACGCACGTCACCCGAAGCAAAGACGCCAGGAATGTTGGTATGCAAATGTTCGTCGGTGATGATGTGTCCTCCGAGGTCCAGCTCAACATCTGACTCCTTCAAGAACTGCGTGTTCGGAATGAGGCCGATAAAGACGAACAATCCATCTGCAGTAAATTCTTTTTGCTCGCCGTCTTGGGTTGATGTGACGCCGTAGAATTTGTCGTCCTTCACAATAATTTCATCGGTTGTCGCGCCAAGGTGGACGGTTATTTTGCCTGCATCAACATATTTTTGCAGCTCCCTCTGCAAGACATCGCTGGCGCGTAATTTACTGCGCACCAATAGGTCAACGTGGCTGGCGTAACGAGTCAAAAATATCGCTTCCTGCACCGCCGAGTTGCCGCCGCCAACGACGATCAAGCACTTGTCGCGGTAAAATGCACCGTCGCACGTCGCACAGTAGTGTACGCCGCGGCCGTACAATTCATCTTCACCCGGCACGCCCAGCTTGCGGTGATTTGAGCCGGTCGCCAGCAGCACCGCTTTGGCGCGCACCGGCTGACTATCGACCGTCAATTCCAATTCGCCGTCAACTTGCTTCAGGGCCGTCACGTCGCCGTACTCGATCTCCGCACCGAATCGCTCAGCCTGCTGCTGCAGCTCGGACGCCAATTTCATACCGGTCACACCCTCGGCAAACCCTGGATAATTATCGATTTGATCAGTGATGGCCGCCATACCGCCAACCACGCCGCGTTCGTATAGTGTTGTCGGCACGTCTTCGCGCGATAGGTAAATTGCGGCCGTCAGCGCACTTGGGCCAGCGCCGACAATGATAACCTCCTTAGACATTCAACCCCCTTGATCTATAATATCGCTTGATAACTTCTGGCATCTCCGGCCGTGGAATCTCCGCCGGTTTCTCGATAGCCATTACCACAAATTTAAGTGGCGCATTGGCAGGAATTTTATCGCCCTGGCCTTTATTGCCATAAGCTTTGTCAGCTGGAATCGTCAGTTCGCGCACACCGCCAACCTTCATACCAATCAGCCCCTCTTTCCAGCCCTGAATCACCGACGTATGTGCTGGGCCGTTTACCGCAAACGGCGCTTTCAATTTACCGCTGTTGATTGACTGATCAAAAATCTCACCCTTAGCATTCCAACCGATGTAGTAAACCGCAAATTTGGTATCATCCTTGACCTCCGCGCCGTCACCCACGACCAAATCTTCTTTGCCGAGCTCCTTCACACCAGTAGCCTCAAAGGCACCGACTCGCGTACTAAACCCCAAAAACTTGCCGTGATATTTACTGTTCAATTCCGCCGTCTGAGCGTCAACTTTCTTTTGCCACTCCGTGGTTGCTTTTTTATAATCTTCTTGCGCCTGCTTCAGCTCGGCCTGGTCTTTGGCGTCATTGCCTGGCTGCACCATCATGGCGATGAACCCGCCAATTGTCCCAACCGCTAATGTCCCCGTGATGATCCATATACCGAGTCGCTGTCCCCTCGTTGCCATAATCCTCCTTTATCTTACCTTGAAATTATATCAATGTTTCCTCTCGGCCGCAATGTCATAACGTGCCAGCTCATCATCAATCCCCACGCCAGCTGTCCGCTGTAGCTTGAGCAAATTAGCATAAATACCGCCCGATTTTGCCAACTGTTTCGGCGTACCAATCTCGTCGACCCGGCCATGTTTTAGCGTCACGATCCGATCCACCGTAGCGATGGTACTCAGCCGGTGAGCGATAATCAGCGTCGTTCGCCCCTTCATCAGCCGCTCCAGCGCCTGCTGCACTAGATGCTCGCTCTTGCTGTCGAGATTGCTTGTTGCCTCGTCGAGAATGAGAATTGGCGCATCCTTGAGTACCGCCCGCGCGATGGCAATGCGCTGCTTTTGACCGCCGGACAGCTTGAGGCCACGCTCGCCAATTTGCGTGTCGTACCCTTTGTCAAGCTCACTGATGAAGTCGTGCGCGTTGGCGGCCTTGGCGGCGGCAATCACTTGCTCATCCGTCGGCTCGTCGGCGCCATAGGCGATATTTTCACGAATTGTGCCGGAAAAGAGCGCTGGCTCCTGAAACACCGTGGCAATGTGGCGACGCAAGCTCTTTTGCTGCACCACATCAATTGCCACATCATCAATCATAATCTCACCACTGTCTGGCTGATACAGGCGCATCAGCAAGTTCGTTAAAGTGGTCTTGCCGCCGCCCGACTCGCTGACGAGAGCGACATGCTCACCGGGACGAAGCGTAAACGAGATGTCGGTCAACACTGGTTTTTGCATGGCAGAGGCGTAGCGAAACGAGACATTGCGAAATTCGACCGCCCCGCGGCTCACGACTAATTCCGGCGCGTGAGGCACATCTTCAATCGCTGGACGCAGCGTCATTACACCAACAAAATCCCGACTCCCGGCCAGAGCTTTTTGGAAATTATCAACGATGAAACTCATGTTAAACAGCGGCATCCGCAAATTATTAATCAGCGTGATCAGCAGCACCATATCGCCGATCGAAAAGCGCCGTTCGGTCGTCTGCACAAAAATGTAGGCAAAAATCATAAAGAAGATGACCGACAGCACCACGCCGCGCACAATGTCCATGCTGTGCCAATAGCGCGATTGCTTGCGCGTGATGGCAATTGTTTTGCGGTAACGCTTGGCAAAATGACGATATTCGAGCGACTCGCGGACATAGCTTTTGACGACTTTGATCTGAGCAATGACTTCGGCAAACCGGCCGCTGGCCATATCCGTTTTGTGATTTTTACGGTTCTGAAAGGTCTGCCATTTCTTGCTGGTTAGCGCCGTCAGCCACATAAATAGCGGATACATGATGACCACCATTGCCGCCAGCTCCAGGCTGTACACCAGAACGATACCGATGGTGATGCCCGTCGTGAGCAGCATTTGGAAAAAGTTATTGGCAAACATGTTCAGGAAATTCGTCGTTTCGGTAATCGCGCGGTTGAGGCGATTGATAATCGTCCCAGTCAGCTCGCCATCAAAATAACTTTGCGGCAAGCCAAGCAAGTGATGATAGTACCGCGTCGATAGCTGCTGCTTGAGCCGCGTTGCCATCACGTCGCCCCAGTAACCGCCAAGGTTTCGCACCATCGTATTCGTCACGTCAAGCGCCAGCAGCACCAGCGCCAAGAAAATCGCCTGCTCAATTCCTACATTGCCGCCCTCAACCACTTCGACCATTAAGCTGGTCGCCCGCGAAATCACGAACGGCACCGCAATGCCGGTCAGCGCCACAACAACTGAGCTAATACTAACCCCGATGTAGTATCTGCCCATGCCGCGTGCATATCGGAGCATGTGAATCAGCGGCTTCATCAGACTACTTCAGCGCCCCACGCATCTTTGGCCGCTTGTTCAATCTGCTGCATCACCGGCGCGATATCCTTGTCCGTCAATGTCCGCTCATGCGAGGTGAACGTCAGTCGCCATGTCATCGTTTTCTGCGCCGCATCATGCTCGGACTGATAAATGGTGAGTGGCTCAATCCGTACATTCATATCGGTGGTCCGTATAGCCTCATCCAGCGTCTGCAGTAGTTGCTGATACCTGACAGCGAATGGTACTTTGAGCGAGATATCGCGCGTCGTTGATGGATAGCGACTGAGTGGCCGATAATGACTGTCACGCTTGGCGTAGACAGCCTCCAAGCCAGCAGTGTCCAAGCTCGCCGCCGCCACGTACGTTGGTAATTTGAAGTTCTTGATGACTGATTGTTTCAATTCGCCAACCAGACCGATGAACGTTCCGTCAGTTGTCTCAATCAGCGCGCTGCGCGACCGGTCAAACGGTGCCGCGACTGGAAGCGTAAGTTCTTGTTCAATTGGCTTGAATACCAACTCAGCGCCAAGGTCACGCGCCAACTGCTCAACCAAGCGACGAATTTTGTAAAACGGCGCACCCGCTCCCGGCTTTTTGGCAGCATAGACGATGTCCGTAAACTGACTGGCCTCTGGCAAACCATCTTCGCCTAGGCCATGCATTTTGCTGTGGCCCTTACCCATTTCAAACAAAGCAAATTCATCATGCCCGGCCTTGATATTGGCGTGGACCTTGTCCAGCAAACTCGGAAGCACCGTCAAGCGGTAATATTGCAAATCAGGGCTGAGGGCGTTTGATAATTTGTATGCCTGAGCAACGTCCTGCTCGGCATTTTTTAGGATGCATTCGTGAACGAAACTGTAGGTCAAGACTTCGTTGGCACCGGCACGCGATAGACTACGGCGAACGGCGTTTTTCAATTCACGACGCAAATTTTTTGGTGCGGGTTTAATGCTGCGATGCGGTAATTGACGCGGTAATTTATCAAAGCCATACAGCCGGCCAACTTCTTCGACGATATCCTCAGGCAGCTCAATATCGGTGCGCCAAAACGGGCTGTAGACCATCATGCCGTCCTCACCATACTCGCGCCCTTCATCAACGAAAAACTCAACGTTTCCTAGCAGCGTGTTCATTTCACCATCGGTAAAATTTACGCCGAGCCGCTCTTCAACAAATCCACTCGGCACCAACAGGCCACCGCACCAATGCATACTATCAGCCAACACAGACCGCAGAGACTGATGATTCTTAAACAGCACGGGACTAGCTTGTTCACCGCCAGTCATACCCATGAGTCGCTTGAGTACCGGGTCGGTTTGTGCCGGTGACTGACCCTTATTAAACCGCGTCAACGCATCGGTAAAAATGCCGTGGCGCATGGCCGTGCGGCGCAGCGCATACATATCAAAATTGGCGCACTCCAAAACGATGTTTTTCGTGCCATCCGAAACCTCAGTGTCGGTGCCGCCCATAATTCCCGCCAGACCAATCACGCCCTCGCCATCAGCAATGACAATGTCGTCCGTCGTCAGCTCATATTCCTTGCCATTGAGCAGACTGACTTTCTCGCCATCACGAGCCATCCGCGCCCCGAGTGTAGACCCACGTAATTTGTCATAATCATAGGCATGCGTTGGCTGTGCCGTCATGAGCATCATGTAATTCGTGGCATCGACAATGTTATTAATCGGCTTGCCGCCCATCACCACCAGCTGACATTGCAGCCACAGCGGACTTGGCTGCACCTCAATATTTTTGATGGCTACCGCTGAAAACACCGGCACTACTTCAGTCGCCTCATTGAAGATCTCGAGCTCAAGACCGTCGCCGCCAGCAAATTCTTGAATCACATTGTACCACTCGGGGCTGGTAAACTGCTGGTGAAAAATCCCGGCAATCTCGCGTGCCACGCCGAGCTGCCCAAAGCAATCCGGCCGGTGAGTAAACATCTTATTCTCAATGTCCAGCACGTAGTCGTCCAAACCAAACGTTTCCGCGAAACTCGCACCTGCCGTAAGTTCAACGCCCACCGGCACGTCGTGTTCATAAATCTCAACAATTCCCTCGTGATCCGTACCAATCGCCAGCTCGTCGGCCGCCGCCAACATACCCTGACTCAGCACGCCGCGCAGTGGCCGCGCATCTAGCACAAACGGCTCGTCGTCGTCAAAGCTTGCCGGCACCGTGCTTTTTGGCGGCAGCCAAATCGCCCACATATCCGCATGCACATTTGGCGCGCCGCAGACCACTTGTACCAGACCGCTCTCATCGCGCGGCACATCCGCTACCACACCGCCATCATCAATCTTGGTCACACTCAGCCGGTCAGCATCAGGATGCTTGACGCATTCAACCACCCGGACGATTCGTGCGCCGCCATATTTAGCGTTGAGGCCGATCACTTCTTCGACGCCACCAAGCTGCTGATTGACCCGCGACACCAACTCATCTACCGGCGGCAATTCAAAATTAATCAATTGTTTGATAATGTTTAGGCTGACTTTCATATATACCAGTATATCATTCTAATCAACGGTGTAGTCAAACACCTTGACAGGAATATCTTTTTCCTGAGCTTGGTCAATCGTAAACGTCGTGCCAGAGCTATCGTTGACCCGAAACGCCACCAGTTCGTCCGCCAAGTCAACAATTTGACAATTACGCGCATGAAATGAATCAGCATTAACTCCATTAAAATCAGTAGCATCGTGCAGTACTCCTGGCCGATGTTTGGCGATGTCTCGCAAAAGAGCGATCGTCGCAATCGCATCATCCTGGCGACATTTGCCGACAGCTGCACGATCATACAATGCTTGGCAATACAGCTCCAGCTCCACTGGCAAAAATATCCGAAACCGTGCCGCCTCCAGGCCACATTCATACGCCAGCCGCGCCGCTTCGTGATCAGCACCAGTCGCGCCACCCGACACAATCCCGCCGCCTTCAGCAATCTTTTGCCCGACAAACTGCTCAATATCGCGGCGAATCGTGTCATTTACTTCACGTGTACCGACAACTCCGAGCCACTTCATAGTTCGCCCCGTTGGTTAAAGTTAAAATATTACCCTTGAGCAGCAATGATCTGCGCCTGAATCCGGTCTAGTTCGGCCTCATCCATCTTTGGCCCCTCGGTCGTCGTCAGCCAACCACGATAGCTCTCGTGAAACTCTGCGTTCTCTGCCCAGACATCAGTCCGCCCTGCCAAGTCACCATGTAGCGGATACAGCTTGGCGTGCACATGCGCCACGCCCGTCCCCTCGAATACCAGCGCTACCCGCGGTGTATCAAACGCGCGCTCCAGCAGCCGCGCCACCTGGCGCACTGCTCGCATAAACTCGAGGTATAACGTCTCGTCAATTGCAAAAATATAATCGCCCGGATTATGCTTTGGAATGACCACTGTCACCCCCGGGGTATTTGGAAACGGCGTGAGAAACGCCAAAAACTGCCCGTCCTCCCAAACCTTCCATGATTTTACGGTGCCTGATACAATGTCGTCGAAAATTGTATGGTTCATAATTCTACTCCTTTTAAGATAATTATACCAAATAATTTTAAGCTCAAGCAAAATACAACATAAGACTACGTCCCGCGTTATGTTCACAACTTCCTATCAGGTTTAGTCCTACGATTAAACTATTACTGCAGAGGCAATTTATTGTTTTATGCCATAATTTTGACAAAATCCATTGACGTTTTGTTCTATTATTTGATATATATCAGCCTTTGCATCCGCAAGGGTCGGCGTTTCGCCCAAAGCCATTGGGCTTGAGACGCTCCACTTCGCGAGATAATTATCTCGCCTGACTCCAAGAGGAGTTATTATGGGAACTAACAGCCAGTACGAGGGTGGTATGGGCCGCATCGGTGGAGAGGTCATGTACTGGGACAAGAACGATGACGGTACTACCAACATCTTCCCCGGTGGCATGCCCGGCGCACGGCCGCACGACCACATCGTCGTGAATGAGGACGGTGGTGTCGAGTATATGCGCATCGACGGCAAGGTCATCAACGACTACCGCGACTACCACGGCTGATTCCTACTAAGCGGTTTGTGGCTTCCGTACAAAAAGCCACTTTTCCTTTATAATATGTCATTGATTATGGATAATCATCATACTATTATTGAGAAATTTACCGGCAAGCTTCATGAGTGCGCCTCACGTGGTCATTTTGAATTTACTAATCTGCCTATGGGGTCATATGATTTCTTTTACATCGTGACTGAAGATAGATGCTTTGCTGGTGAAGTATGTCTTTTTAAGACGCGGTCTGTATTGTACGACCCAATGAGCCGCCCAAGTGAAGCTTCTCCGATAGTTGGCGCAGAAGATGGATCTGGTAAAATTGTAGACTCTTGCTTCTCGTTGTATAGTCAACCAGATAATTTTATATTCTTCGACGGAGACTTCAACTATTGCTTATATAAGCTAACACCGTAAGCTTAATGCTTTTTCATTTTTCAGGAACATAGACCAAACCATCTTCATCAGCGGAAGCTGTCGCCCAGCTACTCATGATTTCAGAATGATAGTCTTCAAATACTTGCTCATTCGTTGATTTTGGCCAGTTTGTCATGGGATTTTTCGTGTTTGAGAATTGCAACCTGGATTACGCAAAGCATATTTACGGGCAACCAGTCTGTTTTAAGAATTCATCAGTTCAGAGCGTAGATTTTCGCGGCGTCAAAGCTATTATTGAGGCAGGGGGCTGTGACTTTCGCGGTATGAAATACGACGAGGAAACACAATTTATTTATGGTAGCGGCAAGTTGGCAGCACGATCACACTTTGTGAATTGCCAGTTGGACAAGGAAGGGCGGAAGTTTTTGGCGCAGCAAGGTGTGGAGTTTATAGATAACTAAAGATATAATGATAAGCTGAAAGACGAAAAACCCATGACAACCAAACTTCTAGAAATAGAACGCAAACGTCAATTAACTGGTGACGCAGAAGAATTACTCAAGCGATTGCAAGACCTCGGTTTTGAACTACAGAGTAATCTCCACGAAATTGATACGTATTATTCTCGTCCTGATGTCGATTTCATGCAGACGGTTGAATGTTTGCGGATTCGCCAGCGCGATGGTTTTGCCGAGGTGACATATAAGCCTGCGACGACCGCTGCAACACATACGAAAAACGATGTGATCATTAAGCCCGAGACAAACCTACCAATTCAGCCCGGGAACGCGGCAATCGCCAAGCAGCTACTAGCAAATCTCGGTATGGTGCAGCTCGTTGAAGTTAATAAATACCGGCGATCATTCCGATCCCCAGACTTTCCGCAGGCAACGGTGGCTATAGACGAAATCAAAGACGCTGGGACGTTCGTAGAAGTTGAAGTTTTGTCAGATGATGAGACTAGTGCGCTGGCGATGATCAGCGAGATTGAGGTCAAACTCGGCCTTGACTCGGCAGAAGTTGTCACGCGGCCTTATCGGGACATTTGTATGGGATAATCAAGCTACGTTTTTATCAAATCCACGCCTCGCCCCACCACCCAATCGCAGCAGTACATTATACAAAAATATGATAATTCCCCAAACAATCACGCTCAGATAATTACCCCAATTAAAATCATTCCAAGGATTGCGAGCCGGGCTGTCTGTCGGGTCGTACGCCACAAACCCCACTACAGCCATCACGAGAATGATCAAGAGTCCGGAGATGACAATTTCACGCACGTAGCTGGAGCGCTGAAATACTGATAGCCTCAGATTATATCGAGCCCCTGATGGCAACAACACTAGTAACACTATAACGATATATGATGGGATGGTTATTATACCCTCGAACACATCCCACGGGTTCACTTTCATGATATCAGGCTTCACTGCCTTCACGATCTCTTGCATGCCCAAGGATACCCCAAAGAATAGCAGCAGGATGATCAGCACCAGCCCAATCGAGCTCCATCGTCTAGTCTGCATTGTTCGCTCCCGTTATGACATTGGTGGCCGCTTTATATACCTCGTGGATTTTGCCAAAAACCTGGTTGTCGTATTCTTCTCGATCTTCAATGCTGCTGTCTGGCAATTCAATAGTATTCTTGAACTGCGGCTGCATGATATTAACCGATGTCACTTCCATACCCTCTTCAATTTCAATGTCGTAAACCTGTTTTTCGACACCCGGAAACTCCTTCACATAGTGATCAATGTACGCGCCAGGAGACAGAAACTTACCTCTACTCGGCCGAAAATCAATGACGATAGTACCAAGTGTATCAGTACGATTATCGATCAAAGGTGCGGAGAATAAATTTTTCGCTAGCTGGCTGATTTTATTATTGTGTTCTATGGCTTCGCGAGAGATAAATATCTTCGCGGATTTTATACGATGCGCCCGCCTGATTAACTCGATGGCGTCTGGATGGCAAATCACCGTCCCGATAAATGCTGCCTTTTCAGAGAGCGAGAGCTTTGTGATGCGGTTATTTATATAGGCTAAAATCTTTACATTCGTAGCAACATTTCGGTTGTACTCTAACGCCATAATTCCTTTGTCTGCATAGTAGAGGAAATGCACCACCTGCACCGGCAGCTGCCCATCAGGAAGCGGATAACGTTTGACAAGATCGTCATCGTCCCTGCCTATGGTAATCACGTTCGATCCGTACACGGCAACGATGCCAGCATAGCATTTAGATAATTCACTAGTTTTATGTAGCTTATCAAACTGCAAGAGCCGCATGAATGACTCATCGTCATTTGGATTATACTGCCAATTCCTATCGTCTTCTTCGAGCTTCATCAAATCGCGCAGAACATCCTCAAACGGATAGCTGCCGTACCCCTCATCGTCGCGATTGGTGATGTTGTAGAGAAAGACATTGCGCTTAATCATCACATATCTCCAAATGGACTAATTGACTGAATTAAAACTGCTCCAAAAAGTCTAATCGTCCGCTCTCAAAATGCCGCACGTCCTCGATGCCGTATTTCATCATCACCAAGCGGTCGATGCCGCAGCCAAAGGCAAAGCCGGTGTATTCATTCGGATCGATGTTAGCAGCTTTCAGCACATTCGGGTGAATCATGCCGCAGCCTAATAGCTCAATCCAGCCTTCGCCCGAACAGACTTTACAGTCCGGATTTTTGCCTTCGCAAAACGGACAGCTCAGCGCAAATTCAAAGCTCGGTTCGGTGAACGGAAAATAAAATGGATTGACGCGCACATCCAATTGCTTGCCGTAATATTCCTGCAAAAACTCTTGCAGCGTGGCAATGAGATTGCCAACGTTAACCCCCTTAGCGACATACACGCCCTCGACTTGATAGAACGTGTGCTCATGCCGCGCGTCCAGATCTTCGTTACGAAACACCCGGTCGGGTACAATAGCCGCTATCGCCTCGCCGCTCGCCAAATTGTCATGATATTTCTTCAGCACGCGGTTTTGCATGGTCGAGGTGTGCGCCGGGGCAATCAAACGGTCGCCATTAACATCAGTCTCTTCGGTCATGAAGGTGTCATAATCATCACGCGCCGGGTGACCCTTCGGGAAGTTCAAGCTCTCAAACATATGAAATTGATCGTCGATCTCACGCGACTCTTCCGTCACAAAACCCATGCGGTTAAAAATGTCAGAAATACGCTCAATCTCGGCGCTCAGCGGGTGAATCGTGCCGCGCTCACTTGGCAGCAAACTAGGGCGCGGGGCATTGACGTCCATCGGCGCTGTCACGTCAATTGGCGGCAGATCAACCTTTGATAATTCAGCTTCACGAGCCGCGATCACCCGCTCCAATTCCTGCTTCAAGTCATTAACCTTTTTACCAAACGGCCCGCGCTCCTCACTCGGTAGCGTCGCGATAACGCCGTATAGTTCCCGCAGCTCCGCGCTCCGCAACACGCTGCGCGGTTCAGCCGCCTCGGCTACGCGCGATAATAATAGTGCTCGAACTTCATCCAATTTTTCCATGTCATCGCCCCTGCATCAAAAACATCCCAACAACCACGGCCGCCATGATCACAATTATAATCCAAGCTGGCGCCAGCGTCGTCGTCTGCTTCGTATCTTCCAAATATTTCACATCTTCTACGCCGTCCAAGCTAGCTTTTTCCTGCAGACCCGACGCTTTGGCCTTCTCGCGCAGCTCCGCCGCAATGCGTTCTTGTAGTTCACTGCGCCGATCTTGTTGATTTACAAATAATCCCATATGTCGATTATACCAGATATGTTATAATGATAGTAATAGTACAGTAAGGAGGGACTATGGCCACGAAGAAGACTACTAAAAAGGCCGCGACTGCAAAATCCAGTCCAAAGAAGACGACTGCTGCAGCTGCTACATCGAAAACAACCGTAACGCGCGTCACCAGCAAAACTGAGGCGAAAAAACCAGAGGTCAAATCGACTGCCGTTAAGCCTGTCAGGACTAGCTCGCCGCGTAAAAAACTAGACAGCAAACTACCACGCAACCTTGTCAACATCGTATTGGCTGAAGTTGCCGGCACATTTATTTTGACATTAGTCGCCTTATTCTCGGCATATATGATGACGCCGTTTTATGTCGGCCTCGCACTGGTAGTACTAGTACTCGGTATTGGTGCAATCTCTGGCGCGCACATTAACCCAGCCGTGACGTTCGGTCTCTGGACGATGCGCAAGCTTCGAGCTATACTTGTGCCGTTCTACTGGGCAGCACAATTCCTTGGCGCGATGGCTGCCGTTGTCTTGATGGGAGCAATTTCATCAGGCAGCTTCGTCATTAACTTTGACCAATTCACCACTTTCTCGTGGGCGATCTTTGCCGTCGAGCTCGTCGGTATGGCGGTCTTTATGTTTGGCATCAGCGCAGCCCTATCGCGCACTGATCTCAAGAATACCAGTAAAGCCGTGGTCATTGGTATGTCATTGACACTTGGCTTGGTGGTTAGCGGTGCATTGCTACCACTCGCCCAAAATGCTGCTGTTCAAAAGTACCAAGAAGAGCAAGCAAATGCGACTCGGCAAACTCAGCAGCTAAAGGATCAGCGCACCTACCCACGCGAAGTGTATATCAGCGGTGCAACACTGAACCCAGCAGTTGCTCTAGCGGTTACGGAAAAGACTAACTCACAGCTACAAAATGCTTCGGCACCAGCACAAAAAACAGAGAAGCTGTATACCCGCCTCAGCCTTGAGGTAATCGCTGCGACGCTCGTTGGTGCAGCACTCGGCGGTAACTTGTTCTTGCTCATCAACTACCGCAATAAGGAAGAAGAGTAAATCATAGTTCTACCATAACGATATCCCGCCTCTTTTGGCGGGATATTTTTTGCGTTAGTCTTCCTGCGCCGGTCGGTCGATTAACTCTGGCCGTGTTTGGTGGTCGCCGCCAGTAATCCGCACCACGTCTTTATCAATCTTGCCCAGCTCTTTGTACGAATTATTATAATGCCCGACAGTCGTACTGAGGCTCTTGCCCATCTTGGTCATCAGCTCATCAAACTTTTTGATGTGCACGCCCAGCTGGCCGACGCGTACCTGAATATCTTTGGCCTGCTCTTCAATTTGTAAACTCCTCAGGCCCTGCAGCACCGTCTGCAAATACGCTAAAAAGCTGGTCGGACTGACGATAATCACGCGCTTGTCACGAAAGGCATATTCGATCAAATCACGACTCGAACCGCCCGCACCAACATTGTTAATGAGTAAGTCATAATACAGCGACTCACTCGGGATGAACATAAAGGCAAAGTCCATAGTATGCTCACGCGGGCGGATATATTTACTGGTTTCGTCGATGCGCCCCTTCAGATCAGCCTTCACCTTGTTCAGCCACAGCTCGCGCTCAGCCTTAGTCTCGGCGTTGATCATGCGGTTATAATTTTCCAAGCTAAATTTACTGTCCACCGGTAACATCTGCCCCTTGTCTAGAAAAATAACTGCATCAACAATCTCGCCATCCTTGAAACGGTATTGCATCTGGAACTGCTTGGCTGGCAGCACGTTATCTAGTACGCTTTCCAGATAAAATTCGCCAAACACGCCGCGCTGTTTAGGATTTTGCAAGACGTTCTGCAGAGTTTTTAGGTCAGTCGCCACGTCGACTACCCGTTTGTTCGTTTCGTCTAGCTTGGCCAGCCGCTGCGTTACGTCGGCCACCAATTTGGCACTTTCCGACAGCTGCTTCTGGACCGAGGTTTGTACCTGAGTGTTGCTGCGCTCTAATTTATCGCTGACCGATTCATTCAGCTTGGCGATGGTTCGCCCCAGCTCCACCACGTCAGTTTTGATGAGCTCGACCGATGACTGATTTTTTAGTTCACTTAACTTTGACTGCAATACAAATAGCATCGCACCCAACCCCATAACGATAATACCTAAGAGAATAATGATAATGATCTCCATACTCTTAGTGTACAGGGATTACAGAGACAAGACAACTCGCGCCAGCAGGATAAATATAGCCAAAAAGATAATCGCCGCCACGTTACCGCGGATCCGATTCAACCACATTGCGGTTGCGTATACGAAGCCAAACGCCACGGTTGTCACTATCAACGATAACCACCACGCCTCGGCAGTCGAGACGCCAACACCCCACAGTGCACCAACCGCCGCGAGCACCACGAGCAGCGGCCGCCTGACTCGATTGAGAGCGACAATCGGTACGAGCATAACGCTGACCAATACCAGCGCAACGTAGGCACCGATTTGCGCACTGTTCGTACACATTGATGGGTCGGCTGTCGGGCTGCAAATAATCTGCTTTAGGATAAAGCAATCGAGCGCTAGGGCGATCAGCCATGTCACGACACCGCCAACCATACCGCTGCTGACAACTCGCCAGAACACCGCCGGCGTCACAGGAAACATATAGTCTGATTCTTCCTCGTGAAAAACTTTCTCAAACCACTTCACAATAGGTACAACTATAGCAGTAATTTGATAAAACCGCAACCCTATTTTGCAGCGCGTGACGCCTGTCGCAATGGCATATACCAGAATATGCCCACCCAAGCGATGATGAGCCCACCAGCCACGTCAAGCGGCGTATGCACCAATGCCACCACCCGCCCTATACCAACCAGTAGCGTCATCACTAAACAGGCTACGGCCCACCCTCGACACTTCGCGCCGAACCACACCGCCAACGTGATGGCCATAGTGAATAGGGCGTGATCGGACGGGAAACCCGGATTATCCAAAAACGAGGCGCCGGCGCTCACGCCTGCTAGCTCAAACGGACGGAGGCCTGATGGCTGATATAGTAACCCAATAATCTTCGCCGCCACAAACGCCGTCAGTCCCGCCATCAGCACCCGTGCATACACTTGATACCGTCGGTCTCGCGGTACATGTCGGATGAGCGTGTACGCCCCGATTAGCACCACCGGGATCACCAGTCCATCGGCAATAATTTTCACGATCCATGAGATATCCATAAGCCCCATTATACCCTGCTGGGCGTCGGCGTCAAACCCTGAGCTCGACCCGCCAGCTTGCGCCGCTTTACCATTCGTAGTACAATCAGACACACGTTGGGGATTCGCCAAGTGGTAAGGCACCGGGTTCTGGTCCCGGCATTCGGGGGTTCGAATCCCTCATCCCCAGCCAAGAAAAAGGATTGACGTTTTGTCAATCTTTTTTCTTACGCTTTGGTTTGGTATGAGCCTGATGGTCAGTTGATGTTTCTTGAGATTTTACCGTGGTCATCGCACCCTGGCCGAAACCACTTGCCCATATTGCCAAAATCCACACGCCGGCCAGAAACAGGAGCGACCAGCTACCGCCCGGTAGGTCAAACGTCGCCCCAAATATCATTGATACTCCGTGACAGAACGCCATGCTTTCCAGCAGCGTCAACAGCAGTAGCGCCACGACGCCCATCACGGCACTTACTTTTCTCAGTCTAGCCGATATATCCATGGCGAGTAGAAATGGTAGCGCCCCAACCTCTGTGACAACGAGAACGATAGCGCACACTGCCGCCAGCATGCCCGGCAGTCCAGCGAGCATTGATGGAAACTTATCAAACGAGAATAGCTGGCTCAAGACGATGACGAGAATGTATCCAGCAATAATTCGCCGCACGATCTGCACAACTGACATTGGCTGCTTGGTCACTGTTTTCTTCATAGATACAGTATACCGCCCTCTCTTAAAAAGCTCAAGCTTGTTGTATTATTTACTAAAATACTTGCTTTTTTGATAAAAAACACGTACAGTAGCAACAAGCGAACGATACAAAAACAAACACTACTGACGTTTCTTTCGCTCTACGACATCCACCACAACAAAATACCGTTACGAATGTGTAGCGGTATTTTCCGTTGTTGGATAAATCACAACGCTATATATAGCGTATACGTGCTATAGTAACAATATGAAAGAACATTGTGATCTGAGAGGGTTTGTTGAGTTTGGTCCAAAAAATACCGCACCCGTACCATTATCTGCCATTAACGAAATTGAGCAGATTCGTAAAACATATGATCCAGGGGCAATCACTGAGCTAGCGACTTCAATTGTTCACGAGGAAGACGGTAATACTTGGTTCGATATGTACAATCCTCTCCTAGCCGCCTGCCTCACACCAGAGGAGGCGGAGCAATACCTCAAGGAACACGCTGCGTTTCATAAAGGATCTCAGTCAATTGATGATCTCACACCAGATGATGATGGCAACTACGTCATTCTAATCTCCGGACATCGTCGTAAACGCGCTATCGAGCAGTTGCTGAGCCAACATGGCATTGCACCGGAGTGCGCTCTAGTAAATGTCAATCTTCGCCGTGGAATTACCTTTGAGGAAGCACTCATTGCCCAAGTGCGCGAGAACACACACGAGAAAGTGTCGCCTACTGAAACCGCCAAATATATTGAGCAACTACATACCTACCTCGAGAATAAAGAGGGGGCACAGCCAACCTACAGGCGACTGTCTATGATGACCGGGATCAGCGAGGGTATCATTAGTACTGCTCTACGATTTCAACGCTTACCGGAAAGCATCCGAAGACTTGCCACCACTCATGGTGATATCCTCCCTTACTCGACTCTCGTAAGGCTCGAGCCACTAATGCGCAAACGAGGTGAGCTGTATGATAAACTATCCTTGCTCGGGCAAACCATGGACGGAGAAGATTGTAAGACCTATGTCGAGAATCACCTGCATATCGTGGCGAATACCATTGTTGAAGGCCTCCTTAGCGCCAAGAAGCGCAATCACTATATTCAACAGCAGATTAGCGACCTAGAACTACGAATTATCAATGCCCAGCCCAGCTTTGACCTTATAGCAGAAACCAGCTCTGGAGCTCAGCGAAAGGCATCAGAGATCCGCCTCGGTAAGACAGCCGTATCGGCCATGCGGCATGCCTGTCGAGACGATCCAAGAAATATGCCACCCGAACAGCTAGCTGAACTCGAGGAGTTCGTCGCAAAAGCCAAGGCATTAGCGACTCCTGCTGTCAATGGCTACGAACAAGAGTCGCTGCTATCCGCCTAATCAACAGTTGCTTTTTGCGACTGCTGTTTGCGCCACTCGGCGATTTTGCCGTGATGCCCGCTCAGTAAGACTTCCGGTACTCGCAAGTCATTAAATACCTCTGGCCGAGTATACTGCGGATACTCGAGCGTCTCGCCGTCCGAGAAGCTCTCGATCTCCGCTGACGTTTCACCGCCCAGCACACCTGGCAGCAGCCGCACGATCGAGTCAATGATGGTCATTGCCGGCAGTTCACCACCAGTCAGCACAAAATCACCGATGCTCCACTGCTCATCAACGAATTCCATAATGCGCTCATCAACGCCCTCGTAGCGCCCGCAGATAATGATAAGCCCCCGGCCCTCATCCGCCGCCGTGCGCGCCATCGCCTGCCGCCAGCGCCGACCGCGCGGGCTCATCAGGACAACCTTCGCGCTCTCATCGCGCGACCTGGCAAATTCCACCGCCCGCCACAACGGCTCAATCATTAGTAGCATGCCATCGCCACCGCCATATGGCGTATCATCCACCTGGCGGCGCGGGCCCAGGCCAAATTCACGCAAGTTCACCGTCTCGAGTGAAACGATACCATCTTTTTGCGCCTTCCACATCATAGAATTTTCAAACACCCCAGAGAACATTTCGGGAAACAGGGTAATGACTTGAAATTTTCGCATACCCTTCATTATACCGCGCCCACATAAAAACCACCAAAAAACCGCCCTTTAGCTAGGCGGTTTTTTAGCACAAATAAGGCTCTCAATGGTTACCCATTGCTCGCATAGAGCTGTTCTCGCATATTGTCTGTGCTTGAACTAGTTATGATTATATATCAAGATCATCCAGTTCTGCAAGCTCTTTTCGAGCATTTTCTGCATAAGAAGAGTTATTTTCCACAGTTTCATCTGTTGAGTTGTCCACAGAATCATCGTCTGAAGCGGCAGCCGTAGCCTGCTTGGCACTCGTAAAGCCGTCGTTATTGACAATTTTCAGGTTATAGCGCGCATCATTTTTCGTCCCCAATGCCCTAAGCAGCGTCCGCAGGCTCTGTGCCGTACCGCCACGCTTGCCGATGACCCGACCGAGATCCTCTGGGTTGACCGTCAGCGTGAGCAACACTCCCTTTTCATCAATCAAACGCTCGACGACGACATCTTCTGGATGCCCAACCAGCGCCTTTACTACGTATTCTACAAATTGCTGATCTATCGTTGACATACTGCCCCTCCTTGGAATTAACTGTACTCCTAGTATAGCATAGGCGATTTGCCGAGGGCAACTATGGCAATTGGCACTTTTTTGCGCAGTGGGCGGTAATGTTCGCCTTGTGCTCAGCCTCGGTCTTCGCAAAATAAGTTACGTTGTCATCGCCGCTCAAGAAATAAAGGTAATCCTCCTGGGCTGGATCGGCCACAGCATTCAGCGCCGCGAGACCAGGCGAAGCAATTGGCCCAGGCGGCAGCCCCTTGTGAATGCGCGTGTTGTACGGTGAATTAAGCGTGTGCGAGCGAGCGACGCCAGCCTTGTCGGCGGCATAATGATACGTCACGTCTGACCCGAGCGGCATATCCTTTTTCAGGCGGTTATAGAACACGCTGGCAATCCGCCGCATGTCCTCACAGGTCGCTTTACCCGGGCAGCCAATTGACTCGCGCTGAACAATCGAAGCCAGCGTCAAGCCCTGATACAGCGACAGCCCTCGCGCCGCAAATTTTTTCTCGAGATTATTCTCAGCCACCACCCGGTCTAGCTCGCTGATGGCCCGCTGCAAGGCTTGCTGGGCGGTGGCGTCTGACGGCAAAAAATACGTATCACCATAAATATAGCCCTCGAGATCGGCGGTCGCTGGCTTACTTTTTAGTACCGTACCGGTATAGGTGGCAGCAAAAGCAGCCGTAATTTGCTCATCATTGTAGCCAGCCCGCTTGAGGGCGCTGGCAACATCGGTCTTTTGAGTAGCGGGCGTTGAGGTCTTATCACGCAGCGTTGCCCCTGGATAAAATAGTACCGAACGCCGATCCGGTTTGCCACCGAGTAAATGCTTAAGCACCGACGCCACATCTTGATCTTGCGTAAAGCTGTACACGCCCTTGTTGAAGGTGCCGGTAACGTTATTTAACTTGAGGTAAATCGTCATGGCAAAGGCGCTGCGAATAATTTTTTTATCTTCAAGTTTTTTGGCGATAACCTGTGCCGTGTCGCCACTGGCGATTTCGATACTAATTTTTTGCCGCGCCCCGGCGTTGACCGGACGAAGCATTTGCTTGTACCAAATGACACTGCCGAGCAGCACCACGCCCGCTACCGCAACAATTGCTGATACGATAATGAGCCATAACCGCCGTTTTTTGATCTTCAATTTCTTCATCCGTGCACCTCCAAATAATCTTGTAGTATGATACTCGCCGCCTCAGCATCGATGTCGCCTTTATCTTTGATCTTGCCAGCCAAGCGCTGTTCGGCCTGAACGCTGGTTAGCGACTCATCCTGATAAGCAATCTCGGCATTAATATCTAGTTGGCTCAGCTGTCTGACAAAATCGACCACGAACTCTGTTTGTTGCGTTGGCTCACCGGACTGATTACGCGGATAGCCGACCACCACCAGCGAGATATCGTGCCGCAACATGATCTCTGCCAGCTCCTCCATGACCCGCTCGTCATTAGCCACCCAGCCAAACGGTACCGCAATCCGCACCTGTGAATCGGCCATAGCTAAACCAATCCGTTTCTCGCCCACATCCAGCGCTAGGAAGTTTTTAGCTTTCATTGAGCTTAAATTCGATGCTTATTCGTTTGGTATCATTTGGTACGGTGCGCACCCAGAACGGAGAGAATTTCACATCAACATTTTCAATACCCTTGATGGCTTCGAGCGCCGACTGAATGTCGCCATAGCTTTTACCGCGTGATTGCTCCTTGACCTTTTCCTCATCAATGGTCGGGCCGACAACGGCATTGGCAGTGATGTGAGTAATAAAGTTACCGCCCTGACCGCTGAACTGTGCAAACTTTGCGCTATCGACACCATCTTTATAGATTTTTTGTGACTGCTTGCCCTCTAGCTCCTTGTTGGCGGTCGCCTTGAGGTAGGTGCTTAACTCTGATTTTTCGATACCAACCATTGAGGCAGTCACCACCGTTTTGAGCGTCACCGCGCCGGTCGCTTCACTGTCAACAGCAACACTTGGAGTTGGCGTGCTACGCTGCTCCTGGTAGCTTTCTTTAATAATGGTGGTTGATCCGCCAAATGACTGCTCGACCTTAGCGCGAAGAGAGTCGGCCTTTTTTTCGTTCAATAAATCACTGGCGCGCTTAACGTCATCGCTACTGACCACCGTCACCTCACGACTGCTGCCCCCTGAGGTTTCGCCAACGAGGGCAGCGCTGACCCCTGATGGCATTCCCGATACTGAGCCGCTTTCACCGTTATATTCCGCCCCGATATTTGCAGCTGTCACCATGACCGTTGAGCCTGAGGCATTAGAGCGACTAAACGTCACCGCGCTATCGGTCGTAAAGGTCATCCCACCGCTCGTACGGATTGATGTCCCGGCCGGAATGGTCTTATCTAGCAGGCTAATAGAATCAGTCGCGACACGTAGCTTACCCTTGGCTCGCTCACCAACTTTCTTCTTGCCAGTTGCCGAGAACTCAACGGATAGTTCTACTTTTTGCTCCTGCTGGCGCGCTTTAATCACGTCAGCGGTCGGGTCAGTCACCCCGTCAGTCCTGAGTGTCACTTTCTTATTTACCGTCACCGTTGTTGTCTTAGCTGTGATAATCACTCGCGCATGCGGCGCAAACCAAATCGCCCATACCAAAAACCCGATGAATAGCAGCGCGGCACCGCCGATTAGTAAGAACTTTTTACGAAATAGATTAAAGTTCGGGACTTTTGGCGCTGTCTTGCTCTTGTTGGCGTTATCCGCCGGTTTTGAGGTCTCGTCGTCTTGCTTTTTGGATGAATCAGCGATGGCTGAATCAATCGCTTTATCCGTTTCATCAACAGGTTGCGCGCTCTTTTCTAGCTCGCCAACCGGTAGCTCGCGCCCGTCGATGACGTCATTTTCGTCGTCCACCTTCAGTACCGGCACCTCGGCCATTTCTGGCTTGCTCTGGAGCGTCTTGGCCACTGGAATTTTGGCCGCCGCCGCTAAGCCAGACAGAATCGTATCACCAGTAATCAGTACGACTCGCTTATTAACCGACGCGGCCGTCCGAGCGATCAGCCGCATATTGACCGCGCTACGCAGCACGCCAACCCGCTTGGGTGGCACCAGTGCGATAATTCGCTCCTTTGACGCCTTTATCTTGCCAACAATGGCAGTGATATCATCTTCGACGTCAATGTAAATAACATCTTTATTCATCTATATTTTAAGTAATCGGTTAACTTTATCCATCAAGCCATGAGCGTCTTGATTACTTACCATTGTATCATACCCAACCCGCAGCAGGCCCATCACCGTGATAAATGTGTGATCCGTGATATCACCGGTCGTATCAGTGATACCGATGACATCAGAGGGCTTGATATGCTGAATGGTTGGCTTTTTCGTAAACGGCAGTTCCTTGTACCACGGCTGATTGGCGAGTGCATCAACCAGCTGCTGCAAGCTCGCGCCACCGCCACACAGCAAAATTCGGTTCGGCAAATGATCAACGCTGTCAAAATCACCGAGTGCCAGCTCAACGCCCGACAGCCATACCTCAAGTGTTTTATCAATTGCCTCGTCAAGTTTGCGCTTGAGGGTTGGTTTGATGTAACCATTATCAGTATTTACCTTCAACTTTTCCGCCTCTTTATAACCCAGATCAAGGTCCGTCGCAATCATCCGCGTAAAGCTCCGCCCACCGATGCCGAACATCTTGGTGCCCTCAACGCCGCCGTCATTGACGACCGCAATGTCAGTCGTGCCACCACCGCAGTCGATCAAGATCGCCGTAAAATTAGAATTCGCATCTGTACCGAGCACACTTCGGCTGACTGCAAACGGTTCGGCCGCCACGGCGATTAGCTCCAGCGCTAACTCGTCGGCCACCTTTTCCAGCGCTCCGATATGCACCATTGGTGCAAATGCCGTATAAATCTGTACCGCGACGTCCCGCCCCTGAAAACCGATCGGGTTTGACACCTTGTAGCCATCAATATGAATGCTGACCAGTGCTGAATTAACCAGCTTTACCTCGACGTCCTCGTTGCCAGTTTCCAGTGCAATCTGCGCCTGCGCCTTGCCCTGTGCTCGTTCCTGTACCTTCTCAATGATGAATTCCATCTCGGCAACATCCAGTGGTTTATCGGGCTGCGGCCGGCGATAGCGAATGGTGTTGGTCACGCCCTTGACCAGCTCACCGGCAATACCGATGATCACCCGCTTGGCCTGAACACCGGCCTTATCCTCAGCCTCGGTCAGTGCCGCCTCGCAATTGGTCACCACACCAGCGATATCAGCGATCGCGCCTTGGTGCATGTCGCCCAGATTCTGCTGCGCCCGACCAACTCCGATGATCTCGATATCATCATCCTTGATCTCGGCGATCAGCGCCTTAATATACTCCGTACCGATGTCGAGACCGACCAGGTACTGGTGTTCATCTTTGTCTGTCTTCTTGAAAAGCCTATCTAACACCATAGTCTTTATGATTATATACCATTTGGGTGTGGATTGGCTAGTTTTGACAAAATATTATTTAGTTGTATAATACATATTATGTATTCTGCATTCCGTCATGATGGTGACACTTTATCATACACTGCGTCACGCAAACTGTCCGCCGAGCAGCGTGATACCTTAAAACGTGAAATTATCGGATTACATGCTGATACTGTTAACAATACCTGTACACCCAGTGCTGTACACATCACAGGCACATATCGCGAAAAGGATACGATACTGCACCTAGCTGCTCTGAGAGAACTTATCGCCAGCGGCCTAGCCTTTGCCGCTGACCTTGAGCTACGGGAAGGTCAATTCGGAAGACGGCTCGTTCGGCCAAAGCATACACCAACCTGGACAGGCCTCCTTAGTAATGAAGATATCGTGGCCGCCCTTGGCGGAGTCGACTCCATCCGCACAAGCGAATACTATACAAACCCCACACGTAAGGTTAGTGACAACACCATGTGGCAGTTACTTGATGAAATCCCCATGATAGAGAAAGATCGTCTTACTCGTTTTTGTAGTGAATTTTTTGAACCAGCTGTTGGGCTTGGAATGACCGATGTGGTCGCGATTGATGCTATATATAAAAAGACGCGGTCAAAATCCACCTCAAAACCACGCACCAAAGAGCGATATGTACTGCGCAATAGTAAAATTCTACGGGAAGTCGGACAGCAAGCAATCAAAGATACCCTCACCGTTGTCGTAAACCCGTATACCGGTGTAGTTGATGCCCAGACAATAATTAGTCCATCAACGACGCACGGACACCTTCTCCAGACTAATCCAGACACAATAACTGATCGCGCAGTTCAAGCCTGCAAACGGCTCAGCGAGACAATTCGTACAGACAACGACCCGTTTGCTATATTGGAGCAGCTTGATAGATAACGCCTTTAGCCCACGATATCCTACCTCTATACAAAACTACAATCAAGAAGCGTCTGCAGCGCCCTCACTAAGAACAGCCTTAATCCGCCGAATCCCAGCAGCACTCGCCTCTTCTTTAGTGATGGTGAAGCGCTTACTGCCCTCAGCCAAGACGCCAGTGTGTTCGACGTGTGGGCCACCGCAAACTTCGAAACTAACGATATTATCGCCTTCGCCGATAGAATAAACTTTCACTTCATCACCGTAGCGCTCGCCAAAAGCGCCGATTGCGCCCATTTTTAGCGCCTCGTCAGTCGGATAGACGGCAAAGCTGACTGGTAAATCAGCGTCGATCCAAGCATTGACTTGATCTTCTACTGCCTGTTTTTCCTCTGGCGTCAATTTATCGTGATTGAAATCAAAGCGTAGGCGCTCAGCAGTGATATTGCTGCCGTGCTGTTGCAAATCCGGCGCCTTCAGAACTTTGCGCAGTGCCGCCCCCAACAAGTGCGTCGCCGTATGATATTTCAAATGAATCGGATCGTGACCCTCCAGGCCGCCGCTAAATTGCCCCTTGCGTGCTGTCTTGGAGCGTTGGCGCTGCTCAGCCATTCGCGCATCAAATTCAGCGCGCCAATTATCAGAAAGCTTGATGCCTTGTTTATAGGCCTCCTCGGTACTCAGCTCCACCGGAAAGCCAAACGTATCATATAGCGTAAATAGCTCTTCGCCAGTTAAGCCATCGTCGATATAATGCTGCATCTGCTTTAAGCCTTTGCGCAGCGTTTGGCGGAAGGCTTTTTCTTCCTTGACCAGCACAGCGATGATACTCTCGCGGTTTTCCTTAACCTCTGGGAAATCTGCTTCATACAAATCAGCAATCACTGGCACGACCTCCTCCAGGAAATTCTGCTCGATCCCCAGGTTAAAACTATAGCGAACCGCCCGGCGCAGTAAGCGGCGCATCACATAACCCTGCTCCTTATTACTTGGCACGCAGCCATCCACCGCCATAAAGGTAGCAGCCCTCAGATGGTCAGCGATCACTCGCATACTTTCGGTATGTGAATCATACTGTTTGCCGCTCAAATCCTGCAATTTCTCGACGATTGGCCATAGTAAGCTAATCTTGAAAACGTCCGGGTCATTATTCACGGCCGCCGCAATTCGCTCCAGACCCGAGCCATGATCAATGTTTGGCTTTTCTAGTGACTCAAACACACCGTCCGCCACCTTTTTATAGGCCATAAAGACATTGTTACCAATCTCCATAAAGCGACCACAATCACAGTTCGGATGACAGTGCCTACCAAACTTCGGATCATGCTCGATGAAATCAAACTCATAAAACATCTCGCTGTCCGGCCCACACGGATCACCAATCGGCGTAGTTTCCGGCCCACCATTACGACTCCACCAGTTCTTGCTGCTATCATAAAAGAAAATCCGCTCACCCGGATGAATACCGCGCGCTGCGCCCTGCTCCTCGCTACCAATATCGGCTAGTCCAGCCTCGATGCCTTTTTCGACAAACTTCTGCTGCCATAACTCGGCCGCTTCAGTATCCCTGGCGATATTATATTCCGGCGCACCAATGAAACATGTCACGTATAGCCGCTGCGGGTCAAGCCCAATTTCTTCGGTCAAGAACGTCCACATCCAATTGATCTGCTCTTTTTTGAAATAATCGCCCAAGCTCCAGTTACCGAGCATTTCAAAAAACGTTGTGTGGCGGTTGTCGCCGATATCATCAATATCTTGTGCTCGCAAGCACGTTTGCGAATCAGCGATCCGCTTGCCTTCAGGATGCGGCTCACCCAGCAGATATGGGATCATCGGCTGCATACCCGCACCGGTAAATAGCGTTGTCGGATCGTCGGTTAGAATCAGCGGCGCACGCTTGATGACTGCATGAGCCTGTTTGCGGTAAAAGTTGAGGTATTTGAGGCGAATTTCTTGAGCGTTCATAGGAGCAATTATAGCACAAGTCGCCTCAGACACTCTGGATCTTTATGAGCGTTTTTTCCGCATCATCAGCACTGCACCGCTGATGATGGCAGCAACACCAGCCCCGATCGCTACCAGCAAACTCGTACCGGTATCGGCTAGCTGACTACCCGACTGACCCTGCGAAGCGCCCGGCTGCCCTGGTTGACTCGGCTGACTCGGCTGGTTAGGAGCACCTGGATTACCCGGCGCTGTTGGCACAGCGTTCCACTTAGCGTATAGCGTGAAGTTAGAGTTTGGCATCGTATGGACGTTAAAGTCCCACTGCATCAGATAAGTTGGATCAGCGTACCACCCAGCAAAGGTATAGCCAGCCCGCGTCGGATCAGCCGGCCGCACCGCTTTGGCAGTGTAGGCGACCGTTTGGGATGGTACCGGTGAGCCTGAGCCGGTATTAAACGTCAGCGTGTAGGTCGGGCACTGCTTGGCATCACCATTGATCGTCCAGCCATGACCACCGTCGGCCACTGTCTTTTGCAGCGCTGCATGCGCCGCCTCCGCCGTACAATATTTCAGGCCAGCCGCACCCAGCGTCACTGGTGACTTGAGTACTGCGTTATTCCAGGCAATCAGCGTTGCGTCGTAATTTTGCACCGATAGCGCCGTATTATCAAGCATATTCGCCCCGCCAGCATACGGATTACCCGTAACATCTTGTAGCGAAGTCAATTGCCAGCCAGCCAGTGACTGGCTGAATGCCCGCGCATTGGCCAACATCCGCACCATAGCATGTGCCTTCGTCATATTCCACAGCCCGATCGGCTGATTGAACGAATTTGCCCACTCGAACATGCTATCAGCGTATTCAAGTTTTGCAGTATTCCAGCTGGCAATTGACGAACTACCACCGTTATTGAACGCCCCTGCATACGCAAACATATGCCCGGCGCTCGTCACATTTCCCATATCCCACGAACCGATGTTTTGGTTAAACTGTCCGGCGCCATGGAACATATTAGCAGTTGTCGTCACATTTGATGTATTCCATTGCCAGTTGGCACCCTCACCCTTGAGCGAGTGAGCCGTGTCGAACATGCTCTGTAAGCTCGTTACGTTCGTGAGATTTGGCACGTCAGTCGCCTTGACGTCCATATTCTCAGCGCCCCGAAACGCCGAGTCCATGCTGCGCCACGCGCCCGTTCCCCACTGGTCAACTGACATGATTTTCAAACGATCACCAGCATTATTTACATAAATCTGCGGGAATGTACCACCGATACGAATTGTGTGACGACCCTCGTCGCTGTATGTGCAGGTGTGGCTACCCGTCACGCCCACAGCGTCAGGGATACCGTCATTGTTACAGTCGACCGTATAATTATATCCCCCACCCGTCACCGGTATGGTAAATTGATCGGTGTTTGATACGCCCGGCTTCGTGGTGTCAACCGTCATGACAAAATCAGTATTGTTAATTGCATCAGCTTTCGCTGGCTGCGTCATCGCCAGTAGCGTCACGCTGCCAACACCAAGCGTCATAACCCCTGCTGCTAGCGTCGGTAACAAGCGCCCGCGTCGTTGTAAATATTTCATAAAACCCCCCTATCATGTTCATGTTACTTCGTTGTACTAATTACCTCAAATAATACGCGATTAGGCCCTCCCTTGTCAAGAAAATCCCGCCCTCATCGCGGGCGGGAAACGTCTCAGTTCATCACGTCGTATTATTCGGCACTTGGCTCGCCAGCGTCCGGCTGAGTCGGCTCTTCTTTTGGCTGGTTTTTACGAAGCTTCTCTGGGCTGCGGATGGCTTTGTGCTTGTCGGCAGCTGGTTCTTTGACCCACTTTGGTAGTGTAACGCCAGCTTCTTTCAATAACTTAACAACACGTGGCGTTGGCTGGGCACCATTATCTAGATATTTCTGCGCCGACTCAACCTGAATATTTGCCACCTTAGTATGTGGATTATAGCTGCCGACATAGGCGACCACGCGGCCGCTTGATGGATGGCGCTGCGCCTCTTGTACTGCCAGGCGGTACACCGGATAACCCTTGCGACCCAACCGTTGCAAACGAATTGCTAGCATGTGTGATTTCTTCCTTTTCTTACAACTCTTTGATTAATGTATTACTCCTAGAGAGTGTACACTATTTCGCTATGTACGTCAATTCTGTCTTGAGTCTACTATTGACTTTTTATATCTATCTGTTGTAATATCCAAATATGCCACATGAACATATCCAACCAAGAGAAATCGATGATACAGATTTTATTATTTCGGGTCTACTTGGTGAAGGCGGCTCAAAAACAGTATTTGACGCAATCATTAATGGAAAAGAAGGGCGCTGGCGATACCGAATAGTATTGACGATCCCGATACACAGGTAGAGAAATGGAACAGTGTATTACAAGAACCTGAAAATGCGAAACTACTATCTGAATTAGGACTTCTCACTATTCCAGAATACGAAATAATGGTTGCTACTATAAACGGTCGGGAATTACCAGCACTAAGCATGACACCATTTTCTGGCCTTCCTTTTAAGGTCTTTGACAGCAAGGATGGAACACAGACATATACACACGGTCCACTTTCTCATATTGAACATTTTTCAGATATTTCTTCCTATATCACTGGTTTTGGCGCCGATATCGCCACGCTCACACAATCGGGAATCGTCCTGTCGCGAGACAGTATATCATTTACCGCTTTGCCCGATGGATCAATGCGCTAGTTTTTTTATGACTTACAGGATATGACAATTAATAATTCGGCTAACAAAGATAATCTTCAAGCTGGTTATTCAGGACTAATTGTCTCTATGTTAGATAACATATTCGACTACCAACAATTGAGGCGTTTTGAAGAACAGGGCTACGATTTTCGTGAGCGCATGAATCTATCACAGAAACTTCAAGTAATCGCTAATTAAACTTTTAGTATTGCTCGACGCGAAATGTATAATTTAATTGTAGATAACCTAATAGAAGCCGTAGCCGACAGAGCCGAGAAAGACAAACGCCAGCTTGAAGCGCCCGGTGTTGCGCGATGTCTTAGAAAAAGGATTAATTCTTGGAAATGAAACGACACGTCATTGACCTACATACCCATACTGTCCACTCTGACGGAGTGTTAACACCGATTGAACTAATTGATCGAGCACATGATAATGGCGTATCCGTACTGTCGATCGCCGACCACGATACGTTAGGTGCACATAAGGACGAATCAACATTTGAACAGGCTGAGAAACGTGACATTCGCCTCATCCCTGGAGTTGAAATTTCAGCCAGATATCGATCTGTCGGTATTCATGTTTTGGGACTTTTTATTGATCATGAGAATGACGCTCTACATAACGTCTTAAAGAGGCAGCATGATTTTAGAATTGAGTATATGAACCGCGTCGTTGATATGTTTGAAAAAGATGGCTGGGCGATTGCTTCAAAAGAAAGTTTACTTTCGTTAGGGTCAATTACCAAGGCCCATATCTCCCAAAGTATCGTTGAGCACGAGGAGAACGCTAGTCGTCTAAAAGAAGTGTTCGGTGAAATTCCCAGTCGCGGAAGATTTATCGAAGCAATGATGAATGAAGGCTGTAAGTACTTCGTAGAACGTGAAACATTATCACCAGAAGAAGCTATCCAAGCAATCCATGATGCACACGGCATTGCAATCTTCGCCCATCCTATCGCCAGTTTGTACGAAGATATGGATATAGCGACCCTCCGCAATGTGATTAGCAATACTAATTTCGACGCACTCGAAGCGTTTTATTACTACCATGACCAGTCCAGAGGCGGAGCGATGGTGACGGCAATTGATCAAATGACAGAACTTGCTCAAGAGTTTGGACTTGCTGTGAGCGCTGGCTCTGATTACCATGGACCAAATCCAGCTCATGGCCGTCAGACCGATGTAGGATTTAAGGGTATGCCAAGAAAACCGGGATTGAAATACCTTAAAGCTTTGGAAGAGATCTCTCTCAAATACGCTTCTTAGTAGCAGCTAGCTTAGCAAATAATCCCGCCACCTAAGCATTCCTCACCGTCATATATCACAGCCGACTGACCCGGGGCGACGGCGCGCTGCGGTTCAGACAGCTTGACTGTCACCTTCTCACTAGCATCGTTATTGATGCATGTGACCTCTGCCTTGATCAACGACGCTCGGTGTCGCACCCGAACCTGATAGGTGCCGTCTTTTAGCGGCTGATTGATCCAGTGAACGTCAGTCAGAGTCAATTCTTTCCGCCACAAGTTACCATCATCAATTGAGCGGGACACGTAAACTTCATTCTTGGCCATATCTTTGCCGACGACATAGTACGGCAAGCCGCCACCAACATTCAGGCCATGGCGCTGCCCCAAGGTATAAAATATCGCCCCGTCATGCCGGCCAACAACCGCGCCTGTTTGTTGGTCAATAATGTCGCCCGGGCTCGTCTCGACATATTCTGACAAAAACTCACGAATTCCCACTTGCCCAACAAAGCAAATCCCCATCGATTCCTTTTTGCTGGCCGTCCACAAACCCCGCTCTTTGGCCATCTCACGCACCTCAGCCTTGGTAAAATCACCCAGCGGAAACATGGTTTTTGCTAACGCCTCAGACGTCACGCGGTAGAGGAAATAGGTTTGGTCTTTATTGTCGTCGCGAGACCGGAATAACCGACCCTCGCTCAAGCAAGAATCCGCTCTTCGGGTGGCGCGAGGCGGGGCAGCACCCGAAAATGTTTTCAGCTTACCTGAAAAATTTTCAGGGGCGGACCGAGCGACAGGACCCGCAGCAGAAAAAGTGCGTGCATAATGCCCCGTCGCAATATACTCCGCACCCGCCGCCAGCGCCGCTTCCAAAAATAACTTAAACTTCACCTCTTGATTACACATCACATCAGGGTTTGGCGTGCGACCCGCCTGGTATTCGCGGATCATATAGTCAACGACGTTTTGCTTGTACTCTTTCTGGAAATCAAACACTTGAAAATCAATCCCCAGCCCCACCGCCACGCGCTTGGCATCAGCCACATCCTCGGCCCACGGACAATGCATACCCGGCAAATCTTCCGACCAGTTTTTCATATACACGCCAGTTACCTCGTGGCCTTGTTCAACCAATAGAGCTGCCGCTACCGACGAATCAACGCCGCCCGACATACCGACGAACACCCGAGCCATCAGCGCGACACTCCCAGCGCAAATAAACCGATCCGCAGCAATTCGCCGACCGCCAGCCACCAGCCCCACGGTGTCAGCCACCACCATGCACTCCAATGCTTATCCTGCGCCGCCGGATGCGCCCGCAGTTCAACGTTCGGCAGTTGTGCTGAAAACTCGGCCAGTGCCCGCCGCATGTGATAGCCGCTGGTGACCAGAATGACACGCTTGATACCACGCTGCGCTATGATGTTTGCCACTTCTTGGGCATTCTGCTTAGTGGTTTCTGAACGTTCATCCATCACCAAGGCCGCAGTTGGCACACCCGCCGCTTCGGCTTGTTTTCTCATGGCGGCGGCGTTAGACGGGCCGGATTTATCGGCTGCAGCACCGGATAAGATAATGGTCGGCGCCCAGCCAGCTTGATATAACTTGACTGCCTCAGCCGTGCGCGCTTCGGTGTCACCGCCACTAATAACGATGATCGCGCCCGCTTTTTGGCACTGCCCTGAGCCAGGGCGTGGACAATCTTTCAAGTCATCCGGCGATAGATAATGGCTCAGGCCGACAATGACTGCGACCGCAATTAATACCAAGCCGATTAACCGATGAATCATCGTGTTCGCTCCTGCTCCGTACGCACTGCAGTAATAATCTCGTCCGCCGCCCGCATAACTTGCGTCTCATCGTTCAGCCGCCCCAACGTCAGCCGCAGACTACCATCAATCGCCGCATCACTTAGCCCAATCGCCGCCAAAACATGTGATCGCGTCCCCGAATTAGCCGCACAGGCACTACCCGTCGCCGCCAGCACGCCGCGCGCTTCCAATAAAAACACCAATCGTTCGGCGTCAACACCAGGAAATGAAATATTGAGAAAATTAACTAGCGATTTTTTCTGATCAGAAGAAATAATCATGTCAGGGAAAGCCGCCATTAGTTTTTTTGCTAACGTATCACGCAGTCCTCGCAGCCGTTTTACTTCACCGCTGCGACGCTTGGCGGCTAGTTCCAGCGCCGTCGCAAAACCGACCACGCCAGCCACATTTTCCGTGCCGCTGCGCAGACCCGCCTCCTGCCCGCCGCCGACAATGTTCGGCTGTAGCTTGACGCCCGGCCGTATCCATAGCAAACCAACCTGTTTCGGCCCGTAAACTTTTGCCGCCGATAGCGTCAACAAATCAACACCCAGCCGTTTAATTTTCACATCCATCAGCGCTGCGGTCTGCGAGGCGTCGGTATGAAATATAAGTGGCGTTGATTCGCCATTTTCTTGGCGCCTGACGCGCTCGAGCCTCACAACTTCCGCGATCTCTTCAACGGGCTGGATATACCCCAGCTCATGATTCGCCAGCGCGATGCTCATAAAACTAACGTCTGGCGTTAACAGTTTTTTGACAGCCTGCGGATCGATGCGTCCATTGTTCATCGGCGGGATAAGCCGAACGTCCGAGCGCGCTTTTGCAGAATTGATAACTGAACTATGTTCAATGGCCGAGATCAAACTCACACCACCCGCCGCGGTAAACGCCAGATTGATTGACTCCGTAGCACCAGCCGTCATCACTAATTCATCCGCAGCCACACCCAGCACCCGCGCGATGCGCGATTTTGCCTCACGGTAGTCACGCTTGACGGCGACCGCCGGTGCATATGGACTGGACGGATTAAAGAACTTCTCCGAAAAATACGGCTGCATTGCCTCAACCACCAACGGATCCATCGGCGTAGCAGCAGCGTGATCAAGATATATCATAGAGGATTCCACACATACTATTATACCAAGCAGCCCAGATGGCGACTACACCAACTGTCCAGTTTTCGGATCGCGATTATATAACTGACGCGCTACCCGTTCATGATATTCATTGACTGCCAGCACAAAGTTTTGTAGCTCCTGGCCTTCGAGATAGTTATACTGATAGTTAGGCTGGATTTTCAAGATACCCTTCGGCTGCACCTCATAGCGCGTCGTCAGCTCATGACGCTTGCCGTCCTTGCCCATCACTTCTTCGTGCCAAATCCACGTCGTTTTATCGAGGTTAAAGAACGTCCGCCGGACGACGCGGTCGGGCTTGTCACCGAAAATCGTTGCGCCAATTTCACTCTCCAGTTGAATTAGTTCGCGCTCAGTTAATTTCTTCAGTGGCCGATCTTTACGGGTAAGTCGCAGCAGCGAGCGTGTCGATTTCGGGACCTTTGGCGCTGAGGCAGTGTGGGCCGGCTTCGCTGGCTTAGATGAGCGCGAAAGGCGTGTGTTATCCGCCAAGACGAG